>SFDE01000002.1 GCA_004558805.1 Faecalibacterium prausnitzii | reverse complement strand
GAACATCACCCGCTGCTCCAACAACTACGGTCCCTACCAGTTCCCGGAGAAGCTGATCCCCCTGATGATCAACAACGTCAAGCACCACAAGCAGCTGCCGGTCTACGGCGACGGTATGCAGATCCGCGACTGGCTGTATGTGGAGGACCACTGCAAGGCGATCGACATGGTGGCAAACGGCGGCAAGATCGGTGAGGTGTACAACGTGGGCGGTCACAACGAGCGTCCCAACATCTTTATCATTAAGACCATCATCAGCCAGCTCCACGACCGTCTGCAGGACGAGGGCATCAGCGAGGACCTGATCAAGCACGTGGCAGACCGTCTGGGTCACGACCGCCGCTACGGCATCGACCCCACCAAGATCAAGAACGATCTGGGCTGGTACCCCGAGACCCCCTTTGAAAAGGGCATCGTGCTGACCATCGACTGGTACCTGGATCATCAGGAGTGGATGGACCACGTCACCAGCGGTGATTACCAGAACTACTATCAGGATATGTACAAGAATAAGTAACAGCCTGTAAATCGACCCAAACCAAAAGCCGGACAGCCCGTAAGCTGTCCGGCTTTGTTCGTTTCAATGATTATTTCCGTTCGGTGCTGCAGGGGCAGCTTTCTGTTTACCGCCAACGGCTGGGACGCTCCTCTGGACTCCACCCACCCCCCAACGGTTCAAGGGCTGCTCGCCCTTGACAAGCCCAATGCAGTGGGCTCCACCGATCTATTCCTCCTCAGTCGCTGCGCGGCAGCTCCCTCCTTGGGGGAGCCTTTGGCGGTGCGGTGAAGTTGGCGGTCTTGCCAAAAGCCTTCCCCCCTTTGGGGAAAGACTCCCCCGCTCCAGGGGAGGTGGCACAGCACAAGCCGTGACGGAGCGTCCGCAGACGCTCCGGTATTCCGAAATTTAAAAATCTATTTCCGCTGAATATGCCCAGAGCTAAGCGGAGGGCATTTTAAATCGTCCCGCCTGCGGTGGTATCCACCACAAAATCTGCTGCCGCTTCAATGCCGTACTGTGCAAAATACCCCTCCTCCAGAGGGATCCACCGGGCGGCAAAGGCGGGATACCGCTCCCCCTCCCGTACCTGCAGTCGGTAGGTCTGCTCTGCCTTGGAGCAGGTCACGAACACCCGCAGGCTCTCGTACTGCGCCAGCAGTGGGTGGTGGCTGTAGCTGCCTTCCAGGATCACCAGAGGCTGGGGCAGCAGCTGCCGGGCAGGCAGGTAGCTCCCCTCCCGGCAGGAATAGCCCCGGTAAAGGCAGGACTGCCCGGCACAGGCAGGCTCCAGCACCTCCCGGCATAACCGGGCAAGGTCCATGTTGGCGCAGGGGATCTGCTGC
This sequence comes from Faecalibacterium prausnitzii, assembly GCA_004558805.1. GTDB lineage: Bacteria > Bacillota > Clostridia > Oscillospirales > Ruminococcaceae > Faecalibacterium > Faecalibacterium prausnitzii_M. The sequence goes on along the minus strand of SFDE01000002.1, from coordinate 175,014 downwards.
CAGTTTTCCACCCGCTGCGATGGAGGCAGGTAAAAGTCATCGGTGTGCAGCAGGCTGCACGCCGGGAACTGTGCCCGGAGGGCAGCGGCAAGGGTGGTCTTGCCGCTGCCGCAGCGCCCGTCCAGCGCCACCACCAGTGGTGCGGTGGGTTCCGGGTCCAGCCGGGTGGTGATCAGCGCCCCAAGGGCGGCGGGGGAAATGAACTGTGCCATGAGAGACCTCCTGCATGAAATGCACCGCCCCGGGTGCCGGAGGCGGAAAAGACAGCCCTATTATATCACAGCCGGGGCAAAAAGACAGCAGAAAAGCAAAGCGAGTTTGTTACAAATAACTTTTTTGAATGGACCCGTTGACAAAACCCCCGGAGCTGTGGTAAGATACAGATAAGTTAGAAATAACTAACCTTCATCCCACGGCAACCCGGACCCACCGGGTGTACCGTTTCTTTTTTGCAATGATGGTTAGAAATATCTAACTACTAACAGACCGGGGAGCAGGGAACACTACCCCCAAAACCACTGCAGGAGGGCAGAAGATGGAGCGCAACTTTGAGACTGTGATGCTGGAGCAGTGCGCCCCGGTGCTGGCGAGCCTGAAGCCCGGGGGACTGTTCCGCTACGAGACCCGGGACAGTGCCGACCTTGCCCGGCGGGTGAAAAACTGGAATGTCCAGCTGGAACCCAAGGGGCTCCGGGTGCGGGTGCTGAAGGGCTGCGTCCTCACCCACCGGTATCTGGTGTACGTCTACCGTGCCAATCGGCTGGCTGCGGTGCTGCAGGACCCGGCGGTCCGGAACTTTCTTGCCCGGACAGGCTACCGCCTGCCAAGGCAGGGGCAGCCATGGCAGACCTTGCTGGACCAGCTGTCCCAGCGGCTCTGCTGTGAGGGAGAATTCCCTCATGAGATCGGCGTTTTTTTGGGCTATCCTCTGCCTGATGTGGAGGGCTTTATCCAGAACCGTGGGCAGAACTTTACCTGCTGCGGCTGCTGGAAGGCATACGGGGACCCGGAGGCGGCGCAGCGGCATTTTGACCAGCTGCGCAAGTGCACAGCGGTGTACCTGCGGCTGTACCACAGCGGCACCCCTATCCTTCGCCTTGCGGTGGCGGCGTGAGACGGACCCTGACATTCAATACGACATTCTCTATTAAAATACTCTCTTTTTTATTCTGGCACTCACCGGCGTATCCTGCGTCGGTGAGGGAAGATCCTCCTTTTGACACGCAGCCGCAGGAAGCAGACGGACCACTGCATCCTGCGGCTGTGTCATTGTACAGGCAGGAAATATGGCAAACTTCCACAACGAAACGGAGAAGAATACCTCTTAAATTGTAAACAACAGCTAACTTTACCTCAATAAAATGAGTTAGTCGTTGTTAATTCTGATAAAAATCGAAAGAATTTTTGAAGAAAAAACTGCTAGTTTGTATAAACTAACTTTAATTGTGAAAAAACTATTGACAAGAAGGGTTAGTAGGCGTAAACTGTCCGTGCTGATAGTTACGATTAACTAACCGCGAGGGAAGACCCGGGCGGTACCGGCAAAGGAGTGGATGTGTATGATGCCTCTGACAATGGCAAAAGCAGGGGAGACCGTCACCATCAGAAAGATCACCGGTAAGGACGAGATCCGTCTGCACCTTGCAGAGTTGGGCTTTGTGGTGGGAAGTCGGGTGACAGTGGTCAATGAGATCGCAGGGAACCTGATCCTGCAGGTCAAGGACAGCCGCATTGCGCTGGACAAGACCATGGCAAACCGCATTATGATCGGCTGAGCAGTGCAGCAGCACTGTTTGGGGGGCTTCCTGCCGGAAGCCCCCGGAATAAACAGACAGAGGAGGAAAGCTGACAATGAAAACGCTGAAAGATGTTAAGGTAGGCGACACCGTCACGGTGGCAAAGCTCCACGGCGAAGGTCCTGTAAAGCGCCGCATCATGGATATGGGCATCACCAAGGGTGTGGTGATCTACGTCCGCAAGGTGGCACCTCTGGGAGATCCCATGGAGCTCACCGTGCGCAACTACGAGCTGAGCGTCCGCAAGGCAGATGCCGAAATGATCGAAGTAGTCTGATCCGGACGAGGGAGGAAAGGTATACACAATGAGCATAAAGATCGCACTTGCCGGCAACCCCAACTGCGGCAAAACCACCCTGTTCAATAATCTCACCGGTTCCAACCAGTATGTGGGCAACTGGCCCGGTGTTACGGTGGAAAAGAAGGAAGGCAGACTGAAGGGGGAAAAGGACGTCATCATTCAGGACCTGCCGGGTATCTACTCCCTGTCCCCTTATACGCTGGAGGAAGTGGTGTCCCGTACCTATCTGGTAAAGGAAAAGCCCGATGTGATCCTGAACATCATCGACGGCACCAACATCGAGCGAAATCTGTACCTTACCACCCAGCTCATTGAACTGGGCATCCCGGTGGTCATGGCGGTGAACATGATCGATCTGGTGCGGAAGAATGGCGACAAGATCGACCTGGCAAAACTCAGCGCAGAGCTGGGCTGTCAGGCGGTGGAGATCAGCGCCCTGAAGGGCGAGGGCACCGCCGCCGCAGCAAAGGCGGCTATGGCAGCGGCAAAGGCGGCAAAGACCGGGGAGCTGCCCCACGTCTTTACCGGTAGCGTGGAGCACGCCATTGCCCACATCGAGGAATCCATTCAGGGCAGGGTGGACGACCGGTTCCTGCGCTGGTACGCCGTAAAGCTCTTTGAACGGGACGAAAAAGTGCTGGAAGAGCTAAAGCTGGATAAGGACCTGACGGACCACATCGATGAGCACATCAAGGACTGCGAGAAGGAAATGGACGATGACGCCGAGAGCATCATCACCAACCAGCGCTATGCCTACATCAACACGGTGGTGAGCAGCGCAGTGAAAAAGAAGGAGCGCCGGGACAACCTGACCGTCTCCGATAAGATCGACCAGATCGTTACCAACCGTTTTCTGGCACTGCCCATCTTTGCGGTGATCATGTACCTGATGTACTCTTTGTCCATGGGCACCTCCATTGCAGACGGCGGATGGGCGATTGGCACCTTTGCCACCGACTGGACCAACGATGTGCTGTTTGGTGAGATCGTACCGAACGCCCTGGGCGGCTTTTTGGAGAGCATTGGCGTGGCAGGCTGGCTGTACGGTCTGATCATGGACGGCATCGTGGCAGGCGTAGGTGCCGTGCTGGGCTTTGTGCCCCAGATGCTGGTGCTGTTCTTCCTGCTGTCCATCCTGGAGGACGTGGGCTATATGTCCCGCGTGGCATTTATCATGGACCGTATCTTCCGCAAGTTCGGTCTGTCCGGCAAGAGCTTTATCCCGGTGCTGGTGGGTACCGGCTGCGGCGTGCCGGGCGTTATGGCAAGCCGTACCATCGAGAACGAGCGTGACCGCCGCATGACCATCATGACCACCTGCTTCATCCCCTGCGGTGCCAAGATGCCCATCATCGGTCTTATTGCTGGTGCCCTGTTTGGTGGTTCCTCGCTGGTGGCGGTGTCCGCCTACTTCATCGGCATGGCAGCCATCATCTGCTCCGGCATTATCCTGAAAAAGACCAAGGTCTTTGCGGGCGACCCCGCACCCTTTGTCATGGAGCTGCCTGCCTACCATGTGCCTGCCTGGGGCAACGTGTTCCGTGCCACCTGGGAGCGCGGCTGGTCCTTTATCAAGCGTGCCGGCTCTGTGATTTTGATCTCCACCGTCATCCTGTGGTTTGCACAGGGCTTCGGCTTTGAGAACGGTGCCTTTGGCATGATCGAGGATCAGGACAACTCCATCCTCGCCCTCATCGCCACCAAGATCGCCTGGATCTTTGCACCTCTGGGCTTTGGCAACTGGAAGGCAACTGTGGCGTCCGTTACCGGTCTGATCGCCAAGGAGAACGTGGTGGGCACCTTCGGCGTGCTGTACCACTTCGGCGGCGAGCTTTCCGAGAACGGCGACGAGATCTGGGCAGCGGTTGCACAGGATTACACCGCACTGTCTGCCTACGCCTTCATGATCTTCAACCTGCTGTGCGCTCCCTGCTTTGCTGCTATGGGTGCTATCAAGCGTGAGATGAACAACGGCAAGTGGACCGCCTTTGCCATTGGCTATATGTGTGCTCTGGCTTACTGCGCAGCGCTGGTGGTGTATCAGCTGGGGGGTCTTGTCACCAGCGAAGTGCACTTCGGTCTGTTCAGTGTAGTGGCGATCGTGGTGCTGGCTGCCTTTATCTACCTGCTGGTGCGGCCTAACAAGTACGCCGACAACAACGAAGTCAAGCTGGATGCTTCCCGCATCTGATAGAAACGAAAGGGTGTATGCTGTATGACGGAATTTATTGCAACAAACTTTAATCTGCCCACCATCATCGTGGCAGCGCTGGTATTCGGCGCACTGGGCTGGGTCGTATGGCACACCCATAAGCACGGTGGCGGCTGCGGCTGCTCCGGCGATTGCAGCCACTGCAAGGGCTGCCACTAAGCGTTAGACCTATGGAGTGCGGGCTGAACCTCTCGGCTCGCACTCTTTTTTAAGCAAAACAAAGTTAGCCGATGATAACACCGGAAAGCTCCGGTACAAAAATCAACAAAGGAAGTGACCGGCATGGAACTTACATCGGCGCATCTGCGCTACCTGCTGGCGATCTACGAGATCTCACGGACCCATCTGGACATCAGTTCCCGCAGCGTGGCGGAAAAACTGGGGGTCACAAAGCCCTCGGTGGTTCGGATCCTGAACCTGTTGATGGAGCGGGGCATGATCGTAAAGGAACACTATGGTAAGATCTACCTTACCGACCGGGGGCTCTGGGTGGCAAAACAGGTGTCCCGGGAGCTGGATACCATTGTGGAACACTTTCCGCCAGTGGAGGGGGACCTTACCGAGGAGGAGCGGTTCAACGCTGCGCTGGCAATGACCAGCGCCCTGCCGGACCGGATCTTTACCGGAGAGTACGACCGGCTGCTGGACAGCGCAGCAGAGAGCCCAGAAAGTGAGAATATACTGTGATCAACAAAAAATTGCTATCCTTTGCCCCCGGGGCACTGCGCTATGTAGGAGTAAATGTGGTATTCCAGTGGATGGGGCTGCTGTGGAACGTGATCTTTGTCCGTGCGGTGGCACGGCTGGTAGGGGCTGTCTTTGCAGGCACCCTGACCTCCCGGCTGCTGTGGCAGAACCTTGCCCTCTGCCTGTGCAGCATCCCGTTCCGGTTCGTATTTACCATGCTTTCCTCCCGCATGAGCCACGAGGCGTCCAAGGATGTCAAAGGCACCCTCCGCAGCCGGATCTACCAGAAGCTGGTGGCTCTGGGGGAAAACTACACTGAGACCGTTGCCACCAGTGAGGTGGTGATGCTGGCAAGCGAGGGGGTGGCACGCGCCTTTCTCCACGACGCCCCCTTTCTGCTGTTGGATGAGCCTACCTCCGATCTGGACAGCCTCAACGAGGGCATCATCCTCCGTGCCGTCCGCAGCGAGTGCCGGAACAAAACGATGCTGCTGGTGTCCCACCGCCGGTCCACCATGGCGGCGGCAGACCTGAGCTTCTCGGTGGAAAACGGAAGATTGAGCTGAAACGCAAAAAACAGCGCCTGTCCGGTGGGGACAGACGCTGTTTTTTGTATGTGCTTAGGAATTCTTTTCCTTATTGATCTTTTTGATGGCGCTGAGCAGACGGTTTGCAATGTAGCGGTGTCCGCAGATGGTGGGGTGACCGTCGGCGGCGGTCATGGTAAGGGGAATGGACACAAAGGTCACATTCTCCTGCTGGGCAGCAAGGTCCTTGGCAAAGGTGTTAAGGCTGCGGAAGTAATTGGTCCAGCAGGACAGCATGGGCACGGGGTTGGTGTAGCCCACCAGCAGGATCTCTGCATCCGGGTTCAGCTTGCGGATCTCGGCAATGACCTGAGGCAGATTGGTGGTGACCGTGACGTATGCCTCGTCGCAGATGGTCTTCATGTCGTGGTTCAGCAGCTGGCGGGTGGCGGCGGATTCCTCCTTAGTCAGCTTCATCTTGGACAGACCACTGAACAGCAGCTGCAGAGACTCGATGCTGGGGTCCCGCAGCATACCGGTGATCACCGTGTTGGCAAGCTGCTCGCTCTTCCAGTTGGTCGCCTCGCCCAGTGCCACGATGCAGGGCACCAGCGCATCATTGGAACCGATCTGGATGCTGATGATGTCGGCGTTCCGCAGGTATTCCTGATACTGGGGGTAGACGTAGTAGGAGCCGGACGCCTGATTCATCTGGGGCATGGCACCATCCCGCACCATGTCCACCATGTCCTTGGTCATAAGACCGGGCAGACCCAGATCAATGGCGTGCTGGCGGTCCAGATTCAAGGACTTGGCGATCCGTGCCACATAGCATTTTTTGGGGTAGCCCTCAAAGTTTTCGGCAAGGTCCAGCCCGATGGGGGCGCTGGTGTACTTCAGCCCTTTCAGACCCACGCCGGCGACAATGCTGTCTCCCAGCGCCACATAGGTCAGCTGCTCCTGAGCAGGTTCTGCAGCCTCGGCGGTCTCCGGCTGCTCTTCGGTCTGCTGTGCCGGGGCGGCATCCTCGGTGGCAGGCTCCTGCGCCGCAAAGGCAGGCACAGAAAGCGCCATCATCATTGCCGCCGCCAGCAGGGCGCTGGTAATACGTTTCAGTTTCATGACAAACTCCTTTCACAGAAGTTTTCCATAGTCGGAGGGCGCTGCCATGGCTGTGAAAAACCGATTGCTCCTTTTCAATAATCCCGGGGACTGATCTGCTCTTCCAGAGTCCGGTAGTCCACCTTGCCCACAGGGGTAAGGGGCAGTTCCGGAAGGAACTTGTAGCCCACAGGCTGGACGTACTCCGGCAGCTCTTCCCGGCACAGCTGCCGCAGCTCCCGGAGGATCTGCCGCTTTTTCTTGTCCGCTGTAGAGTCCAGCACCGCGAACACAAAGGGCAGGCGACCCTGCGTGTGTTCCTGATCCGGGCAGCTCACCACCGAGCACTGATGGACGGCGGGGTGGCGGCTGATGACATTTTCGATGAGGGAGGGGAACACCTTGTAGCCGTCGGGACGGATGATCATCCGCTTGATGCGGGAGTCTACGTAGACAAAACCGTCCTGATCCATGTGTCCCATGTCTCCGGTGTGCGCCCACAGGGTGCCGTCGGGGTGGCGGTGCAGCAGCGCCTGGGTCTCCGCCGGCTTGCCGTAGTAGCCCTTCATAAGGGTGGGACCGGAGATGCACAGCTCTCCCTGCTCTCCGATGGGCAGTTCCTTGTCGGTGCCCGGTTCAAACACCGACACCACCATGTTCACCAGCGGGATGCCCACGCTGCCTGCCTTGTTGACCTTGCCGGCAGCAGCGGTGGCGGCGGAGGAAGCCTCGGTCATGCCGTAGCCCTTGGCAAGGGGAAATTCCACCCCGTGGGCGGCAAGGAACTCGTCTACTTCCAGCTCTGCCCCCAGAGGCAGGGAGTCGCCGCCGGCGGCGTAGTTGCGGATGAAGGACAGGTCCTTTTTCTGCAGTTTGGGGTCGGCAGCAAGCTGCTGGTAGTGGGTGGGTACCCCAAACATATGGGCGGGCTTGTGCCGCAGCACCAGCGAACCCAGCTTTTCCGGGTCCAGCTTGGGGATGACCACAACGGTCAGTCCCAGCACCAGCGGCATGTGGATGCCGCAGGAGAAGCCGTAGGCGATGAAGGGGGGCATGATGTTCATCAGCTTCTGTCCCCGGCAGAACAGCTTTTCGTAGGCGGCAAACTGCAGGGCGATGGCGTTGAAGTTGCCGTCGGTGAGCATGACCCCCTTGGGAAAGCCGGTGGTGCCGCCGGTGTGCACCACCACAAAGGCGTGGTCCGGATCGTAGGGTTCCGCTGCGGTGCTCTGGTCCTTACCGGCGGCGATAAAATCCTTCCAGAAGATCACGTTGGAGGCGTAGCGGTTTTTATCCGGGCACTTGAGCTTGTGCCCGGCGGCAAGGTGCCAGGGCATACCGTCTGCCGGGGACAGCACCAGCACCCGCTCCACCGTAGTGCGCTTTGCCGCCTGATGGCAGCGGTCATACACCACGTTCAGGCAGATCAGCAGCCGGGACCCCACCTCCTGAATGTACTCCCGGATGCCCTCGGGGCTGTACCGGGGGTCCACCATGTTCAGGGTGGCACCGATCATGTCCGCCGCATAAAAGGCGCAGATCACCTCCGGGGTCATGACGCTTACCACCGTAACGATGTCGCCCTTTTTCACCCCGGCGGCACGGAAGGCGGCGGCGGTCTTTTTGATGTTCACAAACAGGTCCGCATAGCTGAACTTCCGCCCAAAGTATTCCAGCGCCGCCTCGCTGAGGTGATTTTTGTTCCGGCGGCAGATCAGTTCATAGGCAGAGCACTCCGGCAGGCTCTGCCCGATGAATTTTGGATCGTAATATTTCAGCCACGGCTTTGCCACAGAGGCAAACACCGGCTCCTTGGATGCAGGTATCATGTCGTTTACGACCTTTCTTCTTGGCTTATCCACTGTGCCGCTTCCGATTCGCTGCACAGTACCCAGTGTCGGGGTCGCAGCTGACGCCACTGCGGTGCCTCGGCAGAGTAATCGTGGATGGCGGGGTCATAGACCAGCAGGGTCTTTTCCCGCTCCCGGCGGGGGTCCGGCATGGGGATGGCGGACAGCAGGCTCCGGGTGTAGGGGTGCAGGGGGTGGGTCACCAGTTCCTCGGCATCCGCCAGCTCCAGGATGCGCCCCCGGTGGATGACGGCAATGCGGTCGGAAATATAGCGCATGACCGACAGATCGTGGGCAATGAACAGGTAGGTGATGCCCCGCTCCTTTTGCAGGTGCCGCAGCAGATTCAGCACCTGCGCCCGGATGGACATATCCAGTGCGCTGATGGGCTCGTCTGCCACGATGAACTCCGGCTCCACGATGAGGGCACGGGCGATGCCGATGCGCTGCCGCTGTCCGCCGGAAAACTCGTGGGGGAAGCGGGAGGCAAACTCCGGCAGCAGTCCCACGTCCAGCAGCGCCTGCCGGACCTTTTCCTCCCGCTGGGCGGGGGTCAGGTCCGGGCGCACATTCTGCAAGCCCTCGCCTACGATGTAGCTTACCTTGGCACGCTCGTTCAGAGAAGACTGCGGGTCCTGAAAGATCATCTGGATCTCTTTTGTCAGCTGTTTATCCAGCGCCCGGGAGATCCTGCCGTTGATCTTTTGTCCCTTGTACAGGATCTCACCGCCGGAGGTGGGCAGGATCCGCAGGATGGCACGACCGATGGTGGTCTTGCCGGAGCCGGACTCGCCCACCAGACCAAAGGTCTCGCCCTTGTAGATCACAAAATTTGCCTGCTGTACCGCATCGTATGCCCGGCGTCCGGTGCCGTAGGTAATGTTCAGGTCCTTTACTTCCAGCAGGACTTCCTTTTCAGCGGGTCCGGTCATGGACAGACGCCTCCTTTCGCAGCAGCTTTACCGCCGCAGGGGGTTCCACCTGAGGGGCACGGGGGTCCAGCAGCCATGTTTTTGCCTTGTGGGTGGGGGTGACGGAAAAATAGGGCGGGCGCTTTACAAAGTCGATCTTCAGCGCCTGCGGGTTCCGGGGGGCAAAGGCGTCGCCCCGGATCTCCGCAAAGAGGTTGGGAGGTGTGCCCAGAATATTGAACAGGTCCTGCCCCTTTACCCCCATCTGAGGCATACTGGACAGCAGCGCCCAGGTGTAGGGGTGGCGGGGGTCGTAGTAGATCTCATCGGCGGTGCCGATCTCCACGATGTCCCCGGCGTACATCACCGCCACCCGATCTGCAATGTTTGCTACCACACCCAGATCGTGGGTGATCATAACGATGGTCAGGTGGTATTTCTGCCGCATCTGCTTCAGCAGCTGCAGGATCTGTGCCTGAATGGTCACATCCAGTGCGGTGGTAGGCTCGTCACAGATCAGGATCCGGGGGCTGCACGCCAGCGCAATGGCAATGACCACCCGCTGACGCATACCGCCAGAAAACTCGTGGGGGTACTGACGGAACCGCTGCTCCGGGTCCCGGATGCCCACGTCCCGCAGATATTCCAGAGCCTTTTCCCGGGCGGCAGCGCCCTTGAGACCCTGATGAAGGCAGACTGCCTCCATGATCTGCTCCCCGATGGTCTTGAGGGGGTTCAGGCTGGTCATGGGGTCCTGCATGACCATGGCGATCTCCCTGCCCCGGATCCGCAGCCAGTCCTTTTCCCCCTTCAGGCAGGAGAGCCGCACCGGTTCGCCGCCGGGGGTGGGATAATAGTCCATGGTGCCCCCGGTGATGGAGCCGTTGGCATCCAGCAGTCCCATAAAGCTTTTGGTAAACACGCTTTTGCCGGAGCCGCTCTCGCCTACGATGGCAAGGACCTCTCCCCGGTACAGCTCCAGATCCACCCCCCGGATGGCATGGAGAACCCTGCCCCGGAGGTCAAACTTTACGTGCAGATCCTGCACCGAGAGGATACGATCGTTCTGTTCCATAGGATATCCTCCTTACTGCAGGTGATTTTTGGGGTCGGCAGCATCCGAAAAGGCGTTGCCGATGAGGTAGAAGGCGATGGTGACAAAGCTGAGGATCAGGGTGGGGTACAGCAGCTGGTACCGCAGCCCTGCCTGCATCATCACCTTGCGACCATCGTTGACCAGATTGCCCAGAGAGGGGGTCTCCACCGACAGTCCCAGACCGATGTAGGTGATGAACACCTCGTTGCCGATCGCCTCCGGGATGGTCAGCGCCATCCGCAGCATGATCACCGACACCAGATAGGGCAGCAGGTTCCGCACCACGATGCGGAAGGTGGGGGTGCCGATGCACCGGGACGCCACATTGTAGTCCCGGTCCCGGATAATGAGGATCTGGTTGCGGATGAACCGTGCCATCTCGATCCAGCCCTTGATGGACATGCCCAGGATCATGGTCCAGATGCTGGGGGTCGCCACATAGGAGATCAGGATCAGCACAATGGCAGTGGGGATGTTGTCAAAGATGTTATACAACTCTGTGAACAAAAAGTCCAGCCCTCGCACATAGCCCCACAGCACACCGGCGGTGATGCCCACCACTGCCTCCACCACCGCTACAAAAAAGGCGATGGTCAGGCTGGTGCGTGCGCCTGCCCAGATCCGTGCCCAAAGGTCCTGCCCGATGGAGTTGGAACCCCACACAAAGCCGTCCTGCCCCGGGGCGATGTTCCGGTACTGGATGCCGGTGACCGGGTCCACGGCGCAGAGGTTGGGGTCCTTCTGCCCCGGCAGACAGGGCTGCAGAAAGGCAAAGGCGACCACTGCGATCAGAGCAATAAGCAGCGCCACTGCCAGCCGGTTCTTAAAAAAGGCACGGAAGGTGCTGCCCCAGTAGCTGTAGTTGGAGCTGGCAGTTGCCTCTGCCTGCTGGGGCTGGAAGCCGGCGGGGGTGAACAGCTCATCCTCCGGCAGCTCTGCCCAGGCGGCAGGACCCTGCTGCTGCAGGGTGTCCAGCTGCTGTTCCAGCCTGCGGGACTTGGTATTCTTGAGGAACGAAAGCATCAGCGTCCACCTTCTTTCTTGCCAAAACTGATCCGGGGGTCGATGAGCACCATGAGCAGGTCTCCCAAAAACAGACCAAGGATGCCCACACAGGCGTACAGCAGCACGATGCCCTGCACCATGGTGTTGTCGTGGCGCTGCACGCAGGTCACCAGCAAGCCGCCCATGCCCGGGATGCTGTACAGGCTTTCGATGTAGATGGAGCCTACCACCGTGTTCAGAAAGGCGGAGGGAATGTACTGCACAAGGGGAACCATGGCGTTGCGGAACACATGGTGCAGGGAGATGTTGGTCTCGCTGACCCCCTTGGCACGTGCCAGACGCACATAGTCCTTGTTGCTTTCGTCCACCATGTAGCGGCGGAGCCACATGGCGTAGAAGGCAAGGTTTGCCAGACTCATGCTGCATACCGGCAGCACCCAGTACCGCCAGTCGGCGGCGTTGAACAGCAGCCCTACTCCCAGCGCCGTGGTGCCGTACATCTGGATGTACAAAAAGTACACCGCCGCAGGCACCGCCTGAATGAGCACGATCACCGCCGTGCCGAGCTTATCCGGCAGGTGGTTCTTGTACCGCCCCATTACAAGCCCCAGCGGGATCCCCAATACCAGACTCAGCATCATGGCGCATACGCCCATCTGGATGGAGATGGGCAGCTTCTGTGCCAGGATCTGGGTAACAGGGGCGTTTACCTTGTAAATGTGGCTTACCCCCAGATCCCCCTGCAGGGCGTTCTTCCAGAACCGCCCCACCTGCACCGGCAGCGGGTCCAGCAGTCCCATGGATTGCAAGCCTGCCTGCACCTGTGCCGGGGTCATCTTTTCGTAGTTGGAAAAATAGCCTTCCACCGGCATCAGCCGCAGCAGGCAGAACACCAGCGTCACAATAACAAACAAGGTCAGGATGGAGCGTCCGATCCGCTTTGCCAGATATTGCACCATCTGTGTGCACCTCTCTTTTCTATAAAAATACAGACAAGTATAGAATACCGCAAATCCTTCGGTTTGGAAAGGGATTTGCGGATATTTGCGGGAAAATGGGGGGGAGGGACGATTTTGAATGCGCACTGCGTGCCCGGGGGGTAACTTTTTGCTTGCCGCCAACGGGCTGGGACGCTCCGCTGGGGTCAGAGGTGGGGAGGGGTCCACCGGAAAAAACTGAAGATTCACGCCTCTTCGGCGTGAAGATCTTTTAACCGTTTTTTCCGGCTCCGCCGATCTATTCCCCCCTCAGTCGCTGCGCGGCAGCTCCCCCCTTGGGGGAAAGGTGGCTGCGACCGTAGGGAGCAGACGGATGAGGGGTGAACAGCCGTTAGCAGCATCTGTAAGAGCGCCCTCATTCGGCACATCGTGCCGCCAATTCCCCTTCTGGCACTTTGTGCCAAGCTCCCCCAATGGGGGAGGTGGCACCGGAGGTGACGGAGAGGGCGGACCCCGCTTCCCGCAGTGCCGCCGCTTCCGCAGGAAGCAGGCGCTGCAGATGCCGTTCCCGGTTACGACTCCTCCTGTGAAAATGGGGTTCAGGAAAGTCCGCAGACTTTCCTGAACCCCAAAATCAAAAATATTTCCGCTGACTATGCCCAGAGCAAAGCGGAGGGCATTTTAAATCGTCTTACCGAGCGTCCCGGTTTGCCTCGTATTCCTCCATAGAGATGTAGTGATCCTGAATGTGGACCCCCTTCAGGCGGTTGGAGGAAAGCCCGGTGGGAGCGTACTGCCCCTCCCACAGGTTCAGCCGGGTGGCAATGTAGGGAGGCACCGGCATACCCAGAGGGATCGCCAGTGCGTTGGAGATCAGGAATGCCTCTGCGTTGGCAAACGCCTCATACCGGGCATCCAGATCCTCGGTGATGGTCTTTGCCTCTTCCACCAGCTTCATGTACTGCATTACCAGCTGGGCGGTCTCGCCGGTGACGATGCCGTCCTCCACGCCGGTGCGCAGGAAGCTGTAGCAGGTGCCCCGGTCTCCCGCCTCCTGATAGAAGGGGTACACCTCGGTCTCCGGGTCGGAGTAGTCGGCACCCCAGTAGTAGGACATGAACTGGTAGGCGCCGGCACGGCGCACTGCATTCAGGAAGTTATCGGAGGGTCCCTGGGTGATGATGATGTCCACAAAGTCAAAGCCATCGTTCAGCACGCCCTCCACCTGCTGCTTGAACACCTGACACTGCTTGTCCCAGTCCACCACGGCAGGGTTGTAGGGATATAGTACCTTGATGGGGAAGGTCGCCCCGGCGGCGGTAAGCTCCTGCACGGCGGCATCCCGGTACTCCTTTGCCTTTGCCTCGTCAAAAAAGTCCGACAGGGCGGCAAGGTCGCCGCACTGGGTGTAGTCCACGCCCTGACTGTTGGCGCAGAAGGAGGGCGGAGTGATGGTGTGGAGCTTGTAGTTGTCGTAGCCCTCCGGTGCGGTGACAGCAAGGGTCACGGCGGGGTTGATGGCGTAGAGGAACGCCTTGCGGAAGCTGGTGGAGTTGATCGCCTTGACCCAGTTGTCCGGCTCGTACTGGGCATCTACGCCGGTGGTGTTCCAGTTGGAGAACTGGTGGGGGTAGGGCAGGAAGTTGAAGATGTAGAAGTAGCTCTTGCCGGTCTCCGGACGCTCCATGGACACCATGCTCCGGGTGGTATCGTCTGCCAGCCAGCTGTCCAGAATGTCGGAGCTGATGGTCGCCTGATCGATCTCGCCCCGTTTTACCATCTCCGGACCGCTGATCAGCGCTTCCTGATTGTAGATGTACCGGATGGTGTCGATGTAGACATTGGCGTTGTCGTAGTTTTCCGGGTTCTTCTTCATGATCCAGCTTTCCAGCGGCACATATTCCGCCAGATAGAAGGCACCGCAGCTGCAGGCGGTCTCGGCGCTGGTGCAGAACTGGTCTCCCAGCTCCTCCAGCATGGGACCGTATGCCGGCTCGTAAGGGGCGTAGCTCAGCAGGCTCACAAAGCCGGGGAAATCAAAGCACAGGGTGTAGGTCAGGGTGTGCTGGTCCACCGCCTTTACGCCCACGGCGTCAAAGTCCACGGGAGGGTAGCTCACCGCCGCAGCACCGGGCACAGCTGCGGTGACGGTGCCGTCGGCACCCAGACTGTAGGTGGTGCCGTCCTCGGCGGTGGTGCCATTTTCGGCACAGGACTTGTAGAACAGATAGTTGTAGTAATCCTCGGCGCCGGCGACGTAGGGGGTCACAAGGCTGGTGGTGGAGGAGGCGTAGTCCGGGGTCAGCACATACTTCAGGGCGTCCACAAAGTCCTGTGCGGTGACGGGACCCAGCACGGCACCGTTGCAGTCCACCCAGTTCTCATCCCGCAGGTGGAAAGTCCAGGTAAGGGTGTCGGCGTCCCAGTCCCAGCTGGTGGCAAGTCCTTCCCGGATCTTGCCTCGGCTGTCGTACTCCACCAGGGTGTCCACGCACTGGGTACCGTGGTACAGGTCCGGGTCCGCAGAGCAGATCAGATAGTTCAGGGTGGCAGGCTGGCGGGAATACAGCATGGTGTAGGTGCTGCCGCTGCCGGTGCTGCTGCCGGAGGCAGAGGAGCCGCCGCAGCTGCTCAGCAGACCTGCCGCTGCCGTGGAAAGCACTGCAGCGCCGCTGCCCTTCAGGAACTGACGGCGGGAAATAGGATGTGCCATAAATGTGATCCTTCTTTCGTACAAGGTTTGATTCGTGTTTTCTGCCGCCGCCCGGAGGCAGGCGGATACGGAAAAAGAGGTAACGGAACCGGGCTCCGCTACCTCTTTGTAACCGTCTGAGCTACCAGTGGTAACCTGACTTCAGTATAGCATTCTTCCGGTGCCGCGTCAATCGTTTTCCGGCTTGGCAGCGTTATCCTCGGCGGCACGGGCGGCGGCAGCCGCTGCCGCAAATTCTGCCGCAGGTGCCGCTGCTGCTGCCGGAGCGGCGACCGGGGCGGCGTCCGCTGCTCCGGCAGCTTCGGTGACGGCGGCATCTGCCGCAGCCCCGCCGTTTTCTGCAGCCTTGGCGGCTTCCTCGGCGGCTTTTTTTGCCTCCCGCTCTTCCCGCAGCTGCTGGGCACGTGCCCGTGCCTCTTCCTGCCGCTTGCGGGTGCGCTCCTTGATGCGGCACACCGAGCACAGCCCTTCCACGGTGCCGGGGGCAATGGGTTTGCCGCAGCTGGAGCAGAGCACCTTGGTGCACTTGTGGACGCTTACAGGTCCCAGGGTGGTGAGCTGCCGCAGGGTCAGCCCGTCCAAGCCGCTGTTGGAGCAGGCGGCGACACAGACGCCGCACTCGCTGCACTTCCAGGGGGTCACCACCATGCGGGTCTGCCCGTCGGGCATGTCTTCCAGTTTCAGGGCACCGGCACGGCATGCCTTTTCGCATCTGCCGCAGCCAAAGCACTTATCGGTAAAGTGGGGCAGGTAGTAGCCGAAATGCAGGGGAGTCTCGTATGCCGCCTTCAGCTGACGGGTACGCTGGTGCAGCAGCAGACGGAAGTCCACGCCGCTGTCCTCCTCGCTGCGCAGACCCGGCAGCATCTGCAGCAGCTTTTTGGTGCCGCTCTTGGAGCCGTGGCTCACCTGCTCAAACATCTCCCGACGGCTGATCTCCTTTACATGGTAGGGGGCGTCGTCCTGCTCATAGGCAAGGGTGAACCGGGCGGCAAACAGCTCCTGCCCAAAGAAATCCACAAGGCGGGTCAGCTCCTTCCGCAGCTGGGCGGCGCAAAGGTCGTTTTCGCACTCGCCGCAGGGGGTCAGGTCCAGCACGATCTTTTTGTTCAGGGCAAGGTAGGCAAGGGTCTCCCAGCTCAGGGCGGCGATGCACATCCGCACCACCGAGTTCTTGCGGGTGGACTTTTCGCAGCCGATCCAGATGGTGTCGTTGTCGGTATCCACCGGGGCAACGTCCCGCTGCACCTGCTCCGGAGAGGGGGCGATGCAGCCGGAGCGGCAGACCGAAACGCACAAGCCGCACTCGGTGCAAGGGTCCCAGTCCTTGACAAGGTTGGGACGGGTAAAGATCTGGTCGCCGTAGGGGCAGATATCCTTGCACTCGGTGCAGGGCTTGCGATGGGGATGCAGGTTCCAGCACTGGCGGCGGTTGATCTCAGGATGGGTGGTCTTCATCAGCGCATCCATGGCTGCTCTTGTAAAAAAGCTCATGGTTTACTCCTTTTCCACAATGGAGGTGACATTTGCATGATCCAGCAGGAACTGCTGGACCTTCAGGTTGGTGAGAGCGGCGGCAATGGCATCCCGGCTGATGACCTTGCGGATCTCCTCCTCTGGGGTGTCGTGCTGTTTGGAAAGTCTGGCGTACTCGGCGTCCACCTCTTCGTTGAGCACCGTGATGTTCTCCGCCTCGGCAATGGCACGGACCGCCAGCATGCAGCGCATCTGACGCTCGGCTTCCCGGCGGAAGCCTTCCCGCAGCTCCTGCGGAGTGGTGCTGCTCTTTTCACAGTAGAACTCCAGCGTGATGCCGCTCTTTTTCAGCTTTACCTCCAGATCCCGCATCTGTGCTTCGGCACGCAGGTCCAGACTGTCCTGAGGCAGATCCACAATAAGGTTGGCTCCGGCGGCATCCAGCAGGGCAGAGCGGGCAAGGCGGTCGGCGTTTGCCTCGTGGCTCTCCTGCTTGCGGCGGCGCAGCTCGTTCTGCAGTGCCGCAAGAGAATCAAAGCCCAGAGACTTTGCCAGTGCATCGTCCGGGGGCAGAATAGTCTTTTGCTCCACGGTGTGGAGATGGATCTCAAACTGGGCGGTCTTGCCGGAAAGCTCCTCCACCCGGAAATCCTCCGGATAGGTAAAATCAAACCGGAAGGTCTCCCCGGCGCAGTGCCCGTACACTGCCTCCTCGGCGGCAGGCATCAGCTGCCCGGTGCCCAGCAGGACGGTGACCTTTTCCATTTTGCTGTCCGGGATGGGCTCTCCGTCCATAAAACCCTCAAAGTCCAGCGTTACCCGGCAGCCCCGCTGGGCAGGGTCCGACACCGGGCGGAAGGGGGCGTTGTTCCGGGCAAGGTTCCGGGTCTCCAGCTCCACTGCCTTTTCGGATACCGGGCGCACCCGGCGGGTGACAGGCAGGTCTTTGTATTGCCCCAGCGTGACCTTTGGCGGGGCGTATTTCGACTCTTTCATATAAGAACCTCCTTTGTAGGTCGTATCTTGTTACATGCCGTGGGCGGCAAGCCAGTCTTCGGCGACTTTGGAGAACATCTCCGGGTAAAGGGCGCCCTCGTCCTTAAAAGCGCTCAGATAATATTCCACCTCGGCACGGGTAGGCTCCACGGTGCGCCGCCAGATGGTAAAGATGGTGCCGTTGCCCATGTCAACGGTCTGCTCCATGGTGAAATACTGGTCCCGCACCGCCAGAAACAGGTCGTTGAGCTTGTGGGACATCTCGCCCTGCCCCACATAGGTCTGGGGGAAGGGGTCGGCGGTGAGGACGTATTTTGCCTCAAAGAATTCCATGGGGAAGTTGTGGGTCCCCGGTACCGAGAAACCAAAGGCGAGTTTATCGCCGATAGGCTCTTCCGGCAGCAGGCAGTTCTTGAAGTGGTCCGGGCAGTAGAGCATGTCGTGGGGGATCATATAGGCGATCTCCCCCTCAGCACAGTGGCTGTCGATCCACCGGGCGATATACTGGATCTGAGGCAGGTCCCGGCGGTCGTAGGTCAGCTCGTCCAGCCGGATGAACTCCTTGGCGGCAGAAAGGGGAAAGTGATCCAGTACCACATCCGGCAGGGCAAGGCTGGTAAGAGGGGAGCAGCGCACCGATACCGCAAACACCAGCGTGAACACCCAGTAAAAGAGCTTGAGATTTCGGTGGCGGCGGATGTCGTCGGCAAGGGCTGCTGCACCGGGCAGAAACAGCAAAAACCACCCGGGCAGATACAGCAGCATCTGGTGGGAACCGGAGTTCTGGATGCGGGTGAACAGCAGAAGGCTCAGCACCAGCTCCAGTCCTCCCAGACAGACCATGGCAGGGCGATGGCGGCGGAACAGATAGAGAACGCCCAGCAGGATCAGCACCACATTCAGCAGACCCAGACGGCAGCCCTGCAGCAGCAGCTCATAGGCAATGCCGCCGCCGTTGTAGAAGGAGTAGCGTCCGGCGTAGTCGTAGGACAGGATGCGGCTCACCATCTGCCACAGCAGCGCTGTCATTGCCGCCACGGAACCCAGCCCGAAGAGCACCAGATTCCCCACCTGCCGCAGAGCGGCAGACTTTTCCCCGGCACGGGCACGTTTTGTGCTGTGCACCAGCACCAGCAGGGCATAGGAAAAGTAGTACCCCACCACAAAGTATAGGTACCACCGACGGCTCAGGATCACGGCGGCGGTGGCAAAAAACAGCAGCAGCCACCGCAGAGGCTCCGGCTTTTCAAAGCGGTAGTCCAGTGTCAGCAGCAGAATAGTAAAAGCAAAGATAAGCCCGAACCAGTCCGGCTGCGCCAGCAGGGCGCTCATGCGCAGGAAGGGGTAGGTGACCAGCCAGGAAAAACCAATGAGGAAGTACCACAGCCGGTTGCGGACCTGCAAAAGCTGCCCCGCCTTGATGACCAGTCCCGCAAGCACCACCAGCAGGGTGGGCAGGATGCTGAACACCTGACACAGGGCAAAGCTGTCGCCGGTGCGGTCGGTGAGGCAGAAGGGAAAGTCCAGAAACAGGGTGATGAAGCTGGTGTAATCATCCCCGAAACTGCCGAAGATGGCGGCAAATCCGGCGGCAGGACCTTCGGCAAAGGCTGCCTCTGCCTCATATTGCAGGGTCAGATAATTGGCGTAATCCCAGATGTACACAAAACTGCGGCGGTGCAGCGCCCAGAAAAAGTACAGCAGCGCTGCCGCCCAGACTCCGATAAGAACGGTGCAGTGGAACAGGTCCAGTTTGACCTGCGCCACCCGCAAGGCACCCAGAGCACAGAAGAACAGCGCAAGGCTGCACCACAGGCTTACCAGCGGAAAAAACGCCCCGCTGCCGGGGGCGGCAAAAGCAAATATGGCAAGAAGGGCGGCAGAAATGCCAAGGAACAACAGCACCTTGCCACCTGCCGACACCCGCAGCCGGGAAAGGACTGCAGACATGGAAACAGACGCCTCCTGAAAAAATGGTTGGATCTGAGGACAGTATAGCAAAGATAAGGGCGGCATGTCCAGCCGTCCTGGATACAAAAACACAAAATGTCCCGCCGCTTTCAAAGCAGACAGGACATTTACAGCTAAATATTACTTTTTGGAATTTGCAGCGGCGGCTTTTTCGCTGCGGGCGGCACGACGACGCTGTGCCATTGCCTTGTTGGCGCTGATGCGGGCAGCATCCGGATTGGGTGCCTCCGGGGTCAGCCGCAGCAGGCAACTGCCCATGGCAGGCAGGTCCACAGTAAGGGTGTAGTCCCGTCCGTAGACGCCGCCGTCGGTGGTGTGGAGGCTTGTCTTATGCCGTCCCTTCAGGGCACCGCCCCACTGCGCAGCCTCGGTGTTCAGCAGCTCCTCGGCACCGCAGGGGAACTTCAGGTAGAGGGGGAACTTTTTGTGGCTCTTGTCCTGGGTGTTCATGACGCACAGCAGGTTCTGTCCCTGCCCCTTCCGCAGCCAGGCATAGACCCCCTCGGTGCGGCTCTCGCAGGCGACCCACTCAAAGCAGTCGGAGTTGTACTCTCCGTCGTACAGGGCAGGCTCGGTGCAGTAAAGGCGGCACAGGTGAGCGAAGTACTTCTGGAAAGCATCGTGGAAGGGATACTTCAGCAGGTCCCAGTCCAGCTCCCGTTTTTCGTCCCACTCCCGGAAATGCCCCAGCTCGTTGCCCATGAAGTTGAGCTTTTTGCCCGGGTGGGTGTACATATAGAAATACAGGGTCCGCAGCTGGGCGCATTTTTCGGCATAGGTGCCCCAGAGCTTGTCAATGATGGTCTTTTTGCCGTGGACCACCTCATCGTGGCTCAGTGCCAGCAGATACAGCTCGTTGTAGAAGTAGTGCATGCTGAAGGTGAGCTTGCCGTAGGCGTCCGGGCGCTCCCCAAAGGGGGTGGCAAAGTAGTCCAGGGTGTCGTGCATCCAGCCCATATCCCACTTGTAGTCAAAGCCGATTCCCTCGTAGCGGGTGGGGGCGGTGACCTTCAGGAAGTTGGTGGAATCCTCTGCCATGTAGATGCCGGTGGGCCAACGCTGGTTCAGCCCGTGATTCAGGTTCCGCAAAAAGTTCACTGCGCCCTGATTGACCCCACGGTTGGGGTCTCCCTGCCAGTACAGGGCGCGGGATATGGCATCCATCCGGATGCCGTCGCAGTGGTACACATCCATCCACATTCCGGCGGCGCTGCTGAGGAAGCTGCACACCTCCCGGCGGTAGTAATTGAAGTTGCAGGTGCCCCACTCGCTCTGTCCCACATCACTGTCGTACTCGTACAGGTGGGTGCCGTCAAACTTTGCCAGTGCATCGGCGTTGGCGGCAAAGTGCACCGGCACAAAGTCCATGATGACGCCGATGCCCATGCGGTGGCAGGCGTTGACAAAGGCGGCAAACTGGGCGGGGGAGCCGTAGCGGCTGGTCACTGAGAAGTAGCCGGTGGTCTGGTAGCCCCAGCTGCCGTCAAAGGGATGCTCTGCCAGAGGCAGCAGCTCCACATGGGTAAAGTGGTGGTCCAGCAGCCAGGGGATCAGCTCCTTTGCCAGCTCCTCGTAGTTGTACCAGTCGTCGGAGCCGTCGGGCTGGGTACTGCCGGGCTTGTGCTTCCAGCTCCCGGCGTGCAGTTCGTAGATGTTCAAGGGGCGGTTGCGGCACTTGTCCCGGCGCTCCATCCACGCATGGTCGTCAAAGGTGAAATCCAGTTTGGCAAGCTTGCTGGCGGTGCCGGGGCGCAGCTCGGTGGCAAAGGCGTAGGGGTCGCTGCGCATCACCACACTGCCGTCTGCCCCGTGGACCCGGTATTTGTACAGCTCCCCCTCGGAAAGCCCGGAGATAAAGGCGCTCCACACACCGGTGTCGGCGCGCTCCATGGAGACGCCCTGCTCCCAGCCGTCAAAGCCGCCGCACACCTCCACGGCGGTGGCACCGGGTGCCCAGACGGCAAAGCGCCAGCCCTCGGCACCGTCCGGTGCGGTGAAGGGGTGGGCGCCCAGAACATGGTAGGCGTCAAAGCAGTCACCATTAAAAAATTCGCGGGGGATGGCAGGGTAATTCATGCAAAGATCTCCTTCTTCTATATGTTCTCAGCGCCCGCAGGCACTGGTGTTGACGGGAACAATTGGGCAAACTGTCCAAGAAAGCCGGGAAACTGTCGACAAATTGGCAGATATCCTTGGCGATTCTTAACAAAAACAGGTAATGATTCACATATTTTACAAAATTTGTGCTATACTAATCCTGCCGCCGCAGAGGGCGGCATATTTTGCAGACAACGAGGGAGCGATGACTACAATGGCTTGGTATGACAATGCAGTTTTTTATCACATCTATCCGCTGGGACTGTGCGGCTGTGCCCACGAAAACGATGGGCAGCCGGTGCCCGGGGCGTTTGAAAAGTTAGGCAGCTGGGCGGAGCACGCAGCGCAGCTGGGCTGTACGGCGATCTACATCGGACCCTTGTTCGAGAGCGGTTCCCACGGCTACGACACCATCGACTACCGCCGGGTGGACCGGCGGCTTGGCACCAACGATGAGTTCCGGCAGTTCGTGGCGGACTGCCATGCCCGGGGACAGCGGGTCATTGTAGATGGCGTGTTCAACCATGTGGGACGGGACTTCTTTGCCTTTCAGGACCTGAAGGCGAACCGGGAGAATGCCCGGTATAAGGACTGGTTCTGCGATGTGAACTTCTGGGGCAACAACGAGTATAACGACGGCTTCTCCTACGGCAACTGGGGCGGCTTTAACCTGCTGGTAAAGCTGAACCAGCGGAACCCGGAGGTGCAGAACTACCACTATGACACCATCCGTTTCTGGGTGGATCAGTTTGATATCGATGGCATCCGTCTGGATGCGGCGGACGTATTGGACTTTGACTTTATGCGGGGGCTGCGGCAGCTGGCAAACCAGATCAAACCGGAGTTCTGGCTCATGGGCGAGGTGATCCACGGAGATTACAGCCGCTGGGTAAACCCGGAGATGCTCCACTCCGTCACCAACTATGAGCTGCACAAGGGGCTATGGAGCGGACACAACGACCACAACTATTTTGAGATCGCCCACACCATGCGCCGGCTGCAGGGACTGTGCCACGACACCCGGCTGTATCTCTTCTCGGATAACCACGATGTGGAGCGTCTGCCCAACAAACTGCGGAACCGGGAACACATCCGTCATATTGCCCTTCTAGTATATACGCTTTGGGGTATTCCGTCTATCTATTATGGCTCGGAATTTGGCATCGACGGCAAAAAAGAGTGGGGAAGCGACTGGCCCCTGCGCCCCTGTCTGGAGCTTGAGGACTACAAAGATGCCCCCAAGACCAATTTCGTCACCAGTGTCTACGCCGCTCTGGGCAAGCTGAAGGCAGAGCTGCCGGAGCTGACCTGGGGCGAGGTGAAGGAGCTGCAGCTCACCACCCAGTGCTATGCCTTTGCCCGGGTGCTGGACGGAGAGGCGGCAGTGGTGGTGCTGAACAACGGCGACACCCCGGCACAGCTGGAATTCCAGCTGCCGGTGGAGGCATCCGAGGCACAGGACCTGCTGGCAGATACCGTGGGCGCACAGCCGGTGCTCGCCAGTATGGAGTGGGGCAGGATGAAGGTGCAGCTGCCCTCCAACTATGCTACCATTTTTAAGCTGAAAAAGTAAACAGTGCCTTGCAGGAAACCCAAAGTTTTGCTACAATATGTACGATAACGTTGGATAATGGAAAGGTAGGCGGCAGTCCATGAATGCGTCCCAGCGCAGAGAGTCGATCCTGGAAAAGCTCAGCAAGGCAGATGCGCCTCTCAGTGCCAGCGCCCTTGCGGCAGAGATGGGGGTCTCCCGGCAGATCGTGGTGGGAGATGTGGCACTTCTGCGTGCCGGCGGGGCACAGATCGACGCT
The DNA here is from genome assembly GCA_004558805.1 of Faecalibacterium prausnitzii. Classification (GTDB taxonomy): domain Bacteria; phylum Bacillota; class Clostridia; order Oscillospirales; family Ruminococcaceae; genus Faecalibacterium; species Faecalibacterium prausnitzii_M. The sequence goes on along the minus strand of SFDE01000002.1, from coordinate 151,526 downwards.
ACCCCCCGGGGCTATCAGCTGCACCCGGTGGAAAAGGGTTACACCGGCATACTGGCGTGCGCCCACAGCACCGAGGAGCAGCTGCGGCAGGAGTTGTATACTGTGGTAGACCAGGGGGGCACCGTGGTGGATGTGGCAGTGGAAAACAGCCTCTACGGAGAGATCCGTGCCAACCTGAACATTGCCAACCGCTACGATGCTGACAACTTCATCCTGCAGTTCCGCAGCACCCCGGACTGCCTGCTGAGCCGGATGACCGGCGGGGTGCATCTTCACACCCTGCGCTGCCCGGACCGGCAGAGCTTTGAACGGATCCGGGACCAGCTGGAAAGTCAGGGTCTGCTGTACCGCAAGGAGTAACAAAGGCGGCTTCCGTTCTTGTATCCAGTATAAAAAAGGCAGCGGAGCTTGTCTATCCACAAAACCGGAAAAGTGTTGGATAATCAACAAAAACGCAAAAGAGGTGGATTTTCTGGACATTCGTATTGAAAAAACCGAGCGTGCCATCAAGAACGCCTTTATGGAGCTGCGGGCACAAAAGCCTCTGGAAAAGATCCGGGTCAAGGAGCTGTGCGACCTGGCGTGCATCAACAAATCTACCTTCTACGCCCATTATCAGGACATCTATGCCCTCGCCACCGCCATGGAGGATGAATTGGTGGAGGCAGTGGTGGCAAGCCTGCCCCGGCTCACTGCCAGCGATGTCAGCGAGCGCACCGAGTGGCTGACCCGGGAGCTGTTCCGTGCTTTTGTGCGGAACCAGGAGGCGGTGAACATCGTCTTTGCAGATTCCCGGCAGGGGCTGTTCATCAACCGGGTGGAGGGGATGCTGTGCCGGTGCATTGCAGAAAAAGACCCCTCTTTTGAAAGTGACGTGGTGCGGAAAGTGGTGCTGTCCTTCTGCGTGCAGGGCTGCTACTACACCTTTACCAGCTACTGCGGGCAGATGGACGAAAAGCGTCTGGTGAGCCTGCTTGCCTCCATTGCCCGTGCCGCCCAGAAGATCCGGATGTGAAGGTCCCGGAGACCATAGAACGCAAAACACCCCCGACGGAAGCCGGGGGTGTTTTTGTGTCAAAAGGGGGCAGTGGTCACGGTGCTGCCAGGGGATCGGAGATCTCCGTGGTCAGCCGGTTGACCCGATAGAAATGCCCGGCAAGCCGGTGCAGCGTTTCTGTCTGTGCCGTGTCCTGCAGGGCGTGCTCCAGTTCCAGCAGGATGCACAGCATCTCCGCCGTGTCAAAATACCGGAAGGGAACATTGCCCCACCGTTGGCAGCGCTTTTCCGCCGGGAAAAAGTCCCAGAAACGGAGCCGTGCCTCCGGGGGCAGGGGCAGCTGAAACGGCGCAATACCAAAAGCCCTTCTTTTAAGACGGTTCTTTTTCCTATTTATCTACAGGTATTATGGAATACTATTCCTGCTTTGTCAAACCCTACAGTAGTTTTTTAAAATTTTGGCAATTTTTGCACAAAACTTACACGCCGGAGGCACCGTAGTTTGCCAGTACCCGGGCAGAGGGGTCGTTGACATTGCAGCCGGGCCATGCCTTGTTGGGCATCCAGAAGCCCACGATGGTGCGGCTCTGGTCGTAGTAGTACTTCTCAAAGATCTCCCGGTACAGCAGGCTCTCCTTGGTAAAGGGCATACAGTGGGCGGAGTAGTTGGCGCGGCGCAGCTGGAATTCCTCATCGGTGTACAGCCCTTCGGCGTACTCCTTGATGTCGTCCACCATGCTGTGTCCTACGGCATCGGAGAAGGCTGCCTTTTCCCGCCACAGAATCTCCGGCGGCAGCCAGTCTCCCTCAAACGCTTTCCGCAGCAGGTACTTGCCCTTGCCGTAGCGGTTCACCTTCTTTTCCGGGTCGATCGCCATGACGTACCGCACAAAGTCCAGATCCCCAAAGGGCACCCGCGCCTCGATGCTGTTGGAGGAGATGCACCGGTCTGCCCGGAGCACATCGTACATGTACAGCTCCCGGATCCGCTTCTGGCTCTCCTGCTGGAAGGCATCGGCGGTGGGGGCGTAGTCGGTGTACTTGTAGCCGAACAGCTCATCGGAGATCTCGCCGGTCAGCAGCACCCGCACATCGGTCTGCTCGTGGATCGCCTTGCACAGCAGGTACATGCCCATGCTGGCACGGATGGTGGTGATATCCCAGGTGCCCAGCAGCCGGATCACCTCTTCCAGATTCTTCAGCACCACCTCCCGGTTAATGATGATCTCATGGTGCTCGCTGCCCAGATAATCGGCGGTCTGCCGGGCGTATTTCAGGTCGATGGCGTCGGTGTCCATGCCGATGGCAAAGGTGCGGATGGGCTTGCCCAGCTTTTTGGCGGCAATGGAGCACACCAGGGAGGAGTCCAAACCACCGGAAAGCAGAAAGCCCACCGGTGCATCGGCATCCAGCCGCTTTTCCACGCCTGCAATAAGCTTTTCACGGATGTTGGTCAGGATGGTGGGCAGGTCATCCTGCATGGGAGCGGGCACGTCTGCAATGTCCTCATACCGCACGAACCGACCGTCGCAGTAGTAGCTGCCGATGGGGAAGGGACGGATGTCATCGCACCAACCGATGAGGTTGCGCATCTCGGAGGCAAAGGCGATCTTGTGGCTGGACTTGGAGTAGCCGTAGAACAGGGGACGGATGCCGATGGGGTCCCGGGCGGCAATGAGCCGGTCCTTCCGGGAATCATAGAGGATCAGAGCAAATTCCGAATCCATATGGCGGAACATATCCAGTCCGTACTCGTAGTACAGGGGCAACAGGATCTCGCAGTCGCAGTCGGACTGGAACTTGTAGCCCCGGCGCTTCAGCACCTCTTTTTCAAACCGGAATCCGTAGAGCTCGCCGTTGCACACCACGCAGTCGGCGCCCCGATAGAAGGGCTGCATCCCCTCCGGGGTCAGACCCATGATGGCAAGCCGCCCAAAGCCCATAAGCCCAAAGGGACCTTCCACCACCCGCTGATCGTCGGGACCCCGGTCCACCGTCCGGAGCAGGTATTCCCTGAATTTGTCGGCACGGATATCGTGCCCCGTGTAACCCATAACACAACACATATTTCTTACCCCTCTTTGCAAAAAATACCAAAAAAATACGGCAGCACATTCATCCCTTTTGTCCTAGGACGAATATGCTGCCGTATCCGTGGTGCCACCTAAATTACCGGCTTGCAAAGCAGATACCGGTCACTTTTGTGCGCTCTCCCCGTTGAAAGCACTGCCGCGATAACGAGCGGCGCACGTCTGCCCCTACTGCCGCCGTGCGGGTTCAGGGGGAAGCTCACGGGTGTTCGTTCGGGTATCGTTCTCTGCGCCGTTCCACCACAGGGCGCTCTCTGTAAAAGAACCCGGATACCTTACTTTTCCCGGTCGTTGCCTTTTTCTGCCTGCATTGTATCACGGCTTTTTGTCCGTGTCAACACAGCAGGGGCAATTTTTTGCAGTTTGTTCAGGCTGATCGTTTTGCTGGGCACAGTGGCGGCAAAGTCCGTACAAAACGCTGCCCTCGCACTGAAGGGTAAAGCCGTGCTCCGCCATCAGATGGGCGCGGACCTCGTCCATGAAGTGACAGTCCAGATGATAGATCCGTCCGCACTGGACGCATTTCAGGTGCAGGTGCTCCCGGCAGTGACGCCCCTCGTCCACATACTGGAACACCGCCCGCTCGCCCTTGTCCGCCACATATTTCATGATCCGCTGCTCCCCGGCAAGCTTGTCCAGATAGCGGTAGACCGTGGTGGGGTTGGGACTTGCCCCCTGTTGCTCCAGATGCTCCAGAATATTGGAGGCACTGACCGCATGCTGCCGGTTGTTGATGAGGTAGTCTAAGATCAACTGCCGGGTCTTTGTATTGTAACCATCGCTGCGCGCCATGAAATGCAAACACTCCTTTTCGTGATAGGGATCTTTTTGACTATTGTAACATACTTTGCGGTTGTATGCAAAATCGTGTGAAAAAAAGCTGCTTTGGTAACAAGCACAAAAACTTTGTAAGATTTGGCAAAAATAAAGCCAAAAATTTGGATAAAACGGAAAACGCGCCAAAGTTAATAGAAAAGTCTTGTAAAATATGCTGTAATGTGAAATAATATATCAGAAGAAAGACTGGGATTGCAGCCGGGATACATGACCCGTGAGGCATGGCACGCAGCAGCTTGGAACAGAAGCTGCTTTTTGGCGTTTATATGGAAGAAGAAATATAGGAGAAGATGACAATGAAAGAAATGGAGACGCAGACCAAGCCAAGCTTGAAACTGCAGGCGTACCAGTACCTGAAGACCAAGATCCTGAACTGTGAGTACCGCCCCAACGAGTTTCTGAACGAGCAGAAGCTCTGCGCAGAGATGGGCAACATCAGCCGCACTCCCATGCGGGATGCACTGGGCAGACTGGAGCAGGAGGGGCTTATCACCATCCTGCCCAAAAAGGGTCTCATGGTTTCCGGCATCACCGAGGAGGACGTCCACAGCATGTTCGAGATGCGGCTGCTGGTGGAGCCTTATGCGCTGCGTACATACGGCGACCGTATTCCCCAGGAGCAGCTGGCAGCATACGAAGAGCTGATGCACCATCCGGAGCACATTGCCGATTTCTGCAAGTCGGACGATGAATTCCACGAGCTGCTCATGAGCACCCTGCCCAACAAGTATCTGCGTTCGGCATACGACCGGATCACTGGTCTGAACACCCGGTTCCGCATCATGACCGGCAAGGTGAGCATGATCAATCAGGAGCAGACCTGCGAGGAGCACCTGCAGATCCTGGATGCAGCGCTGGACAACGACTGGGACCGCGCCGCAGACTCCCTGCAGCACCATCTGGAGCTGGCACGGGACAAGGCTGAGGGCGTCATCAAGGTCATCCGCCTGTGGTAAGAATGTAAGAGAAGATCCTCAAGAAGATCCAAAGAGCAGGATGCTCCGTCTGCGGACGGGTATCCTGCTCTTTTTGCGTATCACGGGGCAGACCGGTACCGCCTTACAACCCGTCCAGCTCTGCCTGCGCCTGTGCCAGTGCGGTGCGGATGGGCAGTTTCTGAGGACAGACCGCCTCACATTTGCCGCAGCGGATGCAGTGCAGCGCCTTTTCACTGTCCGGGAACTGCTGGGTCCACTGGTTTTTTATCGCCTCCGGCTGCTGGAACATCCCCAGCTTGTTCCAGATACTGAAGTTGTCCGGGATGTCCACCCCCATGGGGCAGGGCATACAGTAGCGGCAGCCGGTGCAGCCGATGCGGATGCGGCTGCGGAGCACAGCGGCGGCATTCTCCACAGCAGCTTCCTCCGCAGGGGAGAGGGGACGGAACCGGCGGAAGGTGGCAAGGTTATCTGCAAGCTGATCCTCGGCGCTCATGCCGGAGAGGATCACATGGACGTTCCGGCGGCTGCCCACCCACCGCAGTGCCCAGGAAGCGTCGGATGCCTTTTGGTCCAGTGCCCGGAGAGGGGCGGCGGCATCGGCAGGCAGGGCGGCAAGGGTGCCGCCCTTGATGGGCTCCATGATGATCAGGGGAACGCCCAGCTCCTCGGTGAGCCGATAGCCCCGGTCGCCGCTGATCTCCTCGGCACGGTCATCCCGGTCCAGATAGTTGTACTGCAGCTGGCAGAAATCCCAGGGCTGGTCCCGCAGGATCTCTTCAAAGCCGGCGGCGTTGTCGTGGCAGGAAAAACCGAAGTTCCGGATCCGACCTGCCGCTTTCTGCTGCCATAGCCAGTCCACCACACCCATCTCCTTTGCCTTGCGGTACCGGGCGGCATGGAGGGAGTGCAGCAGGTAGAAGTCGATATACTCCACCCCCAGCCGCCGGAACTGCTGCTCAAAAAGATCCTTTGCCTCATCCAGCGTGTTACAGTTCCACAGGGGCAGTTTGGTGGCAAGGTAAAAGCTGCTGCGGTCCCATTTGGCAATGACCCGCCCCACAAAGGGCTCGCTTTCCCCGCCGTGGTAGGGGTAGGCAGTGTCAAAATAATTCACACCAGCGTCCTTTGCAGTGTTCAGCAGCGCCTCGGCACGGGGCTCGTCAATGCTGCCGTCCGCCTTTGTGGGAAAGCGCATACAGCCAAAGCCCAGCAGGGAAGTGGAAAGTCCGTTGTTCCAGTTGCGATAGTCCATAGCATTTGTGCGGCGGGGAAGGGGTCCGCCGCTCCTCCTGTCAGTCACAGTATAGCATAGTTTGCAGCAATAGAAAAGTGCAGCAAAAAAGAGGTCTGCACCTTGCGGCACAGACCTCTTTGTGTTCAAGAAAGAACGTAAGGAAGGGGGTTAAATTACTTAACCTCGACCTTAGCGCCAGCCTCTTCCAGCTTCTTCTTGATGTCGTCAGCCTCAGCCTTGGAGACCTTCTCCTTAACAGCCTTGGGAGCGCCATCAACGATAGCCTTAGCTTCCTTCAGGCCCAGACCGGTGATCTCCTTCACCAGCTTGATGACCTGCATCTTGGTAGCGCCAGCCTCAGCCAGGATGACGTCGAACTCGGTCTTCTCTTCCTCAGCAGCAGCAGCAGCGCCAGCAGCAGCGGGAGCAGCAGCAGCAACAGCAGAAACGCCGAACTCCTCGCAGTAAGCGTCGATGAGTTCCTTCAGCTCCAGAACGGACAGCTCCTTGACGGAGTCGATGATGGCAGTAATCTTCTCAGAAGCCATGGTAATAACCCTCCAATATAAATGGTTTTGTTTGTTGATTTCAGAATCGTTTAAGCAGCGGTCACGCAGCCATTAGGCAGCGGGCTCCTCCTGCTTGTCGGCATAAGCCTGCATTGCAACAGCCAGACCAGACAGAGTGCTGGTGAGGGCGCCTGCAAACATAGACAGCATACCTTCGCGGTTGGGCAGCTTTGCGATGGCGTTGGTCTCGGCAGCGTCCATAGTCTTGCCTTCCATGAAGCCAGCCTTCACGACAAACTTCTTGGACTTATCGCCGTCCTGATACTTGCACAGGATGCGGGCAGCAGCCATGGGATCTTCTTCGTGAGCAAAAGCGACAGCAGTGTCACCCTTGAAGTTTTCAGCCAGAGCCTCCAGGGAGGTACCCTTGACTGCCAGACGCAGCATGGTGTTCTTCACGACCATGTAATCAACGCCTGCCTCACGCAGCTCCTTACGGAGCTTGGTGTCGTTCTCGACGTTAATGCCGCCGTAAGCGACGACGCAGCCGGAAACCGCACTCTCAAACTTTGCCTTCAGATCAGCGACATAAGCCTGCTTTTCAGAAAGAATCTTTGCACTGGGCATTCGGTTTCACCTCGTTTCAAAAACTTGTATCAAAAACCGGAGTCGTATGAAAAAAGCCTCTTTCCCGCACTTGGTCGAGAAAGAGGCATAAAGCAACTTTACGCACGTTTCTCGGCAGGCGGCATAGCCTTACGCTGGACTCCAGCACCTGCTGTCTCAAAAACAGCATGATCATATTACCGCAAACGTGCGGAGTTGTCAAGTACTTTTTTGAAATTTCTTTACAAAATTTTTCTGCCGCCCCAAACAGACGACAGAAAAACTTTAGAAACTCAGATCAAAAGATCAAACACCGTACTTCAGGGTGTTGAGACGGATGCCAGGGCCCATGGTGGTGGCGATGGTAGCGCTCTTGAAGTAGGTACCCTTAGCAGCAGCGGGCTTTGCCTTGGCAATAGCCTCCAGCACGGTGTTCAGGTTGGTGTACAGCTTCTCTGCACCGAAAGAAGCCTTGCCCACGGGAACATGGATGATGTTCTGCTTGTCCAGACGGTACTCGATCTTACCAGCCTTAGCCTCGCTGACAGCCTTGCCCAGATCAGGAGCAACGGTACCAGCCTTGGGGTTGGGCATCAGACCACGGGGGCCCAGGACCTTACCGAGGCGACCAACGCGACCCATCATGTCGGGGGTGGTCACAACAACGTCAAAGTCCATGAAGCCGCCGGCGATCTTTGCGATCAGCTCGTCATCACCAACGATGTCTGCACCTGCAGCCTCAGCAGCAGCAGCAGCGGGACCCTTGGCAATGGCGCACACGCGCACGGTCTTGCCGGTGCCGTTGGGCAGAACGACAGCGCCGCGGACCTGCTGGTCTGCGTGACGGCCATCAACGCCCAGACGGACGTGCAGCTCAACGGTCTCGTCGAACTTGGCAGAAGCGGTCTTGCAAGCCAGCTCCAGAGCCTCGTTCACATCGTACAGTTTAGTAGAATCGACCAGCTTTGCAGCGTCGACATAATGCTTGCCATGTTTCATTGTATATCCTCCTGTGTGGTCATGCGGGCAGTGTCATGCCCTCCCACTGTTTATGTCTCAGCCCTCGACGGTGACGCCCATGGAGCGGCAGGTGCCACGGACCATGCTGCATGCAGCTTCCAGAGAAGCGGCGTTCAGGTCGGGCATCTTGGTCTTGGCGATCTCCTCCACCTGAGCGGCGGTCAGAGAAGCAACCTTTTCCTTGTTGGGCTTGCCGGAAGCGGTGTTGATACCAGCTGCCTTCTTGATCAGAACGGCTGCCGGAGGAGTCTTGGTGATGAAGCTGAAGGAGCGGTCAGCATACACGGTGATGACGACGGGGATGACGTAACCCATCTGGTTCTTGGTACGCTCGTTGAACTCCTTGGTGAACGCCATGATGTTGACGCCCTTCTGACCCAGAGCAGGACCAACCGGGGGAGCCGGAGTCGCCTTGCCTGCCTCGATCTGCAGCTTGATGTAGCCAGTAACTTTCTGTGCCATGATAAATGCACCTCCAAAAATCTGTGGTGAGTTGCGGCGCGGTGTCTCCACGCCTCCCACGAGCGCATGCACCCTGCACACGCTCTATAAGAACCGCACTGCGGTCTTACCTTGGTAAACGATCTGTGCCGATTGGTTACGGCAGCTCGACCTGACCGATCTCCACCTCTGCAGGGGTTTCGCGGCCGAACATGTTGACCTTGAGCTTCACTTTGAAGTTCTCGGTGTCGATCTCTTCTACAAGACCCATAAAGCCTTCCAGAGGACCAGCGGTGATCTGCACGGTATCGCCGACCTTGAAATCCACGGTCAGCGGTGCAGCCTTCTCCACGCCCATCTTCTCCACTTCTTCAGCAGTAAGGGGAACGGGCTTGGAGGCGGGACCCACAAAACCGGTACAGCCGCGCGTGTTGCGCACAACGTACCAAGTATCGTCGTTCATCACCATCTTGACCAGAACGTAGCCGGGGAAGAGCTTGTGCTCCACCATCTTCTGCTTACCGTTCTTGTCGATTTCAGGAACCATCTCGACGGGAACCTTGATATCGCAGATCAGATCCTGCAGGTGACGGTTTTCCACCATGGTCTGCAGGTCGTTTGCGACCTTGTTCTCATAGCCGGAATAGGTATGCACAACATACCAAAGTGCCTCATTGGACTGTTCTTCCATTTTGGTTGACCCTCCGTTTCAAGATGATTCTCAGGCGCCGATGATCAGACCCAGAATACCACCAAAGATGGTATCCAGCAGGATCAGCACGGCTGCCGCCACGATCACAGTCACAAGTACGACGATGGTGTTGGTCTTGGTGTCCTTCTTGGACGGCCACACCACCTTCTTCAGCTCGCTCTTGGTATCGCGGAAGAATTTTGCGACCTTGCCGCAGAAGTTCTTGACAGCAGTTTTTGCTCTGGCCACAAAGCCCGGCTTTTTCTCGGTTTTGTCTGCCATAGTTGCGTCCGCCTTTCTCTTACTTGGTTTCGCGATGAACGGTGTGCTTCTTGCAGAAACGGCAGTACTTCTTCATCTCGAGACGATCGGGGTTGTTCTTCTTGTTCTTCGTGGTGTTGTAGTTGCGCTGCTTGCACTCAGTGCATGCCAGAGTGATTTTAACGGTCATTTGTTGACACCTCCATTATAACGGTCGTTTTGAACCTCCCTCGGGTGCGGGTGCGCGTCCGGAAAACAGGCGCACTTAATAACCCCGCAAAAGAGGTGATATCATTGTATCACGGCTTTTTCATCCCGTCAAGCGTAAATTTGCGATTTTTGGAAAGTTTTTTGCAAAAAAGTTCTGCCGGTACCCATCGCCGGCTTTTCTGCATTCTGCTTGCATCCCGGTCATAGATATTGTATAATAAGCAGGAACGGCATTTTACCGGTCTGATTCCGCCCCGTACCGGGGTTTTTGAAATAGGAGAGAGTTATCATGCAGACTCAGGATACCATGTGTGTTGTCCTTCTGTTCGGCGGTATGTCCAGCGAACATGAGGTCAGCTGTGTTTCGGTGGGAAATTTCGTAGATCATATCGACCGCTCCAAGTATGAGGTGCTGACGGTGGGCATCACCAAGGAGGGGCGCTGGCTGTATACCGAGGCTGCCTCCGCCCAGATCGCCGATGGCAGCTGGGAGGAGATGGCAGGCAATATGCCCTGCGTCATCAGCCCGGACCGTGCCGACCACGGCATGATCCTGTTCACCCCGGATGGTCATGTAGAAAAGGTCCACGTGGATGTGGTGATCCCGGTGCTCCACGGTCTGTGGGGCGAGGACGGCACTGTGCAGGGTCTGCTGGAGCTTGCCGGCATCCCCTACGTGGGCTGCGGCGTGCTGGCAAGCGCTGCCTGCATGGACAAGGCAGTGGCAAATGCTCTGTTTGAGGCAAACAACATCCCCCACACCAAGTGGCTGGCGGCAAACCGCTGGGAGATCGAGACCGACCGGGCAGGGGTCTGCGCCGGTGTGGAGGCAAAGCTGGGCTGGCCGGTGTTCGTCAAGCCTGCCAACGCCGGTTCCAGTGTGGGCATCTCCAAGGTGTCCAGCCGGGAAGAGCTTGAAAAGGCGATCGACCTTGCCCTGGAAAACGACCGCAAGGTGGTGTTTGAAGCCTTTGTGGACGGGCAGGAAGTGGAGTGTGCCGTCATCGGCTCCGACCCCGCTGTGGCGACCCGCCCCGGTGAGATCCTTGCCGGTGCAGAGTTCTACACCTACGACGACAAGTACAAGAACGGCGTGAGCCAGACTGTGATCCCGGCACACCTGCCGGAGGCAAAGCTGGACGAGGTCAAGACCTACGCCGCCCTTGCCTACAGCGCACTGGGCTGCGAGGGTCTGGCACGCTGCGACTTCTTTGTGGAGAAGGGCACCGGCAGGGTGATGATCAACGAGATCAACACCTTCCCGGGCTTCACCTCCATCAGCATGTACCCCAAGCTCATGGAGCACGAGGGTCTGCCGGTGCCTGCCCTCATCGACCGCCTTATCGCCCTTGCACTGGAAAGGACGGAAAAACAGCATGGATAACCGCCCTATCGGCGTATTCGACAGCGGTCTGGGAGGACTGACCGGGGTGCGGGAGCTGCGCAAACGGCTGCCCGGAGAGGACATCATCTACTTCGGGGATACCGGTCGGGTGCCCTACGGCAGCCGCAGCCCGGAGACCATCCTGCAGTACGCCCGGCAGGACGTGGCGTTCCTGTTGTCCCGGAACGTCAAGTGCATTATGGCGGCATGCGGCACCGTGTCCAGCACCTACCCTGCTGCCGAAGCGGCCAGGCTGCCGGTGCCTTATCTGGGCGTGGTGGATGCTGCTGCCCGGGAGGCGGCATTTGCCACCCGGAACCGCCGCATCGGAGTCATCGGCACCGCCGCCACCATCCGGTCCCGCAGCTACGAAAAGCTGCTGCGGCAGCTGGTGCCCGGGGTGGAGATCACGGCGCAGCCCTGCCCTCTGTTCGTGCCGCTGGTGGAGGCAGGCTATGTGGACCACAGCGCACCGGAAAAGCAGCAGGTGACCCGGCTGGTCATTGCCCAGTACCTTACCGCCGTGCGGGAGGCAGGGGTGGACACCCTGATCCTGGGCTGTACCCACTACCCCCTGCTGAAGACCATGATCGGGGAGTTTATGGGAGATCAGGTCACCCTGGTGGACCCGGCAAAAACGGCAGCGCACCATCTGGAGCGGATGCTGTCCCAGCGGGGGCTGCGTGCCAACCGGGAAAGCGGCACCGCACACTTCTACGTCAGCGATGTGCCGGACAGTTTTGTGCAGACCGCAGACCTGTTTCTGGGAGAGTACAAGGGCGGACCGGTGGATCAGATCGCCATTGACAAGTATTAAAAAGGAAGAAAAACGTGAGCAGACCGCTGAAAGAAGACTACATCATCCGCATCAAGAGCCGCATCGAGCAGCGTGTGGAAGAACCGGCGGAAACGGGTGAAAAAGAAGAATGTGTGGAGCTGATGACCCGGGGCGAATTTACCCTGCGAGGATCCAGCTACTATATTACCTATAAAGAGACCGAGACCACCGGCTACGAGGGCTGCACCACCACCCTGAAGATCGCCGCCGACGGCAGCCGAGTGGCGATGCTGCGCTTTGGCAAAAATGGCGGTGCCGGCACCCAGCTGCTGATCGAAAAAGGCAGGCGGAACCTGTGCCACTACGAGACCGGTTACGGCTCCCTGACGCTGGGGGTGACGGCAGACGAGATCCTCTGCGACCTGACCGAAAAGGGCGGCACAGTGCGATTTGCCTACCTGCTGGATGCCGACAGCGCCGAGATGGTGAGCCGCAACCGCCTGGAAGTGACCGTGACCCATGTGAACTGATAGATCCACCGGATCGTGAAAGGAACCATACCAATGACTGAATTTGAAAAGACCTACCAGAACTACAATCCTCGTCAGGCTGCGCTGGATGAGGCACGTGCTCTGCTGACCGCAGCCGCCAAGGCGGCAATGGCAGACGGCACCCTGCCCGAGGCAGAGCTGCCCGCCTTTATCGTGGAGATCCCCGGCGATGTGAAGAACGGCGATATCGCCTCCAACATCGCCATGGCAGGCGCCCGCAGCTGGCGCAAGGCTCCCAAGATGATTGCCGATGCCCTGCTGGCACACCTGCCCTCTCTGGAAAACAGCGTTTTCGCCAAGGTGGAGGTGGCAGGTCCCGGCTTCATCAACCTGTTCCTGTCCGCTTCCTTCTGGGGCGGTGTGGTGCTGGGTGCCTGCGCCAACAGCCAGTACGGTCGTACTGACCACGGCAAGGGCGCAAAGTACAACGTGGAGTTCGTTTCCGCCAACCCCACTGGTCCCATGCACATGGGCAACGCCCGTGGCGGCGCTCTGGGCGACTGTCTGGCAGCGGTGCTGGACTGGGCGGGCTACGATGTGACCCGTGAGTTCTACATCAACGACGCCGGCAACCAGATCCAGAAGTTTGGCAAGAGCCTTGCGGTGCGCTATCTGCAGCAGTTCTGCGGCGAGGAGACATACCCTCTGCCCAAGGAATGCTATCAGGGCGGCGACATCAAGGTGCTGGCAGGCGAGTTTGCCGAGATCAACGGGGATAAGTACGTTGCCGCCTGCAAGGGTATGGACGAGGAGACCCTGTTTGAGAGCCAGGCATTTGCCCAGCTGAAGGATGCGCTGGTGGCATACGCTCTGCCCAAGAACATCGCCGCCCTGAAGCGGGATCTGGGCAAGTACCGCATCGACTACGATGTCTGGTTCCACGAGAGCACCCTCCACGAGTCCGGCGCTGTCCACGCTGTGGTGGATAAGCTGCTGGAACTGGGTGCATGCTATAAGGCAGAGGACGGCGCCATCATGTACCGCAGCGCCCAGTACGCTGCCAAGTACGGCACTGTCAACAAGAAAAAGACCGAGGATGGCTCCGAGGAGGAGGCAAAGGACGAGGTCCTGGTCCGTGCCAACGGTATCCCCACCTACTTTGCCGCCGACATCGCCTACCACTACAACAAGCTGGCGACCCGGGGCTTTGCCAAAGCGATCGACGTCTGGGGCGCAGACCATCACGGTCATGTGGCACGCATGAAGGGTGCCATGGACGCCATCGGTCTCAACGGCGAGGATCTGGACGTGGTGCTGATGCAGATGGTCAACCTGATGCGGGACGGTCAGCCGGTCCGTATGTCCAAGCGCACCGGCAACGCCATCACCCTGACCGACCTGCTGGAAGAGGTGCCCATCGACAGCGCCCGCTTCCTGTTCAATATGCACGACGCCGGCAGCGGAATCGACTTTGATCTGGATCAGGCAGTCAAGACCGACAACGACAACCCAGTGTACTATGTGCAGTACGCCCATGCCCGTATCTGCTCCATCCTGAAGAAGATGGAGACCGAGGGCGTGGAGTTTGTGGGTGCCGATAAGGTGGATGCCACCCTGCTCACCGAGCCTTCCGAGATGGATCTGATCCGGATGCTTGCTGCCTTCCCTCAGGAGATCGTCATGGCAGCGGAGAAGTACGACCCCAGCCGCATCAACCGCTTTGTCATTGAGCTGGCAAGCGCCTTCCACCGCTTCTACGGCAACTGCCGCATTCAGGGCGCAGACCCCGCTGTGCAGCAGGCACGTCTTGCCCTGTGCATCGGCGTGAAGAACGCCATCTTCAACGTGCTGACCATGTTTAAGATCAACGTGCCCGAGAAGATGTAAAGGCGAACGGGCTCGCCCTCTCAGTCTGCTTTGCAGACAGCTCTCCCAAAGGGAGAGCCTCTGGCGAAACCAGAAACTTTCTATGGACTGCCAAAGCCTCCCACTTTGGGGGAGGTGGCATTGCGTAAGCAATGACGGAGAGGGCGAGCCCACTGCCCGAAAATAGCAACATTTCTGGCTCCCCGACCGGGGAGCTTTTTTGAATCATAGCAAGGAGAACCAATGGAACCTTTGAAAATCGGCAATATCACCCTGCCCCATCGGGCGGTGTTCGGACCTATGGCAGGCTTTACCGATGCCCCCTGCCGCCGACTTATGGCACAGCACGGGGCGGGCTTTACGGTCAGCGAGATGGTGTCCAGCCGGGCACTGGTATACAAGGACCACAAGACTGTGAGCCTGCTGAAGGCGAAAAAAAACGATGCCCCCTACGGAGTCCAGATCTTTGGGGAGGTGCCCCAGATCATGGGCGAGGCGGCGGCTGCCATTGAACAATACGACTTTGACTTTCTGGACATCAACATGGGCTGCCCCGCTCCCAAGATCGTTTCCGGCGGTGCCGGCAGCAAGCTGATGCTGGACCCGGACCTCTGCGGTCGTATCGTGGAGCAGGTGGTGGCGCACACCACCCGTCCGGTGACGGTGAAGATGCGCAAGGGCTGGGATGACGACCATGTGACGGCGGTGGAATGCGCCAAGGCGTGTGAGCAGGCGGGAGCGGTGCTGGTGGCAGTCCATGCCCGGACCCGGGAGCAGATGTACACCCCCGGCATCGACCCGGAGATCATCGCCCGGGTAAAGGCAGCGGTAAAGGTGCCGGTGCTGGGCAACGGAGACATCCGCAGCCCGGAGGATGCGCTGAAAATGATGGCAGACACCGGCTGCGACGGTGTCATGATCGCCCGTGCCGCTCTGGGAGATCCCTGGCTCTTTGAGCGGGTGAACGCCGCCCTCGAGGGCACTCCGGCACCCCGGACCCCCAACCTGCAGGCACGGATGAACGCCCTGCGCCGTCAGGTAGAGGAGATGGTGGAGCAGAAGGGGGAGTTTGTGGCAATGCCGCAGGCACGTGCCCAGACCATGCACTACATGAAAGGGCTCAAGGGGGCGGCGTCTCTCCGCCGGTACTGCTGCGAGCTGAGCCATCTGGAAGATCTGGACCGGCTCATTGAGGCGGTGTTTGCAGAGCAGCGCCGTGCCGAGGCGGACCCGGATGACGTCCGGGAACTGCCCTTCCCGTAAAAAAGGGTCCTTTTTTCCAGTGGGCATCCGTGCTATACTGGGACCACAAAAGCATTTTCCGCCCCGGCGGAGAAAGAGGGAATCTCCATGGAACAGATCAACGGTGCCCGGCAGCTGCGTCTGCCGGGACAGCAGAAGGATAAATTCTGGAAAACGGTGGCGCTGTGCGCTCTGGTGGCAGCGGTACTTTTCCTACCGTTTTATATCATAGACGGCGGCTTTTTCCACTACGCAGGAGACTTTAACAGCCAGCAGATCAGCTTCTACCGGTACATGAACGGCTTCTTTAAGGGCATGAGCTACCCGGACAGCAGCTTTCCCGGTGCGCCCCGGAATACTTTTTCCTGGGCGACGGATCTGGGCAGCGGGGTGATGAACGCCTACTCCTTTTACCTGTACGGCTCGCCCTTTTTCTGGTTCTCCCTGCTCTTTCCCCAGAACTGGCTGCCCTACCTGATGGTGCCGCTGCTGGTGCTGAAGTTTGCGGTGGCAGGCGGCGGTGCCTACCTCTACCTGCGCCGGTATGTGAAGAACCTGAACTACGCCGTGCTGGGAGCGTGCCTGTATGCCTTTTCCGGCTTTACGGTGTACAACGTCTTTTTCAACCACTTTGTGGATGTGGTGGCGCTGTTCCCCTTCCTGCTGTGGTCGCTGGATGAGGTGCTGTACGAGGACCGACACGGAGCATTTGCTTTCTGGGTGGCGGTAAACCTGCTGAACAACTACTTCTTCTTTGTGGGGCAGGTGGTGTTCCTGCTGATCTACTTTGTGGCAAAGCTCAGCACCGGGGACTTCCGCCTCACCGTTAAAAAATTTGTCCACCTTGCCTTCGAGAGCCTGCTGGGCGTGGCAATGGGCTGCCTGCTGCTGCTTCCGGCGGTGTTGAGTCTGGTGCAGAACCCACGTACGATCGACCTTTCTTCCGGATGGGGCTTTCTGACCTACAGCAAGGTGCAGCAGTATCTTGCCATCCTGCTGAGCTGGATCCTGCCGCCGGATTCCCCCTACCTTACCTCTATCTGGTCTGAGGGAGTCATCAAGTGGACCAGTATGTCCGCTTACCTGCCCCTGTGCAGTCTGGCAGGCGCAGCGGCGTACTGGCGTGCCCGCCGGGGAGACAGCAAAAAGCGCATCGTGGGCACCTGCGCAGTCTTTGCGCTGGTCCCTATCCTGAACAGCGCCTTTTACGCCCTGAACTCCAGCTACTACGCCCGCTGGTACTATATGCCGGTGCTGGTGCTCTGCGCCATGACCGTCAACGCACTGGAGGACCACAACACAGACCTGGACAGCCCTGCCCGCACCATCGGCTGGCTCATGGTCGCCACCCTGGCGTTTGCGCTGGTGCCGGTGTGGGACGACGAAACCGAAAAATGGTCTCTGGGCGTGCTGAAGAACCCGGGACAGTACTTTGTGGTGCTGGGCTTCGGCTTGGGCGGACTGCTGCTCTACCGCTACATCTGCCGCAAATGGCGTGCGGACAGCCGTTTTGCTCAGCGCATGACGGCGGCGGTGCTGGTGGTGGCGTGCACCTTTGGCATGGTCCACATCGGCATTGGCAAATTTGGGCAGTGGCACACCGACAGCGATCTTGTGGAGCAGGATAAAAACGCCGCCCTGTTGAAGACAGACCTGCCGGAAGGCAGCTACCGGGTGGACACCTACCAGCTCCACGACAATCTGGGTATGTGGATGGACAAGAGCTGCCTGCAGTACTTTGGCAGCACCGCGGCACCCAGCATCCTCAGCTTCTATCCGGCGCTGGGGGTCAAGCGGGATGTGCGCAGCGAGCCGGAGCTGTCCAACTACGCTTTGCGGGGACTTCTCAGCGTGGAATACCTCATCACCACTCCGGAGCAGCAGACCGCCTTTGAAAACGAGGCGGATGCAGGCTGGGTCTACTGGGGAGAGACCGACGGTTACGCCGTCTACCGGAACCTGAACTATGTGCCCATGGGCTTTACCTACGACTACTACCTCACCGAGGAGGAGTACGAGCAGACGGTCCGGACCACCCGCTCCAACCTGCTGATGCGGGCACTGGTGCTTACGGAGGAGGATGCCCAGCGGTACGGCAGCTGCCTGACCCACCTGCCGGAAAGCAGCATGGAGGACCTGTACTACGAGACCTACGTGCAGGACTGCCAGCAGCGTGCCGCCACCGCCGCCACTGTGTTTGAGATGAACAACGCCGGCTTCTATGCCCGGATCACCCTGCAAAAGGACGATCTGGTGTTCTTCTCCGTGCCCTACGACGACGGCTTTACCGCCTATGTGGACGGGGAAAAGACCGACATCCTGCGGGTGGACGAGGGCTTGATGGCGGTGCTCTGCCCGGCAGGCACCCACAACATCGACTTTGTCTATCAGGCAGCCGGGCTGAAGGTGAGCCGCATCATCACCCTGACGGCGATCCCCCTGTGGCTGGTGTACACCGGCTGCTTTGTCTGGAAGAAGCGCCGGAAGAACGAAGTGTGACTTTGCCCCGGCAGAAAGAAAAAAATTTAAAATTTCCTCTTGACTTTACGCAAATAAAGTGTATAATGCAACTAAACCGATGAGGCGGAAGAGAACCTGCAAAGCGCATCTGCAGTGAGTCCGGACAGTGAAAACGGACGGTAAGCGGGGCAGGCTTCGTGGACCGCTGAGGGTCGGGCGAACGGGCGTAAAGCCCCAGTAGCTTTGAACGGAAGCCTCCGTTACAGGGCAGGGGAGTGTTGGCTCTCCGTGAGGGGTCCGGCGTCTGCCGGACAAGCAAGGTGGCACCGCAGAATCGTTTTTATCGATCCTGTCCTTGTGGATAACACACAGGGACAGGGTCGTTTTGTTGTAAAGACCCGTCCCGCAAAGGGAGCGGGTCTTTTGTTTTTGCCGCCCGCTCCGGGAAAGGAGTTAACCACTATGAAAAACCTGAACATGATCTCCCGCCGCAGCTTTCTGAAGGCAGCCGCCGCTGCCACCGCTGCTTCTGCCCTTGCTCTTACGGGCTGCGGCGGCAGCACCGCCTCTTCGGTGGCGTCCAGCGCCGCAGCTTCCTCGGCAGCTGCCTCCGACACCGCCGCCGCAGGGCAGAGCTTCAAGGTGGGCATCGTCAACTACGTGGACCACGCTTCCCTGAACCAGATCGTGGAGTCGGTAGAAAACCGTCTGGACGCACTGGGCAAGGAGAAGGGAGTCACCTTTGACTACACCGATTACTACGCCAATGCGCAGGCAGACCAGACCAACCTGAACCAGATCGGTGCAGACCTTGTGGCAGATAAGGTGGATGTGATCGTGGCAGTTGCCACCCCCACCGCCGCCACCATGCTTGCCGCCGTGGAGGACACGGATATCCCGGTGGTCTACTCCGCCGTCACCGACCCCGTCGCCGCCGGCTTTGACGGCGAGGAGAACATCACCGGCACCTCCGATGCTCTGAACACCGACGCCATCATGAACCTGATCCTGGCGGTGAATCCGGACATCGACACCATCGGTCTGCTGTACGACCTGAGCCAGGATGCTTCCACCCAGGCGATCGCCGATGCAAAGGCTTTCTGTGACGAAAAGGGCATCAAGTACATCGAAAAGAACGGCACCACCACCGCCGAGGTCCAGATGGCAGCGGATGCGCTGATCGCCGCCGGGATCAAGGCAGTGTTCACCCCCACCGACAATACCGTCATGACCGCCGAGCTGTCCATCTACGAGAGCTTTCTGGAGGCAGGAGTCCAGCACTACACCGGTGCTGACAGCTTTGCTCTGAACGGTGCCTTTGTGGGCTACGGCGTGGACTACGTCCAGCTGGGCGAGGCTACCGCCGACATGGTGGAGCAGCTGTTGTGCCAGGTCAAGACCACCGCAGACCTGCCCTACCAGACCTTTGACAACGGCATTGCCACCATCAACACAGAGACCTGCGCCGCACTGGGGCTGGACCTGGAGACCGTAAAGGCGGCATTCAAGCCCTACTGCACCGAGGTGGTGGAAGTGACCACCGCAGAAAACTTCTCCTAAAAACCGATCCTACAGGCATTTCGCCCTCCCGGTCGTTGCTTTGCGATGATCGGGAGGGCGTGCCCGCATAAAAAATACACCGACTTTAAAGGAGCACACACATGCTGGCGAGTATCTTTTCGCTGAACGTCATCCAGACTGCGCTGGAACTGGGCTGCATCTACGCCCTTGTGGCGTTGGCGCTGTTTTTGAGCTATTCCATCCTGAATATCGCAGACCTGTCCACCGACGGCTGCTTCACCCTTGGCTGCGCCGTGGCGTGTCAGGTGGCACTGATGGGTCACCCCTTCCTGGCGCTGGTCGCCGCCATGGCGGCGGGCGTGTGCTCCGGCTTTGTCACGGCGTTTCTCCAGACCCGGCTGGGGGTGGAGAGCATAATGGCAGGCATCATCGTCAACACTGGTCTGTACACCATCAATCTGGCAGTGATGGGCTTTTCCTCCACCATGTCGCTGGTAAAGACCGACACGGTGTTTTCCATCGCAAAGAAGTCTCTGGGCTTTCTGGGCAGCTGGTATAAGCTTGCCCTTGCAGTGATCATCATCTGCATTGCCGGGGCGGCGATGCTGGGCTTCCTTGGCACCCGGCTGGGGCTTTCCATCCGTGCCACCGGCGACAACACCGCCATGGTCCGTGCATCCAGCATCAACCCCGCCTTTACCATCACGGTGGGGCTGTGCATTTCCGGTGCCCTGTGTGCTTTGTCCGGCGGTCTGCTGGCGCAGTACCAGAAAAGCTGCGACATCAACGTAGGCACCGGTATGGTCACCATTGCGCTGGCATCCCTCATCATCGGGGAGACGCTGGTGGGCAAACGCACCATGGTGCGCCGGGTGCTGGGCGTGGTGTTCGGCAGCTGCCTGTACCGGTTCATCGTGGCGGTGGCACTGCGGTTCAATGTTCCGGCGGCTGCCATGAAGCTGGTGTCCGCCATCATCGTAGGCGTGGCGATCTCCATGCCTGCCATTCAGGCACACTTCGCCTTTAAAAAACGCAAGCATGCCGCCCGTGCCCGCCGGGCTGCCGGTAAGGAGGGAAAGTAAGATGGAGATGCTACAGCTCAAGGACCTGCACAAGACCTTCAATCCCGGCACCGTCAACGAAAAGGTGGCGCTGAACGGGGTGAGCCTGCAGATGGAGGCAGGGGACTTTGCCACCATCGTAGGCTCCAACGGCGCAGGCAAATCCACCCTGTTCAACGCCATCACCGGCGGCTTTATCGCCGACGAGGGCAGCATCCTGCTGGGTGGGCAGGACATTACCTTTGAGCCGGAACACCGGCGCAGCAAGGTCATCGGACACCTGTTTCAGGATCCCTTAAAAGGCACCGCCCCCAACATGACCATTGAGGAGAACCTTGCCCTGGCATATCTCCGTGCGGGCACCGCCCCCCACGCCATCTTCTCCCGCATCTCCCGGAAGGATAAGGAGCTTTTCAGGGAAAAGCTGGCGCTGCTGGATATGGGGCTGGAGGACCGGATGAAGCAGCCGGTGGGGCTGCTTTCCGGCGGACAGCGGCAGGCGCTGACCCTGCTGATGGCGACCCTTGTGACCCCCAGACTGCTGCTGCTGGACGAGCATACCGCCGCTCTGGACCCTGCCACCGCCGAGAAGGTGCTGGCGCTTACCCGGACCATCGTGGCAGAGAAAAAGATCACCTGCCTTATGGTCACCCACAATATGCATCAGGCACTGGAGCTGGGCAACCGCACCCTGATGATGGATGCCGGACGCATCGTGTTTGACGTGCAGGGCGAGGAGCGCAGCCGCATGACGGTGGACGACCTGCTGGAAAAGTTCCGCCTGAATGCCGGCAAGACTCTGGACAACGACCGCATTCTTCTGAGCAAGGTGGAACAGTAACCCCCAAAGATATCCAAAGAGTACAAAAAATCCCCCCTGCACGAAAGTGCAGAGGGGATTTTTGCTGTCAGAAATTACTGAACGTATTCCACAGTGTACTCAAAGCCGTACTCTTCCTGCAGCTTCTTCACCTCAGGCTCGCAGTCCTCGATGAAGGTGGGGGCGTAGACGGAAGCGCCGTTGTGTGCCTTCTTGTAGTCCTCCACGATCTGCTGCAGCTTTGCCCAGCCCTCGTTTGCCTTGTTCTGGTCCACGCTGTCGGGGAAGTTGATGATGAACTCGCGGTGTTTGGGGATTCTTGCCTTCATGGTACATTCTCCTTTATAACTCTTTGTAGCATTGCTTTTGATTTATACAGAAGCGAGGAATTTACACCCCGCAACTGGCAGGAATACGGTAGACACGGCGGGCATTTTCCGCCGTGATGGAAAAGACTTCTTCCGGGGATAGCCCCTTCAGCTGGGCGATGTATTCCCCTACATAGCGGATCAGGGAGCTGTCGCAGCGGCTGCCCCGCACCGGTTCCGGTGCCATGTAAGGGCAGTCGGTCTCCAGCACGATGCTTTCCATGGGCAGGGCGGTGATCGCCTTTGCCGCACGCTTTGCCCCCTTGAAGGTGCAGGCGCCGCCAAAACCGATCATCAATCCCTGCGCCGCCAGCCGCAGGGCATCCTCGGCGCTGCCGGAATAGCAGTGGACGATGCCGGTGGGACGGTAGCGGTCCAATAGGGCGTAGACATCGGCATGGGCGTTGCGGTCGTGGACGATGATGGGCTTGTCCAGCTCCAGTGCCAGCCGCAGATGCGCCTCAAACATAGCCAGCTGAGCCTCCCTGGGCACCGGCCAGTGGTAGTCCAGCCCGCACTCGCCCACAGCCACCACCTTGGGGTCCTCGTAAAGGGGGGCAAGAGTGCGGAGCTCCGCCGCCCAGTCGCCGCCGTACACCGACACGGTGGGGGCAGCGCCCTCCTCGCCGCAGTCCTCCGGGGCAAGGAGGCTTTCCGGGTGGATGCCGATGGCGGCATAGACCCAGGGATACCGGTGCGCCAGTTCCAGCACTCGGGGAGCATCCCCGGAATGGGTCGCCTGCTCGCAGACCCCCACCACCCCCTTGCCGGGCAGGCTGTCCAGCAGGGCGTAGCGGTCCGGGTCAAAGGCACGGGCGCAGTAGTGGGCGTGGGTGTCAAAGATAGGTCCCGTCATGGTTCCACCTTCTGGGCGGGAGCCTTGTTCACCAGCCAGATGCCCGCGCAGACAGCGGCAAGCGCTGCCAGATACTGCCAGCGGAACAGGGGCTCCCCGTTGAGCGCCGCACTGAGCAGCACGTTGACCACCGGGTTCACAAAGCCAAAGATGGCAATGCGGCTGACAGGATTGTTCTTCATCAGCAGCGCCCACAGCAGGTAGCCTGCACCGCTGATAAAGGCAAGGACCAGCAAAACCAGAATGCCCACAGGGGTAAAATGGTTCAGCCGTCCGCCGGTGACAGTGCCCAGCACAAACAGTGCTGCACCACCTACAAACAGGTTGATGAAGCACACGGAGAAGCTGTCTGCCTTCCGGGTCACCGACTTATTCCAGGGACCGGACAGAGTGAAGATGACGGTTGCCGCCATCATGCAGAACACGCCCAGCCCGCTGCCACTGCCGTGGTTGCCCAGAGTGCCGATGAGCACGCCGGCAAAGCCTATGGCGCAGCCCAACACCTTGGCAGGGGTCATGCGGTCTGCCTTGCCATAGAGGAAGTGCGCCAGAATGACCCCCAGAAAGCTCTGGGTGCTGTTGAGGATGCCGCCAAAAGCGCCGGTGAGCATCGCCACCGCCACATAGTAAAAGGCGTACTGGGTCGTGGTCTGCCACAGCCCCAGTGCACAGCACTCTGCCGCCACCCTGCCCCGGGGCATCCGGGGAAAGCTGCCCTGCAGCAGAGTACTGCCGAACAGCACGATGAGGCTGCCCAGCATGAACCGCACCCCTGCAAAGCAGAGGATGGAAGAAGTGTTGCTGGATTGGATCTCAAACAGCCGGTAGCCCATCTTGATAAAGGGAAAGGCGGAACCCCACAGCACATTGCACAAAATCGCCAGCAGTACGGCGCAGGCGGGGGTGCCAAAGACCTTGTCCAGCTTTGCAGCCCGTGCTGCAGTATCGGTTTGCATGATATACCTCCGGGTCAGTTGCAGATGATCAGTGGATGCGGCTGCCTACGGGCGTATCGTCTCCGTAGAAGGCAATGGAGCAGCCACCGTCCGCGGTGTCGGCGGCAAAGATCATGCCCTCGCTGACATACTTGCCCTTCATCATGGGACGGGGGGCAAGGTTGCACACGATGCCCAGCTTTTTGCCGATGAGATCTTCCGGCTTGAACCACTTGGCAATGCCGGACAGGATGCAGCGCTCCCGCTCGCCGTCAAAGACGGTGAGGTGCAGCAGCTTCTTGCTCTCCTTCAGGTTCTCGCAGGCACGCACTTCTGCCACCCGCAGCTCCACCTTGCAGAAGGCGTCAAAGTCGATCTCCTCCTCGTGGGTAAAGTCCACGCTGCTCTCGGCGGGGGCGGCAGCAGCCTTTTCTGCCTCCGCCTTTGCCTTGTTAGCGGCGAGGGCGGCAGCCTTGCGCTTCTCGTCCTCTTCCTTCAGGTGGGCGACCTCCTTTGCCACGTCGATGCGGGGGAACAGAGCGTCGCCCTTGTGGACGGTGTAGCTCTCCTGTGTGCCGTAGACGGTCTTGGCAAGGTCCAGAGCAGAGGCGTCCAGACCCAGCTGGTCCATCATCTTGGGAGCGGTAGAGGGCAGGTAAGCGTTCAGCAGGATGCCGCACACACGCAGTGCCTCGCACAGGTGGTACAGCACGCTTTCCAGCCGTGCCTTGTTTGCCTCGTCCTTTGCCAGCGCCCAGGGAGCGGTCTCGTCAATGTACTTGTTGGCGCGCTGGATCACCGCAAAGATCTCCATCAGCGCCTGAGGAATGGTCAGGTTGTCCATGTCGGCGGTGACCTTTTCCAGCAGACCGTTGATCATGGTCTCCAGCTCGGTGTCGATGGACTCGGTGCCCGGCACGTAGTGGACGGTGCCGCCAAAGTACTTCTCGCACATGGCGACCGTGCGGCTCAGCAGGTTGCCCAGATCGTTTGCCAGATCGCTGTTGATACGGTTGATCAGTGCCTCGTTAGTGAACATGCCGTCGTTGCCAAAGGGGATCTCCCGCAGCAGGAAGTAGCGGATGGAGTCCACGCCGTAGCGGTCGCAGAGGATCACCGGGTCCACCACATTGCCCACAGACTTGGACATCTTGCCGCCATTCATCAGCAGCCAGCCGTGACCAAACACCCGCTTGGGCAGGGGCAGGTCCAGTGCCATCAGCATGGCAGGCCACAGGATGGTGTGGAACCGCAGGATCTCTTTGCCCACCATGTGGAGATCGGCGGGCCAGAACTTGTCGTAGTCGTGGTAGGTCTTATTGCCGTAGCCCAGAGCGGAGATATAGTTGCTCAGGGCGTCCACCCACACGTACATGGTGTGCTTGGGATCAAAGGGAACAGGGATGCCCCACTTTACCGAGGTACGGGACACACAGGTGTCCTGCAGACCCTGCTTGATAAAGGCGATCATCTCGTTCTTACGGCTCTCGGGCTGGATGAACTGGGGGTTCTCCTCGTAGAGCTTCAGCAGACGGTCGGCGTACTTGCTGGTCTTGAAGAAGTATGCCTCCTCGTGGGCATCGTAGACCTCACGACCGCAGTCGGGGCACTTGCCGTCCACCAGCTGGCTGTCAGTCCAAAAGCTCTCGCAGGGCTTGCAGTAGTGACCGATGTACTCGCCCTTGTAGATGTCTCCCTGCTCGTAGAGCTTGGTAAAGATCTTCTGGCAGCTTTCCATATGGTAGTCGTCGGTGGTACGGATGAACCGGTCGTAGCTCACGTCCAGCAGCTTCCACAGATCCTTGACGGTGGCAACGATCTTGTCCACGTACTCCTTGGGGGTCACGCCGGCGTCGGCTGCCTTGTCCTGGATCTTCTGTCCGTGTTCGTCGGTGCCGGTCAGGAACATGACGTCGTAGCCCTGCATCCGCTTGAACCGTGCCAGAGCATCGCATGCCACGGTGGTGTAGCTGTGACCGATGTGCAGCTTGTCGCTGGGATAATAAATAGGTGTGGTGATATAGAATGTCTTGTGTTCGCTCATGGGGTCGTTCCTCTTCCTTTCCATTTGGCGTTACAACGAAAAAAGCCCCGTCCTGACCGGCATCTTTGCCGGACAAGGACGAGAGCCTTACACTTTCGTGGTACCACCTTGTTTCGCCGCAGCAGAGCCGCAGCCTTGTGCGCCGGACAGCTGCCCGGCGGAACGCTGTAACGGGCGTCATCCCGTCACGGGCTGGACCAAAGCCTCACCCGTGCAGCTCAGAGACCATCTTCGGCTTTGCGCAGCATGCCCGGTCCCATCCTTCGGGCTTTCTGTAATGCGCAGACAAAGCGTACTCTTCTCTTCAAAGCCAATTTACACTATTACGTCTATAATACGCAAAAAGGGCAGGTTTGTCAACCTCAAACCTCAAAATCCAGGCAGACCCGGTTTTTGTAGAAGGGACGCACCTTGCTGTTTGCCACCGCCACGTGCTCCGGATGGGTGGAATAGCCCTTGAGAGCCTCGGCAGTCTCAAAGGTAGTGTCCAGCATCATGTCGGCGTTGGAAGAAGGCAGGGCGTTGATGTTTACCCGGATGTCCACCAGTCCCGGGATCTTGCCGGCAAGACTTTCCAGACCTGCCTTAGCTTCAGCCTTGACCACTGCCTTTTCGGCGTCGGAAAGCTCGTCCTTCAGCTGCCAGAGAATAATGTGCTTTACCATAAAAAACCTCCTGCGTTTTTTCTCATTGTAACAGGATGAGAAGGCAAGCGCAAGAGGAGAGAAAGCTACTTTTTATCTTTTTTGTCATTGCTCAGGTGGTAGCACAGATTGGAGATCAGCAGACTAAAGCAGGCAAGCAGCGCTGCCGCCATCAAAATAGAGCACAGGGGCTCGATCTTTGGGCGGAAGCTGCCCACCAGCAGAAAGGCACCACAGAGGATGGATACGATGCCGTAAAATCGGTAGAAATTCTTCTTTTCGTCCTCATAGCGCCAGCGGCTGCCGGTGCCATTGTACAGGTCCCGAATGCCCCGGTATAAGATCAGGGCACCCAGCACGGCGGTGATCCAGTTAAAATCGGAAAGATCCAGCCTCATAGGGCACCTCCCGGCGGCTCAGTCCGCACTGTGTTCCCATGCTTCGTAGGCAACCAGATAGAGAAGATCTCCCGCGATGGCGATGCCGAAGATGATACGGTAGATCAGCGATGTAACGGGTGTGAAGGTCAAGATCAGAAAGGTGATGCTGTTGAGCAGATAAAACACGCCGTTCTTTTTCTGCCAGAAGGCACGGTACCCCGGGTCCCGTTCGTACTGGTTGAAGGGCAGACGGATCAGAGGGTCTTTGCCCATAAGATCACGGACGCCGGAGACCAGCCATAAAATGCTCAAAAGAATGTCAAAGAGCTGCCACCAGGAAAAAGCCAACCGCATAAAATGCACCTCCTTTTTTTACCAGTATACCATAGGGGGTGAAAAAACAAAAACTGAATTCAACTGTAAAATGTGAAAAATGTCTGTTTTGGAGGGACTGCCGGGGCAGAGGAAAGCAGGGGGAGGGCTGCCGGCGCTTCCGGACAGGAAAAGCAAAAAGAAAGGCGGAAGGTGCCCCTCCCGCAAAACAAAAAAACCAGCCGGACGAGGCGGTTGCAAGCCCTCGTCCGGCTGGATACTTACTTCTTCGGAGTCATAAGCCTCTTCTCCTTGGATGACCTCATTTTCGGAATGTGTGTCTCACAGGGTGACTCTCCTTAGAAACATGAATACGATTCAGAAAACTGGATGCGATGCAAGGGGACTGATTACTTAGTACATTGGACTGACCCTTCTCTTAACTGATGGAGTGCGGTACCGAGATCATGAAGATGAATTTCATATTACCACATTCTTTCGAGTTAGATTTGCTAAGGGGCAAGCTGCTCAGTACATTGGTATAACTCCTCTTCGCTATTCAAATAAGTGTCTCCGTGCAAAAGATACCATCATGGGAAATCACCTTCGGCGGATCTATTTGAATTGCCCTGGGGAAGGTTTATCGACAGGTTGTCGTGTTATCGCACTTTTGATGCTCAAGAGTCGCTCAAGTTCTGTTATGTTTTTATACGGGGGAAACATCCCGTTTGTGGTGAGCGTCTGTTTTGCTTCTCAGCGAACCCCGACAGCCTGTCCCTGCTGTGCGGGTTCCATATCAACCATCGGTCTCGCTCCTTTCTGCTTCAAGTCAGCGGGAGTAGCTCCCATTTGAGCTTCTGCTGTACTTCTCTGGTTTCTGGCTTAATTATACATGCAAAAGCACCATTTGTCTATTCGCAGACTGCACAAAGAAATACACAGTATTTTGTATAGTTCTTGAAAAGAACTGTGAAAATGGCACAAAAAGCGGCGCAGAGGTGCCTGGTGGAGGGAAAAGGAAAAGTGACCAGAAGTTTCGGGTCGTATGTGAACGGATTTGCGCAAATCGGGAGAAAAACCACAAAAGGTATTATGCGCCGGAGGATCCGGTGCTAAAATAGCAGGCAATGAATGGTAGTCGTACAGAAGTCAGACGAAGGTTCCGCTCCGTCCGGCTTCTTTTTTTTTGTGCGATGAAAGTTTGGATATCAAAAACTGATGAATCAACAAGGAGTTACAGAATCATGCCCAGAACTTTACCGGAAAAGATCGTTTTTACCATCATCATGGCGCTCATCATGGTCTACGGGATGATCGTCTACAATGTGGCACTTGCCACCGGCGGTGTCACCAATGCCACCTTTATCATGGCACTGGGAGAGCTGCCCGTTATGGCAACGGTTGCGTTTGTGCTGGAGTTCTTTGTGGTGGAAAAGCTTGCCACAAAGCTTGCCTTTACTTTTATGCGTCCCACAGACCGTCCCCGGTTTATTACCTACGCCATCTCCCTGATGATCGTATGCATCATGTGCCCGGTCATGAGCCTTGTGGCAACGATCCTGTTCAAGGAGCCTGGTTTCGGCACATGGGTGCACACCTGGGGATGCAATATGCCCATGGCACTGTGCTGGCAGCTGCTGTACTGTGGACCTCTGTGCCGTGCCATCTTCCGGCTGCTGTTCCATCGTAAGGAGGCAAAAGCTCCGGCGGCAGGGAATACATACCCGGAGAGCCGACTATATAAATTTCGCATGACGGTCATATAAAAATATACGAATCGTGTATTTTTGACTCCGAAACCCCTTCAAACCATGGCGAGCGGCTAAGTTTTAACAAAGAAATTGGACGAAAAGCACAAGTTTGGACTTTGAAATTGTGCAAACAATACAATCCTTTTGACATGTCACAGAAATGAAATATAACAAATGGTAGAATGTGCGTTGGAGGACTTGTCAATTTGCCCCAATCGTACTATCATACCAGACGAAAAAAGACGGAACCAACGGAAAAACAGAGAAGGGCGCGATGCAACAGAACCGGCGCCTTTCTTGCTTTTTAACGAGGTTCTGCCTGTTTTTCTGAAATACCCCCGAATAACGGCACCCCGGTGCCGGATCCTGAGAGGAAGGAGGAAAAACAATGAATAAGCTGACTGCGGCTCTTATGGAAGAGCTGAATGTGGAAATGATCCAGATCGGCGGGCTGCAGATCCCGGAATCCGTGGTCGTCAGCTGGGGCATCATGGCATTTCTGGTGCTGTGCTCCATCCTGCTCACCCGCAACCTGCGGGTGGACCACATCTCCAAGCGGCAGGCGGTGCTGGAAACGATCTACAACTTCGGCAGCAACTTTTTTGAGGGGCTGCTGGGAAAAGAGGGCAGGGGCTATGTGCCCTACCTGATGACCGTGGCGCTGTACATCGGCTGCTGCAACCTTATCGGCGTGTTTGGCATCAAGCCCCCCACAAAGGACCTGAATGTGACGGCGGCGCTGGCGCTGATGAGCATCATCCTTATCGAGTACTCCGGCATCCATGCCCGGGGCGGTGTGGGCTTTTTGAAAAGCCTGGCGGCTCCCACTCCCGTTATGACCCCCATGAACATTCTGGAGATCGCCATCCGTCCTACCAGCCTGTGTATGCGACTGTTCGGCAATGTGCTGGGCGCTTTTGTCATCATGGAGCTGATCAAGATGGTGGTGCCGGTGTTCGTACCGGCGGTGTTTAGCTTGTACTTTGATTTGTTCGATGGTCTGATCCAGACCTATGTATTCGTGTTCCTGACTTCGCTGTTCATGAAAGAGAGCATCGGCGGAGAGGAATGACCTGTGGTTAACTGATTATAAAGGAGATTATTACTATGAACGGATTGGTAGCTCTGGGCGCTGGCATTGCAGCGCTGACCGGCATTGGCGGCGGTATCGGCATCGGCATCGCAACGGGCAAGGCAACGGAGGCAATCAGCCGCCAGCCCGAGGCATCCGGCAAGATCCAGACCAACCTGCTGCTGGGTGCAGCCCTTGCAGAAGGTACTGCAATTTTCGGCTTCGTTGTTGCACTGCTGATCATCCTGTTTCTGGGTTGATAACGGAGGCATGACGAATGCTGACACTGAATCTGAACCTTCTGTATACAGTCGTCAACGTTCTGGTACTGTTCTTTCTGCTGCGTAAGTTTTTGTTCAAGCCCGTGGCAGACATCATTGCACAGCGCCAGAAGCTGGTGGACGATGATCTGAATGCCGCCGAGACTTCCAAAAAGGAAGCAGCGGCGGCAATGAATGAGGCGCAGGCAAAGCTGCGCAATGTGGACCAGGAAGCCGCTGCCCGCCGCAAGGCATATCAGCAGCAGGCAGAGACCGAAAAGCAGCAGCTCCTTGCTGAGGCACAGAAGCAGGCGGACGCCATTCTTGCCGCGGGCAAGACGGCAGCAGAGGCAGAGCGGCAGAGCAAGCTGCGGGAAGCGGATGCCCAGACCACCGCACTGGCACGCGCTATGTGCGAGAAGCTGCTGGAGCGGAACCTGACCGTTCAGGACGACGCACGTCTTCTGGACGATCTGCTGGAGAAAGCAGGTGCAGGCAATGGCAACTGAGTTCAGCCGTGAATTTTTTGCAGAGAACCGCATCGTAAAGGCGGACCTGCGCTGCGCCCGCAAGCCCCGGCAGGAGGATCTGGACCGGATCCGCCGGGAGGTAAAAAAGCTCTACGATGCCACAGAAGTTATCCTGAACGTGGTGGTGGACGAGAGCCTGCTGTCCGGCTATGTGCTGCAGGTGGGTGACCGGCTGTTTGACAACTCCGGTCGCCATCAGCTGGATAAGATGATGGAGGGCAAGCCCTCGCTGGCTACCCTCAAGACCCGCATCGAGGACTACCATCCCGCCCAGACCTCTGCGGAGGGGGGCGTGGTCATTTCCTCCGGTGACGGCATCGTGCAGGTGGAAGGCATGGACCGTGCCGTTTACGGCGAGATCGTCACCTTTGAGAATGGTGCAAAGGGCATGGTGGAGAGCGTGGAGCCGGAAAAGCTGGGCATCATGCTCTTTGACGGTGCCGAGACCGTGGGCGTGGGCACTCTGGTGACCCGCAGCGGCAAGCGTGCCGGCATCCCGGTGGGCGATGCTTTTCTGGGGCGTGTCATCGACCCGCTGGGCGAACCCATCGACGGCAAGGGTCCCATTGAGGCAGAGGGTTACAACCCCATCGAGAAGCAGGCTCCGGGCATTCTGGAGCGCCAGAGCGTGGACACCCCCCTGCACACCGGCATCCTTGCGATCGACTCCATGTTCCCCATCGGTCGGGGTCAGCGTGAGCTGATCATCGGCGACCGTCAGACCGGCAAGACCTCCATTGCCACCGAT
This sequence comes from Faecalibacterium prausnitzii, assembly GCA_004558805.1. Taxonomy (GTDB): domain Bacteria; phylum Bacillota; class Clostridia; order Oscillospirales; family Ruminococcaceae; genus Faecalibacterium; species Faecalibacterium prausnitzii_M. Next base: position 120,166 of record SFDE01000002.1, on the reverse strand, counting down.
GCTATTCTGAACCAGAAGGATACCGGGGTGCTGTGCATCTATGTGGCGATCGGGCAGAAGGCTTCCTCCATCGCCCGGGTCACCGAGGACCTGCGCAAGCACGGGGCAATGGAGTACACCACCGTGGTGGCAGCCACCGCCTCGGACTCCGCACCTCTTCAGTACATTGCCCCCTATGCAGGCACGGCACTGGCGGAGTACTTTATGTCCAAGGGAAAGAGCGTGCTCATCGTCTACGATGACCTTTCCAAGCACGCTGTGGCATACCGTGCAATCTCCCTGCTGCTGCGCCGGTCTCCCGGTCGTGAGGCATACCCCGGCGATGTGTTCTACCTCCACTCCCGTCTGCTGGAGCGGTCCTGCCGTATGCGGGACGATCTGGGGGGCGGTTCCATCACCGCCTTGCCCATCGTAGAGACCCAGGCAGGTGACGTTTCCGCTTACATCCCCACCAACGTGATCTCCATTACCGACGGACAGATCTTTCTGGAAAGTGCGCTGTTCAACGCCGGCAACCGTCCGGCAGTCAACGTAGGTCTGTCGGTGTCCCGTGTGGGCGGTGCGGCACAGACCAAGGCAATGAAAAAGGCAAACGCCAACCTGCGTATCGAGCTGGCACAGTACAAGGACATGGAGTCCTTTGCCCAGTTCAGCTCGGATCTGGACGCAGAGACCCGCCGCCAGCTCCAGCACGGCAAGGCGCTGATGGAGATGCTCAAGCAGCCTCTGTACCAGCCTAAGTCCGATGCAGAGCAGGTGGTGTGGCTGGTGCTTGCCTCCCATGGCGCACTGGATGAGCTGCCTCCGGAAAAGCTCCGGGCAGCTGCCGGAGACTTTGTGAGCCGGTTCCGGGCGGACGTGTCCGGCACCATGGACCGGATCACCGACACCGGCAAGCTGGATCCGGAGGAGGTGGACGCCATCCTGAACGCATGGAATGCATATGCAGGAGGCGACTGCCATGCCGTCCAGTAAGCTGCTGAAAGAGCGCATCGAGAGCATCCAGGACACCATGAAGATCACCAATGCCATGTACCTGATCTCTTCTTCCAAGCTGCGCAAGGCACGCAAGAACTACCAGAACGTGCAGCCCTATTTCTCCCGTATGCGGGATACCATCTCCCGGGTGGTGCCCCATCTGCCGGAGGAGCCGGTGCACCCCTTCTTCCACGAGAGGGAGAAGGAAAATCCCCGGCGCGCCTATCTGGTGCTTACGGCGGACAAGGGCATGGCAGGTGCCTACAACCAGAACGTCATCAAGTTCCTTAAGGAGCAGGCGGACGAAAATGACCGGTTCTATGTCATCGGTCAGGTAGGCTACCGTGCCCTGCTCCACAAGGACCCCCGTCTGGTAGAAGAATTCCAGTACGGAGCCACCGCCCCCACCCTGCAGCGTGCCCGGGACATCACGGTGGATGCTATTGAGGATTTCAAGTCCGGCAAGCTGGACGAGATCTATCTGATCTACACCAAGATCCAGAACGCCCTCACCAGTGAACCGGTGATGGTGCGGCTGCTGCCGCTGGACCGGGAGCATCTGCAGCCTGCCCCCAAGGGTCTGGGCGACCCCAAGGGCGAGGTGGAGATGATGCCGGACGCATGGACCGTCTTTGAGCAGACGGCACCTATCTACATGCACGGCATGATCTTTGGTGCCATGACCGAGAGCTTCTGCGCCGAGCAGAGCGCCCGGATGACCGCCATGGATTCCGCCACCAAGAGCGCCAACGACATGATCCGGGAGCTGCAGCTGGAGTACAACCGTACCCGGCAGGGTTCCATCACCCAGGAGATCACCGAGATCATCGGCGGCGCTGCGGCGGTGCAGGACCAGACGGAATAAAAAGACCCTTCCCGGCAGGGACCGGGAGGGCATTTGGATAAACACTAAGTATAAGAGGCAATCGTATGATACAGGGAACTATTATCCGCGTAGCGGGTCCTGTGGTGGACGTGCAGTTCGCCGCAGGGAAGCTGCCTGCCCTGCAGGAGGCGCTGACCGTGACCGCTGAGGGCATCCAGCGCACCATGGAGGTGACCCAGCATGTCAACGAGACCACCGTGCGCTGCATCATGCTGTCCGCCAGCGAGGGTCTTGGAAAGGGCATGGAGGTGCAGGCGACCGGACACGGTCTGACGGCACCGGTGGGCGAAGGAACGCTGGGACGTATGTTCGACCCCCTTGGCAGACCCATTGACGGCAAGGGACCGGTGGATGAACTGCCCCACTGGTCCATCCACCGCAAGGCACCGGGCTTTGCCCAGCAGAAGCCTGCCACCGAGATCCTGGAGACTGGCATCAAGGTCATCGACCTCCTTGCCCCCTACGCAAAGGGCGGCAAGATCGGTCTGTTTGGCGGTGCCGGCGTGGGCAAGACGGTGCTGATCCAGGAGCTGATCCACAACGTCGCCACCGAGCACGGCGGCTACTCCATCTTTACCGGCGTAGGCGAGCGCTCCCGTGAGGGCTGTGACCTCTGGGGCGAGATGAACGCTTCCGGCGTGCTGAACAAGACTGCACTGGTCTTTGGTCAGATGAACGAGCCTCCCGGAGCCCGTATGCGGGTGGCGGAGACCGGTCTGACCATGGCAGAGTACTTCCGGGAAGAGACTCACAAGGATGTGCTGCTGTTCATTGACAACATCTTCCGCTTTGTGCAGGCAGGCAGCGAGGTATCCGCCCTGATGGGACGGATGCCCTCCGCCGTGGGCTATCAGCCCACGCTGGCAAACGAGCTGGGCGCTCTGCAGGAGCGCATCACCTCCACCAAGGATGGCTCCATCACCTCGGTGCAGGCGGTGTACGTGCCGGCAGACGACCTGACCGACCCCGCCCCCGCCACCACCTTTGCTCATCTGGACGCCACCACCGTGCTGTCCCGTAAGATCGTGGAACAGGGCATCTACCCGGCGGTGGACCCCCTTGCCTCCACTTCCCGTATTCTGGAAGCGGACATCGTAGGCGAAGAGCACTACCGGGTGGCACGGAAGGTCCAGTCCATCCTGCAGCGCTATCAGGAGCTGCAGGACATCATTGCCATCCTGGGTATGGATGAACTGGACGAAAACGACAAGCTTACGGTGGTGCGTGCCCGTAAACTGCAGAAGTTCCTCTCCCAGCCCTTTGCGGTGGCAGAGAACTTTACCGGTCTCAAGGGCAGATATGTGCCCCTTGCGGATACGGTGCGCAGCTTTGCCGCCATCGTGGACGGTGAGGCGGACGATCTGCCGGAGTGGGCGTTCTTCAACGTAGGCACGCTGGAAGAAGCTCGTAAGAAGGCGGAGGAAAAGGGCGGTGCCGTCTGATGAATCGCTTTATACTGAACATCACCGCATCCAGCGGCGAGTTTTATCAGGGTAATTGCGAAAACCTTGTGCTGCCCATCGGAGACGGTGTGTACGGAGTACAGGCAGGGCACAGCCCGGTGCTGGTGGCTCTGCACATGGGGATCCTGCATTTTGACGCAGACGGCGAGAGCCGGGACGTGCTGGTGGGGGACGGCATTGCCGAGGTGACCCCCTCCTATGTGATGGTGCTGGTGGACAGCGCCGAACGCCCGGAGGACATCGACAAAAACCGTGCCGAGGCGGCAAGGATCCGTGCAGAAGAGCGACTGCAGCACAAGCAGAGCATGCACGAGTATTATCAGAGCAAGATCGCACTGGACCGTGCCATGCAGCGTTTGCAGACCGCCGCAAAGTACAAGCGCTGAACCCTTTTTATCCTATAGGAAGATCACCCCTGTTTGCCTGTGGCAGTTATGCCCGGCAGACAGGGGATTTTTTGTGGGAGTACTTGACAGTTCTTTCTATAAGTGATATGATTTTGATATCAGAAAGAAATACTTCCGATCCTGATAAGGAGGGACTTTGTATGGAAGAGAAAATTTTGAACACCCGCAAAAACGGCATGGCGGTGCTGCTGCTGACCCTGCTGGGCTATGCGGCATCCGTTGCTCTGTTCATTTATAGCGTCACCCTGCTGGATGCAGACCGGATGCTTCTGGGCGTGCCGCTGCTGATCCTGTCCATCGGGTATTGGATCGCAGGCATTTTCCTGTTCTGCGGTCTCAAGGTGCTGAAGCCGCAGGAGGCACTGGTGCTGACCCTTTTTGGCGACTACATCGGCACCCTGAAGGGGCAGGGCTTTTACTGGGTCAACCCCTTCTGCACCGCTGTGAACCCTGCTGCCGGCACCCGGCTGAGCCAGAGCGGAGACGTGAGCAGCAAGGAAAACGGCATGGCTGCGATGTTTGGCAGTAGCGGGCAGAATACGCAGGTAAGCGCCGAGTCCATGAGCAAAAAGATCTCGCTGAAGATGATGACCCTGAACAACTCCCGGCAGAAGATCAACGACTGTCTGGGCAACCCGGTGGAGATCGGCATCGCTGTGATCTGGCGGGTCACTGACACCGCCAAGGCAGTGTTCAACGTGGACAACTACAAGGAATACCTGTCCCTGCAGTGCGACAGCGCCCTGCGCAACGTGGTGCGGGTGTACCCCTACGACGTTGCCCCCAACGTGGACACCACCGGCGACGGGGTGGCGGACGAGGGCAGCCTGCGTGGCTCCTCGGAGGTGGTTGCCGCCCGCATCCGGGACGAGATCCAGAAAAATGTGTCCGAGGCAGGCATCGAAGTGGTGGAGGCACGCATCACCTATCTGGCATACGCACCGGAGATCGCTGCGGTGATGCTGCAGCGGCAGCAGGCAAGTGCCATCATTGATGCCCGCAAGATGATCGTGGACGGTGCCGTGGGCATGGTGGAAATGGCGCTGGACCGTCTGAATGAGAACAAAGTGGTGGAGCTGGACGATGAGCGCAAGGCGGCAATGGTCTCCAATCTGCTGGTGGTGCTGTGCGGCAACCGGGATGCTCAGCCCATCGTGAACAGCGGCAGCCTGTACTGATGGCAGAACCCAAAAAGCAGGTGCCCCTGCGGCTGAACGCCAAACTCTACGATGCCCTTGCCGCCTGGGCAGAGGATGATTTCCGGTCGGTGAACGGTCAGATCGAATATCTCCTCACAGAGTGCGTGCGTCAGCGCAAAAAGAACGGAAAGTACGTCTCCGACCAGCTGGACGTCCCCCCGGAACTGGATATAAAATAAGCTTTGCCCTGCAGTACAGAAAACCGCTGTTCTGCAGGGCTTTTTTGTGAAAAGTTCCAATGGCAGGCAGAAAAATACACCAAAATCCATTGACAGCACCAAAGTCTTGACAGTATAATGGACAAGAGAAGCGCACGGGTCAGAGCGCTTTTGCAGAACAGGAAAGCAGCTGCCCCGGCGGGGCGGCAGACGACGGAGAAGCCCGGCAATGCGGCAAATGCCGGAAACTTTGGGGCAAAGGGGCTTTTCGTTCTGGGGCAGGTGAGACCTTGCGTATGGGGAATGTGAGTGTTAAACTTGGATTGGGAGTATGGAATGCTGTTTGCTATGGATAACTTGCGGGAGGTGGACGGATGAGAATATTGGTCGTAGACGATGGTCAGCTGGCGATCAATTCCCTGATCCGTATCCTGTGCCGGGTCGCCCCGGACTGTGACTACATCAGTGCCATGACCACCGACGATGCACTGACCTGGCTGCGGCAGAGTCCCGTGGATGCAGCCTTTTTGAATCTGGAGATGCCCGGCATGGACGGGCTGGGGCTGGCGAGGACGATCCGGCGGATCCAGCCCCGCTGCAACCTGATCCCGGTAACGGAGCACCCGGAGTATGCACTGGAAGCGCTGCAGATCTTTGTCAGCGGCTTTCTGCTGAAGCCGGTCTCCGAGACGGCGGTGCGCTCGGCGCTGGAAAATCTCCGCTATCCGGCAGAGGATACCCCCGCCGTGGTCAAGATCCAGTGCTTTGGCAACTTCGAGATCTTTGTGGGCGGGCGTCCCCTCGCCTTCAAGCGCAGCAAGAGCAAGGAGCTCCTTGCCTATCTGGTGGACCGCAACGGTGCCACCTGTACCAACGGCGAGATGCTGGCGGTGCTGTGGGAGGATAAGCCAGACACCGCTTCCCTCCACAGTCACCTGCGGAACCTGATCTTTGACCTGAACCACACGCTGGATGATGCGGGAGTCCGGGGACTGCTGGTGCGAGGACGGAACACGCTGGCGATCGACACCGGCAGGGTGGAATGCGATTACTACAACTTCCTCCGGGGGGAGCGCATGGCGCTGAACGCCTACCGGGGAGAGTACATGACCCAGTATTCCTGGGCAGAGGTCACCCGCTCCGCCTTGCGTCAGCAGGCAGAGCGGGTACGCCGCAGCACCCTGCCCGGCTGCTATGCCCCGCCGGAGAACTCCTGAACAACTGCCCGGATGACAAAAGCCCTCTGACGCTGCTGCGTCGGAGGGCTTTTTGCTTTGCTTTTACTGTTTCAGATGGCTGCTCCAGCCGCTGGTTGTGATCTGCTGCTGGTCCGGGGTACACCACAGTGCCTCCACTCCGTCCAGTGATTCCACCAGCTTCTGTCCCTCTTCCAGCGGCATGCAGAACAAGCCGGTGGTCAGGCAGTCTGCCAGCCCGGAATCGGCGCACAGCACCGTAACGCTGTTGAAGTAGGCGGCAGGATACAAGGTGTCCGGGTCGATGAGGTGGTGGTAGCGTTTGCCATCCACCACGTAATAGCGCTGGTAATCTCCGCTGGTCACCAGCGCAAGGTCACTGATATTGATGACCGAAGGCAGCATGGAACCGGAGGTGTAGACCTCCGCAGCGTTCCAGGGGTCCTCCACGCCGCCGGTCCAGGAGCTGCCGTCCGGCTTTTTGCCGATGGCACGCAGGTTGCCGCCTACGCTGACCAGAGCGCTGGTAAGCCCCCGCTGCTCTGCCGCCTGACAGACCATCTCCACGGCGTAGCCCTTGCCTACGCTGCCTACGTCCAGAGACATTTCCGGGTCCGCCAGATACACCGTTTGCGCCTTTTCGTCAATGATGACATTGCGGATGTCGCAGTGCTGGGCGGCTGCCTCCAGCTCTTCCAAGCTGGGGAGGGCGTTGTCGGCATCGGTGTCGGTAAGGGCGGCGGCGTCCCGGTAGTTGTGCCAGATGTTCAGCACGCTGCCCATGGCAATGTTCAGCTTGCCGTTGGTGGTGGCGTACATCCGGTCTGCCAGCTCCAGCATGGAAAGGATGCGCTGGTCCACCTGCACCGGGGCAATGCCGGCGTTGTCGTTGATGGTCTTGACATTTGTAACGCCCTCGTAGTCGTTGTAGATGTCGTAGAGCTGGTTATAGGCAATAAGGTCAGCATGGAGCGCCTGCATCTGCCGGTCGAACTCCTCCGGGGTCTCGCAATAGGCGATGACCTGGGTCACCGTGTCGAACACATCGTAGAACACGGTGGTGTAGCGGGTCAGCTCCTTTTTGGGCTTGCAGCCTGCCAGCAGGGCAAGGCAGAGCGCACCGGCAAGGAGGGCGCAGACAAAACGTCGGGCAAAGGTCTTTGTCATGAGTTCCGGCTCTCCTTTGCAGCGGTGAAGGCGCTGTGCTCCTCCTGCAGGTGTGCCAGCAGGTCCCCAAAGACCCAGTTCCGGTTGGCGGGGGTCACCACCGCCTTCAGGGGGATGTTGACCTGTGCCTGCCGCATCAGGTCCAGCAGGGTGTCCACGTCCTTGTCCTTAAAGTTGGCAAGGACGAGTGCCGGGGGATATGCCCCCGGTTCCAGCACCAGCGTCCGGGGAGCTTTGACCTCTACCTCCCCCAGCAGCTGCGCCACGGTCTTGCCTGCATCGGCAGGGGAGACGGTGAGCAGCTTCATGCCAAAGGCGGCAGCCATGCCGTCCAGCTTGCCCCGGTCTCCGGGGGAAAGATTCCAGCCCAGTGCCAGCGGAATGCCGGCGTTCTGGTTGCGTGCAATATGAGCCTTCATGTTCTAAACCTCTTTCGAAAGTGATTTTTTGCGAAAAAATATACCATAGTATACCATAAAACCGCCGAAAAGAAAACAAAAAACCATCCTTCCGGGCAAAAAGGGAGAGGGTCTACACATACGGGGGCGCAGCAGCTTGCCCGCACCCTCATCCGTCTGCTCACTGCGTTCGCAGCCACCTTCCCCCGACCGGGGGAAGGCTATCCGGCAGAAGGAGAAAAGCCGCACAACCAAAAGGGGCTGCTGCACCCTGCGGCACAGCAGCCCCTGCATTCATAATGGTTATTTGCCTTTTCAGTTCAGCTTTTTGCCAAAGAACTCCACCTCTTTGCCGATGAACTGCATCAGCTCATCAAACTGGTCCGGAGTCAAGCTCTGGGCACCGTCGCACTTTGCCTTGGCGGGGTTGTTGTGGACCTCGATCATCAAGCCGTCCGCCCCGGCAGCTACCGCCGCCTTGGCAAGCTCCGGCACCATCCATGCGTGACCGCAGGCGTGGCTGGGATCCACCACCACCGGCAGATGGGTCATCTTGTGGAGCATCACCACACCTGCCAGGTCCAGAGTGTTCCGCATACTGGTCTCAAAGGTGCGGATGCCCCGCTCGCAGAGGATCACATTCTCGTTGCCCTCAGCCATGATGTACTCGGCGCTCATGACGAACTCCTCCAGGGTGTTCGCCAGACCCCGCTTCAGCAGCACCGGCTTTTTCTGACGTCCCACCGCCTTCAGCAGCTCAAAGTTCTGCATATTCCGTGCGCCCACCTGGATCAGGTCCACGTTCTCAAACAGGGGCAGATGCTCGGTGTTCATGATCTCGGTAACGATGGGGGCACCGGTGGCACGGCGTGCCAGCTTCAGCAGGTCCAGACCTTCGCTGCGCATCCCCTGAAAAGAGTAGGGGGAGGTGCGGGGCTTGAAGGCGCCGCCCCGCAGCAGGGAAGCGCCTGCCTCCTTTACCCGGCGGGCACAGTAGGTAATCTGCTCCTCGCTCTCGATGCTGCAGGGACCGGCAATGACTGCAAAGTTGCCGCCGCCGATCTTGACCCCCTCCACATCAATGATGCTGTCGTCCGGGTGGAACTTGCGGTTCGCCTTTTTGTAAGGCTCCGATACCCGGCGGCAGGTCTCCACCACCGGGTTTGCCAGCACCCAGCTTTCGGCAATTGCCTTGGTGTCGCCGATAAGACCCAGAATATGGGTGTCGCTGCCCTTGGAGTCGTTGATCTGCAGCCCCATGTCCTCCAGCTCGTGGCAGAACTCGCGGACCTGTACCTCGGGGGCATCCTGTTTGAGAACGATGATCATGGCATTTGTCTCCTTTACCTTTTAAAAACGGCAGGGGAGACCGGCTCCTTTGCCGTGGTTTGTTTACCGGAACTTCAGGAAACTGAAGTGTGTGACGCTATGATATCACTTCATGGCACTGAAGTCAAGAGCGACTTTAAAATTTTTGGAAAAAGTGGTAAAATAGAATAAATCCAACAAAAGAGGTTTTTGAGAGATGGGAAAAGAAGCTAAGACCAACGCCATGCGGTTCCTGGAACGGGAAAAGGTACCCTACACCGCCCACGAATACCCTCACGAAGAGGGCGTGGCAGTTGCCGGTGTGGATGTGGCAGGCAGCATGGGGGAGGACCCGGCGTGTGTGTATAAAACTCTGGTGACCCAGGGAGCAAGCCGGAACTATTTTGTTTTTGTGATCCCGGTGGCGGCGGAGCTGGACCTGAAAGCGGCCGCCCGCAGCGTGGGAGAAAAAAGCGTGGCGATGATCCATGTGGCGGATATCAACAAGGTCACCGGCTATGTCCGGGGCGGCTGCAGCCCTGTGGGCATGAAAAAGCAGTATAAGACCGTCTTTGACGAGAGCGTTCTGGCGCAGCAAAAGGTCTATGTTTCCGGGGGACGCATCGGCACCCAGGTGTGCTGTGCACCGGCAGACCTGATCCGTGCCGCCCGGGGCACTACGGCAAAGATCATCTTCTGAAAAGTATGTCTTTTATGGAGAAATGACGCCGCTTTTTCCTTACCTGAATAGTACCTGAATTATAAGTCATACTTAGCAGGAAAATCGATGTCGAAACTGCACAAAACTTTCAAAAGTTTTTTGACAGCATGAGAACACAAAGGAGAATTTGCTTTTAGGCACTTTGCAAAGCGTTCCTTTTGCCGTAAACTGTATGTAGCACGCAGACGGACAGTCCCCGAAGGGGCAATTTCCGTCTGCCGAAAAACGCAAGGACAAAGAAACTGCGGAGGAGATCCTGATGTCGGAAATGCTGCTGATGATCGCCGGTCGGAACGGGCTGGAGTGCATTTGTGGGCGTCAGGGGCATCGTGCAGCTTCGTGCCGGAAAAAGGGTAGAGTATACGCGGAATAAAAGGCGGTGGTACGGGTGTATCGCAGCCTTTTTTGTTTGTGGTTCCTGAGAAAGAGAGGCTTGGATTTATGATTCGTAAAGTGGCTGTGATCATGGGGTCGGACAGCGACTGGGCAGTGATGAAGGGTGCCTGCATCCAGCTCAAGGCGCTGGACATCCCCTTTGAAGCACACATTCTGTCGGCACACCGTACCCCGGCTGCCGCCGCAGAGTTTGCAAAGAACGCCCGGACAAACGGCTTTGGGGTGATCCTCTGCGCCGCCGGAATGGCAGCACATCTGGCAGGTGCTTTTGCCGCCAACACCACCCTGCCGGTCATCGGCATCCCCATGAAGGGCGGCGCCATGGATGGTCTGGACGCTTTGCTTGCCACGGTGCAGATGCCCAGCGGCATCCCGGTGGCAACTGTGGCGCTGAACGGCGCAAAGAATGCCGCATGGCTTGCTGCCCAGATCCTTGCTCTGAGCGATGAGACACTGGCAGAAAAGCTGTATGCCGAGCGGGTGGCTATGGTACAGCAGATCGCCGCCAAGGAAGAAAACCTGCAGAACGAGATCGCACAGCTGTAAAGGAGAACCAATGTCTGATTTTGCATATCCGCTGCATGAGGAGTGCGGCGTTTTCGGTATCTATGACCGTGCAGCCACCGAGGATGTGGCGGCTGCCGCCTATTCGGCACTGTATGCCCTGCAGCACCGTGGTCAGGAAAGCTGCGGTATCGCCGTCAACGATGACGGCGTTATCACCGGTCACCGGGATCTGGGACTGGTAAACGAGGTGTTCACCCCGACGGTGCTGGCAGGCATTTCCAGCCCCACCGCCCACATGGCAACGGGTCATGTGCGGTACGCCACCGCCGGTACCCGGGTCCGTGCCAACGCCCAGCCTATGATCGTGCGTCACGGTCGGGGCACCATGGCACTGTGCCACAACGGCAACCTGACCAACACCGTGGAGCTGCGCCGTCAGCTGGAAAATGAGGGCGCCATCTTCCATGGTTCCTCCGACACCGAGGTGATCTGCTACCTCATCACCCGGAACCGTCTGCGGATGGGCAGCATCGAGACTGCCATCAGCAAGACCATGGATGTGTTGGAGGGCGCTTACAGTCTGGTGATCATGTCCTCCACCAAGCTCATCGCAGTGCGGGATCCCCGGGGCTACCGTCCCCTGTGCATCGGCACCCTGCCCGGCGGCGGCTACGTCTTTGCCAGTGAGAGCTGCGCTTTGGATGCAGTAGGCGCTGCCCTGCTGCGGGATGTGGAGCCCGGCGAGATCGTGGTGGTAGACACCAAGACCGGAGAACTGCGGAGCATCAAGGACCACTGTGGTCGCCCGGACACCCAGATGTGTGTCTTTGAGTTCATCTACTTTGCCCGTCCGGACAGCGTCATCGAGGGCTGCTCGGTCCATGAGGCACGGAAGCAGGCAGGGCGCTTCCTGGCACAGGAGCATCCTGTGGAGGCAGATGTGGTCATCGGCGTGCCGGATTCCGGTCTGGATGCGGCGCTGGGCTACTCTCAGGAAAGCGGCATCCCCTACGGCATCGGCTTCATTAAGAACAAGTACATCGGGCGCACCTTTATTCAGGGCAGCCAGAAGCAGCGGGAAAACAGCGTCCGCATCAAGCTGAATGTGGTGTCCAGCACCGTCAAGGGCAAGCGTGTGGTACTGGTGGACGACTCCATCGTCCGGGGCACCACCTCCGCCCGCATCATCAAGCTGCTGCGGGACGCCGGCGCAAAGGAAGTGCACTTTATGGTGTCTGCGCCTCCCTTTAAATACCCCTGCTACTTCGGCACTGACATCCCGGACCAGAAGATGCTGGTTGCCACCGGACGCAATCTGGAACAGATCAACGAGATCATCGGCGCAGATACGCTGGGCTACCTCTCTGTTGAGCATGTGACCCAGCTTGCCGGCGGCGCAAAATGTGGTTTCTGCACCTCCTGCTTCACCGGTGAATACGCCGTAAAGCCGGAGACTGTGTTTTCCACCGATATTCACGAACGCCACCTCAACGACCGTCCCAAGGACGCCAAAAAGTTAGGAGAGTAACACCATGGAAAAGAGCTATTCTGAAAGCTACGCAGCAGCCGGCGTGGACATTACCGCCGGTTACCGTTCTGTCGAACTGATGAAGCAGTATGTGGCACGGACCATGAACGAGCATTGCATCGGCGGTCTGGGCGGCTTTGGCGGTCTGTTTGAGCTGGATTGCACCGGCTACAAGCACCCGGTGCTGATCTCCGGCACCGACGGTGTGGGCACCAAGCTGAAGGTCGCCATGATCATGGACAAGCACGACACCATCGGCATCGACTGCGTGGCAATGTGCGTCAACGACGTGATCTGCGCCGGTGCCAAGCCGCTGGTGTTCCTGGATTACATCGCCTGCGGTCGCAACGTACCCGAGAAGATCGCCGAGATCGTCAAGGGCGTGGCAGAAGGCTGCGTGCAGGCAGACTGCTCTCTGGTGGGCGGCGAGACTGCCGAGCACCCGGGCATGATGCCGGAGCACGAGTACGATCTGGCAGGCTTTACCGTGGGCGTGGTGGATAAGGAAAAGATCCTCAGCAACGAGACTATGGCTGCCGGGGATGTGATCATCGCCCTGCCCTCCACCGGCGTCCACTCCAACGGCTTCTCTCTGGTGCGCAAGGTGTTCAACATCGACGCTGACCCGGATGTGCTGTTCTCCGCCCCCGCCGAGCTGGGCGGCAAGACTCTGGGCGAGGCACTGCTTGCCCCCACCAAGATTTACGTCAAGCCGGTGCTGAAGGTGCTGGAAGAGGTGGATGTAAAGGGCATCTCCCACATCACCGGTGGCGGCTTCTACGAGAATATCCCCCGCAGCCTGAAAAAGGGCTGCTGCGCCCGGATCAACAAGGCAGATGTGCGCACCCCCGCTCTGTTCCACCTGATCCAGAAGGTGGGCAACATCTCTGAGCACGATATGTTCAACACCTTCAACATGGGCGTAGGCATGGTGCTCACCGTCCCTGCAGAGCAGGCAGACAAGGCTCTGGAGATTCTCCACGCCAACGGGGAGCCGGAAGCATATCGTCTGGGCGTCATCGCAGAAGGTGAGGGCGTGGAGCTGTGCTGAATATCGCAGTTTTAGTCTCCGGCGGCGGCACCAACCTGCAGGCACTGCTGGACAGTGAGGCACGGGGAGAGAACCCCAACGGAAAGATCACCCTGGTGGTGGCGTCCAAGCCCGGGGTCTACGCTCTGGAGCGTGCCGCAAAGGCAGGAGTGGAAGGCTGCGTGGTGCGCCGGAAGGACTACGCCACCAGTCAGGAATTTGACGCCGCCCTGCTGAATACCCTGCAGGAGCACAACATTGATCTGGTGGTGCTGGCAGGTTTTCTGTCGGTGCTGGGACCCAGCGTCATCGAGGCGTATCCCCGCCGCATCCTGAACGTGCACCCGGCACTCATCCCCTCTTTCTGCGGTCCGGGTATGTACGGTCTGCGTCCCCACGAGGCGGCGCTGGCACGGGGCTGCAAGGTCACCGGTGCCACCGTCCACTTTGTCAACGAAGAGTGCGATGGCGGTCCTATCCTGCTGCAGAAGGCAGTAGACATCCTGCCCGGCGACACCCCGGAGGTGCTGCAGAAGCGGGTGATGGAACAGGCGGAATGGAAGCTGCTGCCCAAGGCTGTCGCCATGATCTGTAACGGTGAGATTGAGTGAAAACTCCTTCCGTCACGCCCAACGGCGTGCCACCTCCCTCAGAGAGGGAGGCTCAAGGCTCCCTCATTGAGGGGGCTGTCGCCACAGGCGACTGGGGGAGTTCCGTAAATAGGAGAACAACAATGGAAAAGATCGACCTGAACGAATACCTTGCCTCCAACGAATATCCTGGTCGAGGCATTGCGGTGGCAATGGCACCGGACGGACGGCAGATGTTTATCGGATACTTCATCATGGGACGCAGCGAGAACAGCCGCAACCGTGTGTTTGACCCCGTGCCCGAGCGGGGCGGCATCTGCACCATGGCAGCGGACCCCGCCAAGCTGGAGGACCCCAGCCTGATCATCTACAACCCGGTGCTGACCCTGGGCAGGACCCACATCGTCACCAACGGTGATCAGACGGATACCATCTACGACCTGATGAGCCAGGGCAAGAGCTTTGCCGATGCCCTGCGCACCCGCACCTTTGAGCCGGACTGCCCCAACTACACCCCCCGCATCTCCGCCGTGGTGTACGCCGACGGCAGCTATCAGATGAGCATCCTCAAGTCTGCCGATGGCAACGGAGACAGCGTGCAGCGATACTTCTTTGACTACCCCCAGCCTGTGGCAGGGGAGGGTCACTTCATCAGCACCTACAAGCACAACGGCAGCCCCATCCCCAGCTTTGAGGGCGAGCCTCTGCGCTTTGCCTGCCCTCGCACCATCGGCGATTTTGCCCACGGTCTGTGGCAGAGCCTGAATCCGGACAACAAGGTGAGCCTCTTTGCCCGGGTCATCGATCTGGACACCTGCGAGAGCGGGGACATGATCTTTAACAAGTACGATGCTGTGTGCAGCGATCTGGAGGACCCCGAGGAGCCGGAGCTGCTGCCCGAGGAGCTGGAACTGCTGAAGAAGCTTGACGAAGAATAAGAATACAAGGATCCTAGAGGAACTAAGGAGGATGCACCAATGAATGAACTCGCCCTGAAATACGGCTGCAACCCCAACCAGAAGCCCAGCCGCATCTATATGGAAGATGGCTCCGACCTGCCGGTCACTGTGCTGAACGGCAAGCCCGGCTACATCAATTTTCTGGATGCCCTCAACTCCATCCAGCTGGTGAAGGAGCTGAAAGCTGCCTGCGGTCTGCCGGCAGCTGCCTCCTTCAAGCACGTGTCCCCGGCAGGCGCCGCTCTGGGTCTGCCCCTGACCGATGTGGAACGCCGGATGTACCACATTGCCCCGGATATGGAGCTGTCCCCTCTGGCAAACGCCTACGCCCGTGCCCGTGGTGCGGACCGCATGTCCTCCTTTGGCGACTGGATCGCTCTTTCGGACATCTGCGATGTGCCCACCGCAAAGCTGATCCAGCACGAGGTATCCGATGGCATTATTGCTCCGGGCTATGAGCCGGAGGCACTGGCGATCCTCGCCGGCAAGAAGAAGGGCAACTACAATGTGGTCGCCATCGACCCGGACTACAAGCCTGCCCCCATCGAGCACAAGCAGGTCTATGGCATCACCTTTGAGCAGGGGCGCAACGAGCTGGTGATCAACGCCGACACTATGCTGAACAACTGGGTCACCGAAAACAAGGACGTGACCGAGGAGCAGAAGCGGGATCTGATCATTGCCCTCATCACCCTGAAGTATACCCAGTCCAACAGCGTCTGCTACACCGCCGGTGGTCAGACCATCGGCGTGGGTGCCGGACAGCAGAGCCGCATCCACTGCACCCGTCTGGCAGGTCAGAAGGCGGACAACTGGCAGCTGCGCCACATGGACAAGGTGCTGAATCTGCCCTTCCGGGATGACGTGGCAAAGCCCAACCGGGACAACGCTATCGACGTGTACATCGGGGACACCCCGGAGGATGTTATCGGCGATGATGTCTGGGCAGAGACCTTCACCCGTCAGCCCGAGCCTCTGACTGCGGAGGAAAAGAAGGAGTACCTGAGCCATGTTACCGGCGTCTGCCTGGGTTCCGATGCCTTCTTCCCCTTTGGCGACAACATCGAGCGTGCCCGCCGCTCCGGCGTCACTGCCATCGTGCAGCCCGGCGGTTCCATCCGGGACCAGCAGGTCATCGACACCTGCAACAAGTACGGCATCGCCATGGCATTCTGCGGTCTGCGGCTGTTCCATCACTAAAAACTCCTTCAGACACGGCTTGCGCCGTGCCAGCTCCCTCTGAGAGGGAGCCTTTGAGCAGAAGATAAAGTTTTCGGTCTTGCCAAAAGACCCCCTCCCTGAGGGGGGCTGTCTGCGAAGCAGACTGGGGGAGTTCCCTTGGCAGAAGAACTTTCATAAAGAAGGTAGATCTATGAAAAAGAAAATCCTGGTAGTAGGTGGCGGCGGTCGTGAGCACGCCATCATCAAGGCACTGAAAAAGAGCCCGGACTGCGGCGAGATCTGGTGCGCACCGGGCAACGGCGGCATCAGCTACGATGCTAAGTGCAAGAACATCAAGGCTACGGACCTGGACACTATGGTGGGCTTTGCAGCCGAAGAAAAATTCGATTATGTGGTGGTGGCACAGGACGATCCTCTGGCATTGGGCATGGTGGACGCACTGGCAAAGGCAGGGATCCCCGCCTTTGGTCCGGACAAGGCTGCCGCCCGCATCGAGGCATCCAAGGTGTTCTCCAAGGATCTGATGAAGAAGTACGGCATCCCCACCGCCAAGTACGAGACCTTTGACGACCCTGCCAAGGTCATGGAATATATCCGTGCCGAGGGCAAGTACCCGGTGGTCATTAAAGCAGACGGTCTTGCTCTGGGCAAGGGCGTGCTGATCTGCGAGGATGAGCAGGAGGCAGAAGAGGGTGTTCGGGAGATCATGCTGGACAAAAAGTTTGGCGCTTCCGGCAACCATGTGGTGGTGGAAGAGTTCCTCACCGGTCCTGAGGTCAGCGTCCTGAGCTTCACCGACGGCAAGGTGGTCAAGCCCATGGTGTCCAGCATGGACCACAAGCGTGCCAACGACCATGACACCGGCTTGAACACCGGCGGCATGGGTACCATCGCCCCCAACCCCTACTACACTCCGGAGGTGGCGGCCGAGTGCATGGAAAAGATCTTCCTGCCCACCATCCACGCCATGAATGCCGAGGGCTGCCCCTTTAAGGGCTGCCTGTACTTCGGCTTGATGCTGACCCCGGATGGACCCAAGGTCATTGAGTACAACTGCCGCTTTGGCGACCCGGAGACTCAGGTGGTGCTGCCCCTGCTGGAAGGGGACCTGCTCCACATCATGGAGGCGTGCACCAACGGCACTCTGGACCAGCAGGAGGTAAAGTTCTCCGACGGTGCCGCTGCCTGCGTCATTCTGGCTTCCGGAGGCTATCCCGTCAGTTACGAAAAGGGCAAACCCATTTCGGGTCTGGTGGAAGGTCAGCTGCCGGAGGAAGAAAACGTGACGGTGTACCACTCCGGCACTGCCCTCACGGAGGACGGCACGCTGGTGACCAACGGCGGTCGGGTGCTGGGCGTTACCGCTACCGGACCCCGGCTCACCGTTGCCCTGACCCACGCCTATGAGGCAGCGGAGAAGATCCACTTTGATAAGCTGCATAAGCGCAGTGACATCGGTATGCGTGCGCTGAAGGCTCTGGCAGATCAGCAGTAAGTAAAAAGACACCCTCATCCGTCACCTGCGGTGACAGCTTCCCCCGGCTGGGGGAAGCCTTTTCCGTGAGATGACGCTGCAGCAGCCTTCCCCCGGACGGGGGAAGGTGGCGAGCTTGCGAGCCGGATGAGGGTGCACCTACAGAAGAAATGAATCATAAGGGGGAACCTACCCAATGGTCTATCGTATTTATGTGGAAAAAAAGCCCGGTTTTGACGTCGAGGCAAATGGCTTGAAAAACGAGCTGGTGTCCCTGCTGGGCATCAAGGAGCTTACCGATCTGCGTCTGCTGAACCGCTACGATGTGGAGGGCATTGATCAGGAGCTGTTCGACCGCTGTGTGGACACCGTGTTCAGCGAGCCGCCGGTGGACAACACCTATGCTAAGCTGCCCATGACCGACGGCATCACCTTTGCAGTGGAGTACCTGCCCGGTCAGTTCGACCAGCGTGCAGACTCCGCTGCCGAGTGCATCCAGCTCATCAGCCAGGGCGAGCGCCCGCTGGTGCGCTCTGCACGGGTCTACCTGCTGGAAGGCAGCCTTACCGAGCAGCAGCTGGAGCAGATCAAGAAGTATGTCATCAACCCCGTGGAGGCACGGGAAGCATCTCTGGACGAGAAGTCCACCCTGAAGATGGAGCACCCGGTGCCCACTGCCGTGGCAGTACTGGAGGGCTTCAATCAGCTGGACGAGGCAGGTCTTGCCAAGTTCATCGAGGAAAAGGGTCTCGCCATGGACTTGGGAGACATCAAGTTCTGTCAGGAGTACTTCCGCTCCGAGCAGCGGGACCCCACCATCACCGAGATCAAGATGATCGACACCTACTGGTCCGATCACTGCCGTCACACTACTTTCGGCACCATTCTGGACGATGTGCAGATCGATGATGCGCTGGTGCAGGAGGCATTTGACCGCTACATGGCAATGCGGGAGGATCTGGGTCGCCAGAACAAGCCCCGCTGCATGATGGACCTTGCCACCATCGGTGCCAAGGAGCTGAAGAAGCAGGGCATCCTGAAGAATCTGGACGAGTCCGAGGAGATCAACGCCTGCACCGTCAAGATCAAGTGCGACGTCAACGGCAAGGACGAGGACTGGCTGTTCCTGTTCAAGAACGAGACCCACAACCACCCCACCGAGATCGAGCCCTTCGGCGGCGCTGCCACCTGCATCGGCGGTGCCATCCGTGACCCCCTGTCCGGTCGCAGCTATGTGTACCAGGCAATGCGTGTCACCGGTGCCGGAGATCCGCTGGTGCCGGTAAGCGAGACCCTGCCCGGCAAGCTGCCTCAGCGCAAGCTGGTGACTACCGCTGCAGCAGGCTATTCTTCCTACGGCAACCAGATCGGTCTTGCCACCGGTCAGGTGGACGAGATCTACCACCCCGGCTATGTGGCAAAGCGCATGGAGATCGGTGCCGTTGTAGGCGCCACCCCCGCTTCCCATGTCCGCCGCGAGTGCCCTGCCCCCGGGGACGTCATCGTGCTGCTGGGCGGTCGCACCGGTCGTGACGGCATCGGCGGTGCCACCGGCTCCTCCAAGGCACACAAGCTGGACAGTCTGGAGCACTGCGGTGCCGAGGTCCAGAAGGGCAATGCCCCCATCGAGCGCAAGCTCCAGCGTCTGTTCCGCCGGGAGGATGCCTGCAAGATGATCAAGCGCTGCAACGACTTTGGTGCCGGCGGCGTGTCCGTTGCCATCGGTGAGCTGGCAGACGGTCTGTTCATCGACCTGAACAAGGTCACCAAGAAGTACGATGGTCTGGACGGCACCGAGCTGGCGATCAGCGAGAGCCAGGAGCGCATGGCAGTCGCCCTTGCCCCGGAGGATGTGGAAAAGTTCATCGCCATCGCCACCGAGGAAAATCTGGAGGCTACCCCTGTGGCAAAGGTCACCGAGGAAAAGCGCCTGAACATGGTGTGGAACGGCGTGTCCATCGTGAACATCAGCCGTGAATTCCTGAACTCCAATGGTGCCGAGAAGCACCAGAAGGTCCATGTGGAAAAGGGCGCCGTCTGGCAGCCCCAGTGGCAGGGTCTCACCTTCAGCCAGAAGATGAAGACCATGGTGGGTGACCTGAATGTCTGCAGCAAGAAGGGACTTTCCGAGCGGTTCGACTCCACCATCGGTGCTGCCACCGTTCTCATGCCCTTTGGCGGCGCATACCAGCTGACCCCCCAGAACGCCATGGTGGCAAAGCTGCCGGTGGACGGTGAGACCAACACCTGCTCCGGTATGGCATGGGGCTACAACCCCTACCTGATGAGCGCCAACCAGTATGTGGGCGCACAGATGGCAGTCATCGAGAGCGTCACCAAGCTGGTGGCATCCGGCTTCCGCTACGAGGATGCCTACCTGACCTTCCAGGAATACTTTGAGCGTCTGGGCAATGTGCCGGAGCGCTGGGGCAAGCCTCTGGGCGCTCTGCTGGGCGCACTGGATGCACAGATGGGTCTGGGCATCGCTTCCATCGGCGGCAAGGACAGCATGTCCGGCTCCTTTGAGCAGCTGGACGTGCCCCCCACGCTGGTGTCCTTTGCCACCGCCATCGGCAAGGCAAACCGGGTGATCTCCACCGAGTTCAAGAAGCCCGAGAGCACCGTGGTGCTGGTGCGTCCCATCATTGACCCCCACACCGGCTGCCCCAACTACTTCTCCCTGAAGGCAAACTACAAGGTGGTGGAGAGCCTGATCGAAGAGGGCATGGTGGCTTCTGCCTGCTCCGTAGGCTACGGCGGCATTGCCGAAGCTCTGTTCAAGATGGGTCTGGGCAACCACATCGGCTTCAAGATGCGTGCGGATATGACCACCCACAAGATGTTTGAGCCTATGTACGGCTCCATCGTACTGGAAATGGTCTCCGATTCTCCCACCGGCGAGCTGCTGGGCGAGACCACCAAGGAATACGTCTTTGAGTCCTGCGGCGAAAAGCTGGATATGGCACAGCTGCAGGAGATCTGGGAGGCAAAGCTGGAGCCGGTGTACCCCTACCGCAAGGCAGGCTCCGCCGTGGAGAAGATCACCGGTAGCCTCACCGCTCCCGCCGCCCCCAAGATCGGGGTGGCAAAGCCCAAGGTCATCATCCCGGTGTTCCCCGGCACCAACTGCGAGTATGACACCGCCAAGGCGTTTGCCCGTGCCGGTGCAGACCCGGAGATCCTGGTGGTCCGCAACCTGACCCCGACCGATGTTGCCGAGAGCTGCGAGGCTCTGGTAAAGGCGATCGACAACAGCCAGATCGTCATGCTGCCCGGCGGCTTCTCCGGCGGCGACGAGCCCGACGGCAGCGCCAAGTTCATCGCCTCCTTCTTCCGTAATCCGGCGGTCACCGAGGCAGTGCGCCGCCTGCTGCAGCAGAGGGACGGCTTGATGCTGGGTATCTGCAACGGCTTCCAGGCACTGATCAAACTGGGTCTGGCACAGTACGGCGATATCCGTCCCATCACCGACAGCGATCCCACTCTGACCTTCAACACCATCGGTCGCCACCAGAGCATGCTGGTGCGTACCCGCATTGCTTCCACCGGCAGCCCCTGGCTGTCCAAGTGTGAGGTGGGGGATGAGCACACCATCGCTATCAGCCATGGCGAGGGTCGCTTTGTTGCTCCTCAGACGGTGCTGGATACCCTGCTGAAGAACGGTCAGGTCGCCACCCAGTATGTGGACCTGAGCGGCACTCCCACCATGGATCAGCGCTACAACCCCAACGGTTCTGTGCTGGCGATCGAAGGCATCACCAGCCCCGATGGTCGTGTTCTTGGCAAGATGGGTCACTCCGAGCGCAGCGGCGAGTACCTGTACAAGAACGTCACCGGAGACAAATACCAGCCGATCTTTGAGGGCGGCGTGGACTATTTCAAGGTTTGATGGTACAATAGAGAAAAACTCCTTCCGACATCGCTGATGCGATGCCACCTCCCTCAAAGAGGGAGGCTGAAAGACCCCCTCCAGGAGGGGGCTGTCGCCGGAAGGCGACTGGGGGAGTCACTTTCAGGAGGAAACAACCAATGTCACAGCATGATCGTTATATCAGCCCCTTTTCCACCCGCTATTCCTCCGATGAGATGCAGTACATCTTTTCGGATGACAACAAGTTCCGCACCTGGCGCCGTCTGTGGGTGGCGCTGGCACGTGCCGAAATGGAGCAGGGTCTGACCAATATCACCCCGGAGATGGTGGCAGAGCTGGAGGAGCATGTGGACGACGTCAACTATGAGGTCGCCATTGCCCGGGAAAAGCTGGTGCGCCACGACGTTATGAGCCACGTCTACGCCTACGGTCAGCAGTGCCCCAAGGCAGCCGGCATCATCCATCTGGGCGCTACCAGCTGCTATGTGGGCGACAACACCGACATCATCGTTATGCGGCAGGGTCTGGAGCTGGTGCGCAAAAAGCTCATCGGCGTGCTGGCAAAGCTGGGTCGCTTTGCCCAGGAGTACAAGGACATGCCCTGCATGGCATACACCCACTGCCAGCCTGCCCAGCCCACCACTGTGGGCAAGCGTGCCACCCTGTGGGCAAACGAGCTGGTAATGGACCTTGCTGAGATCGACCACCGCCTTGCCACCCTGCAGCTGCGGGGCGTCAAGGGCACCACCGGCACCCAGGCTTCCTTTATGGAGCTGTTCAAGGGGGATGCAGACAAGATCCGTGCCGTGGACGCTTCCATCGCCAAAGAGATGGGCTTTGCTCCGGATGCGGTGATCCCGGTGTCCGGTCAGACCTACAGCCGCAAGGTGGATGCCTTTATCCTCAACGCCCTTGCCGGTATCGGTCAGAGCTGCATGAAGTTTGCCACCGACCTGCGTCTGCTGGCAAACTTCAAGGAGATGGAGGAGCCCTTTGAGAAGAACCAGATCGGTTCCTCTGCCATGCCCTACAAGCGCAACCCCATGCGCTGCGAGCGGATCTGCGCGCTTGCCCGCTACCTGATGGTGGACGTGCTGAACCCCAGCTTTACCACCGGCACCCAGTGGTTCGAGCGGACGCTGGACGACAGCGCCAATAAGCGTGTGGCGATGGCAGAGGGCTTCCTTGCCACCGACGCTATCCTGAACATCATGCTCAACGTCACCGAGGGTCTGGTGGTGTACCCCAAGGTGGTGCGCAGCCGTCTCATGGCGGAGCTGCCCTTCATGGCAAGCGAGAACATCATGATGCAGGCAGTGGAAAAGGGCGGCAACCGTCAGGAGCTCCACGAGCGCCTGCGGCAGCACGCCATTGCCGCCGGTAAGCAGGTAAAGGAAGAGGGTCTGCCCAACGATATGGTGGACCGCATTGCCGCCGACCCCGCCTTTGGTCTTACCCGTGAGGAGATCGTGGCAGGTCTGGTGCCGGAAAACTTTGTGGGTCGTGCACCCCAGCAGGTGGAGGAGTTCGTGGCAAACGTGCTCCAGCCCATCTTTGACGCCAACCCCGATGCTGTGGAACAGCACGCTGCACTGAGCGTCTGATAACGGTATAAAACACAAAAGAGTCAAGCCGGCAGGCTTGGCTCTTTTGTGCGTTGTGGGAAAACTCCTTCAGTCACGGCTTATGCCGTGCCAGCTCCCTCGGAGAGGGAGCCTCTGGTGAAAAGGAAAACTTTGCGGTTTGGCAGCAAAGGATATCGCAATGCCAAAGACCCCATCCCAGAGGGGGATGGCATCGCCGCAGGCGATGACTGGGGGAGTGCTTTTGCAGTACCGCCCCTTGCACGATCTTGTCTGCCATGTTACACTGGTGTTATTACGGTAAAAAGGAGAAACGCTGATGCGATTGGATAAATATCTTGCCGAGACAGCCCAGTGCACCCGCAGCGAGGCAAAGAACCTGCTGGCAAAGGGCAGGGTGCAGGTAAACGGCACTGTATGCAAAAAAGGGGATACCCAGCTGAAGGCAGGGGACGCTGTGGCGGTGGACGGGCAGCCCCTGCAGTACCAGCAGTATGTGTATATCATGCTCAACAAGCCGGAGGGGGTGGTCAGCGCCTCCACCGACAAGCGGGACACCACGGTGGTGGACCTTGTGGGGGACGCCTATCCCCGGCGGCAGCTGTTCCCCGCCGGGCGGCTGGACAAGACCAGCACCGGCTTTGTGCTGCTCACCGACGATGGGGGCTTTGCCCACGATATCCTTGCCCCTAAGCGCCATGTATCCAAGACCTATACCGTTGTTCTGGACACCCCCCTTACGGAAGAGATGTGCGCCGGCTTTGCCGCCGGGGTCACCCTGGCAGACGGCACCGCCCTTTCGCCGGCACAGGTGACGGCGCTGTCCCAGGACCGGCTCACGGTGCAGGTGGTGCTGAAGCAGGGGGTGTACCACCAGATCAAGCGGATGTTCGGGGTCTACGGAGCAGGGGTCAACGGACTGCACCGGGAGGCAATCGGTTCCCTTGGGCTGGACCCGGACCTTGCCCCGGGGCAGTGGCGGGAGCTTTCTTTGGAGGAAGTGTCAAAAATTACCAGATGAACCCCGGGGCTTTTCACCGGGATTTCAAAAAAACATCACAATTTGAGGCTAAAATAGACCCAAGAACCACGCAAAAATGCTCTTTTTTGGCGTGAAAAACCCCTGAAAGATATTTTCAACAAGAAAGATTTATTTTTTTTGTTGAAATATGTTGCAAAAGTAAATTCCTTTGTGTAAAATATAGATTGTAATGCAGCTAAATTGGTTAAAATCACAATCGCTGCCACTGCGGTTTTGCACAAACGAGGAAAAGGGGTATCCATTATGGCGAATAGAGTATTTCAAAGCGTGATCTACCAGATGAAAGACGCGATCAACCGGGTGGTCGGCGTGGTGGATGAGACCGGCGCTGTTATCTCCTGCTCGGAGCTGAACCTGATCGGCGAGGTCCGGGAGGGCTTTATGGCGGAGCGTCTGACCGCAGGCGACCGCTTTGTCCGGGATGGTTACACCTACCAGCAGTTCTCCAGCGCAAAGCATAACGACTATGCAGTGTTTGTGGAGGGCGCAGACGAGACTGCAGGGCAGTTTGCCGCCGTGCTTTCCATCAGCCTCCAGAGCATCAAGCAGTACCATGACGAGAAGTTCGACAAGTCCAACTTCATCAAGAACGTGGTGCTGGACAACATCCTGCCCGGCGATATCTACGCCAAGGCACGGGAGCTGCACTTTGCCACCGACGTTTCCCGGGTGGTGTTCATCGTGCGGGTCACCAGCGGCGGCGATATCTCTGCCTACGATGTGGTCAGCAGCCTGTTCCCCGATAAGCAGAAGGACTTTGTGTTCAATATCAGCGAGACCGATACCGTGCTGGTGAAAGAGATCCGCAAGGGCATCGACCGCACCGATATGGAAAAGCTTGCCGCCAGCATCGTGGATACCCTTTCCGGCGAGCACTACATCAAGGCTGTGGTGGGCATCGGCACTCCTATCTCCAATGTCAAGGATCTTGCCACTTCCTTTAAGGAGGCACAGATCGCCATGGAGGTCAGCAAGGTGTTTGACACCGAGAAGCAGATCATCCGCTACGACAACCTTGGCATTGCCCGTCTGATCTACCAGCTGCCCACCACCGTGTGCGAGATGTTCTTGCGGGAAGTATTCAAGCAGGGCAGCATCGAGAGCCTGGACCAGGAGACCCTGTTCACCATCCAGCGCTTCTTTGAGAACAACCTGAACGTCTCCGAAACCAGCCGCGGTCTGTTCGTGCACCGCAACACGCTGGTGTATCGTCTGGAAAAGATCAAAAAGCTGACCGGTCTGGATCTGCGTGAGTTCGACGACGCTATCGTCTTTAAGGTAGCGCTGATGGTCAAGAAGTACCTGTCCAACAATCCGGCGAAATACTGATTTTTTGCCGTCAGTCCGCTGTCGGCGCAGAACCGGCGCAAGCCGGTTCTTTTTGTGTCAGGACCAGCGGCAGGGACCATCAAAAATCTTTGATGTCAGGAGCTAGGTTATCTCATGATCGATTTTGAACATGTTTCCAAGGAATACAAAAAGGGCGGACGTCTTGCACTGGAGGACATCAACTTCCATGTGGACGACGGCGAGTTCGTCTTTCTGCTGGGTCACTCCGGCGCAGGCAAATCCACCCTGCTGAAACTCATCCTCCGGGAGGAACTGCCCACCTCCGGCAAGGTAACGGTGCTGGGCAAGGACGTGGCACGGCTGCGGCGCAGCAAGGTGCCCTTCCTGCGCCGGCAGATGGGCATCATCTTTCAGGACTTCCGCCTGATCCCCTCCATGACCGTGTACGAGAACATCGCCTTTGCCATGCACGTCACCAACGTCCGCAGCAAGGAGATCCGGGACCGGGTGGAGTACATGCTGGAACTGGTGCATCTGGAGGACAAGGCAAAGGTCTACCCGGACACCCTGTCCGGCGGTGAGCAGCAGCGCATCGCCGTGGCGCGGGCGCTGGCACATACCCCCAAGCTGGTGATCGCCGACGAGCCCACCGGCAACATCGACCCGGAGCTGAGTCTGGAAATGATGGAGCTGCTGGAGCGGGTGAGTCGGATGGGCATCACGGTGCTGGTGGTGACCCACGAGCACGAGCTGGTGCACCGGTTCCATCAGCGAGTGGTTACCTTAAAAGACGGGCGCATCATCTCGGATGTGCCTGCGGACCCGGAAGCCATCCGGAAGCGTCAGGAAAAAATGGAGGTGGCAGCAGTATGAGAGTGTCTACCTTCTTCTTCCTTACCCGTCGGGGCATCCTGAATCTGGGCAAACACTGGGCAATGACCATTGCCTGCATCGCCTCCCTCAGCGTCTGCATGACCCTGAACGTCTTTGCCAGCCTTGTGGAGGTCAACGTGGGCAGCATGGTCGCCTATCTGGGCAGCCAGAATGAGACCGTGGTCTATCTGGATCCGGAAAGCGACGATGCCACCATCCAGCAGGTGGGGGACGCCCTTGCCGCCATGCCGGGGGTCAACAGCGTCCAGTATGTTTCCAAGCAGGATGTGCTGGACACCTACCGGGGCTACATGGCGGATTATTCCTCCCTGTGGGACGAATTTGAGACCGACAACCCCTTTAAAGCAAACTACCGGGTCGCCATCAGTGACCTGAGCCAGATGTCCTCCATGAGCAAAAAGATGCAGGCGATCCCCGGCGTGTACAGCGTTACCGCACCGCTGGAGCTTACCGACACCTTTGTGCAGGTGCAGCAGGCAGTCACCAAGGGCGGACGGCTCATCGTGCTGGTGCTGATGGCAGTCAGCATCATCACCGTGGGCAGCACCATCCGGCTCAGCGTCTTTGCCCGCCGCCGGGAGATCGAGATCATGAAATACGTGGGTGCCACCAACGGACTGGTGACCCTGCCTTTTGTCGTGGAAGGTCTCACCATGGGGCTTATCTCCGGTGTCATCACCGCTGCAGCCGGCATCGGCGTCTATACTTATCTGGTCAGTGCTGCCAGCACGCTGGGGGGCTTGTGGAAGCTGCTGATGGGCACCGCACTGGTGCCGGTGGCAAACGTGTGGCCCACCATCCTTGTTTACAGCCTTGCGGGCGGCGCCATCGTAGGCGGCGTGGGCAGCATGTTTTCCATCCGCAAGCATCTGAACGTCTGAGAAAAGGGAGGGGTACATTTTGAAAAAAGCAAGCCATGCAAAACCCTTCCGTCTGAAGATGGGGGGCTATACTCCTCGCCACGCCAGACCGGAAAGCACCCGCAGCAAACTGGTGCGGGCGGTAAGTCTGGGTCTGGCGTGCCTGTGCCTGCTGTTTACCGCCACGGTGTATCCCGCCTCGGCGGCGACCCGCAGCAGCAACAGCATGTCCTCGCTGCAGAACCGGCTGGACAAGCTTTCCCAGTCCATCAACCAGCACAAAAAAGAGCTTTCGGACGCCAAAAAGAAGGAACAGGCAGCAAAGGCGCTGGAGGGTGAGCTGAAGGAAAAGGTAGGGGTCATTCAGGACCAGATCACCGTGCTCAGCAGCCAGATCGCCACGGTGCAGAACAGCATTGGCGAAACAGAGCAGAAGATCACCGCCAAGGAAGCGGAGATCACTCAGAAGGAAGCAGAGATCCAGGATCAGTGGAGCGATTTCAAGCAGCACATGGCAGCAATGCAGGAGCTGCGGGACGGCGGCAGTATCGCCATGCTCAGCGCCGTGAACGACCTGTATGAACTTCTGACCTTCAACGAGGTCATGCAGGACATCTCCATCAAGGACACCGAGATCATGGACAACATGAAGAACGCCAAGGCGGCTCTGGAAGCAGACAAGTCCCAGCTGGAAAGCCAGCGGGCGGAGCTGAAGAGCAAAAAGGCGGATCTGGATGCCCAGAACTCCCAGATGAAGGCAAAGCAGAGCGAGCTGAACAGCAGCATCTCTGCAGCCCAGCTCTCCGCTGCAGAGGCGCAGGCGGCGCAAAAGACCGCCCAGGCAGCCATCGAGTCCGACGAGATGAACTATCAGGCAGTGAAAAAGGAAATCCAGAAGCTCATTGCGGCGGCGGCGGCAAGCAAGCCCCAGCTGAGCTTTACCGGCTTCATCTGCCCCCTGAAGAGCTACAGCCGGGTGTCCAGCGAGTACGGCTGGCGGAAGAACCCGGTATCCGGTGTCAACAAGCTCCACGCCGGCACCGACTTTGCCGCTCCCGGCGGCACCCCCATCTACGCAGCCGCCAGCGGTTATGTGCAGGTGGCAGGCTGGTCCAGCGGCGGCTACGGCAACTATGTCATCATCTACCATGGCAAGATGTCGGACGGAAACAGCTACACCACCCTCTACGGTCACATGCGCTCGGTGGCAACCAGCGCCGGCAAGTATGTCCAGCAGGGGCAACTCATTGGTTACGTGGGCAGCACCGGCAATTCCACCGGCAACCACCTGCATCTGGAGGTGTGGAAGGGTGGCAATAAGGCAAACGCCGTAAATCCCCGGAACTACATCCCCATTCCTCATAACTAAGAAGGAGTCTGGTATCGTATGAAAGAAAAAAAACGCAAGAATGCAATGCGCATTGCATGCCTTGTAATGGCAGGCGTGTTCGTGCTCTCGCTGCTGGCAAGTATCCTTGTGATGCTGTTCTGACAAGGAGGAAACAGGCATGAACCGTAAAATTACTCTGGGCATGGCAGTTACCATCGTGATCCTGGCGATCACCGTTACCTTTTCCATCACCATGCTGGTGGCAATGCGCCTGTTTGACCGCACCGTCAGCAGCGTAAAGGAAAAGGAGAGCATGTACAATAAGATTGCAGAGGTGGACCGATACGTCCGCAGCAACGATTACTACACCATTGACGAGAATCTGCTGTACGACCGCCTTACTGCCGGCTACATGCTGGGCACCGGCGACAAGTACGCCAAGTACTACACCGCTACTGCCTACACCGAGCTGCTGAACATCCAGAACGGCACCATTGTGGGCATTGGCGTGGAGCTTGGCGTGGACCAGACCGGCTACGCCAAGGTCACAAGGGTCTACGAGGACTCCCCCGCACAGGAAGCAGGCATTGCGGTGGGGGATTACATCACCGCTGTGGACGGCACCGACGTAAAGACCATGAACGGCGTGGATGCAGTGCAGACACGGCTCCGGGGCGAGGTGGGCACCACTGTCAGTGTTACCTGGCTCAACAGCGAGGCGACATCTCAGACCGCAGAGCTGACCCACTCCGGCTACAACAGCACCACGGTGGACTACCAGATGCTGGATGACGTGGGCTATGTCCGGATCCGTCAGTTTGATGCCACCACCCCCAGCGATCTGGACTTTGCCCTCCGTGCCCTCACCGGCAGCGGTGCCCAGAGTCTGGTGTTCGACCTGCGGGACAACGCAGGCGGCATTCTGGACGAGGCGATCAGCTGCATCAATCTGGTGGCGCAGGAAGGCACCGTCGCCTACGCCGAGGATAAGAACGGCAACCGCACCATTCTTGGCAGCAGCGATGGGGAAAGCGCCGAGGACTTGCCTATCGTCTGTCTGGTCAATGGCAACACCGCCAGCGCTGCCGAGCTTTTTGCCGCTACCCTCCGGAACCTGAACGGCGCCCGTCTGGTGGGCACCACCACCTACGGCAAGGGCACCATCCAGAGTAGCCCCCAGCGGCTCTCCGACGGCAGTGCCGTCAGCGTCACGGTGGCAAAGCTCATCTGCGGCGACGGCAGCTGCTTTGACGGCACCGGTCTTACCGTGGACGTGGAGCGTGCCCTCACCCCCGACGAGGCAGCGTCCATCTACGATTACACCCCGGAGACCGACCCCCAGGTCCAGCGTGCTGTCAGCGCTGCACAGCAGCTCAGCGGCACCTCTACAGTGGTGGCGGCAAACGACGCATCCTCTGCCCCGGCAGACAGTGCCGCAGCAGGGGAGCAGGCAGAGCCTGCTGACTCTGAGGAGACGGCAGAAGCAGGGGAGCAGTCCGCTGCCTCCGAACCGGCGGTTTCCTCCACCGCAGCATAAAAATGTGAACAAAGAAACGGACCTGGCGCAGAAGACCCGGGTCCGGCAAAAGGCTTCCTCTGTAAAGGGGGAAGCCTTTTGGTGAGTATACCAGAAACGTTTTGAAACAGAAAAGGATGGGATCTATGCCCGAGCTGACCGACATTTCCGTGATCCGTGCCCTATGCGAGAAATACGATTTCTCCCTTTCCAAGGGCTTCGGACAGAACTTTATCATCAACCCGGGCATTCCCACCAAGATCGTGGATGCCAGTGGGGTGGACAAGCGCTACGGTGTCATCGAGATCGGACCCGGCATTGGTGTGCTGACTAAGGAACTTGCCAAGCGTGCCGGCAAGGTGGTGTCCATTGAGGTAGACGAGCGTCTGCCCCCGCTGCTTGCTGAGACCATGGCAGGGGTGGATAACTTCAAACTGGTGCTGCAGGATGTGCTGAAGGTGGACCTCCACGCCCTCATCCAGCAGGAATTTCCCGGGATGCCGGTGGCGGTGTGCGCAAACCTGCCCTACTACATCACCAGCCCCATCGTCATGAAGCTGCTGAGCGAACGTCTGCCGGTGGAGAGCCTTACAGTTATGGTCCAGAAGGAGGCGGCGGACCGCCTTGCTGCGGTGCCCGGCACCCGTGCTTCCAGCGCCATCAGCTGCGCAGTGAACTACTACTCCACTTCCCGGCTCATGTTCACCGCTGCACCGGGCAGCTTTTACCCTGCTCCTAAAGTCACCAGTGCCGTGGTGCGGATGGATATCCGCCCTAGCCCCGCCGTGCAGGTGGAGGACGAAGAGGGCTACTTTGCCCTCATCCGTGCCGCTTTTGGACAGCGCCGTAAGACCGCTGCCAACGCCATTGCGGGAGGGCTGGGGCTGTCCAAGGACACCGTCATCGCCGCCATCCAGCAGGCAGGCTTTGACCCCCGGGTCCGCCCCGAGGCACTGACTCTGGAGGATTTTGCCGCCATCCAGACCGCTCTGAAGGGCTAAGACGCCACACCTGCCCCGTCACCGGGGATACATAGGATTTTTTAGCACGATGCAGCTTGCACCGTGCTTTTTTTGCGCCGTCCTGTAAAGCGGGCGGGGCGGACGCTGCGAAGGGGGATGCGGGCATTGCGGACCGCCTTTTGGATCCCTCTTACAAAAAGCAAAATGCCCCCATCTGTTCCGTTACAGATTCAGAACAGATGAGAGCATTCGCTGTAGAAGAAGAAAATGAAGAAGAATGGCTTGTTATTTGGCGGCTTTTTCGCCTTCCGGGAAGATGATCTTATTCACAAAGAAGAAGATCACCATGGAGATGCCGCCGTTGAGGACGGTGGTGCCGATGTTGTAGATGAAGTCCGGTACCAGCAGACCAGCCACCGCCACCCAGATGCAGTTGATGGAGTTGACGATGCAGGTAATGACGCAGAACGCCAGCACATACCACGCAATCTGCTTGCCCAAGTTGCCCTTGCTGCGGAACACAAAATTGCGCTGGATGGGGAAGTTGATGCACTCACCAATGACCATGGCGATCATGTAAGCGCAGAAGTAGGGCAGACCGCCATGGGCGGCATCGTAGCCCAGAATGTTCCACTTGAAGGTCTCCCCGAAGAGGGTGATGTCGATGCCCGGCCAGCCGAAGTCCACCACCGGCAGGCTTGCGAACGCTGCGGGCAGGAACTGCAGCAGCAGGTACTTGAACACAGTGATGAGGTTGGACACGATGACGAACAAGCCGCCCTCCCGCACCCACTTGGCAGCGGCGGGGTGCTTTGCCGCAAAGTTATTCCAGAAATTCATAGGAGGCTCCTTTCAGCTGTTTTTCAGACGCTCTTCCATGCGGCTGTTCAGTACCGCATTCTTCACGGCTTCCAACAGGACCCGCACCATACCGATGATCCAGAAGCCCTGCAGCTCCATGACGATACCGTCCACCATGCCCATGCTGATGGCGCCGTTGGTCATTTTTGCCAGCGCCCGCAGGGGCATATTGTACTGGAACAGGATGTTCAGGTCCGGCTTGCCCCTTTTGATGCTGCGGCGCAGCAGCGCACCCAGCACGGCGGCGACTAGCCAGCCAAGAGGGCTGCGTCCGTGCCCCATCTCCCCCAGAGTCATGTTGCGGTCGATGCGGACCCTGTTCTCCGGGATAGGACGACCCAGCAGCGCCTCAAACTCGGCATCCGGTACGTTCTGCACCTGTGCAGTGCGGTAATGCTCCAGATTTTTGCCTGCGTAGGGGTCCGAGGCGCCGGTGCCCTCCACCGTGACGGCGGTAGTCAGACGGATATCGGCGCTGGAAGCACCTGCCAGCAGCTGATAGCTGCCGCCCTCTACCTCCCAGCGGTGGGTGGCGACGTTCCAGTAGCGGAACGCCTTGTCGTCCAGCGGGATGGTGACGGTCTTGCTCTCTCCGGCTGCCAGATATACCTTGGCAAAGCCCTTCAGCTCTTTGGCGGGGCGGAAGATCTTTGCATCCGGCTTTGCCACATACAGCTGCACCACCTCGGCACCGGCACAGCTGCCGGTGTTGGTAACGGTCAGGGTCACGCCGGTCTCGTCTGCTTTCAGGTCGCTGTAGGCAAAGGTGGTGTAGCTCAAGCCGTAGCCAAAGGGGAAAGCGGTGGGCACACCGGCAGTGTCGTAGTAGCGGTAGCCCACATACAGACCCTCCCGGTATTCCACGGTGGGACCGTCGCCGCCAAAGTTCTCCTTTGCGGGGGTGTCATCGTGGCTGCACGCCCAGGTCTCCGCCAGCTTGCCGCAGGGGTTCTGTGCGCCGGTAAGAACATCCACCAGTGCGCCGGCACCTGCCTGACCGCCCAGACAGCCGTAGACCAGCGCCTTGCAGTCCTTGACCCACTGGCTTTCCAGCGAAGAGCCTGCGCTCACCACCACCACCACGTTGGGGTTGACGGCAGCTACGGCAGTCAGCAGCGCCAGCTGGTTGTCCACCAGCTTCATGTCGGCGCGGTCAATGCCCTCGCTCTCCTTGATCTCGTCCAGACCCATGAAAAGCAGCACCACATCGGCGTTTTCTGCCAGCTGCACCGCCTCGGTCTTCAGCGCCTCGTCGGGCTTGCCCTGCCGGTCAAAGCCCTTGGCGTAGCCGATGCTGTTCAGACCGCTTTGGGCAAGGCAGTCCAGAAAGGAATCTACCTTGATGGAGTTGACGGCGCTGGAACCGGCGCCCTGATACCGGGGCGTCTGGGCAAAGTCGCCGATGACCGCTACCTTTTCCTTTTTTATAAGGGGCAGCAGGCGGTTTTCGTTTTTCAGCAGCACGATGCTCTGTGCCGCCACCCGGCGTGCCAGTGCGTGGTGAGCATCGGCGTCGAACTTGCCGGGTGCGGCGTCCACCGCCGCCTTGGTGGTGAACACCAGCTCCAGCAGCTCCTCCAGCCGGGCGTCCACGTCTGCCTCGGTGATCTTGCCGGTCTGCACTGCCTTCATCAGTTCCCGGATGGCGTCCCCGCCGGGGGCGGGCATTTCCAGAGTGGAACCGTTCTTTACGCCCAGAGCGTGGTCATTGCTGCCGCCCCAGTCGGTGACCACTGCGCCCTCAAAGCCCCAGTCCCGGCGCAGGATGTCCTGCAGCAGGTGGGCGTTCTCGTTGGCGTAGGTGCCGTTGATGAGGTTGTAGGAGGACATGATGGTCTTGGGCTGCGCCTCTTTGACCACCATCTCAAAGCCTGTAAGGTACAGCTCCCGCAGGGTGCGCTCGTCCACGATGGAATCCGACGCCATACGGCGCAGTTCCTGACTGTTCACTGCAAAGTGCTTGGGGCAGGCGGCAATACCGTTTTTCTGGATGCCCCGGACGTATGCTGCCGCCATCTTGCCGGCAAGGTAGGGATCCTCCGAGAAATACTCAAAGTTCCGTCCGCACAGGGGGCTGCGCTTGATGTTCAAGCCGGGACCCAGCAGTACCGACACCCCCTGTGCCGCTGCCTCCTCGCCCATGGCAGCGCCCACAGCCTCCCCCAGTGCGGGGTCCCAGCTGTTTGCCACAGTGGCAGAGGTGGGGAAGCAGGTGGCGGGCACACTGGGGTTCAAGCCCAGATGGTCCGCTGCCCCTGCCTGCTTGCGGACCCCGTTGGGACCGTCCGACAGGGTGATGGCGGGGACGCCCTTGCCCGGCAGCGCCCGGGTGGTAAACACTGTGCTGCCGCTCAGCAGGGCGCATTTTTGTTCCAGATCCAGGCTGTTGATGATATCTGTATGTTTCATGGCATTTTCCTCTTTGCCTTTTTAATCCAGAAAAGACCCGCTGTTTTTACGCAGCGGGCCTTTTATCTGGTTTCAGTTCAGGTGCTGCAACCGTTCAGAGGGTCTTGCCTGAAATCAGGCGTTGACTTCCTCTTCCTTGCGCTTTGCGTAGCCCTTTTTGACCACCAGAACTTCCAGTGCGATCAGAGCAATTGCCAGTGCAGCGTCCACACCGATCATCACCTTTTCCCAACCGGGCATACCGGGGTTCAGGTTCTCGGGGTAGTAAGCACGGGAGTTTGCCACAGTGTACAGGATGTTCTTGCATGCCTGACGTGCGGACACCAGAGCGGTAGCGCTGGTGGTATCGGTCAGATGGTTGGTCTCGGTGTCGTAGTTGACCAGGCAGAAGTCGCCGCCGTTGCGGATCAGGCGGTCAGAATCCTGATAGCCGTACACACCGTAGTAGTCGGTCAGCACCATGCCCACGAAGCCCCACTCGCCGCGCAGAACATCGTTCAGCAGGGCAGAGCAGTTGCCGGCATAGGTGTTGCCGATGTAGTTGAAGGAAGACATGACTGCGTGGCAGTCAGCTGCCTTGACGCACTGCTCAAAGGGCTTGAGGTAGATCTCGCGGATGGCCTGCTCGTTGGACCAGGTGCAGAGCATACCGCAGCGGTTGGTCTCCTGATCGTTCAGAGCAAAGTGCTTCATGAAGGCGTAAACGCCCTGCTCCTGAGAGCCCAGGATGGCATTGGCAGCCATTGCGCCGGACAGCACGCCGTCCTCAGAGTAGTACTCAAAGTTACGACCTGCGAAAGCGGAGCGGTGGATGTTCATAGCCGGTGCGTACCAGCCGGAAACGTCCATGTCGTCCGCCATCTTGCCGATGGAGGTGCCAAAGTCGTGTGCCAGGTCGGTGTTCCAGGTAGCTGCGATCATCACAGCGGAGGGGAAGCCGATGGAGCCCTGCTTGGTGAAGTTGTTGTTGATGGAGGCGGGGCCGTCGCAGTCGATGGCCTGCACCTTGCCGATGGAATCCACTGCCACGGACTGATAGCCGCCCAGAGCAATGAGCTTGTCCATATCAGCAACGGTCAGCTGATCCAGGAAGGTATCCCACTGGGCATCGTTGTAATCCACGCCCACCATATCCTTCAGCTTTAGACCGTTCTTGGCACCGGTGGTGGGAGCCACATCGTCGGCGTTGTTGAAGTCCTCGGGGTTCCAGTTGGAGTTGTTGTAGAAGGTAGCCTTTGCCTCTGCAGGCAGCTCAAAGTCTGCAGGAGCAGCGGTAGCCTCGGCGTAGTTGGCAAAGCCGTCGGCGCGGGACAGGTAGGTCACATTGCCCTCGG
Organism: Faecalibacterium prausnitzii; assembly: GCA_004558805.1. GTDB lineage: Bacteria > Bacillota > Clostridia > Oscillospirales > Ruminococcaceae > Faecalibacterium > Faecalibacterium prausnitzii_M. Next base: position 84,667 of record SFDE01000002.1, on the reverse strand, counting down.
CAAAGTCGAACTTGTTGTCGGCGACCTCCACATCGCTCTCACGCTTGTTGGAAGCGTCGTACACGATGTCGGAAGCCACGTTGTAGACCTTGGAATCCAGAACGGTGTGGGAGTCGGCGTTGATGCTGATGACGTAATCGCCCTTTTCCAGCACATAGCAGCCCTTGCCGTAGGCATCGTAGGAGGCCATATCCTCAGCCTTGAAGGTGACGGTGACCTTCTCAGAAGCGCCGGGAGCCAGCTCAGAAGTCTTTGCAAAGCCGATGAGGTTTGCAGAAGCCTTCTCAATGCCGCCGTTGGTGTACGGAGGATTGTAGTAGACCTCCACGACCTCCTTGCCGGCTGCAGAGCCGGTGTTGGTAACGGTGACATCCACGGTGATGGTGCCGTCTGCCTCGGTAACGCTGTCCAGGGTCTGGGTAAAGGTGGTGTAGCTCAGACCACGACCGAAGGGGTACACCACAGTCTTGTCGTAGTCGATGAGACCCTCAGCGGCAGCAGTCTCGTAGAACTTGTAGCCGACATAGATGCCCTCAACATAGTTGACAAAGGCAGGGATGGTATCGGCGCCAAAGGAATTGGCCTTGAACTCATCCATGTTGGTGTAGGTGAAGTTGCCAAAGTTGTTCGCGGTGGGGGTCTGGGTCAGGTCGTACACAAAGGTATCGATGGTGCGACCGGAGGGGTTCACATCGCCGCAGAGGATGGAGCCCAGAGCGTTGAAGCCGCTCTGACCGGTGCCTGCGCACCAGACAACGCTCTTGATCTGGCTGTAGTCCTTGACCCAGCCCAGCTCCATGGCGTTAGCGCCGTTGTAGACCACAACGACCTTATCAAAGTTCTTGCAGACCAGATCGATCATGTCCTTCTCGGTTTTGGACAGCTGCAGGTAGTGGTCGCCGGGCTCAAAATCGTTGTAGCTGTGACCTGCGTCGTAGGTGACCTGAGACACATCGGTGGGCAGGTCAGCACCCTCGCCGCCCACGCGGGTGATGACTACCATGGCGGTATCAGAGAAAGCCTTGGCGTTGTTCATCATCTCGTCGGTGTACTGTGCAGCCTCCGGCTCCGGCAGGGTCCAGTCCTGAGAGAACATACCCACCACCGGGCGGTCCGCACGGTAGGAGGTGTAGAAGTCGGTCAGCTCGGTGTTCAGCTCAAAACCCGCATTGGTCAGACCCTCCAGCAGGGTGACGGTGGGGTAAGCATCGGACAGCGCACCGGAACCGGTGCCGCCGTAGCAGGGGTTGGTGGAAGCCCAGCCAAAGACATTCAGCTTGCTGTTCTTTGCCATGGGCAGGGTGCCATCGTTATCCAGCAGAACGATGCCCTCATCGGCAATGTCTTCGCACAGCTGGGTAGCAGATGCCACGTTCTCCTCGCTGACCTTGCCGCCGCCGGTGGCAAGGGTGACCATGGAGTACATAGGGCCGGTGAGGATCAGGTTCACGGTAATGGCAAGTGCCAGCACCATGCCCAGACCCGCCTGCCAGCGGATCAGATACTTTTTGGACTTGCTCTGCTTACGGCAGGCGATCATGACTGCGATCAGCAGAACTGCCACGACACCAAAGCCGATCAACTGCGATTTGATCGAGTTGAGGACCTTGATGACGTCATCCATATTGATGGACAACATAGGGTTTCTCCTCCTTTTTTCTCTTGCGTACAGATTGCGGCGGGGACACCCCCCGCCAGCTTGATTTTATGATACCAGAAGTTGACAGAGAATTTTCGATTTGTTCATAATCTGTCGTTTTGAAAGCACAATCTGCAAAAGTTACAGCAAAGTTTCAAATTTTATTGTGCTTGCGCACAAACGAAACCGGCTCTTCTTTGTGCATCCTGCTGAATACAAAAAACGGCAGGGGATACCTGCCGTAAATTTTTATTGTTTCTGGGGCAGCGGGAACAGGATCCGCAGGGCGTACCAGTTGTTTTCCCAGTGCACCGTCATGCTGCCGCCGTGGTGCTGGACGGTGGTGCCGACGCTTTTCAGATCCGCTTCCTGCACGGGCAGACCGTCCGCATCCAGCGCCGGGGGCGTCTGGGTATAATGCTCAAACCGGAGCATGGCAAAGCCGCCCTGACTGTACACCGCCACCTTGATGAGCCGCTTTTCCGGGTCCGGCTGGGTGCGGACAGCGGCAATAGCACTGTCCAGCGCAACGCCCACTATGGTGCACAGCTCCCGGATGGTGAGAAAATGCAGCATCCGTCCGTCCGCCACGCTGGTGATGGTGATGCTCTCCTGTTGGCACTCCATGGTCTTGGCGGTAAGCAGGGTGTCCAGTACCGGGTTGCCGGTCTTGTTCTCCGCCTCGTACTGGCGGATGTTCTGCTCTATGGCGGCAATGGCGGCGTTCTGCTTGGTCTGGTCCTGCTCCTGCCGGATGCGGGCAAGCTGGATCTTCAGTTCGTGATACCGCCGGTTGATGAGGTTGACTCCCTCCTTGCTGCGCTTGTACTGCTCGTACTGACGGCGCAGCACTTCGTCCATGGCGGCAAGCTCGCTGTGCAATGCGTTCTCCCGCAGCTGTTCGTGCTGCACGGTCAGGATCAGCACACCGGAAAAATCCACCAGCGTGCGGATAGAAAAGATGCTCATGTTGATATCGCTGCCGGGCAGAAAGCCCAGATTGCTCACCGCAAAGGCGGTCAGCGCCAGCAGCACTGCTGTCAGGGCGGCGCTGCCGCTGATCTCCAGATGTCCGGCGGGCTGGGGTCTTATATGCAGCAGATAGCTCATCCCCCCGAACAGCGCCCCGTACACCAGCGCCAGCAGCAGCAGAGACAGCGGCTCCCCTGCGCTGCGGGCAGACCAGAGGGCACAGTGCAGCTGCCACTCCACGCTGGCGGCAAGCTCTGCCAGAATAAACGCCCGGGCGCAATGATACCCGGCTTCCAGCAGGGTGATGCTCCACACGCCCCATAAATATAAGTAAGAAAGCCCGATGGCTGTTGCCATGCAGGGGATCCAGAACCTTCCGGGCACATTGTCCGTCAGCCCCAGAAAGACCGACAGCACCACCACCCACAGCAGGGTGATGCCCCCGGTGACCCCCTTGGAAAACCGGGGCATAAGCGCCGGTGTGACCAGCAGCACCGCCAGACACTCGGCAAGGGCAGTGTACAGCCGGGGGATATCCGGCAGTGTGGTCATGAACCCTCACCTCCGATGTAGTCGGTCAGTGCGGCAAGAAAGACCTTGCGCTTGGGGCGGCTGACCTGCAGCTCCCAGGGACCCACCTGTACCGTGCTCTGCCGCAGCTCCCGCACCTGTGCCAGATTGACAAGGTAGCCGCTGTTGCACCGGGCAAAGGGACAATCTGCCAGCTTTTCCTCAAAGGTCTTGAGGGAGCCGGGGGCAGAAAAATCGCCGTCCTCGGCATAAAAGTGCACCCGATGCCCCTCACTTTCCAGATAATAGATGCTTGCGGTGTCCAGCCGCCGCAGCCCGCCTTCCACCGGCACGGTCAGGTAGCGCTTGGTACGCTTTTCCAGCCGGGCAACCGCCTTGAGCAGCTGCTGCGAAAAGGCAAAGTAGGGCACAGGCTTCAGCACATAGTCCAGTGCCCCCACCGAGTAGCCCCGGATGGCATACTGCGCCATATTGGTGATAAAGACCAGGATCACATCTGCATCCATCTGCCGGATGCGCTCTGCCGTGGTCATGCCATCCAGATGCTTCATCTCCACATCCAGAAAAACAATGTCGTAGACAGCACGGTAATTGTCCAGAATATCCAGCCCGTCCGCAAAGACCGCCACCTCAAATTCTGTCCCGTACTGCCGAGTATATCGTCGGACGTACTCCTGCAATGCCTCCCGCACCTCGGCGTCATCCTCCACAATCGCCACCCGGATCATGGACCGCACCTCCCTTACCACACCATTGTGGAATTGTTACGGCTCTATTATAGCGCAAGCCCCCTCTGTTTGCCAAGCCCCGGCGTCATCCGGGCTGACCCCGCCAACCTGCCCGGCGGGGTCAGCCGCCTTGTCAAGCGGGCGGCGTACCAGCTGCGGAAAAAAACGCGGACAAAAAGTATTTATTACAGATCAAGCGATCCAGAAAGCGCCGCTGGTTGCTCCAAATGGAGGCGAGAGGGCGCAATCGTAGCATAACACAATCCCCCTGTTTTGCTTATATGTTTCTTCGCAAGTACTGCGAGGGGACTGGCAAGGCAGGGGGATTTTGTTTTGCAAAGGAGCAACCGGATCAGGTATAAGAGAAAAGAGCCATACTGCATAATCTGCGGTATGGCTCTTACTGTTTCGTAAAAGAACAGAAGTGAGGTAAAAGGTGGGGGTAAAAACAAATAAAGCACGCTGATTACTAACGAATCAACGTGCTTTATTCTTGGAGCGGGCAATGGGAATCGAACCCACCTCCTCAGCTTGGAAGGCTGATATACTAGCCGATGTACGATGCCCGCATTCACAAGCGATATTATAGCATGTTCCGCAGCAAATGTCCAGCACTTTTTTGCAAAGCAGCGGATGCGGAGGGACGTTGCTGCATTTTTTGACGGTGTGTCTGGTAAAGTGCAGGTAAAAATATAGATGCAAGCCGGTATCCAGAGGCCCGGAACAGGAGGCGGCGGCACGGTTTGCCCCTTCGTTCACAAAAGCTTTGGAGTTTGCCTGTTTACTTTACGCCCATTTTATTGTAAAATAAGCTAAGATAAAATTGCCGGGGTGTGTCCGGCGGAATAAGATCAGGTGGTGTTTGGATTATGGCATTGAAATATCAGCGTATCCTGCTCAAGATCAGCGGCGAGGCTCTCGGCGGGGAGAAGGGCATGGGTTTTGATGAGGCTACTATGGATGCGATCTGCGGCGGCGTCAAGAAGGCGCATGAGCTGGGTGTTCAGATCGGCATCGTAGTGGGCGGCGGCAACTTCTGGCGTGGTCGCTCCAGCGGTAAGATGGAGCGGACCCTTGCGGATAAGATCGGTATGCTCGCTACGGTGATGAACGCACTGGCAGTTTCCGATAAGCTGGAGCAGCTGGGTGTGCCTACGGAGGTGTTTACCTCCATTACCATGCCTCAGGTGGCTCCTGCCTTTACCCGCAAGGACGCACTGCGTGCCATGGAGGAGGGCAAGATCGCTGTCTTTGGCGGCGGCACCGGCAACCCCTTCTTCTCCACCGATACTGCCACTGCCCTGCGTGCTGTGGAAGTCAGCGCCGACGTGATGTTCAAGGCGACCATGGTGGACGGCGTCTACGACAAGGACCCCCACAAGTACGCCGATGCAAAGAAGTACGATACCCTTACCTTTACCAAGGTGCTGGAAGATCAGCTTGCCGTTATGGACGGCACCGCCGCCACCCTGTGCCGGGACAACAAACTGCCCATTCTGGTGTTTGACCTGGCAGACCCGGACAACATTGCCCGCGCTGTACAGGGCGAGAATGTGGGCACACTGGTGTACGAGGGCTGATGGCATAGCCGCCTGCGTGGATTCATAAAATCATAAGGCGGAGCGGTGCGCTGTGCCTTACCGGATAAAACTTATATAAAATGAACAGGAGACTAGGACAATGAGCAGCAATACCAAGGTTTACGAAGACAAGATGAAGAGCAGCGTTGAGCACCTGAGCCGGGAGTTGGGCGCTGTGCGGGCAGGTCGTGCAAACCCTGCAGTGCTGGACAAGGTGTCTGTGGACTACTACGGTGCCCCCACCCCCATCCAGCAGGTTGCCGCTGTGGCAGTCAGCGAGGCACGCACCCTGACCATCACCCCCTGGGACCGCAGCCTGCTGCGCGCCATCAGCAAGGCGATCATGGCAAGCGATGTGGGCATCACCCCCATTGATGACGGTCAGACCATCCGCCTGAACTTCCCCGCTCCCAACGAGGAGCGCCGCAAGCAGCTGGCAAGGGATGTCTCCAAGCTGGGCGAGGAGGCAAAGGTCGCCGTGCGCAACATCCGCCGGGATGCCATGGATAAGGCAAAGGCAATGAAGAAGGCAGGCGAGCTCACCGAGGACAGCCAGAAGACCATGGAAGAGGATGTCCAGAAGCTCACCGATAAGTATATCAAGAACATCGACGCAGCAGTGGAAGAAAAGCAGAAGGAGATCATGTCCGTCTGATCGGCTGCACAAGAGCAACAAACAGGGTGCCGTGCGCTGGGTTAAGGTGCGCGGCACTTTTTTCGGAGGCAGTTTCCTGCGGCAGCACGGTCTGCAGAAAGCGGCTTCCCGGGACGGCAGGCGGCTGCCGGGAGGATAAAATGGCACATCCAAAAGAGTTTGCCGAGGGGCTTTCCATCGGCATCATCATGGACGGCAACGGACGCTGGGCTAAAAACCGGGGTCTGCCCCGGACAGCAGGACACAAAAAGGGCGCAGAGGTGTTCAAGGACATCGCCAACTACTGCGATGAGCTGGGAGTGGCATCGGTGTACTTCTATGCCTTTTCCACCGAGAACTGGAAGCGCCCCATGGACGAGGTGGGCGCCATCATGCGCCTGTTTGGTCAGTACCTCATCGAGGGTTTTGACTACAAGAACCGCAACATCCGCATCAAGTTTCTGGGAGACCGCACGGCGCTGGACCCCAAGCTCCAGAAGATGATGAATCAGCTGGAGGAGGACTCGGCGTGCAAGACCGGCATGACCCTGAACATTGCCATCAACTACGGCGGACGCCCGGAGATCGTGCGGGCAGCGCAGCAGCTGGCGGCAAAGGCGGCGGCAGGGCAGCTGGACCCGGCGGACATCACCGAAGAGATGATGAGCGACGCCATGTACACCGCCGGGCAGAAGGACCCGGATTTTATCCTGCGTCCCAGCGGAGAAAAGCGGCTGTCCAACTTCATGCTCTGGCAGGCGGCGTATGCCGAACTGGTGGAGATGGACGTTCTGTGGCCGGACTTTACCCGTGCCGATCTGGACACCGCCATTGAGGAGTTCAACCACCGCTCCCGCCGGTTCGGCGGTTTGTAAGCGGAACAGTTCAGGCAACCTGACCTGCGCAGGACGCAGGACCGGACGGTCCGGCTGTTCCTCTGACCGCACGGCTGCCGGGACACCCGGCAGCTTCCGGAAGAACAAAGGAGAACAAACCTATGAAAACACGTGTTATAACCGCAATTGTGGGAATCATCGTCCTGATTGGCGTGATGTTCACCTTCAACACCCCCATCTTTAACCTTGTGGTGGCGGCGATCACCCTCATCGCAGTCCACGAGATCTACGGTGCGCTGGGCTTTGAAAAGAAGGACTGGCTTTTGTACGTGGTGCAGATCCCCTATGTGCTGCTGGTCATGCTTTCCGGCTACAGCAGTGCGCGGAGACTGCTGATGCCTGCCAGCTTTGTACTGGTGGTGTTCTACGCCATCTATCTGGTGGTGCGCAACGGCTCCATCAGCTACCAGAAGGCAAGCGGTCTGGTGATGTTTTCGGGCATTGTGACCTTCTGCTTTTATTCCTTCATCCTGCTCAAGGAGCTGCTGCCGGTGGATCGCTTTGGCTACGATGCCATGTTCTTTATCCTGCTGATCCTCTGCTTTGCATGGGGCGGGGACACCTGCGCCTACTTTGCGGGACGCGCCTTTGGCAAGCATAAGCTGTGTCCGGTGGTCAGCCCCAAAAAGACGGTGGAAGGCGCCATTGGCGGCGTGCTGGGCACCATGGCATTTGGCGTCATCATCACCCTGGTGTACTCGGTGGCGGCAGACCGGCTGGAAGCGTTCACCCGGTCCAACATCGGGGTGTCCATGTATGTGATCATTGCCCTGCTGGGCTGCGTGGCGGCAGTGCTGGGCATCTACGGGGACCTGTTTGCCAGTGTGGTGAAGCGTCAGTGCGGCATCAAGGACTACGGCACCATCTTCCCGGGTCACGGCGGCATTCTGGACCGTTTTGACAGCGTGATGTTCATTGCGCCCTTTGTCACCATGGTCATCACCGCCGTATTCTATTACTGAAAAGTACAGGAGGGAGAAAAACCATGTCCAAGAAAATCACTCTTCTGGGTTCCACCGGTTCCATCGGCACCCAGAGTCTGGATGTGATCCGTGCCCAGGGCTACGAGGTATTCGGTCTGTCGGCACACAGCCATGTGGATAAGATCCTGCAGCAGATCCAGGAATTCCACCCCAAATACGTCTGCATGACCGACCCGGCGGCAGCCGAAAAGCTGGATGCCGCCCTTGCCGGCAGGGCAGATGCCCCTTATCTGCTTACCGGTCCGGAGGGGCTCAAGGAGCTGGCAGCGCTGGAAGGACCCGATGTGGTGCTGAACAGCGTGGTGGGCATTGCAGGTCTGGGCGCAAGCCTGTGCGCCATTGAGAGCGGACACGACCTGGCACTTGCCAACAAAGAGAGCCTTGTTACCGGCGGTCATCTGGTGACCCGGGCGGTGGAAAAGCACGGGGTAAAGCTGCTGCCGGTGGACAGCGAGCACTCTGCCATCTTCCAGTGCCTGCAGGACAAGGAAAGTGCCAAGAGCCTTACCAAGATCCTGCTCACCGCTTCCGGCGGTCCCTTCTTTGGCATGAAGACCGAGGAGCTCCGGGGCAAGACCAAGGCAGACGCCCTCCGTCACCCCAACTGGAACATGGGCGCAAAGATCACCATCGACTCTGCCACCCTTATGAACAAGGGTCTGGAGCTCATCGAGGCGGTATGGCTGTTCGGTCTGCCGCCGGAGAAGATCCAGATCGTGGTCCAGCGCCAGAGCATCGTCCACTCGGCGGTGCAGTACAGCGACAACTCGGTGATCGCCCAGCTGGGGGTGCCGGATATGCGGATCCCCATCCAGTACGCCCTGACCTACCCGGAGCGGGTGCCGGGGGTGGTGCCGGAGCTGGACTTTGCCGCCCTGAAGATGCTGACCTTTGACGTGGCAGACGAAGAGACCTTCCGCTGCCTTGCCGCCTGCAAAAAGGCAATCAAAAAGGGCGGTCTGGGTCCCTGCGCCGCAAACGGTGCAAACGAGGAGGCAGTCAAGCTGTTCCTGGAGGATAAGATCGGTTTTCTGGATATCGGTCGTCTGGTGGAGGCTGTGGTGGACAGCGACAGCTTTGGCGGCGACTATACCCTCAGCGATGTCTACGAGTGTGACCGCATGGCACGTGCTTTTGTGCAGGCACACCGGTAAATAGGAGACGCAATGTCATTTATTATCACTTTGATCGCTGCGCTGTTCGTGTTCAGCGCTGTGATCGCCATCCATGAGTTCGGGCACTTTGCAGTGGCAAAGCTCTGCGGCATTCAGGTCAACGAGTTTTCCATCGGCATGGGTCCTGTTCTCTGGAAAAAGCACTGCAAAGGTACCCAGTACAGCCTCCGTGCGCTGCCGGTAGGCGGTTTTGTGGCGCTGGAAGGGGAGGAAAGCCCCGAAAGCCGGCAGGCAGAGTCTGCCCGGGGAGAGCAGGAGACACAGCAGGAGGCACAGCAGCCGGATCATCCTCAAGGCTGCCCCCTGAACGAGGCACCGGTATGGCAGCGGGCGCTGGTGATGCTGGCAGGCGCTGTCATGAACTTTGTGCTGGGTTTTGTGGTTCTGGTGATCCTTCTGGCAGCGGACGGGGAGCCCATTACCAGCAAGATCGTCTATGCGGTGGACGAGGGTGCCCTCTGCGGGCAGACCGGTCTGCAGGCAGGGGACGAGGTGATCGCCGTCAACGGACGGCGGTGCTTTGTGGCAAACGATGTGATCTACGAGCTGGTGCGTACCGAACAGTACCGGGCAGACTTTACGGTGCTGCGGGACGGACAGAAGGTAGAGCTGAAAAACGTGCAGTTTGATACCTGGACGGACGACAGGGGACAGGTCCATATGGATCTGGGCTTTTCGGTGTACGGCATCCGAAAAACGCCCCTGAACGTGCTGCGGGAGGCAGGCAACAGCGTGCTGTACTACGGGCGCATCGTCTTTACCTCTCTGGCAGACCTTGTGCGGGGACGGGAAAGCATCAACAACCTTTCCGGTCCTGTGGGCATCGTCAGTGCCATCGGACAGGCAGCAAGCTACGGCTGGCAGGACCTGCTGGAGCTGCTGGCATTGATCACCATCAATCTGGGCATCTTCAACCTGCTGCCCTTCCCGGCGCTGGACGGCGGCAAGGTGGTGTTCCTGCTCATTGAAGGCATCACCGGACACCCGGTGCCGGAAAAGCTGCAGGGCGGCTTGACCGTGGCGACCTTTGCGCTGCTGTTCGGGCTGATGATCTTTGCCACCTTCAACGACATCCTCAGGCTGTTTACCGGGGCAGTGTAAAAAATAACGCAGCAACCATATAAAAAGAAAGAGAAGGGCAGTACCATGCGGCAGAAAAAACGGGAAGTAAAGATCGGCAATGTGACCATCGGCGGCAACAACCCCATTGCGGTGCAGACTATGCTCAATGTGCCGGTGGAGGACATCGAAGGCAATGTGGCGCAGGCAAAGCGCTGTGAGGCGGCGGGCTGCCAGATCCTGCGGGTCACCTGCCCCAGTGCAGCAGACGCCAAGTGCATCGAGGCGGTGCGGAATGCGGTGAGCATCCCTATTGTGGCGGATATCCACTTTGACTACAAGGCGGCGCTGGCGTGTGCCGATGTGGGTGTGGATAAGATCCGCATCAACCCCGGCAACATCGGCGACGACGACCGGGTGAAGGCGGTGGTGGATGCCTGCCAGCAGAAAAATATCCCCATCCGTATCGGTGTCAACGGCGGCAGTCTGGAAAAGCACATTCTGGCAAAGTACGGCGCTCCCGTGCCGGAGGCAATGGTGGAAAGCGCCCTGTACCATGTGCGCCTGCTGGAGAAGTTCGATTTTGACAACATCGTCATCTCCATCAAGAACTCCAATGTCCCCCGGATGATGGAGGCATACCGGCAGCTCAGCGCCGTGACGGACTACCCCCTCCATGTGGGCGTCACCGAGGCGGGCACCTACCAGATGGGTCTGCTGAAGAGCGGCATGGGCATCGGCGGCATGCTGCTGGAAGGCATCGGTGATACCATCCGGGTATCTCTGGCAGCGGAGCCGGAAAAGGAAGTGGAGGCAGGCTACAACATCCTGCGTGCCGTAGGCTTCCCCGTAACCGGTCCGGAGGTCATTACCTGCCCCACCTGCGGACGCACCCAGTATCCCTGCACCGAGATCGCCAATGAGGTGGAAAAGCGGCTGCAGGGCTACAAAAAGTCCATCAAGGTGGCAGTGATGGGCTGCGTGGTCAATGGTCCCGGCGAGGCACGGGAAGCGGACATCGGCATTGCCGGCGGCAAGGGCGAGGCAGTGCTGTTCATCCACGGACAGCCCGTCAAGAAGCTTACCGGCGACAACATCCTGGATCAGTTTATGGAAGAGATCTACAAGATCTGACCCGGATCGCAGTATTGGAAGTTATACAAAGCCCTCTCTGTCCCCCCAAAGGACGGGGAGGGCTGTTTCAGGTAAAGGAGTACCACCCGTGACACCACTCGTTTCCCAGCTTTGGCCCCAGTTTATGGCAGACCCGGCGTTTGCGTCCTGCTTCGGGCAGGTGATCGTAGAGCACGCCCGCATGATCCGGCAGGATCGGCAGGTGATCTTTACCCTGCGCAGCGGCGCCCCGCTGGATAAGGGGCTGTGTGCCCGTCTGCTTGCTTCCCTGCAGCCCGACTACGAGGGCTTTGAGCTGAAGATCCACAATCATTTTGGCTACGCCATGCTGGACGAAGCTGCCCTGCGGGACCTGATGGAGGAGATGAAGCGGGACGGCGTGCCCATCAACGGCTTTCTGGACCGGTGCAGTCTTTCCATTCTGGGGCAGAAGATCACGGTGGGGGTGTGCCACGGCACCAAATTCCTGCAGGAGATGGAGTTTGAAAAGCTGCTGGCACAGCGCATTGCGGACCACACCGGTGTGACCCCCACGGTGGTGCTGCAGAGCACCGTCAGCGAGGCGGAACAGCATCAGCTGGAAGAAAAACTGGAACGGAAGATCGCCCCGCCGGTGGTGAAGTTTGAGAAAAAGAACACCGCCCCCTCCATCAAGGTGGAGGGTCTGGACCTTACGGACAAGCCGGTGACTATCTTCCACGGCAAGATGTTCACCCCCAAAAACCTTACCCCCCTCAAGGATCTGGGAGGCGAGGGCGGCAAGTGCGTCATCTGGGGCGATGTGTTCTTTACCGAGGTAAAGGGCAACTACCGCAAGATCTACACCGTCTCCATCACCGACTACACCGGTTCCATCAACCTGAAGATCCGGGCGCAGGAAGGGGAGGACTGCTCCAAGTGGGAGTCCATCGGCAAGGGCACCACCGTCATCGTCCGGGGCGACTGCTCCTACGATAAGTACGAGCATGACTATATCGTCTACCCCTACGATGTGCTGTTCGTGGAGCGCAAAAAGCGGGAGGACACCGCCCCGGAAAAGCGGGTGGAACTGCACCTGCACACCAAGCTTTCCAGCATGGACGGCTTCTGCGACCCCGGCGGCATCGTCCGGCTGGCGCACCGCATGGGACAGCCGGCGATCGCCATTACCGACCACGGCGTCTGTCAGGGCTACCCGGAGGCGATGCTTGCCGCCGACGACATCCACAAAAAGGATCCCAACTTCAAGCTCATTTACGGCTGCGAGGCGTACTTTGTGGACGACATGGTGCCCTGTGTCTACGGCGTAAAGGATCAGCCCCTAGAGGGGGAGTTCTGCGTCTTTGACACCGAGACCACCGGTCTGGACCCCGGGGTGGAGTTCCTTACCGAGATCGGCGCAGTGATCGTGAAAAACGGGGAGGTGGTGGCGGAGTTTGACACCTTTGTCAAGCCCGGCAAACCCATCACGCCCCGGATCACCGAGCTTACCGGCATCACCAACGAGATGGTGGAGGATGCCCCCGGCGAAAAGGAGGCACTGGAAGCGTTCCTGCAGTTTGCAGGGGACCGGATCCTTGTGGGACACAATGTCCACTCCTTTGATATGCGTTTTCTGCGGGCAGCCGCAAAGCGCAGCGGCATCAAGCTGGAGCCTACCTACATCGACACCCTGACCATGGCGCAGGCGATGTACCCGGGACTTCACAACTACAAGCAGGGTACCATCAACAAGCATCTGGAGCTTCCCCCCTACGAGGCGCACCGTGCCTGCGAGGACTCGGCGGCGCTGGGACGGATCTTTGGAGTCATGCTCAACGACCTGAAAGAAAAGGACGTCACCATGGTCAGCGGCATCAACACCGGTCTGGGGGGCAACCGGGAGGTGCTGAAAAAGAAGTACTATCATCTGATCATTCTGGTCAAAAACCAGATGGGACTGAAAAACCTGTACAAGATCGTCAGCGAGGCGCATGTCAACTACTTCTTCAAAAAGCCCCGGGTGCCCCGGAGCCTGCTGAACAAGTACCGGGACGGTCTGCTGATCACCAGTGCCTGCGAGGCGGGAGAGCTGTACCGTGCCATTGTGGACGGCACCCCCTACGAGGAACTGAAAAAGATCGCCTCCTACTACGACATTCTGGAGATCCAGCCTCTGGGCAACAACGCCTATATGGTACGGGATGGCAAGGTGGACAGCGAGGAGGTCATCAAGGACTTCAACCGCACCGTGGTCCGGCTGGGAGAGGACCTGCACAAGCCGGTCATCGCCACCGGCGACGTCCACTTTACCGAGCCGGAGGACGCCGTCTACCGGGCGGTGCTGCAGGCAGGCAACGGCTTCAAGGACGCCGACAACCAGCCCCCACTGTACTTCCGCACCACCCAGGATATGCTGGCGCAGTTCAGCTACCTGCCTAAAGAAAAGGCGTACGAGGTGGTGGTGAAGAACCCCCGGAAGATCGCCGCCATGATCGACAACACGGTGCGTGCCATCCCACGGGGCACCTACCCGCCCAGTATTGAGGGCGCCGAGCAGCAGCTCCGGGACGCCACATGGGAGCACGCCCGGCGGGACTACGGGGACCCACTGCCGGAGATCGTGGAAAAACGGCTGCAGAAGGAGCTGGACTCCATCTGCGGACACGGCTACGCCGTGCTGTACGTCATCGCTGTAAAGCTGGTGGCGTATTCCAACGCTGGCGGTTATCAGGTGGGCAGCCGTGGCTCCGTTGGCTCCTCCGCCGTGGCGCACTTCTCCGGCATCTCGGAGGTCAACAGCCTGCCCCCTCACTACCGCTGCCCCAAGTGCAAACACAGCGAGTTCATCACCGATGGCAGCGTGGACGACGGTTTTGACCTGCCGGACAAAAACTGTCCGGAATGCGGCACCCGGATGCTGGTGGACGGGCACGACATCCCCTTTGAGACTTTTCTGGGCTTCTACGGCGACAAGGAGCCGGATATCGACCTGAACTTCTCCGGCGAGTACCAGTCCAATGTTCACCGTTACACGGAGGAATTGTTTGGTAAGGCGAACGTTTTTAAGGCGGGCACCGTGTCCGGTATTCAGGATAAGACCGCCTACGGCTATGTGCGCAAGTATCTGGAAGAGCGGGGGCGCACCGTGAACCATGCGGAGGAGAACCGGCTGACCTTGGGCTGCACCGGCGTCAAGCGCACCACGGGACAGCACCCCGGCGGCATGGTGGTGGTGCCGGACACCTATGAGATCTACGATTTCTGTCCCATCCAGCACCCGGCGGACGACGTGGCAGGCGGTCTGCTCACCACTCACTTCGAGTTCAAATACCTCCACGATACCCTGCTGAAGCTGGACGAGCTGGGACACGATATGCCCACCTTCTACAAGTATTTTGAGGAATATACCGGCATCCCGGTGGACTCCATCCCTATGAACGACCCCAAGGTCTACAGCCTGCTCACCAGTCCGGAGGCACTGGGGGTTACCCCGGAGCAGATCGACAGCCAGACCGGCACCTTTGGCATCCCGGAAATGGGCACCAACTTTGTCCGGGGAATGCTGGTGGAGGCACGCCCCCGGAACTTTTCGGAGCTGATCCAGATCTCAGGTCTGTCCCACGGCACCGACGTGTGGACCGGCAACGCCGATGAACTGATCCGCAGCGGTACCTGCACCATTGCAGAGGTCATCGGCTGCCGTGACAGTATCATGCTGTACCTGCTGCGCAAGGGTCTGGAACCCAAGATGGCATTCGACATCATGGAGGCGGTCCGTAAGGGCAAGGTGGCAAAGGGAGGTTTCCAGCCCGGCTGGGAAGAGGCAATGCGGGAGCACGAGGTACCGGACTGGTACATCGAGAGTTGCCGCAAGATCAAGTATATGTTCCCCAAGGCACACGCCGTGGCGTACCTTATGAGTGCCATCCGGCTCATGTGGTTCAAAGTCTACCACCCGCAGGCATTTTATGCGGTGTACTTTACCGTCCGGGGCGATGATATCGACTATGAGGCGGCTGTAGGCGGGGCGGCGGTGGCGCGCGCCCACATGGAAGAGGTAAAACGCCGCCTGAAAGAAGAAAAGAACGCCAAGGACGAGGACGTGCTGGTAAGCCTGCAGCTGGTCAACGAGATGCTTGCGCGGGGTTACGAATTCCTGCCCATTGAGTTGGGCAAGAGCCGTGGCTCCCGGTACGTGGTGGAGGACGGCAAGGTGCGGCTGCCCTTCTGTTCCCTGAAAGGTCTGGGCGGTGCCGCCGCCGATGCACTGGAGCGGGTCACCATCCACGGAGAGGAGTATATCTCGGTGGAGGAGCTGCAGCAGGCGTCTGGCGTAGGCAGCAGCATTCTGGAACGGCTGCGTCAGGTGGGTGCTCTGGGCGACCTGCCGGAAAGCAGTCAGGTAAGCTTTTTCTGACACAACAAAAACCCTCTGCAGCAGGCAACCGCCGCTGCAGAGGGTTTTGTGCGTTGTATGGACCGTCAGGAAAGGAGTGATCCTTACTCCACGCTGATCATATAGTAGTAAACGGGCTGACCGCCGCGGATGTGGCTGACTTCCACATGGCTGGGGCACTTTGCCTTGACGATCTCGGTGACCTTTTCGGCATCCTCATCGCTGACGTCGCAGCCGGAGATGATGGTAACGAAGCAGGAATCCTTCTTGCACATTGCCCGTGCCAGACGGTAGGTCGCCTTGGTGATGTCGTTGGAGGTGGAGACGATCTTGCCGTTCTCCAGAGCCATGATCTCACCCTTGCGGATCCGCTTGCCGTCGTACTCGCTGTCCCGGGCGGCGTAGGTGATGAGACCGGTGGAGACCTTGTCGGCAGCAGCCATCATGTTGATGGTGTTGGTCTCGGCGTTGACAGAGGGGTCAAAGTTCAGCAGAGCGGTGATGCCCATGGGCACGGTGCGGGTGGGCAGCACGATGACCTGACGGTCTGCCAGCTTCTGTGCCTGCTCGGCAGCCATGATGATGTTCTTGTTGTTGGGCAGAACGAACACGGTCTTGGCGGGCACGCTCTGGATGGCAGCCAGAATGTCCTCGGTGGCAGGGTTCATGGTCTGACCGCCGGAGACCACAGCGTCGGCGGCAAGGTCGGTGAACACAGCCTTCAGACCCTCGCCGGCAGCCACGGCAACAAAGCCGTAGTCACGGCTGGGGTCCACAGCGGCGTAGATGAAGTCGCCGGACTGGGAGGGAGCCTTCTCAGCGGAAGCCTGCTTCTCCAGGCTCTTGCCCTGCTTCTGACGAGCCAGGAACTGCTCGTGCATGTTCTCGATCTTAAAGTTGGTCAGGTAGCCGTACTTGATCGCCTCGCTGAGGATCTTGCCGGGGTCTGCGGTGTGAACGTGGAGGTTGATGACATCATCGTCCTCGATGCACACCACGCTGTCGCCGTTGGACTCTGCAAAGGCACGCATCTTGGCGGCGCTGGCACCCTCGTTCTTGTTGATGAGGAACTGGGTGCAGTAGCCGTTGGTGATGTCCTCCACCTTCATCAGGTCATCGGTGAACACACCCTTGCCGGCGTTGGCGGTGGAGAGCTTTGCCTTGTTGGGGGAAGCCTCACCGCCGGCGACCACAGCCTCGCCGTGGAATACCTTGCCCATGCCCTCAAAGATCACCATGATGCCCTGACCGCCGGCGTCCACGACGCCAGCCTTCTTCAGCACCGGCAGCAGGTTGGGGGTATCTTCCAGAGCCTTCTGACCTGCCTCCATCACCACGTCCCACAGAGCGGGAACATCAGCGGCGGAGCTGGCGGCAGCTTCCTCACTTGCCACGCGTGCCACGGTAAGGATGGTGCCCTCGGTGGGCTTCATGACTGCCTTGTAAGCGCCCTCGACGCCCTTCTTCAGTGCTGCCACAATGTCCTCAGCGCCGGCTTCCTTCTTGCCTTCCAGTGCCTTGGAAAAGCCGCGGAACAGCAGGCTGGTGATGACGCCGGAGTTGCCCCGGGCACCCCGCAGCATGGCGGAGGCAGCGGTCTTTGCAGCCTCGCCCACGGTGCAGCTGTCGTCCAGAGCTTCCAGCTCCGGCACGGCTGCACCCACGGTCATGCCCATGTTGGTACCGGTGTCACCGTCCGGAACGGGGAAGACGTTCAGCTCGTCCACCCGGGAACGCTGGTTGTTGATGTTGTTGGCGCCGGAAATAATGGCGTCACGCAGGATTTTACCAGAAATCATTGTCTATTCTCCTTAGTATCAATTATCAGGCGATCACGTCGTCTACCGACACCACCACCCGGGCGACCTTGAGCCCGGTGGCAAGCTCCACCTGGTCTTTGACACGGTGGGAGATGCTGCGTGCGGCGGTAGAAATATTCAGTCCATAGCTGACGGCAATGTGCAGCTCGATCACGAGACGCCCATCCTCCTGCGTGACACGCACGCCCTTCTCGGAATAATCGGAACCATGAACCAGACTGCGCACAGTATCGCTCAGGTCACGGGGGACCATGGCGGCAACGCCGTAGCAGTTTTTGGCTGCTTCGCCCACGAGGGTAGAAAAGTACCCGTTGGTAAAGCTGACATCCCCCAGAGGGAAACGGGAAGTGATCATAGTCGCTCTGCTCCTTTATGTTATTTTAAGGTTAACACATTGGTCCGGTGCCGGCAATGTGCGGCGCAAAACCCGCTGTACTGCCTAAAAACACCCACCCTATTATACAACTTCAGCAGGCGGTTGTACAGTTCAAATTGTGTATTGAAGTGTTTTTAACCCTGTTTTTGTATGGAAAAAGTAAATTTCCGGGGCAGAAAAGCCCCCTCGGGACCGTTCGGCGGGTTTCGCAGACAGAGGGTGGTAGGCTGTTGTATGGCTGCCGCGTACATCAATAAAGGAAGTATGACAAATAAACAAATACAATTTGTTAAAAAAATATAAAAGGTCTGCGGCAAAGCTTTCTTTGCCTATGAAAAAGTGCTAAAATAAAGGCAGATGAAACGTCCGCGTCCGGTTTGTCCGGCGCGGACCTTTATACGGGTATATATGACAGATGCGGCAACAGAATATTTGCAAGTTATAGGAGCTGTGGACATGAACATTCTGTTTTTCCTTTCCCCCAAGCAGGACCTGATGTATGTGTACGATGACTTTACCCTCCGACAGACGCTGGAAAAGTGGGAGAACAACCGCTATGCCTCCATTCCGGTGCTGAACCGCCGGGGAGAGTATGTGGGCACCCTCACCGAGGGGGATATCCTGTGGGGACTGAAAAAATTCCACGGGCTGGACCTGGAAGCGGCAGAGGAGGTGCCCATCTCGGCATTCCCTCATAAGCGGGACTACAAGGCGGTGACTGTCACCACCAGCATGGACCAGCTGGTGGAAGCCGCCATGAACCAGAACTTTGTGCCGGTGGTGGACGACCGGGGCATTTTTATCGGCATCGTGCGGCGGCAGGCGATCATCCGCTACTGTTACGAAAAGTCCCGTGACGAGCAGCAGCACCGGGAGCAGGAGCTGCCGGTGCTGCAGCGGGCATAAAACCAGCGATAAGGACCCTCTCCGACCGGACCGGAAAGGGTCCTTTTTTGCTGCAAAAATCCGCTCAAAACGCTCAACAGCCCTTTTTATGGGACACTTTTTGTGGGATAATACTCCCGCCGGGACAAAAAGACCGGACAGGAGGAGACACAGATGAAGGATTTTGAACTGCGTTATGTGGGTGGACATGTGGAAGTGTACAGCGGCAGCGGGACTTTTTTGTTCTCGGCGGACACCCTGCGGGAGGCAATGGAGGAGCTGGAAGGCTGACCGGGTGCCCGGTGTCGGATACAGAATGTAAAATCAAAGTAAAATTATCGAAAAATTTTCTTTTTGACTCTGGACAAAGCGGGCAAAATGTATGGAAAAAGTGATTTTCTTGTAAAATAAACCTTGTTGCAGCAGGGTATTTGATGATATAATGATTCTGCATAGCGTCCGGGTGACCCGACCTGCCAAGAGGTGGGAGATGCTTCGGCGGCTGTGTGCGTGTCAAAGAAAAAGGAAGAATTCTATCATCTTGCGTGGCGGCAGTTGCCCTGCACGCAACTAGGAGAAACGTTATGGATATCACACACATTACCTCTCTGTTGGGTGGCATTGCGCTGTTCCTGTATGGTATGTCCATTATGGGTGCCGGACTGGAAAAACTGGCAGGCGGCAAAATGCAGGGAGTGCTGCAGAAGCTCACCTCCTCCACCATCAAAGGCGTTATTTTCGGGACCCTGATCACCGGCGTGATCCAGTCCTCTGCAGGCACAGTGGTGATCTGCGTGGGTCTGGTAAACTCCGGCATCATGACCCTTACCCAGTCGGTGGGCGTTATCATGGGCGCAAACATTGGTACTACGGTAACGGGTCAGCTGATCCGCATGGCGGATATTTCCGGTGACAGCCTGTGGCTCACCCTGATCCAGCCCAAGACCTTTGCGCCGGTGGTGGCGTTTATCGGCTGCATTTTTTATGTGTTCCTGCGCAGCGCCAAGAAAAAGAACATCGGTCAGATCATGCTGGGCTTTGGCATCCTGTTTACCGGCATGAGCCTCATGGACACCGGCGTGTCCCCCCTGCGGGAGAGCGCCGTGTTCCAGAACCTGTTCGTCACCATGACCAACCCCATTCTGGGCGTGCTGGTGGGTCTGGTGGTGACGGTGATCATCCAGTCCTCCTCCGCTTCGGTGGGTATCCTGCAGGCACTGTCCAGTACGGGACTGGTCACCTTCAGCTCTGCCATCCCCATTATTCTGGGTGCCCACATCGGCACCGCCTTTACCCCGCTGCTGACCATTGGCGGTTCTTCCAAGGATGGCAAGCGGGCAGCCTTGATCCATCTGTATTTTAATGTGGTGGGCAGTATCATCCTGCTGGCACTGATCTATGCAGTGCAGTTCACCATCGGCATCCCCATGTGGCATGACGTGATGAACAAGAGCACCATCGCAAACATCCACACCCTTTCCAGCGTCTGCGCCATGCTGCTGTTCCTGCCCTGCAGCAGCGTGCTCTCTAAGCTTGCCATGCTCACCGTTCCCGACAGCGCCGAGGAGGCACAGGAGCTGAGCATGCCGGTGCTGGACGAGCGTCTGTTCAAGAGCCCTGCCGTGGCACTGCAGCAGGCAAAGAACGCTGTGGTCAAGATGTCCCGCCGTGCGGCACGGAACGTGAATCTTGCCACCCCGCTGCTGATGGAGATGAACGAGGAGACGGTCAGCGCCATCAAGGTGCGGGAGAACCTCATCGACCGCATGGAGGTCGCCATTACCAACTACCTGATCAAGATGACGGATCAGGAGCTCAGCGACGACGAAAACCACATCGTCACCGAACTGCTGAACTTTGTCACCGAGTTCGAGCGGATCGGCGACTACGCCGTGAATATTATGGAAAAGGCAGAGGAGCTTTACGAAAAGGAAGCTTCCTTCACCGAAAGCGCCAAAGCGGAACTGGAGCTGCTGAACCATGCACTGGACCGGATCCTTGCCCTGACCAACGATGCCTTTGAGAACGATGACATCCACAGCGCACGGCAGGTGGAGCCTCTGGAAGAGATCATCGACGTAATGGTGGACCGTCTCCGTGACCAGCACATCCTCCGGCTCAAGGACGGTGTCTGCTCCATCGACACCGGCGTGGTATTCCTGGACGTACTGAACAACGCAGAACGCATCGGCGACCACTGCTCCAATATTGCGGCGCGGATGATCGGCATGGAGGCGGGAGAGGACTACGACTCCCACACCCTCAAGAGCATCATGCACCACAACCCCACCAAGGACTATATGCTGGAATACGAGGAATGCCGCAAGACCTACCTTGCCCCGCTGGATGAGATGGAGGCATGATCCAATGCATCCGGAAGCTAAAAAAAGCCCGAGGGGGCTGTTGCAAAACAGCTCACGCTCAAACTATTGAAAACAGCAAAGCTGAGTGTCTGTGAAAAAGCAGGTGCTCAGCTTTTTGCGTTTTCAGTTCCGAAAAAAATGAGACAGGCAGCCCCCTTGGGGGAAGCCTGTCTCATCTTTTATCTGGAACTGTTTTGCAACAGCCTCTTGTCTGTTGCTTGGATCACTTTAAGGTGCCGTCCAGCACCTGGCTGTAATACCAGGGCTTGGGGGCGTGGAAGGTCTTGCCGCTGAGGAAGGCAAAATCCGGCTGGGTGAAACGGGGCATGGTCAGTTCCCAGGCACACAGCGCCTGATACTTCAGCTTCAGCTCCCGGTTGGCGGTGTTGTTGCCGTACTTGCTGTCGCCCAGAATGGGGCAGCCGATGCTTGCCATGTGGGCACGGATCTGGTGGGTGCGTCCGGTAATGAGCTTTACCTTCAGCAGGGCAAGGCGACCGGAGACTGCAATGGTCTCGTACCGGGTCTCCACCTCTTTTGCCCCGGGCAGCTTTTCCTCCACGATCTTCACGATGCCCCGGTCGGCGTCCTTCAGCAGATAGCCGCCAAGGGTGGCATCCGGCGGCACCGGACGCCCGAAGGTGACGCAGAGATAGGTCTTCTGCACCTCCCGGTTCTTGATGGCGGCAAGGAACAGCTCCTCTGCCTCCGGGGTCTTGGCAATGATCACCAGTCCGCTGGTGCCGGTGTCCAGCCTGTGGCACAGAGCGGGGGTGTACGGGTCGTTCTCCTTGTATTCGCCCGCCTTGTTCAGGTACAACAGGGCACGGTTCAGCAGGGTGTCGTCCTCCGGACCGTCCACAGCAACACCGGCGGGCTTGTTCACGATCAGGATCTGGGGGCAGTCGTACACCACCTGCGCCGGGGTCCGGGCGTTCTTCCAGGCGGGACCTTCCACCCGCCGGTCGGCGTCCAGCACATCGTCCAGAATGAACAGTTTGATCTCGTCGCCTGCCATGACCCGGGTGGAAAGGGGCTGCTTTTTGCCGTTGAGCTTGATCTTGTTCTCCCGCAGTGCCTTGTTCAGGCGTCCCGGGGTCAGGGCGGGGTACTGCTGGGTCAGGTAGTTGTCCAGCCGGGTGGGGGCGAGACATTTTACTTTTAAAATCTTCACAGAATATTCCTCTCTATCATAAAATCAGCCGCAATGGAATGGGTCTTTGATTCGTTTTTATTGTAGCGGAACGGAAACGTTCCGTCAAGCAAGAGAAAGAAGGTTTTCGCATGAGATGGAACTATAAAATGGTAACACTTACTGTGCTTTTGGCTGTTGGGATAACAATGGCGGGCTGTGGGACGTCCGGTTCCACGGCTGAAAGCACAGCGGCTTCCACGACAAGCACGGCATCTTCGGAGGCGCAAAAAACGGGAGTACAGCCAATGCAAGGTGTTTTGCTGAGTGACCCCCTTTCGGATGGCACTTATCACATCAGTTTTGAAAGCGATAAAGTAGGGGTCGGTGAACGCAAGAATATCATCAACGATGCTGTTGTATACGACTATGACCGGTACACAGCCGCAGATATTGAAGCATTGGGCGAAGGAGATACCATTGCAACACATCTGAACGGGACAGGGGAAATTACAGCCCTGACAGTGGAAAGCGTTGAGCGGGAAAACAACTATGTGACCATCAACGGTGGAATGGAAGAAGGCGGGATCGACTTGTGCAAAGAGGACGACCACTACCGGACTCTGACATGGGATGATTTTCCCGCTTATTATGAAGTTGGGGTGGCTAAGCAACTTGTTATGGCAGACGATATCGAACTATCGGATGGCGCAGCAGACTTTGGATCCGCCCCGGTGATCGTAAAGGGAGATCGGGCGGTTTGTGATGCAATGAGCAATGAAGAAGATGCTTATGGGTGGAATGAGGGAAACACGACCGTGACCATCCAGAACGGCGAGATAACCCATGTGGACCGCATCTGGGTGCCGTAAATTTTGTCAAAACCCGTTGACAAATATCCGTCGGATGCTATAATTTAAACTGTACGCAAAGGGCGAGCACGCTTTTTGCGGCATGAAAATTATGACAGATGGCAATGATGGGGTCAGAATGTGCGTACCGCCGTCCAGAGAGAACGTCCGCAGGCTGCAAGGCGTTCCGGCAGGGCATACTTCGCGCCGCCCCGGAGCTTCCGGCGAACAAAAGTCGGACGCAGCGCAGCGTTAATGCGCCGAAAGCGGCAGGGGACAGTTTTATCCTTTGCAATTTGGGTGGTACCACGGAGTTTGATGCAACAGCCTTCGTCCCTTTTTGGGATGGGGCTGTTTTTGTTTTTTACGCCGTCCGCCCCGTCTGCCATGATGGATCATACCTTATTACTGACGTTCTCAAGGGACGCCAAGGACACATTGAGGAGAGTAAACCTATGCAATGGACCGGTTTGAATGAACTGCGTGAAAAGTACCTGAGCTTTTTCGAGAGCAAGGGTCATCTGCGTCTGGACAGCTTCCCGCTTGTCCCCAAGAATGACCCCAGCCTGCTGCTGATCAACAGCGGCATGGCACCCATGAAGAAGTGGTTCCTGGCTCAGGAAGAGCCGCCCCGCCATCGGGTCACCACCTGCCAGAAGTGCATCCGCACCCCGGATATCGAGCGTGTGGGCATCACCGCCCGCCACGGCACCTTCTTTGAGATGCTGGGCAACTTCTCTTTCCAGGACTACTTCAAGGAAGAGGTGATCCCTTGGGCATGGGAGTTCCTGACTTCCGATGAGTGGATGGCGATCCCCAAGGACCGCCTGCACATCTCTGTGTACGAGCAGGACGACGAGGCATACGATATCTGGACCAAGAAGGTGGGCGTTGCGCCGGACCACATGGTGCGTCTGGGCAAGGAGGACAACTTCTGGGAGCACGGCTCCGGTCCCTGCGGTCCCTGCTCCGAGATCTACTTTGACCGTGGTCCCGAGTACGGATGCGGCAAGCCCACCTGCGGCGTAGGCTGTGACTGCGACCGCTATATGGAGATCTGGAACCTGGTGTTCAGCCAGTTCGATGCAGACGGCAAGGGTCACTACGAGCGTCTGGCACGCCCCAACATCGATACCGGCATGGGTCTGGAGCGTCTGGCATGCGTGATGCAGAACGTGGGCAACCTCTTTGAGGTGGATACCGTCCAGAGCGTGCTGCACCATGTGGAGCACATCGCCGGCAAGACCTACAAGCAGGACCCCAAGACCGATATCTCCATCCGTGTCATTACCGACCACATCCGCAGCTGTACCTTTATGGTGTCCGACGGCATCCTGCCCTCCAACGAGGGTCGCGGCTATGTGCTGCGCCGTTTGCTGCGCCGTGCCGCCCGCCATGGTCGTATGTTGGGCATCGACCACCCCTTCCTGGTGGATCTGGTGGAGACTGTCATCCAGTCCAGCGAGTCCGCTTACCCGGAGCTGCGGGAGCATGACGCCTATATCAAGAAGGTCATCGGCACCGAGGAGGCAAACTTTGCCCGCACCATCGACGCCGGCATGAACATCCTCAACACCATGATCGACGGTCTGGAGCGTGCACATCAGCACCTGCTGAAGGGTCTGGATGTCTTTAAGCTCAACGATACCTTCGGCTTCCCCCTGGACCTCACCAAGGAGATCGCCGCAGAGCAGGGCATTGAGGTCGACGAGGAAGGCTTCCACGCCGAGATGAAGAAGCAGAAGGAGCGTGCCCGCGCCGAGCGTCTGAAGAAGAACATCTCCGGCTGGAGCGAGGACCTGTTTGGCGGTCTCACTGCCGAGCCCACCGTCTTTACCGGCTACGACACCCTGACCGATGCAGCAACGGTGGTGGCACTCAGCGATGAGGAGACCCTCACTGACGCCATTGCCACCGACGAGGAGGCAAAGGAGGGCGTGCTGGTGGTTCTGGACAAGACCCCCTTCTATGCAGAGATGGGCGGTCAGGCTGCAGACCACGGCATGATCACCGGCGATGGGTGCAGCCTGCGGGTGCTGGATGTGAAAAAGACCCCCAAGGGCTATTATGTCCACACCTGCGTGCTGGAAAGCGGCATCGTGAAGGTGGGTGACCGGCTCACTGCACAGGTAGACAAGGGCTACCGCATGGCGATCGCCCGGAACCACACCGCCACCCACCTGCTGCAGGCAGCCCTCCGTGAGGTGCTGGGTGACCATGTCCATCAGGCAGGCTCCTATCAGGATGCCTCCATCACCCACTTCGACTTTACCCACTTCAGCGCCGTGACCCCCGAGGAGCTGGCAAAGGTCCAGAAGATCGTCAACGATAAGATCTACGAGTCCATGAACGTTACCGTGCAGGAAATGCCCATCGAAGAGGCAAAGAAGCTGGGTGCCATGGCTCTGTTTGGCGAGAAGTACGGCAAGGTGGTCCGTGTTGTGGATATCGAGGGCTGGTCCACCGAGTTCTGCGGCGGCACCCATGTAAAGAACACCGCACAGATCGGCGGCTTCAAGATCGTCAGCGAAAGCTCGGTCGCCGCAGGCATCCGCCGCATCGAGGCGGTTACCGGTCGCAACCTGCTGATCCGTGCCAATATGCAGGAGGCAATGCTCCATCAGGTGGCAAACACCCTGAAGGCAAACAACGTCACCGGTCTGCCCCTCCGTGCAGAGGCAGTCATGGCAGAGAACAAGGCACTTGCCAAGGAGCTTGAAGAGCTGAAGGCAAAGATCGCCGCTTCCAAGGTGGACAGCCTGTTCGATAATGCCGAGGAAGCAGACGGCGTGAAGATCGCCTCTGCATACTTTACCGGTACCACCGGCGACACCCTGCGCGGCATGTGCGACAGCATCCGGGACAAGGCTGTGAACCCTGTGGTGGCTGTGCTGGTGGGCAAGGCCGAGGATAAGATCACCATGGCTGTCACCGTCAACAAGCTGGCACAGGAAAAGGGTCTGAAGGCTGGCGTGCTGGTGAAGGAGCTGTCCGCTATCGCCGGCGGCAAGGGCGGCGGCAAGCCGGACTTTGCAATGGCTGGTCTGAAGGACGAGACCAAGATCGACGAGGCACTGGCTGCTGTGAGCGCCATCGTCAAGAAGGTGCTGGGAGAATAATAAAAAGCGGGCTTCGCCCTCTCAGGCTCACACTTGTTCGCCATCTCCCCCAAGGGGGAGCCCTTGGCAAAACCGGAGGGTTTGCCGTACTGTCAAGACCTCTCACTTTGGGAGAGGTGGCACGGCGTAAGCCGTGACGGAGAGGGCGAGGACGTTTATAAAAGATCCGGAAGGAGTGTTTCCCCATGGAAGATTGTCTGTTTTGTATGATCGCGGAGGGCAAGATCCCCTCCAAGAAGCTGTACGAGGATGAGCAGGTGGTGGCGTTCTACGACATCAACCCTCAGGCAAAGGTGCATTTTCTGGTGGTTCCCAGAAAGCACATTGCCTCTGCAGCAGCGCTGACCGAAGAGGACGGCGCACTGCTGGGTCATATCTTTGCCGTCATCGCCAAGCTGGCAAAGGAGCAGGGACTGGAAAACGGCTACCGTGTCATTTCCAACGTAGGAGAGGATGCAGGTCAGACCGTGAAGCATCTGCATTTCCATGTTCTGGGCGGCGAAAAACTGCCTGTCTGATTCCGATACGAAAGGGAGATTTTGATTATGGCTGAAACTTATACCCTGCACGTTGCAGGTCTGACCCGTGAGCTGACCATCTGCAAGGTCAACGATCACATGGATATTGCCGCTTTCATCATGCTGGGAGACGCAGAGCTTACCGTAGCTGCTGCCGCCGAGCTGCTGAAGAAGTGCCCGGAGTTTGACATCCTCCTCACCGCCGAGGCAAAGGGCATTCCGCTGGCACACGAGATGAGCCGCCAGAGCGGCAAGCCCTACGTCTGCGCACGGAAGGGCGTCAAGCTCTATATGCGGGACCCCGTCGTGGTGGAGGACCAGTCCATCACCACCGCCGGCAAGCAGAAGCTGGTCATCGACCGTAAGGAGCTGGACAAGATGCAGGGCAAGCGGGTGCTGGTAGTGGATGATGTGATCTCCACCGGCGGTTCCCTGAAGGCACTGGATGCCCTCGCCGAGCAGACCCAGTGCACCATCGTAGGACAGGCGGCTGTTCTTGCCGAGGGCGATGCCGCTCAGCGCAAGGATATCATCTTCCTGGAGCCGCTGCCCCTGTTCTTCCACTGATCTCCCATGCGACGCCCGCTCTGCGTGTTCTGTACCGGAATGCTGGGTGTTGAGTTAGTGTGCGCTTTTTTGCCGCAAACGGAACTTTTTGTGCCGTTTGCGGCATTTTTTGTTGCCCTTTGTCTGTTGCTTTTTACTGGGAAACGCACCTGGCGGGCGGGGCTGTGCCTGCTGCTGGGTGCCGCCGCCGGAGCCGCTGCGGTGTACACCACCGACGCCGGGCTGGAACAGGTCCGGGTGCAGTATGCCGGACGCCCCCTGACCGTGGTGGCAGAGGTGGAAAAAACCGCAGAAAGCTATCTGCCCTACGCAGTGGATGCTGTGCTCCATCTGGAAAGGGTCAACGGCAGCGCCGCCGACTTCCGGGTGGCATGCGCCGGTCTGCCGGACTGTGAGCCGGGGCAGCGGGTGCGCTGCCGGGTAGAGCTGACCCCGCCTGCACAAAGGGACCGGATAGACCGCTGTGCCGACGGCATTGCCCTGGAGGGGACCTATCTGGGAGATTTTACCCCGCTGGTACCGGGCAAAAGCTTCCGTGCCCGGACAAAGCGTCTGCAGAAAAGGCTCAGCGCCTCCCTGCGCCGCCGGATGGACGGCAGCACCGGCGGGGTGCTTGCCGCCATGACGGTAGGGGACCGGAGCTATCTCCCGGCAGCACTGGGCAGCGCCTACCGGGGTGCAGGACTTTCCCATGTGCTGGTGGTCAGCGGGATGCACGTGTCGGTGCTCTGCGGGGAACTGTTTGGCTCCCTGCCCTGCCGGGAGAGAAAAGAGCGCAGCTACCGCCGCCGGAGGGCAAAGGCGGTGTGGGCGGCGCTGCTTGCGTTGCTGCTGGTGGGAGTCACCGGTTTTACCCCCTCGGTGCGCCGTGCCGCCGTGGCAGTATGGGTCAGTTCTCTGGGGGTGTGGGTCTACGGTGCCCCGGACGCCCTGACCTCTCTTGCGGCGGCAGGCATCCTCATGACCGCAGGCAACGCCTACGGGGTCTGTGACATAGGCTTTGAGCTGTCCTTTGCCTCGGTGCTGGGGACCCTTGCAGGGGCAGAGTGCTTCCGGCGATTGCGGGAAAGCTGCCGCCGGGAGAAAACCGACGGTCCCCGGCGGAAAAGACCTTCAACACTCCGGAAGCTGGCAGCCCGGACCGGGTGGACCCTGCTGGAAGCAGTGTGCATCTCCGCCGGGGCGTCTCTGGGGGCGTTCCCGGTGCTGGTGCTGCGGGGGCTCAGCGTCAGCATCTGGGCGGTGGTATCCGGCATGGTGGTGCTCTGGATGGTCAAGCCTATGATGCTGCTGGGGCTGGGCACTGCCTTTGCAGGGCTGCTGCCGGAGGCGGAGCCGGTATATGGGACGCTGTCCCGGGCGGCGTCCTTCCTCACCGGACTGCTGGACCGCTGGGCGCTGTGGGTATCTCAAAAACCCGGGGCAGGGCTTTATTTTGATACGGCGTATGCAGCGGTGGTCTGTCTGGTGCTGCTGGCACTCGGGTGGCTCGGGATGCACTGGAAGCTGCGGCTGAGGCTGGTGGTGCCCTGCATCCTGCTGGCAGCAACGGTGTCGGTGGGGGTGGGCAACGCCCTCAGCCGGGACCTGGTGCACATCGACCTTGTGGGCAGCGTCAACGCCCCCTCTGTGGTGGTGACCCGGCAGGATGCCGCCCTGGTGCTGTTCCGGGGCGGGGAATCCGCCCGGCAGGCGGTGGAAAACCGGCTGGCACGGCGGGGCGTCCACAAAATAGAACTGGTGGTGGACCTGCGGCTGGACCCAAAGACTCCTTGCGCCCTGACCGCAGACACCATCCTTTCCGCCGCCGATATGGAGCCCGGCACCGGGGAAAAGCGCCGATGTGCCCCGGCGGCAATGGAGCTGCTGCGGACCCGGCAGGGCTGCCTTGTGCGGCTCACCGTAGGCAACCGGCAGCTGGTGACCCTGAGCGGGCAGCTATCCCTCGCGGCACCGGTGGAGGCACAGTGGCTCCTTGCTTCCCCGGCGGACCCTGCGGCGGTCCGGTGGCAGCAGCTGCTGTCCCTTGGGGACGGGTACCGCTGGATGGGACCGGGACAGAAGGGGCAGGGCAGCTCCTCCCTGACCCTGCGCCGTCACGGCGGACTGCGGGCAGAGTGATGCTTTGCAATCTGGGTGGAGTGTGGTACAATACTAAGGTATGACTGTGTGAGAAAGGGGAGAGGGCTTTGGCAACGGAAGCAAAGCTCCGGCAGCTTGCCGAAAAGGGCTGTCCGGTGTATTATTTCTATTCCAGCGAGCGGTATCTGGTGCGGCAGGCGGTGGCGCAGGTCACCCGGCTGCTGGCGGCAGACAGCGAAGAGGAGACCACAGTGCTGGACGGGGGCACCCCGGAGATCGAACAGCTGATCATGGCAGCCGGCACCATCTCCTTTTTTGGCACCCGCCGGGTGGTGGTGATGCCGGAGGTGGAGCCGGGCAGCTACAGCGATAAGGATCTGGAGGAGCTGTGCAGCACACTGGCAAGTCTGGAAAACGCCGTGGTGGTGCTGGGCAGCGTCTTTGAGCTGGAGCGCAATAAGCTCAAGCTGGGCAAGCGGGCGCAGAAGCTGGTAAACCAGTGCAAGAGCATCGGCTACGCAGAGGAGCTTGCCAAGCCCCGCCCTTTTGAGCTGAAGACCATGATGATGGACCGGGCAAAGGAGCAGGGGGCAGCTCTGCCGGAAAGCGCCGCTGCGGCGCTGTTGGAGCGCTGCGGGGAGGACCCCTTTCTGTTGGAAAATGAGGTGGACAAGCTCTGCGCTCTTGCAGGGTACCAGACCGTTACCCCCGCCATGGTGGCGGAGATGGGCACCGTCAGTCTGGAAGCGGATGTGTTTGAGATGATCCGGATGATCACAGCCAAAAACGCCACCGGGGCATGCAAAAAGCTCCAGACCCTGCTGCGGCTGCAGCAGGAACCCATTGCCATTACGGCGGCAATGATCGGCAGCTATGTGGACCTGTACCGGGTGAAGCTGGGGGCGGCAAAGCGCAAGACCTACAGCACCGTCCACAAGGATTTTGGCTACAAGGGCAGCGATTACCGGCTGAAGCGGTCTGCGGAGACCGCCTCCCACTATACGCTGGGACAGCTGGAAGGCTGTTTGCAGGTGCTGCTGGAGCTGGACCTGAGCTTAAAAAGTCAGCCGGTGGACGGGCAGGTGCTGCTGGAGACGGCACTGTGCCGACTGGCGATCGCAGGGGGCGGACGATGACAGAAACGGAAAAACTTGAGAAGATCCATACCGACCGGGTGCTGATCGTGGAAGGCAAATACGATGCCGCCCGGCTCTCTCACCTGACCGATGCCATGATCCTGATGACCGATGGCTTTGGCATCTACAGCGACAAAAAGCGCCAGCAGCTGTTCAAGGCGCTGGCGCAGAAAAACGGTCTGATCCTGCTGACGGACTCGGATGCGGCGGGGTTCCGGATCCGCAACTACATCACCAATCTGGTGGGGGAAAAGAACGTGGTGCAGGCGTATGTGCCCGCCATCCACGGCAAAGAAAAGCGCAAAGCTCAGCCCGGCAAAGAAGGCTTGCTGGGGGTGGAAGGGGTGGATGACGCCCTTGTGGTGCAGGCGCTGCGGGATGCTCTGGGTGAGCAGACAGGCATCGCCTCAGCCCGCCCGGAGGGACGGCAGATCACCTACACCGACCTGTATGAGTGGGGGCTTTCCGGCAGACCCGGCAGTGCAGAGAGAAAGGCAGCACTGCTGAATGCACTGGGGCTGCCGCCAAGGCTTTCCAAAAAGGAACTGGTGGAGGCGCTGAACCGACTGTACACCTTTGAGCAGCTGGACGCTATGCAGGCGGAGATCCTTTCATAAGACCTTACCGGCGCACCGGCGGCACAGAGAGCTGCGGATGCGCCGGTTTTGTTTCCCACTGCTGCCGCAGCAGGTCCAGAGCGTGGGTCTCCAGCCGGGAAACAGAGCCACCGGCGTATGATACACGATAAAACGGATCTGCGCAAAGACTAGG
Source organism: Faecalibacterium prausnitzii (assembly GCA_004558805.1). Lineage (GTDB taxonomy): Bacteria > Bacillota > Clostridia > Oscillospirales > Ruminococcaceae > Faecalibacterium > Faecalibacterium prausnitzii_M. The sequence continues at coordinate 53,359 of SFDE01000002.1, read as the reverse complement.
GTGGGGCAATGCGGAACCGGATCTCCAGATGCCGGGTTTTGTCCAGTTCCACCCGGTCTACCAGACTGAGCAGCAGCTCCCGGCTGGTGCAGATGGTCTCCAGAAAATCCTGCACCAGCTCTGAGGCACAGCAGGTGCCGTTCTCAGGGGATGTTGGCAAGCGGCGGAGAGCCTCATGCTGAAGCCCCAGCTGTTGCCGCTCTGCCCGGGTTCGGCTGGAAATACGGCGAAAATCCTCCTCTGACAAAAGCCCTTCCAGACGGTCGGCGTAGATCCGGTCCAGATGGGCGGACAGCCGACGGAGCTTTTGCCGGATCTCCGCCATCTGCTGCCCGGTGCGGTCCTGCCCTGCAGCTTCTTCCAGAGCCTGCTGCGCAAGGGTCAGCAGCTTGCGGGAGTCCAGAGAGACTCGGCAGATTTCCCGTACTTTGGCAACGACCGCCTCAGTCACCGTGTCCACCTTGATGGTATGGCAGCTGCACACCCCTGCCTTGGGAAAGCGCTGGTAGGTCTTGCAGACAAAAAACAGCCGGTCGGCGCCTTTTGCGGTCCTGCGGTTGGATACCGTCATGCGTGCGCCGCATTCATGGCAGTAGACGATGCCTTTGAGCAGATAGTCGTAGGTGCGGCTGCGGGTGCCTTTGCGGCTGTTTACCAGGAGCCGCACCTGACAAAAGGTTTCCCGGTCCACAAGGGGTTCGTGGGTGTTTTCCACCACTACCCAGTTTTCGGCAGGCAATTTTCGGCATTTTTGGGATTTGTAGCTGATCTTCACCTGCCGCCCCTGCACCATGTTGCCCATATAGGTCTCGTTCAGCAGCATTTCCGAGATCCGCTGACTGCTCCACAGCCCGGCAAACCGCCCGTTCCGGGAGGGAAGCCCGGCATAGACCGATGGGGGAGGGACCTGCAGAGCATTCAGCTGGGCGGCGATGCTGCGGCAGCTCTGCCCCTGCAGCGCCATGGCAAAGATCCGGCGCACAACGGCGGCAGCCGGCGGGTCAGGGACGATCCGGTTTTTCTCGGTGGGGTGCATTTTGTAACCGTATACCGGCTTCCCGCCGATAAAAAGCCCCCGGCGCTGCTGATCCCCCTTGACAGACCGGATCTTTTTGGAGATGTCCTTGGCATACAGGTCATTTAAGATCGCCCGGAAGGGGGTGATCTCGTTGGCGGTGGAGTCGGTTCCCGTATCGATGCCGTCCAGAAGGGAGATATACCGGACGCCGTGCTCTGGGAAATACCGCTCCATATAGTGCCCGGTAAGGATGTAGTCCCGTCCCAGCCGGGAAAGGTCCTTTGTGATCACCAGATCCACCTTTTTTGCCTCGATGTCCCGGAGCATCCGGCGGAAGGCGGGGCGGTCAAAGGTGGTGCCGGACCATCCGTCATCAATATAAGTGTCGTAAACAGGCAGACGATGCTGGCTGGCAAACTCTTCCAGCAAGGACTGCTGATTGGTCACGCTCTGGGAAGGTCCGGCGGTGTCGTCTTCCTTGGAAAGGCGGATGTAAAGGGCGGCATGGTATTCTGTGAGATCATCGGCTTTTGTATACATGGCAAGCCTCCCTGTGTCATAAGCCCTGTGTCGGCAGAGGTCGGGACGCTTCTTTTGCATCGTCCGGGGCAAGGGTGCGGCGCAGATGGAGCCGGAACAGGCGGCAAAGCAGCTCTCCCGGGTCCTCGCCGTCCTTTGAGAAAGTGCAGGTCACCGTAAGTTCTTTCTTTTTCATGGGAATACCTCCTTAGGTCCGTATGGTTATGGATATGAATCCAAGGGGGACAACTTGCCTGTCCAGGGGTAAAACAAAAAGGCTGCTGCAGGGGCTTTCACCCGATGCAGCAGCCTTCTTTACAATTTGGTTCAGCCGCAGCGTCCGCAGGCGGCGCAGGCGGCGGGGGTAGCGGCACAGCCGCCCAGTGCGGTCTCCCGCAGCTCAGCGGGCAGATGACGACCCACAGTGTACATGGTATCCAGCATCTGATCAAAGGGGATCAACTGATGGATGCCGCTCAGTGCCATCTCCGCTGCCACCAGGGCGTTTGCCACGCCGGCAGCGTTGCGGTTCTGGCAGGGATATTCCACCAGACCGCCCACCGGGTCGCACACGAGACCCAGCATGTTCATCAGCACGGTGGAGGCAGCATCCAGACACTGCTGAGGGGTGCCCCCCATCAGTTCCACGGCTGCAGATGCCGCCATGGCAGATGCAACGCCCACCTCAGCCTGACAGCCGCCTACAGCGCCTGCCACCGTGGCGTTGCGCATGGCAAGGTAGCCTATGGCGCCGGCGTTGTACAGAGCATCCACGATGCGCTGATCGGAGATGCGGTAGCTCTCCTGCAATGCCAACATCATGCCCGGCACCACGCCTGCAGAACCTGCAGTGGGTGCTGCCACGATCAGACCCATGGAAGCGTTTACTTCCAGCACTGCCATGGCGTAGGTCATTGCCTTGTCCAGCACATCACCGCAGATGCTCTTTTTGCGGTTGTAGTGTGCTTCCAGCTTTTTTGCCTCACCGCCAATGAGTCCGCCCATGGATTTGATGGGCTTTTTCAGCGGCTGGGTGGCAGAAGATTTCATGATCTCCCATGCCTTGCCCATACGGTGGTCGGCAGCATCCCGGGGCGTCTCGCCCAGAATGCACTCCCGCTGACGCATTACTTCAGAAATAGGCAGCTGGTTTTGCTCACACAGTTCCAGCAGCTCTTCTGCGGATTTGAAATCCATGTTCATCCAGTCTGTCCCTCCTTACGGCTGCACGATCATCACATCGCTGATGTTGCGGTTCTCCAGCAGCAGCTGTGCCACACCTTCGGGCAGGCGCTGGTCCGACTCCACGATGGTATAGGCGGTATGACCCTTGCCCTCCCGGAACAGGCGCATGAACGCAATGTTCACGCCCCGTTCGCTGAGGATCTTGGTGATATGCGCCACCACGCCGGGCTTGTCTTTCTGCACTACGATGAGGGCATTGTACTCCCCGGTAAAGTCTACCTGCACGCCGTTGATCTTTACGATGCGTACCTTGCCGCCGCCCAGAGACTCGCCCCGCACGGTCATGACCTGTCCGGCAGTGTTCTCCATGCGGATGTCCACCGTGTTGGGGTGGACGTCTGTTTCGCTCTCGTTGGGAGTAAAGCTGTACGCCAGCCCCCGCTCGGTGGCGATGGCAAAGGAATCCCGGATACGGGTATCATCGGCGGAGAAGCCCATGATGCCCCCCAGCAGCGCACGGTCGGTGCCGTGACCGTGATAGGTCTTGGCAAAGGAACCGTAAAGGGTAAAGTCTGCCCGCTTTAAGGGCGGGGTGATCATCTTCTGTGCCAGATAGGCAATGATCTCCGCACCGGCAGTATGAGAGCTGGACGGTCCGATCATGTTGGGACCAAGAACATCGAATACACTGATAAATGCCATGGGATATCACTCCTGTCAGTCAGAAGGTCTGGAAAACCGTATCAGACCTTTGCTTTGCTCTTGTTGATGAACTTCTGGTAGATGGTCTCCACGATGACACCGATGGCGTTGTCGCCGGAGACGTTGCAGGCGGTGCCGAAGGAGTCCTGGGTGATGTACAGAGCCACCATGATGGCGCAGATGGGACCGTTGGGGTCGCCTGCCTCAGCACCGAAGACCATGTACAGGAAGGGCAGAGCGGTCATGATGGAACCGCCGGGAGCGCCGGGAGAAGCAACCATGGCAACGCCCAGAGTCATGATGAAGGGAACCACGATGCCCAGGCTGATGGGCAGCTGGTTCATCAGGCAGACAGCGGTAGCGCAGGCGGTGATGGTGATCATGGAGCCAGCCATGTGGATGTTGGCACACAGAGGAACCACGAAGTTGCGGATCTGCTCGCTGACGCCGTCAGCAGCAGCGCACTGCAGGTTGACGGGGATGGTAGCAGCAGAGGACTGGGTGCCCAGAGCGGTGGTGTAGCCGGGGATCTGGTTGCGGATCATCTTGATGGGGCTCTTGTGGCTCACAGCGCCTGCAATGCAGAACTGCAGGAAGATGCAGACCAGGTGCATGATGATGACCACCAGGAACACCTTCCACAGGATGCCCAGGATGGCAAAGGTCTTGCCGGACTTGGTCATGTCGATGAAGGTACCGCAGACGTACAGGGGCAGCAGGGGGATGATAACGGAGTGCAGCACCTGATCGATGATGCCGGAGAAGTCCTTCATGCCGTTATAAAGGGTATCGCCGATGGTCTTGCCCCGCAGGGTGGACAGGCACAGACCCAGCACAAAGGCGAGGACCACAGCAGAGAGGGTGTCCAGGATCGGGGGGATGGAGATGGAGATGTAGCTGGCAAGAGAGTTGTCAGCAGTAGCAGCGATCTGCTCCAGAGCGCCCTCGCTCATGAAGCTGGGGAACAGGCTGGCAGACACCAGATAGGATGCGGAGCCTGCGATCAGGGTGGAGCCGTAGGCGAGTGCCACGGTGATGATCAGCAGCTTGCCTGCGCCGCTCTTCAGATCGGCAATACCCATGGTGACGTATGCCACGATCATCAGAGGGATGATGAACTTCAGAAACGAGCTGAAGATGCCGGAAGCCGTAACGACCACGCGGCAGAACCACACCGGGAAGAACTGACCGATGACAATACCCAGCACAATGGCGATGAGCAGCTTCGGCAGCAATCCAAGCTTTGCTTTTTTCTTTTCCATAGAGATTTTCCTCCTTTTGCTACTCGGTCTTGTGAGTACCCCGCAGTGCTCTCTTCACCGCAGAGCAGCCGACCGATTTTCCGAAACGTCAAAAATAAACCTTGACGTGTTGACACATTTAGTATAACATAGACATACAAATGATTCAAATTCATAAAAATAAAGTTATCGTTTAAAAATCTTAATATCAAAGGAGCTTTGCCATGGAAGTGCGTCAGCTGAATACCTTGATCCGCGCCGCCCAGTTCCAGAGCTTTTCCAAAGCTGCCGAAAGTCTGGGTTACTCCCAGTCTGCCGTCACCGTGCAGATCAAGGCGCTGGAAGAGGAACTGGGCGTGCGGTTGTTCGACCGTATGGGCAAGCGGGTGATCCTGACTACCCAGGGACGGCATTTTCTGGAATATGCCCACTCCATTCTGGACACCATCCAAAATGCCCGACAGGCAATGAGCGGAGACACTGATCTGAATGGCTGTCTGCACATCGGCACCCTGGAGTCTCTGTGCTTTTTCCGTCTGCCGGGGCTCATGCGGCAGTTCCGACAGGAGAACCCAAAGGTAAGCCTCCGGGTCACCACCGGTTCCCCGGAGGAGCTGATCGAAAAAATGGAGCGGGGGGATGTGGATCTGATCTGCATTCTGGACGAGCCCCGCTACTCCAACAACTGGCACAAGTGCAATGAGGTGCCGGAGGAGGTGGTGTTCGTGGCGTCTCCGGACATCGACCTTGGACATCCCGGTCCCTATCGGGTGGAGGAACTGCTGGACAAGCCCTTCTTCCTCACCGAGCGCAACGCCAACTACCGCCACACCTTTGACAACTTCCTTGCCTCCCGGCAGATCGAGCTGACCCCGGCGCTGGAGATCAGCGACACTTCCTTTATTATAAAGATGCTGGAGCATTCCTCCGGCATCTCGCTGCTGCCCCGCTTTGCGGTGACCGAGCCCGCTGCAAGGGGAACCCTGAGGATTTTGGAGGTGTCGGATTTCCGGATCACCATGTACCGGCAGATGTTCTACCATTGCGACAAGTGCTGCACCCGGGAGATGAGTGCCTTCATCCGCCTTGCCTCCGGACCGGAGCTTCCTCTCTGACCGCACCGGCAGGGAAGGCTCCGACACATATGTAAAGGCGGCACCGGGATGTCAAAACGCTGTACGATGATATCATTATAATAGGAAAGATGCTATACATAGCTCCGGCTGATGTGCAGCAGCGCAGCCACCTCCATCTGAGTCAGAGGCGGCTGCCCGGCGATGCCGTACCGCAGCAGAAGGATCTGCCGCTCCCGGGCGGGGAGGGTCTCCAGCAGCTGCCGCAGCCGACGGATGTCCTCCTTTTTCTCGCAGCTGTCCTCCATGCAAAAGCTGTCCTGCAGCACGTCGGTAAGGGTCAATGCCGACTCACCGTCGGCTTCCAGAGCTTCCTGCAGGGACACGGTCTGCCCGTTTTTTCGCTCCCGCCGGAACTGCATCCGGATCTCATTTTCAATGCAGCGGCTGGCATAAGTGGAAAACCGCGCCTTGCGTGCGGCATCAAAGGTATCTACTGCTTTCATCAGTCCAATGGTGCCGATGGAAACAAGATCCTCCTGATCGCCCGGCAGGGCGTAGTATTTTTTTACGATGTGCGCTACCAGCCGCAGATTGTGACGGATCAGCTTTTCCCGCGCTGCGGAATCACCGGCGTGCAGGGCACTTAAGGCAGCAGCTTCCTCCCGGGCTGTGAGCGGGCGCGGAAAGCAGCCGCTTTCCAGATGGAGCGCCAGAAACAGAAATTTTGTGGCAAAAAATTGCAGCAAGGTCAGCAGCATATGAGATCCCTCCCGGTACATAGTTGTTAGATTGTATGTGCAAGGGTGCGGATTTTTGCCGGAGAAGCTTTTCCGCAGGGGAAAAGCATGGTATACTGAGGGAGACAATCAGAAGTTATGGGAGGAAAGCTCAATGGAGGAACGGACATATCAGACTCGTTGCGGAACGATTCACTATTGGGTGAGCGTGTCAAACCCGGATACAATTACTCTTGTTTTTCTGCCGGGATTGACTGCGGATCATCGACTGTTTGATAAGCAGATTCAGTATTTCGAGAGCAGGTATAATGTTATCGTCTGGGATGCGCCGGCACACGGCTCCTCATGGTCGTTTCGGTTTGATTTTGATCTGTTCGATAAGGCAAAATGGCTGGACGATATCTTAAACCAAGAAGGAATTACAAAGCCTGTTATTATCGGGCAGTCTATGGGCGGATATGTGGGACAGGCTTATGCGCAGCTTTACCCAGACAAAATGACAGGCTTTGTCTCCATTGACTCTGCACCGCTGCAACGAAGCTATGTGACGGCAGTTGAAATTTGGCTTTTGAAACGGATGGAACCGGTATATGCTCACTATCCGTGGAAATGGCTCCTGAAATCGGGGTCGGAAGGCGTTGCCACGTCTGATTACGGTAGAAACCTCATGCGTGAAATGATGCTGACTTATGACGGAAACCAGAAGCGCTATGCGCAAATTGCCGGACATGGTTTTCGTATTTTGGCAGCGGCTATGGAGAAGGACCTGCCGTATGAGATCAAGTGTCCGGCGTTGCTGATATGCGGCACAAAAGATCACGCCGGTTCGTGTATACGGTACAACAAAGCATGGCATCGCAATACGAATATTCCTTTGACGTGGATCGAAGGAGCAGGACACAATTCCAATACAGACAAACCTGAACAGGTGAATCATTTGATAGAGGAATTGGTTGCTGATATTTTATAACAGACAATTTCCATTATTCGACCAACAAGATCAAACCATCCCTTCAGCGGACGACCCTAAAACGGTTGTCCGCTGTTTTTATGTTCGCACATCCTGACAGGGGAAAACTGCCCGGTGAAAATACCTGCAGGCGGCGCATGGAGCGGTCAACGGGTCAACAGCTCAAAATGATTCCGTTTGGTGACCAGCAGCCCTTCCTTTTGCAGCTTGGAAAGCTCCACCGACATGGCGGCACGCTCCACGCAGAGAAAATCTGCCAGCTGCTGACGGTCAAAGGGGATATCAAAGGAGAGGGAGGACTGCCGGATGGACTCGGCAGACAGGTAGGACAGCAGCTTTTCCCGGGTGGTGCGCTTGCTGACATGGGTGATCTTATCGTTAAAAAGCAGTATTTTGTTTGCCAGAACGCTGACCAGATTGCGGATGAGTTTCTGGTGATGGTCGCAGGCGGTGGGGCAGGAGGTGAGCAGCCGCTTGACGTTGAGCAGCAGAATTTCGCAATCCTCCTCTGCCACTACGCTGATGTTCAGGATGGCACCGGGGGTGGCGGCGTAAGGCTCGCCGAAAAAGTCCCCGGTATTGCATTTGGACAGGATGTTGCGGTGCCCCCAAAGATCCTCCTGTATCACTAGGGTAGAGCCGGACAGCATGAGCCCCATGACCTCTGTGGAATCTCCGGCACGGAAGATATAAGAACCCCGGGGGCGGGTGATTTTCGCTGCACTGACACAGTGCAGGATGGACAAGATCTCATCATCGGTAAGTCCGGTAAAGAAGGGGCAGTTCCGCAGAACAGGCAGATATTTTTGCATAAAGGCTCTCCTTGTTGGAATTCAAACATACAAGTTGCCTTTAGTATACTATAATAAGGCTGCAAATGCAAAAAAACACCCACAACAGGAGAGTATAGATATGATTCGGAAGATCATCCATATTGACGAAGAAAAATGCAACGGCTGCGGCTTGTGCGCAACCGCCTGCCACGAGGGAGCCATTGACATCATCAACGGCAAAGCAAAGCTGGTGCGGGAGAATTTCTGCGATGGCTTTGGCGACTGTCTGCCGGGCTGCCCCACCGGAGCCATCACCTTTGAAGAGCGGGAAGCCCCTGCCTACGACGAGGCGGCGGTGCAGGAGAACAAAAAGAAAAAGGAATTGCAGGAGAAGATGAAGCACCTCCACGAGGGCGGCTGCCCCGGCTCCCGGATGCGGATGCTGGAACAGACGGAGGCTGCCGAAAGTGTGGCTTCTGCTCCTATGCAGTCCGTTTCCCGGCTCCGCAACTGGCCGGTGCAGATCAAGCTGGCACCTGTCCATGCGCCCTACTTTGAGGGCGCAAAGCTACTGATCGCAGCGGACTGCACGGCATACGCCTACGCCAATTTCCATCAGGAGTTTATGCGCGGCAAAGTGACCCTCATCGGCTGCCCGAAGCTGGACGCTGTGGATTACAGCGAAAAACTCACCGAGATCCTGCGCAGCAACGACATCCAGAGTGTGACCATCCTCCGCATGGAGGTGCCCTGCTGCGGCGGCTTGGAGATGGCAGCGAAAAAGGCGCTGCAGACCAGCGGAAAGTTCATTCCGTGGCAAGTGGTCACCATCTCCATTGACGGTAAAATTCTGGATTAAAAGCACAGGGCAGACCTATACCGCTTTGGCGGGAAACGTGGTATAATCTTTGCAGGAACCGCCGCAGAAAACGAGCGGCTCTGAGAAAGGTTTGAGGGAAAGTGAAATGAAGATCCGTAAGGCAGAGGAAAAAGATATTCCCAGACTTCTTGCGCTGCTGGGGCAAGTATTGCAGATCCATGCAGAGATCCGTCCGGATGTTTTTATTTCCGGCACCACCAAATACACTGTCTGCGAACTGGCTGAACTTTTGAAGAGGGAAGATAAACCCATCTATGTTGCTGTGAACGAGGATGATGTGTGTATGGGTTATGCCTTCTGTCAAGTGCAGAAGCAGCCATTTTCTACGAATATGGTGCCCTTTAAGTCATTGTTCATCGACGATTTGTGCGTTGACCAGCAGGCACGGGGACAGCACATCGGAGAAAGCCTGTTTGAATATGTAAAGCAGCAGGCAAAAGAGCAAGGCTGCTATGAGGTGACGCTGAACGTCTGGGCAGGAAACACCTCGGCAGAACACTTCTACGAAAAAATGGGTATGAAAACAAAGGAACGCCAGATGGAATATATCCTGTGAGCCGGATAGCGGTAAAAACCGAGCCGCATCCAGAGTGGCGGACGACCCATTTTATCATCACCAGTCCGTCTGATCTGGACGAAGAACTGTTTGACTGGATCAGGCAGGCGTATCAGTTTGCACAGTCAAAATAACCGAGAAAACCAATGCACGTCAACGAGTAGGGAAGGAAAACCCAAATGATGACCATTGCACAGATCATGGAAAAGATGATCGCCTTTTCCGAGAGGAACATTCACGATATCACGCACCTGAGCTGCGTGTGGACCTATGCCAAAACCATCGGTGAACTGGAAGGGCTGGACGCAGAGACCCAGTTTATTCTGGAAGTGGCGGCGATCACTCACGACATTGCCTGTCCGCTCTGCCGCAAAAAATATGGCAACACCAACGGCAGCTATCAGGAGCAGGAAGGCGACCCGTTGGTGCGGGCGTTTTTGGCAGATACCGGCATGACGGCGGCACAAATTGATAGGGTAGCTTATCTGGTGGGGCACCACCATAGCCCGGAGCAGATCGATGGCATCGACTACCAGATCCTGATCGAAGCGGATTATATCGTCAATGCATCCGAAAGCGGGTACAGCCAGCAGGCGATCCGATCTTTTATGGAACATACCATGAAAACGGCGGCAGGCATCCGGCTGACAAAAACGGTGTTTGGAGTATAACGGAAAAGCTTGCCGCAAAACACGAATAAACGCCGTGGATTCTATAAGCGTCCCATTGGGGCGGCATCCTCGGCGGCTTTTTTTGTTTATACGAAGGTTTACAGAGCTTGATTTACTCTGCGTTCTCTGGTTGCTGCTCTGCAGGCTTTATGGTCTTGACCCGCAGGGCAAAGTACAGCAAATGACAGCCCCACACCACGGCAATGCAGACCCTGCCGATGGGCGCATTTTTCATGCAAAGAAAGCCGATGACCATAACAGCGGTGACCAGTGCGATGATCTTACATTTTGTTCCGACTGTCATGACCTTTTTTTGGACAAAACTGTCCGGATGCTTTTTGTATAAGTTGGTGCCTACGAACCAGTCATGCAGTTTTTGGGAGCTTTTGGCAAAGCAGAGCAGGGTCGCCATGTAGAATGGGACTGTGGGCAGAATGGGGAGCAGGATCCCCACAGTGCCCAGAACCATGCAAAGAAAGCCCAGTACGATCCAGAATACCTGTAATAGTCTTTTCATTATCTTCTCCTGTTGATCTTGGCATTGCTGTACGGCAGGGCAGAGTGCGCAACTCTGGATATTAGCAGTGACTAACTTCCTGCCCCACGAAAAGCCGCCCGTTGGCGACTTTTCTGGAAAAATGATACGATATTCTGGAAGCTTTGTCAAGATTCACTTTGCAGAGCAATACGCCTGTTACCCGTATATTTTCCCCACGATCTTTCCGCGTGCTGCGGCAGGCAGGAGCTTGCACAAAAGGCTCAGGAATATATACTGTGCACCGGCAACATAAACGACTGCCGGGTTCTTTTTCTCTACAATACCGGCAATGTACCGTCCAATGCGTGCCGGGTCCATGCCGTTTTGCTCGTCATGCTCCATCTGACTGACGCTCCGGGAGATACGCCCGCCGTATTCATCATCTCCGAGAATGCTTTTCTGACGTGCTTTTGTAAACCCGGTGCAGATGTCACCCAACTCTACAACGGTAACATGGATGCCGTAGGGCTTGACTTCGTTTGCCAGTGCGTAAGAGTAAGAAGAAATAGCGGCTTTGCTTGCAGAGTAGAAGGTCTGGAACGGAATGTGCGCTACAGCGGCAACAGAGCTGATGTTCACAATATGCCCCTTTCCTTGATGGCGCATGAAGGGGAGAACTGCTTTATTTACAGTGACTGTCCCGAAAAAGTTTACATCAAACTGTGCTTTGGCTTGCTCCATGGACGTAAACTCCGCCGCACCGGAAATGCCAAAGCCTGCACAATTGATCACTGCATCAATTTTGGTCTCTTTCTGGATGACCTGCTGCACAGCGGCGTTGACCGCATCTTCATCGGTCACATCGACGGACAGATGGGTGACACCCTCCATGGGGATATTCCTGCGGCTGAACTCATAGACGATGCAGCCATTCGCTTTTAAAGCAGATGCCGTGCACCGTCCGATGCCGGAGCTTCCTCCGGTAACAATGACGACCTTGTTGCTTTCTCCTGCCATGATTGTCCTCCTGAAAATTTTTGACTTGGTTAGAGTATACCGCATTGCAGGACGACTGTCTATAAGCGGAACAGATCGTTGCATAAGAAGAAAACGCAGAAAAATGAAAACAGGATGACCCCGTTCCCCCTGTTTCAGCTTTTTTTCGCTATGAGAATTCGATCAGCCTGCTACGATGTCTTTATACTGATCAACGATGCTCTTGACGTTCTTGCTTTTTACTAAAAGTTGTATGGCGATGCCGCTAAATAGCCATTTCTGTATTCAGCATGAGAAAACATATTGTGCAAATTGCTTTGCTGAACAAGCTCCTTTTGTGCAACTTGAAATGCTTGGCAAACAATCCGCTGTCGGACGGAAAAAGGGAGGTGTTAATTTATCTGGTATGTCTTTTTGGATGGAAAGAGGAGGAAGGACGGACAGTACAGCATATGGTGGTGTTTTTCTGCTCTCTATAAAGATGATGGGGTTATATCTTTGTGAGCTCAGTCTCGTCTGATGGATCACTGAAAACTTCTGGGCTGGCAAGGGATAGTCCGGTCTTCTAATTCTATTCCTCTTTAGTTTTGATATTGTTAAAGGACGAAAAGGTGTATTTGATATATAAAAACCATTCCGAGATTTGTAAGACCTTTGCATTGAATTCGTTCGTTTATTGGAGTAAAATAAAAATGGTTTGTTATAGACCGCCACCATCTGTGAATGAACGATGTTGAGGGTTACTGTGGAATACGTATCAATTAAGCAGATCTCAGAAAAATGGGTCATTTGTGCAAGACGAGTGCAGACCTTGTGTACAGAAGGCCGCATCGAAGGGGCAAAGCGACCGGGCCTGCATCGTGGATGTAGGGGACACCGGCATGAGCTATGTGATCCCGTGGAGCAGCATCCCGCAGGAGCTTCAGCAGCCGCTGCGCCGCTATGTGGCACAGGCAGACGGAAAGCTCTGCGGCTATTGCAAAGAGGAACTCTGCAACACCGAAAACGGACGGATGATCGTGGAGCTGTATCTGGGCAAACAGGAACATCACGTTTCAAGGATCTTGTATTGAGATAGCTGCACAACCGCAGCTATTGGGTTGAAAATAAGGCTGAAGCCCCAATTGCTCCAGCCAATGTCAGACTTTCTTAATTGTCCATCAAAAATACGTTGGTACGTTTTACACTGTGACGATTTAAAAAACAGAGGAGAGATATTTTACTATGATCTACAAAAAGCGATACGGTCAACCGTTTGATACCGAAAGTGTAGTGGGTTCTTTTTTGCCCATGATGGAAACGATCCCCTATCTGACCAAGGAGCCGGATGGTTTCTCCTATGCCATGGAGCCGCAGGATATTCTGTATGGTCTTGGCGAAAACGTCCGTGGCATCAACAAGCGCGGGTGGGTGTACGAAAGCAAATGCTCCGATGACGGCAACCATACCGATGGCAAATCCTCGCTGTACGGTGCTTATAATTTTATAATCGTGTCCGGCAAGGATACATTTGGCGTTTTTATCGACTACCCGGGCAAGGTCACCTTTGACTGCGGCTACACCGACATGGATACCTTACGCATCACGGTGGCCGAGGAAAATTACGATCTCTACATCATTGAGGGCGAGAGCCTGACCGATATTGTGCACCAGTTCCGCCAGTTGGTGGGGCGCAGTTATATTCCGCCCAAATGGGCTTTTGGCAACGCCCAGAGCCGCTGGAGCTACATGAACGAGGACGAGGTCCGCGAGGTGGTGGCAAATTACCGTGCCAATAATATGCCGCTGGACGCTGTGGTCCTGGATATTGATTACATGGAGCGTTACAAGGACTTTACGGTGGATGGGCAGCGCTTCCCGGATTTTGCGGACTTTGCCGCCGAGATGAAAGCGCAGGGCATCCATCTTGTCCCCATCATCGATGCAGGAGTCAAGGTCGAAGAGGGATATGATGTGTACGAGGAAGGCGTGAAAAACGGCTACTTCTGCACGAATCAGGATGGCACCCCCTTTGTAGCCGGTGTGTGGCCGGGACGGGTACACTTCCCCGATATGCTCAACCCGGAAGCCCGTGCTTGGTTTGGCAGTCAATATAAAGTTCTGCTGGATCAGGGAATCGAGGGCTTCTGGAATGATATGAACGAGCCTGCTATCTTCTACGCAGAGGAAAGACTGAAAAAGACCTTTGCTAAAATTGAGGAATACAACAAGCAAAACCTGGATATTTCCAGCTTTGCTGCTTTTACCGGCATGGTGACAGAGCTTTCCAACAACGAAAACGATTATAAGCTGTTCTACCACAACACCAAACAGGGGCGTATGCGGCACGACAAGGTACATAATCTTTTTGGTTATAACATGACCCGTGCTGCAGGCGAGGCTTTTGAGCGGCTGGAGCCGGACAAGCGCATTTTGATGTACTCCCGTTCTGCCTGCATCGGGATGCACCGGTATGGCGGCATCTGGACCGGCGACAACCATTCTTGGTGGAGCCACATTCTGCTTGCGCTGCACATGATGCCCTCCCTGAATATGTGCGGCTTCCTGTACGAAGGCCCCGACATTGGCGGCTTTGGCAGCAATACCACGGAGGATCTGGTGCTGCGCTGGTACGGCTTGGGTATCTTCTCTCCGCTGCTGCGGAACCACTCTGCCAAAGGTACCCGCCGGCAGGAACCCTACCGCTTTAAGAACAAGGCTGCCTTTGCCGGTATTTTACAGCTGCGCTACCTGCTGCTGCCCTACATTTACAGCGAGTACATGAAGGCTGCTCTGCACGACGGCATGTACTGTATGCCGTTGGCGTTCGCCTTCCCGGAGGATGACTTTGCCCGCCGGGTGGAGGATGAGGTGATGATCGGTGAAAGCCTGTTGATCGCCCCGGTATATGAGCAAAATGCCCGAGGTCGATACGTTTATCTGCCGGAGGAGATGCTGCAGGTGCGGGTAAAGTGCAGCGAAAGCAATCGCATGGAAACCAGCGTGCTGCCAGCAGGTCATCATTACATTCCGGTGGAGCTGGATGAAGTGGTGTTCTTTATGCGCAAGGGACACCTTCTGCCCCTTGCCAAGGACGGCAAAAAGATCCAGAGCGTTGCCGATGTGGATTTTGCAGATCTGCGCCTGCTTGCCTATGCTCCCGATGGTGCATCCTATGAATACTATACCGATGACGGCGAGACAAAGGATTACGACAAGCCGGAACATTTTGTGCACATCACGCTGGATGCGGATGGAAACGCAAAGAGCGATCGTGCTACGGTCAAAGTAGAAGGATAATCGTCAGACATTACGCAGTTCCTACAGAGTGACAGCGTTTCAGCTTGAAATGCTGCCACTCTTTTTTGTTGTCTGAATCACAGATAAAATGTACGTGCTTTCACTGGGCGATTACAAAGCACCTGGGATGCAGAAAAGCTCGTGCAAGGGGTTTTTGAGTTGAAAAATGTTCAACACGCTTGACTTGGGAATCCTGCAGCACTATCAATAAGACCCATACAAGGCAATGAAGCCCAGAGCAGGAGATGCTCTGGGCTTTTTTCGTACAAAACCGCAAACAGGCGATGCCGTCCTGCAGGCGGCAGGGAATGGTCGGAAAAGAGGAATCTCGTATCTGTTCTGTTTGAGCTGTTTCATGAAGTCGTCGGGTACCCGCTGTGTGCTGGGAAGTGGCTCAAGTATATATTGGCATTCACAGCGACATTTGTGAAAAGAGCATATACTGTAGGGATGAGCTTTGCAACACCGAAAACGGACGGATGATCGTGGAGCTGTATCTGGGCAAGCAGGAACATCACGTCTCCAGAATTTTGTACTGAAAAAAAGGGCTGCTGCACAGGGAACAGACCTTGTGCAGCAGCCCTTTATGGTATGTAGTAACTCAGTCCTTCTTCTCGGCGGTGCGGGCAAAGAAGTTGGCGAGGACGGCACCGGAAATGTTATGCCACACAGAGAACACAGCGCCGGGGATGGTTGCCAGCGGATACTGTGCAAAGTGGGCGGCAGCCAGAGAGGTGGCCAGACCGGAGTTCTGCATTCCGACCTCGATGGAAATTGCACGGCACTTGGTGGAATCCAGCTTCAGCAGCTTACCCACGCCAAAGCCGGTGAGGTAGCCCAGCAGGTTGTGCAGGACGACCACGGCAAGGATCAGCAGACCGCTGGTCATGATCTTGGCGGAGTTTGCGGACACAACAGCGCAGATGATGAGCACGATGGCGGTGGTGGAGATCAGCGGCAGCACCCGGACGGCGTTCTGGGTGAAGGCGTGGAAGAAGTGATTGACCACAAAGCCCAGTGCGATGGGAACCAGCACCACCTTGACGATGGACAGGAACATGCTCATGGGGTTCACCTCCACTCGCTGACCGGCATACAGCAGGGTCAGCAGCGGGGTGAGGAAGGGCGCCAGCACGGTGGAAACTGCGGTCATGCCAACGGACAGTGCAACGTCGCCCTTGGAAAGGTAGGTCATCACGTTAGAGGAGGTGCCGCCGGGGCAGGTGCCCACCAGAATGACACCGATGGCAAGCTCAGTGGGCAAGTGGAACACCTGGGTCAGCGCCCATGCCAGAAAGGGCATCAGGGTGAACTGTGCCACGCAGCCAATGACCACGTCTTTCGGGCGGCTGAACACTACCTTGAAGTCCTCCGGCTTCAGGGTAAGACCCATGCCGAACATGACGATGCCCAGCAGGGTGTTGACCCATGCGGTCTTTACCACGCTGAAGGTGCCGGGGAACAGCAGCGCCAGTGCCGCTACCACAATGACGATGGCGGCCATGTATTTGCCCACAAAGTCGCTTACTTTTTCCAATGTTTTCATGATAAACTCTCCTTTTTCAAAACACTTGTTTTTGCGGATGCAAAGGCAATGAAACATCCGGAAAATGGCTTTCCCGCAAACAAAAACGCCTTTGTCCCCTACGGTTCGTAAGAGACAAAGGCGTATAAACTCCTCTGCGGTACCACTCTTATTGCCGGTGCAAAGCCCGACCCCTCAGTGCGCATCCAACAATGCGCGGTCCGTGATAACGGGGACCTGCCGTTCCCGCTTACTGGGGCGTAGATACCGCCCATTCAGCCGGAAAGCTCGGAGAGGATTTTCCCACGGACGCCCTGCACTGCCTTGCACCATCCGGCAGCTCTCTGCAGCATTCTTTCCGGGTACTCTTTCTCGTCATAGCCGAATATTTCACTGCCACGGAGTATACTCTTCTGCCGGGTCGAAGTCAAGAAAAACGACCCTTCTAGTTTTTCATCCGGCTCACGCCAAGAGTGAAGCAAGTTCATGCAATGGCTGCTTTGTCGTTCCCTGCGGGTATTCGCCCTTACCGTGCCGGTGACACGGAGACATTTTTCGTTGCTCATGCCGCAGAGTACTACTGGTAAAGGCGCCGGAAAGAGATGGACTGATTTTCTGAAAGGGATTTTTATGGGACAACGCTCCTGATAGAATAGGCTCAGAAAGAGAAGCAAAACACACTTCGGATGGAGGAAAACACAATGGCAAACGGCGATTACGGCTATTTCGGCAAAGGTGACACGGGCTATGCCCAGTACATGACGGCTTTCAACCGCAACTTCGGCGGATCGTCTGGCGGCGGCGGCGGTCACAACAATGGCGGCGGTGGTGGCGGAGACGGCAGCGGATGCGGCTGCCTCATTGCCATTGCGGTGGTGGTCGTGCTGGTGCTTATTGCCATGGGAAGCTGAGGGCATCCCCACGGTGCAGAGCTGCTTGTGGTAAACGGCGGAAAAAACTAAAAAGTACTTGACCCTGACGTTGCGTCATAGCGTATACTGAGCTTGTCGCAAGGGAGGAAAACGAAATGATGACTGTCAAGGAAGTGAGCAATCTGACCGGGGTGAGCATTCGGACGCTGCAATATTACGATAAAATCGGTCTGCTGCATCCGGCGCATCGAACACAGGCGGGATATCGCCTGTATGATGATGCTGCACTGGAACGATTGCAACAGATTTTGCTGTTCCGAGAACTGGAATTTTCACTGGAGGATATCCGAAAAATTCTGAAAAACCCGGAGTTTGACCGGAAAAAGACACTGGAACAGCAGATCACATTGCTGACCCTGAAAAAACAGCATCTGGAAAAGTTGATCGCTCTTGCGGAGAAGATTCGGACAACAGGAGGAAATATTATGGACTTCAACGCATTTGACACACAGAAAATCAGGGAATACGCCGAACGTGCAAAGAAAGAGTGGGGCGAAACCACAGAGTATCAGGAATTTGAGGAAAAAAACGCCCGGCGGACGCAGAAGGAATCTGGCAGCATCAACGAGCAGTTGATGGGGCTTGTAGCGGCATTCGGAACGCTGCAAACCAGAGAACCGGCAGACCCCGCAGTACAGGCACAGGTGAAAAAGCTGCAGGACTTTATCACCGAGAATTACTATACCTGCACGAAGCCCATTCTGTATCAACTTGGACAGATGTATGGTGCCGGCGGCGAGTTTACGGAGAATATCAACGCTGCCGGGGGAGAGGGTGCGGCAGAATTTGCTCAGAAAGCTATTGAAATTTATTGTCGATAAGCAAAATTGCCTTGCGTGACCCGGTCACAGAAAATACAACTAGGAAATGTTATCATATAGCCACAGAAAACACCAACAACATTCCGATGGAGGATTTTGATATGAAAGCAAAGTTTTATATCTGTGAGCACTGTGGCAATCTGGTCACCACCATCCACAACGCAGGCGTCCCGCTGGTCTGCTGCGGCGAAAAGATGAAGGAGCTGCTCCCCAACACGGTGGAAGCCAGCGGCGAAAAGCATCTGCCGGTGGCAGAGCTTTCCGGCAGCACCCTCACTGTTATGGTGGGTGCGGTGGAGCACCCCATGGTGGATGTGCACCACATCCAGTGGCTCTTTGTGGAGACCGAAAACGGCGGACAGCTCCGCACCCTCGCCCCCGGTCAGGCACCCAAGGCGGTGTTTGAGCTGGGCGGCGAAAAGCCGGTGGCGGTCTATGCCTACTGCAACCTGCATGGTCTGTGGATGACGAAGCTGTAAGAAATAAACGGGCTCCTGCCAGTGATTGAACGCTTGCAGGAGCCTGTTTTGGCGTGCAGCCAGAGGGATGATGCAGCGGCTGATTGGCTGCAAAGCCACGCCGACTACGATATGAAGGTCATCTTCTGCTGCTTTGATGCCCGGACGGAGCAGGTATATCAGACAAAAATGGAGTAAACATTGAAATACAGAAAAATCGTGGACGGCATTTTTCTTGACCGTCCCAACCGTTTTATTGCCCATGTAGATGTGAACGGCATGGTGGAAACCGTCCATGTCAAAAACACCGGACGGTGCAGGGAACTGCTGCTGCCCGGTGCGGCGGTGCGTCTGGAAGTGTCGGACAACCCGAAACGCAAGACAAAATACGACCTTGTGGCGGTACACAAGCAGGAACTTGGCTGGGTCAACATGGACAGTCAGGCACCCAACAAGGTGGTAGGAGAATGGCTTTCAAAGCAGGCGTTTGACCTTGTCAGACCGGAGTTTGCATACGGAAAATCCCGCATCGATTTTTACATGGAAAAGGGCGAACAGAAATACCTGCTGGAAGTCAAAGGCTGCACACTGGAAGTGGACGGCATCGGTTATTTCCCGGATGCGCCCACCGAACGGGGCGTGAAGCACTTGCACGAGCTAGCGCAGGCGCAGCGGGCAGGGTATCGGTGCGCAGTGGCATTCGTGATCCAGATGGAAGGTGTCACCGAGGTGAGACCGAATGTTGGCACGCAGCCGGAGTTTGGTGCAGCGCTGGTCGAAGCAAAAGCCGCAGGCGTGAGGGTGCTGTTCCTGCTTTGCCATGTCGGGCGGGACAGTCTGGAAATCGTGGAGCAGCGGGAAGCGTAAAACAAAATAAACGAACGATCTATTTGCGTCTGCTGAACACTGGTGGCGTTTATTTCTTGTGCGGAAGTTGGAAAGGCTCACGATGGACCTGCCTGCATGAGGGTAAAACATTATCTTAATACCTCTCTGGTGCGGCGCTCCGGTCTTTTACAGCCTGTTCCCTGCCAGAGCTGTGTGGACAGCAAAATAAGCGCAGCCCTTGCACCGCCCTGCCGGATGTGATAGGATGAAGAAAATCATGTGAGGGAGGAACCACCATGCCTTTTTTGATGATCCGCAACGATATCACCAAGGTGGCAGCGGATGCCATTGTCAACCCGGCGAACCGGAAACTTTTGCAGGGCAGCGGCACCAGCCGTGCCATCTATCAGGCAGCAGGGGAGCAGGAACTGACCGCCGCCTGTGAAGCCATTGGGCACTGCGATTTGGGCAAGGCAGTGTGCACCCCGGCGTTCGGACTGCCCGCAAAGTATATCTTCCATGCGGTCTGCCCGGCATGGCACGGCGGATTTTTTGGCGAAGCAAAACAACTGGCTGGTGCGTACCATTCTGCGCTGGAATTGGCAGCAGAGTACCACTGCGAGAGCGTGGCCTTTCCGCTGCTGTCCAGCGGAAACTATGGCTACCCCAAAGAACAGGCGTTCCGCATTGCGGTGGACACCATCACACAGTACGTCATGGAGCACGACCTGACCGTGTATCTGGTGCTTTACGACCGGCACTCGCTGGCGGTGAGCCGCAAGCTGTTCGCCTCGGTGGAGGAGTACATCGACGACCACTATGTAGTGCAGAACGATGAAAGCTACCAGTTTGACCGTTGGCGCAGAGAATCCGCAGAACGTCGATGCAGGTTGGAGGTAGATGCCACCCTGCCGATGACGGGGACAGTTCCGTCACCTGCCGCCGCACCCAGGACAGCCCGCAGTCTGGAAAACCTGATGGACAACCTTGGCGAGAGTTTCACCACCCGGCTGCTGCGGCTCATTGACGAGCGGGGGCTGAAGGATTCCACCGTGTACAAGCAGTCCAACATCTCCCGGCAGCATTTCTCCAAAATCCAGTGCAACCGGGACTATAACCCCAAAAAGAAGACCGTGCTTGCCTTTGCGGTGGGGCTGCACCTTTCCGAGGACGAGACCATCGACCTGCTCAAAAGCGCAGGCTATGCCTTCTCCGATGGCTCCAAGCGGGACTGGATCGTGCGGTACTGTCTGGAACAGAAAATTTATAATATCAATCAGGTCAATACCCTTTTGTTTGAATACGATCAGGAACAGCTGGGTGCGTGATTTGTCGCCTGCCCGTTGACCTTTTGCCCTCCGGTTTGTGGTATCCTTTTGTCAGAAAGACGGAACACCACAAAAACGGAGGGCATTTGTTATGAAGAAGAATCTTACCGAGCTTGTTTTCATCCTTGACCGCAGCGGCTCCATGGGCGGACTGGAACCGGACACCATCGGCGGGTTCAACGCCATGCTGACCCGGCAGAAGGAGCAGGAGGGCGAAGCCAACGTGACCACCATCCTGTTCGACCACGAGGTGCAGTTGCTGCACGACCGCTTTCCCCTGCACGCCGTTGCACCGCTGACCGAAAAGGACTACTACGTCCGGGGTTGTACGGCGCTGCTGGATGCCATCGGTTACGGCGTGGAGAAGATGGTGAACATCCAGCGCCATCTGCCGGAGGACCAGCGTGCCGAAAAGGTCATCTTTGTCATCACCACCGATGGGCTGGAAAACGCCAGCAAGCGGTTTACCTACGAGAAGATCCGCCGGATGATCGAGCGGGAAAAAGAACAGTACGGCTGGGAATTTCTGTTCCTTGGTGCCAACATGGACGCTGTGCAGGAAGCTGCCCGCTTCGGCATCGGGGCAGACCGGGCGGTGCGGTTCGAGAACGATGCGCAGGGCGTGGCAGTCAATTACCAGGTGGTCAGCGAAACGGTCTGCCGGATGCGGCAGGCAGCCTGCCCGACATCCATCGGTGCAGAGTGGAAAGAGGAGATCGAAGCCGACTTCAAAAAGCGGCATCAGGGGTAAAGGAAGAAACGTCGACACTCCTGCCTGCATTATCTGCGGCATTGCGGGCAGAGACCCTGAAGCGTCTGCGGACGTCGTATGAGCTGTTCCGGTAGAACTTTGAGCGCAGGATGTGACACCGTCGGTGCTGCACAGACCCAAGCTGTATTTAAAAAACGGAGGATCGTACCGGAAGAACAGCAAAACACCCGCCTGCGTATTGTGTGCAAAGCACAGTACATGGGCGGGTGTGGTTTTGTTGTGGTTTGTTCGCACTGTCAGAACAGGTCGAAACAGATTTTTTGTGGAGTTCCGTCCAGCAGATACCGGATATAGAGACGGTCGTTTTCCGCTTCTGCCTTCACCTGCGTGGCGTGCTCAAAGAGGGTGCGCAGACGGCGGTACTCTGCCCGCTGCGCATCCGTGTAGTGAGACGGCATATCCGAGGTAAGGAACACATTGCCCAGCAGGGCATTGACCGTGGCAAGGGTGCGTTTTTGCTCTGCCGTCAACTTGCAGTTTTCCTCCCGGAGGAAGAACACATCCGGGTCGCTGCCGTAGGCACGGTCATTGAGCTGACGCCGGAACACCGTGTTGTTCAGCGCCTGCTTTGTGGACACCCGCTCCCGGTGGAACAGGCGCATATACCATACATCGTCCCAGTCCAAGCTCACGTCACAACTGACGCGGCAGTACTCCACCAGCCCAAAGGCGGACATCACCGGTACGCCGCAGCCAAGGATAGTCTTTTGTCCGCACCAACTGCGCAGCAGTTCCATGGCACGGCGCATCCGGGCGGCACGATTCTCGTGGGCGTTGCCAAAGGGGGCAGCGCCGTACAGAAAATCCAGCTTGACAAGGTCGAAGCCCCAGTCGTTCAGCACCCGGTCGAACACCCGGCGCAGATAGTCCAGCACGGCCGGGTTGTCGATATCCAGCGCATAAAAGCTGCTCCAGTTGCTGCCGCAGCACCACGGTTTGCCGTCCACTTTCAGCAGCCAGTCCGGGTGCTGCCGGAAAAGGGCGGAGTTCTTTTCGCACACAAAGGGTGCAAGCCATAGCCCGGCCTGAAAGCCAGTGGCATGAATTTCCTCCACCATGCCTTTCAGCCCGTGGGGGAATTTCTGTGCATCTGTTTCCAGCCAGTCGCCCACCTTCGGCTCCCAGCCATCATCGATCTGGAACAGGTCTCCCGGGCAAAGCAGGCTGCGACATCCGGTCAGATCCTCCCGGATGGTATCCTCGGTGATGTCCTGATAGCGGTTGTACCAACTGGAATAGCCTGCCAGTTTCTTTTCAGTCCGGGGCTTGATGCCCATGGCATGAAACCAGCCGTCGAACACCTCAGTCTCGCCGCCCTCGGCAAAAAACAGGTCAAGGAGTGGGAAACTGCCGCCGGGATGCTCCACCCCGGCGCAGTCACGCTCCAGCGTCAGCAGGGCTTTGCCGCTGTCGTAGCGGAGGATGGTGTAGCCCGGCTTCTCGTCCAGCGATGCCACCAGACGGAACTGCTTGCCCTTGCGGAAATAGCAGTAGGAAAAGCCGTGGCTCTGCCCCTTTTGATGTCCGTAAGGCGCAAAATGATAATCGCCGTAGCGGTCAAAGGCATATTTTTTGCGCAGAAAGCCGGGGATGTGATCGGTGCCGCGCAGCTTGCCGTTCCGGTCCAGCTCCGGGCTGTAGGTCCATGTCTGGTAGCCGTTCATGAACAGACGCTCGTCTGCTTCCATCGTCCACGGCATCTCGGCACGCACCGCCTTCAGCGTCCCGGCGGGCAGGTCTGCCGTCAGATGCAGCGCACCGCAGCCCGAGTGCACCGGGGCATTGCCCTGCCGCACACCGCCGGTGGTCTCTGCGTACCAGTGCAGCATTTCAGTCATGGTGCGCTTCCTCCCCGTGGAGCTGTACGCTGATCTCGGCAGCGCGGGCATCGGTCAGAACAAACTTGCGGCGGAACAGCACCAGCGCACCAGCCAGCACCAGCATGGGCAGAACGGTCATCATCAGGCGCAGACCCAGCAGGGTTCCGGCGCTTTGTACTGCCACCGGGCCGGTCTCCTCCGTGTTGCCCACAAGACCGATCAGGTCCAGCCCGATGCCGGTCAGGAATACCGCCACACCGGAGGCAGCCTTGACCACAAAGGTCTGCATGGAAAAGATAACGCTCTCCTCCCGGCGGCCGGTCTTAAGCTGGCCGTAATCCACGCTGTTGGAAAGGAACAGGGTGGTCAGCACGGTCAGCATCCCGTTGCAGGCAAACACTACCACGCCCGGGATGCACAGCAGCGCCAGACTGTGGGAAAGACCGGTCAGGCAGAACACCAGCAGGGTGCCGTAGCCGCACAGCGCCAGCACGAGGCTCAGGTGAAATACCTGCGTACTGCTGAACTTTTTGCGCAGCAAGGGGTAAAGCACCATCATGCCAAGGATCTGTGCCGCACCGCCCACGGTGGAAAACAGGGTATAGGTGGCTTTCCAGCCTGCACCGCCAAGGTCGTACTTGAAGAAATAGATGATGAAGTTGGAGGTAAGGTACAGCGCCGAGTTGATCAGCACGATGCTGCCTACCACTACCATAGCCTGATCGTTGCGGAACAGGGCGGAGAACATCTCCTTTACGGTGGCGGTCTTCATCTCACTGGGGGTGGTTTCTTTCATGGAAACGCAGCACACCAGCTCTGTCACTGCAAAAATTGCCGCTACGATCAATGCCACCCAGCGGAAGCCAGCGCGCTCGCTGTCGCCGCCAAGGGCTCCCACCAGCAGCATGGTGAACATGGCGATGAGGGCAGAACCAACGCCTGCACAGGTACGCCCCACCATGGAAAGGTTCTCCCGGTCTTTTGGGGTGCGGGTCACGGCGGGGATCATGGACCAGTATGGAATATCCATCATGGTATAGGTGACGCCCCACAGGATGTACACCACGCAGAAATAGATCATCAACGCCGCTTCGTCCAGTACCGGGGCGGCAAACAGGGCGTAGAGCACCAGCGCATTGAGCAGCGTGCCGGAAAAGATCCACGGACGGAAACGTCCCCAGCGGGTGCGGGTCTTTGCCACCAGAACCCCCATAAAGGGGTCGTTGAAGGCATCAAAGAACCGGGCCACCATGAGCACGACGCCCACAAAGCTGGCGGAAAGCCCCAGCACATCCTGATAATAATACATGACGTAAGAAGCCGACAGGGCATATACCATATCCTTGCCCACGGCACCAATACCAAATGCGGTTTTCTGTTTCAGGGTCAGTTCCATACAGCGTTCTCCTTTTCAATGGTGAACCGCACCGCAACGGGCTGGGTCTGCGGGGCAGAAACGGTCAGCAGGGCTTCTCCGGCAGTGCCCACGGTGCGCAGATAGGTTCCGGTCATGCCGCCCTCGGCAACGGCGGTCTGTGGACCCACAAGGGCGGCGCTGCCCTCCACCGCAAACTGCACCGGGAACTGTGCGTAGGGGGCAGGGGTGCCGTTCTCGTCCAGAATGCGCACCCGGACAGCCGCCATATCGTAAGTATCTTTTTCCCGAAGAGCCGTCCGGCTGACCTTGACTTCCAAGTGCAGCTTTGCGCTGGGGCAAAGGGTCACGCTGCGCACCACATTGCCGTCCTGCACGGCATCGAACCGCCAGCGGGTAGCCTCGCCGCCCCAGTTGCCGACGTACTTGCCGTAGAGGGCTACGCCATCCTCAAAGGTCATTTTGTAGTGCAGCATACACCAGCCGAATTTGACCTTGTAGGCAAGCGGCAGCCCCGGCAGCCCATATTTCCCGGCAGCCAGCAGGCAGTCCCGCACAGCGGCTGCCTTGGAGGGGGAAAAGTGCTCCTGCGTTTCCAGCAGCTCGCCAATGGGATCGTCCATTACAAAGGGCGGATGCGGCAGGGCTGTCCACTCGCTGCGGCGCAGGGCGGTGACGAACACATCGTTTTTGTAAAGCTTTACCTGCTGGGCATTGCTGAAAACGTAGGCCGTGCCCAGCTGCCCGGTGGGGTTATCGCCAATGTCCATGGAGGAGCTGACCGCCAGCACCGGGTCAGCGTCACCCTGACTGGCATAGACCGCAGCCGCCAATTTGGGGTTGCGGAAGCTGTCCAGCACACCGTGGTAGCAGATGCGGTCACCGGAGCCAAAGTCCTTGTGGGTCTGGTAGTCGAACATACACCAGCCAAAGCACCCGGCGTGCTCTCCGCTGGCATAGGCGGCGTTCTGCACCCGGACGTGCCGCAGGGCGTGTTCCTGCCGATGGGAACCATCGTCAAAGGCTTTGGTGGGGTACATATGACCGTTGCATTCCGAGATGAGCAGCGCCTTGCCCATATCCGGGGTCACGTCCTTTTTGGGCTTTGCGCCGGGCGTTACGCCGTTGTGGGAAAAATCGTTGTAGGCGTAGACGTCCTCCAGCAGATGGCTCTTTTCCAGATATCGCACACCGGAGGTGGCACGGCTGGGGTCCAGCTGATGGGCGATTTTGTTGGTGCGGGAGTAGAAGGCATCGTCGTCCACGCTCTCGTTGATGCGCACGCCCCACAGGATGATGCTGGGATGGCTGCGGTTTTGCAGGAGCATCTCCCGCAGCATTTCACAGGCGGCGTCCTTCCAGTTGTCGTCCCCGATGTGCTGCCAGCCCGGCAGCTCGGTGAACACCAGCAGACCCCGCCGGTCGCACTCGTCCAGAAAATATGGACTTTGGGGGTAGTGGCTGGTGCGCACGGCGGTGCAGTGCAGCTCCTCCTGCAAAATGCGGGCATCCTCCCGCTGCAGGCTTTCCGGTGCGGCGTAGCCGATGTACGGGTAGCTCTGGTGTCGGTTCAACCCACGCAGGAAGGTCTTTTTGCCGTTGAGGTAGAAGCCATCCGCCCGGAACTCTGCGGTGCGGAAGCCAAACGTCACCTGTTTGCGGTCGATGGGTTGTCCGGCTGCGTTCAAAAGCTCTGCCACGGCATGATGTAAAACCGGGTGCTCGGTATCCCACGGCTGTGCGTCCGGGATGGAAAGCTGCATCTTCCCGGTTTCTGCCGCCTGTGCGGTCTGCTGGGTCAGCAGGGTGCCGTCTGCGGTCTCCAGCCGGATGCGGACCGCCACGGCTGCGGGTGTAAGCTCTGCCGTCCACTGCACCACGGCATCATGCAGGGTGGGCGTATAGACGAACAAATCAGTCAGGCGGCTTTCTGCCGTAGCTTCCAGCCAGACCTCCCGGTACAGCCCGCCGTAGGTCAGGTAGTCGATGACAAAGCCAAAGGGTGGAATGGTCGGGTCTTCCCGGGTATCCAATTGCACGGTCAGCAGGTTCTCACCCTCCCGGTCCACAAGGTCTGTGATCTCCACCGCAAAGCCGGTATAGCCGCCCCGGTGCTGCCCGGCAACCCTGCCGTTGACCCGCACCACTGCCTGATGGGCGGCTCCGTCAAAGCGGACAAACAGCCGGGGCGCAGCCTGCACCGGCGGCACCCGGAACCGTTTGCGGTAGCCGCAGACCATCTCGTAATCGGCGGGGGAGGCATAGTGCAGTGGCACCTCCCGGCAGGTATGGGGCAAGCGGACGGCTTGCGGTTTTGGTACAGGCAGCCCCTTGCCAAAGGCTTCCGTCCAGTGTCTTGTAAACTCCCAGTCCTCGCAAAAGCTGTGTTTCATCGCGGCAGCACTCCTTCCAGTAGAATCGAGATCATTTCCTCCAGTACAGCCACATAATGCACCCCGCTTTCTGCCAGACTGCGGTCTGCCAGAAAGCTCTCGATGGATGCGGTGATCATCTGCCGCAGCACCGGCAGGGACACCGGACGCATGACCCCCTCTGCCACAGCCTGTTCCAGCAGCGCCATGGTGGGTTCCCACCCGTTTTCCAATTGACTGCGCACCTGCGCCGCCACCACCGGGTATTTCTCGTCCAGCTCCTTCATCTGCCGCAGGTCCAGCGCGGCGTATTCTGTCGGCATGGCAATGATGACCGCCCGCAGCTTCTCCTGCAAAGTACCGCTGCCCGCCAGAATTTTCTGCTTGCAGTGGTGGATCTCCGCAAAGGCATGGTCTACCATGTCCAGCAGAAGCGCCTCCTTGGAGGGGTAAACGGTGTAGATGGTCTTTTTGCTGATGTGCAGCGGCTCTGCCACCTGTTGCATGGTGAAATGCAGCCCCTGTTGACGGAATAACTGCATCGCCTGTGTGCGCACCAGCGCATCGAGCTTTTCCTGCATGAGCGTCCTCCTTGTGGAAACTGTGCTTGCTTTTCTAGTTTCCATTCTAGTGCGGAAACCGAGCTAAATCAAGCGGTTTCCGAATTTTCTGCGTTCTGCCAAGAAAGTGCAGACATTTTGCAGCAGAATGACAAAAAGAACCCCGGCGTGCCTTGAAAGCTGCCGGGGTCTTTTGTGCGCAGGTGCTTTTCCGCAGCGGCAAGCCCTCGTCAAAACTCCGGGTGCCACTCATCCCGGATGCCAATGTCGGCACAGACGATCTTTCCACACAGCGGCGCAGAGGTTTCTGCGATATGCAAAGGCTTATAGCTGTCGAAGGTTACGGTCAGATCCGCATGAGCAGCACCCTCGGCAACCTCGCCGGTGTCCGTATTGATGCCGCTGGGCAGGTCCACGGCAAGCACAAAGGCACCGCCATTGTGCAGATAGCGTATCAGCCCGCAGGCGGCAAGACCGGAAGGTCGCAATTCACCATGGAACCCGGTGCCGTAGAGGGCATCCACGGCAGCATCAAAGCGCTGGGTTTCCAGTACGGAACCGTCGGCGCAGATGCGCACCGGCAGGGAGTGCAGACGCTCAAAATTGCGGATGGCGTCAACGGTTTTCGGCTCGCCCTCGGCAAGAAGAACGGTCACATTCCAGCCATCTTTTGCGGCGGTGCGGGCAATCACGAACCCATCGCCGCCGTTGTTGCCCTTTCCGCAGACCACCAGCAGCCTGCCGGGATGTGGGAACTGCTTTTGCAGCTCAGCGTAAGCCGCCAGCCCGGCATTTTCCATCATTTGCAGGTAGGGCAGACCGTGGACATTCCCGGCTCGTTCAATTTCCTTCATCTGCGCAGCCGTCACAATGCGATGTTTCATGTTGGCACCTTCTTTCTATCTCTATTATAATGGATGAGAATGTTTGGAACAAGATGAAAGATACCGGTGCATAGGATCTGTCCCCGGAGAGTTGGAACAAGCCCTCCGGGGGCATTTTTGTTTTTCACTATCTTTTCCGCAGGGGAAAACCATGGTATACTGAACGCAACGAATCCAAAGGAATAAACCGGGAGGTACCGTTATGAAGTGGGGAATTTTAGCGACCGGCACCATTGCCAAAAAGTTTGCATCTACGGTGGAACAGATGGGCGCAGAGGGGGAGCGGCTTGTTGCCGTGGGGTCACGGCATCTGGAAAGCGCACAGGCGTTTGCACAGCAGTACGGCATTCCCCGCTGCTATGACTCCTACGAAGCCCTTGCCGCCGACCCGGAGGCGGAGGCTATCTACGTTGCCACCCCCAACACCCTGCACTACGAAAACTGCAAGCTCTGTCTGGAGCAGGGCAAGCACGTTTTGTGCGAAAAGCCCTTTACCATCCGCCCGGAACAGGCGCAGGAGCTGTACCGTCTGGCGGAGGAAAAGCACCGCTTTCTCATGGAGGCGTTCTGGATCTGGCTGCTGCCGCTGTACGACCGCCTGCGCCAGATCCTTGCGGCGGGCACCATCGGGGAACTGAAGCAGATCACCTGTCAGTACGGCTTTGTTGCCTCCGGGGCACGGAAGGACCGCAAGTTTGATTCCGGTCTGGGCGGCGGTGCGCTGCTGGATATCGGCATCTACAATCTGGGCTTTCTGCGCATCCTCACCGGACAGGACCCGGAGAAGGTGGAGACCAAAGAGGTCCACATCAACGAGTACGGCACCGACGATTACAGTCGCCTTGCGCTGACCTACCCCGGCGGCTGCAAGGCAGAGTCTGTCCAGACCATCGGACAGGAGCTGGAGCGCAACGCCCGCATCGTTGGCACCAAGGGCAGCATCTTTCTGCCAGATTTCCAGCACGCCGAGACCATGACGCTGGAAGTGGAGGACAAAGAGCCGGAGGTCATCCGCTGCCCGGTGGACATCAACGGCTTTGAGTATGAGATCCGGGAAGCAAGCCGCTGCGTCAAGCAGGGACGCACCGGCAGCGACCGCTACACCCCGCAGGACAGCCTTGCCCTGACCCGCCTGATGTACGACATCCGCATGAACTGGGGCATGAAGTTTGCGGGCGAGGTGTAAGCACACACCTTGCCGCAGGTCTTTTGCGTGCGGAAATCATGGTATCCTGAGAACGACAAATCGGAATTTGAGAAGGTAAGTGAATGGGATACCACGATACAAGATACCATGGAGGAATATGATAATGTCGAAAGATGAGTATTTGATAACCGATACGCCCCTCAAAGCGTTGACGGTTTTTGCAATGCCAATGATTCTTGGAAGTTTTTTTCAGCAAATATACAATATGGCAGACT
Organism: Faecalibacterium prausnitzii; assembly: GCA_004558805.1. Taxonomy (GTDB): domain Bacteria; phylum Bacillota; class Clostridia; order Oscillospirales; family Ruminococcaceae; genus Faecalibacterium; species Faecalibacterium prausnitzii_M. The sequence goes on along the minus strand of SFDE01000002.1, from coordinate 23,181 downwards.
CTATTATTGTCGGTCAGTTTGTTGGTTCTTCCGCACTTGCAGCTGTCGGTGCATGTGCAGCATTGACCAATGTGTTCATTTGTGTGGCACTGGGAGCCGGTGTCGGAGCCGGTGTGCTTGTGAGCCGTTATTTCGGAGCCAGGGAGTATGGCAAAATGAAAACAATCGTGTCAACCTCCTTGATTAGCTTTTTGCTTCTAAGTATAGTCCTTGGTGTTTTTGGCTTTTTCTTCGCCAACTCGATGATGAGTGGACTGCAAACCCCTGCCGACATACTGGATGATGCAGTACTGTATCTGCGGGTCTATTTTGTGGGCTTTCCGTTTCTGTTTATGTATAATATTCTTTCTACCATGTTCACCTCAATCGGCGAATCCAAAATTCCGCTGGGACTGCTGATTTTTTCGTCCATCCTGAATATTTTAATGGATCTTTGGATGGTAGCCGGGCTAGGTCTCGGTGTGTTCGGTGCGGCTGTTGCAACCCTGATCGCACAGGGAATTTCCGCAGTGCTTTCGTTTTTGATTTTCTTTGCACGGATGCAGCAATATAAAAGCCCCTTTAACAGGTTTGAACGGCAGGAGCTGTATTCCATGCTTCGCATTGCGGTGCCGTCGGTTTTACAGCAGTCCACAGTGTCCATCGGTATGATGATTGTGCAGGCAGTGGTAAATCCTTTTGGTACACAGGCACTCGCCGGGTATGCAGCAACGATGAGGGTGGAAAATGTTTTTTCATTGATCTTTGTATCCATCGGCAATGCGGTTTCGCCGTATGTTTCCCAGAATCTTGGTGCAAATAAAATTGATCGTATCAAAAAAGGCTACCATGCTGCACTGGTGCTGGATCTGTGCTTTGCGGTCATTGCGTTTGTGACCATTGAAGCGCTGCATACGCAGATCTCCTCACTGTTCTTAGGAAAAGACGGAACGGCGTTTGCCTATCAGGTGTCTGGTGATTATATGAGGTGGCTTGGTTACTTTTTCATCTTCATGGGTATCAAGATGGCAACCGATGGAGTTCTTCGCGGTCTCGGAATTATGCGTCCGTTCCTCGTTGCAAACATAGTCAATCTTGCGATTCGTCTGTCCGTTGCCCTAATCTGTGCACCACGTTTCGGCATTGCCTTTGTCTGGCTTGCGGTACCAGTTGGCTGGCTTGCAAACTTTTTAATCTCCTATGTGGCTCTTAGGAGATCATGGCCGACTGATAAAATGGCATCCATTAGTTAACTTCCAGTTTGACGAGGAGGTGCTTTGCATGAAAAAGCGTATATCAAGGATTCTCGGTTTAATAATGCTGATTATAGCTATTGCATTTATAGTGTTTGCATTGAACCATCCAGAAATGAGTTTTCCTTGGAACAATACCATTACTTGGTTACTGTATGGTTTATATATTCTTGTGACAGTCATGCTGCTTATTGCGCCTAAGACGAAGAAGTAAAAAATCCAGCCTGCCGGGCAGACAGGCAACTGAATAACACAAAATGAGGGAGCAACCATGGTACTTTATTTTACGGGAACCGGCAACAGCCGGTATCTGGCACGGCGCATTGCCGAAGGGTTGGAGGTGCCGCTTTACGATCTGAACGCCTGCATCAAGGCAGGGGATACCGCCCCGGTGCAGACCGGGCGGGACGTGGTGCTGGTGACGCCTACCTACGCATGGCGCATCCCCCGGGTGGTGTCGGAGTGGCTGGGCAAGACCGAGCTGACCGGGGCAGAGCGTATCTGGTTTGTGATGGACTGCGGCAGCGAGATCGGCAATGCGGCAGGCTATAACCGGCAGCTTGCGGCGCAAAAGCAGCTGCAGTATATGGGAACAGCCCAGATCATCATGCCGGAAAACTACATTGCCATGTTCAATGCGCCCCAAAAAGAGCAGGCAAAGAGCATCGTGGAGCAGGCAGAGCCTGCACTTCAGAAGGTGCTGACCCGGCTCAAGACCGGGCAGGAATTTCCCCCGCCGAGAGAGACCCTCTACGACCGCTTTATGAGCGGCCCGGTAAACCCGGTATTCTATCGCTTTTTTGTAAAAGCCGATGCCTTCCGGGCAACGGACGCCTGCATCGGCTGCGGTAAGTGCGTGGAGCTGTGCCCTTTGAACAACATCCGTCTGGAAAACGGCAAACCGGTCTGGGGCAAAAACTGCACCCACTGCATGGCGTGCATCTGCTATTGCCCTAAAGAAGCCATCGAGTACGGCAAAAAGAGCAAAGGTAAGCCCCGGTATCACTTTGAAGCACTGGAAAAGAAGCAGGACGTATGAGGCAGAGTAAACCCCGGCGGCGTGTGCCCCTTTGGGGTGAACGAGGGCGTGACGGTCTATCTGGACGAGAGTCTGCGCAAGGTTGATACCGTCTACCCGGCAGCTGGCAACGACCACACCGCCGTCAAGCTGACCTTGCAGGAGCTGGAAGCAGCCGCCGGAGCCGAGGGCTGGGTGAATGTCTGCAAGGAGCCGGAAGGCGAATAAGGCATCATACAATAAACGCAAAGGGAGCTCTGCCCGGATCTTCGTCCGTGACAGAGCTCCCCTTTTTACTTTATAGATCTCAGTGCGAAGGTCTGCTGGGTAGCAGGAAGAAAGACGTTCACAGCGCTGCCCACAGCTACGCTCGGCGGAGTAAGAACCACACGCCCAGCAGGATCGCAAGAAAAATCAGGTTGGACAGGGTGAACAGCCCAAAATACTGCTTCTTTCCCTGCGGCAGCTCCCGTGCGATCTGCCGGTAGGAAATAAGACTGGCCATGGATGCGATCAAAGTGCCAAGACCTCCCAGATTGGTGCCGATGATGAGGGCTTGTGTCTCTGCCGTGAACCCGGACAGCAGCAGGGCGGCGGGAACATTACTGGTGACCTGTGAGGCAAGAACAGCCACCAGAACTTCCCGACCGGTCAAAAACTCCTGCAGCCAGCCGGAAAAGACCGGAATGCGGCCAAGATTGCCAATGAAGATGAAAAAAGCCACAAAGGTCAAAAGCAGGGAATAGTCCACCGTCCGCAAGGTGCGTGGGTCTGCAAAAAGGGCGCAGACGAGCACAGCGGCAAAGGCGATGCCATAGGGCAGCACCCGGATCACGGACAGCAGGCAAACGGCAAACAGAACCAGATACAGCAGGATGATCTTCTGATGCCCCTGAGATGCAGAAGAAGAAACAAGCTCATCCACGGAGAGGGCAGCAGACGTTTTCCGGCAGACCAGCGCTGCCCAAGCCAGCAGCAGGAGCAGAGAGACCAGGGTGTAGGGCAGCATAAGAAGCACAAATCCCCCGATGCTCATGCCGCTTTTTCCGTAAAGATAGAGGTTCTGCGGGTTGCCGATGGGGGTCAGCATACTGCCAAGGTTTGCCGCAATGGTCTGCATACAGACCACCGGGACCAGAAGGAAGCGGCGGACATCCTCTCCCAGACGGCTCAGGACCACGAACGTAAAGGGAACGAAGGTCAGCAGGGAAACATCGTTGGTGATGAGCATGCTTCCGAAAAAGCACAACCCGACCAGTACCAGCGTCAGCTGAAAGGTGCTGTGGGTACGGGACAGCAATGCCCGCCCCAGTCCATCAAAAAAGCCCTGCCTCCGCAGCCCGGCCATGACCGTCATCAGGGAAAACAGGATCGCCAGCGTGCGCAGGTCGATGTAGCCGAGATACTGCGCATCCGGCGGGACAAAGAAGGCGGAGACAACGGCCAGCACAGCGGCTGCGGTGAGGACCGTTTCCTGTTGAATAAATTGTTTGAGTTTCATAGAGACACATCCTTGTAGTTGTAAAGACTGCCCTGCTGCGAAGCCGGGCGGTCTTTTTCCGTATTTCAGAGCAACAGCTCAAACGACCCGATCATCAGCGGCATGGTCAGGATGGAAAGCAGCGTGCTCAGGACATAGATCGCACTGGAATGAGAAGCATCCCGGTCATAGAGCTGTGCCATGGAGGTGACCGTTGCACAGGCGGGGGTAATGGCAGAAAGGTAGACCGTCATCAGGATGGACTTGCCGTCCGGGATCCAAAGGGATGCGTGAACCGCCCAAAGCAGCAGAACGATGACCAGCGGAACACCCAGCAGACGCAGAAATACCGGCAGATAGTTGCGCAGGGTGCAGAAAACCTTTTTAAGGGGCACTTCCGCAACAGCCATGCCTGCCAGCAGCATTCCCATGGGACCGATCATATTGCCGACACTGCTCAGTGTGCTGGTGATCGGGGCAGGCAGCGAGACGTGCAGCAGGTACAGTACAGCACCGGCTGCAATGGCGATCAGGTTGACATTGGTAAGGAGCTTGCGCCATTCCAGCCGGGCAGATCCCTGCAGGCAGGCGCTTGCATGGGTCCAGAGCAGCACCAGCTGTACAATGACAAAGGCGCAGGAGTAGACGACATATTCCTCCCCCAGCAGGACCTGTACAATGGGGATGACCAGCGCAGCGGCATTGCTGTAAATGATATTGACCTGCTCCACGGCGTCCAGCTTGAGAGCTTTGCGGAACAGCGCATTCAGAAGCAGAAATACAATGTGCATTCCAACGGCGATGCCCATGGAATAAAGCAGCCCGGTGCGGATCTCCGGTGTATCCTTGATCTGAAAGGCGTTCAGAACGACACAGGGCATGACCAGATAGACAAGGACCACAGACAGCACCTTACTGTCCGATGACTTCAACAAACCGGTTTTTACAACGGCATATCCCATCAGCAGAACCAGAAATAGCTGCGCGATCTGCTGCATCAATAAAAGGCTGATTTGCATTTAGATCTCCTCTTTTGCAATTCATTTTTGCAGCACCATCCTACTCCATTGGCGGGGCATCGTCAAGAGAAAACAGAAAAAATGCGATCCGAATAAGAAAAAACGGATGGCTCCGCAGAACCATCCGCTAAAATCTGAGATCCACCCGGAAGCAAAAGGATGCAGCGCAGATAAAGTAAGAACCAATAGCGGAGAACGATATAGAAGCAGCTCCCCGCTTTCCAGATCCTGATAGAGCCATTCCTCCATGCCCACCAGGACAGCAACCTCTTTTCTGCAGAAGAAAAGGGTGGTATACTGAAAATGTTAAACCGGAATACAGGGAGGCAGAGCGATGGCTTTTGATTTCAAGAAAGAGTACAAAGAATTCTATATGCCCAAAAATAAACCGGAGATCCTAATGGTCCCGAAGGCGAATTATATTGCAGTCAGAGGAAAAGGGGACCCCAACGAGGAGGGCGGGGCGTATCAGCAGGCGATCAGCGTGTTGTATGCCGTTGCATACACGCTGAAGATGAGCTACAAAACGGATCACAAGATCAAAGGCTTTTTTGAATATGTGGTCCCGCCGCTGGAAGGATTCTGGTGGCAGGACGATGCAGACGGAGTGGACTTTATTCATAAGTCTGCATTCCACTGGATCTCCGTCATCCGCCTGCCGGATTTTGTGACGAAAGAGGACGTTGCATGGGCAGCCGAAACTGCCGCAAAAAAGAAAAAGCTGGATTGTTCGGCGGCAGAGTTTGTGACCATCGAGGAAGGTTTGTGCGTCCAGATCATGCATCTGGGAGCATTTGACGATGAGCCTGCAACGGTTGCACAGATGGACGCATATCTGGAGCAGAACGGGTATGTCAATGACATGAGCAGGGAACGGCTGCACCATGAGATCTATCTGTCTGACGCAAGAAAAGTCGCTCCGGAAAAATGGAAAACGGTTATCCGGCATCCTGTAAGGAAACTGTAAACGTTGGGTCTGCCGGGCAGCGGCAAAACAGTCCGGCGGCAGGCAAAAGGGAGAAAACGAAGATGGAGACCGTATATATTGCAGGCGGATGCCTTTGGGGCGTACAGCATTTTTTTGACACGGTGCCCGGCGTACAGAGGACCGAAGCCGGGAGAGCGAACGGAAGGACAAATTCTCTGGACGGACCCTATGACGGATATGCAGAATGCGTAAAAGTGGTCTTTGACGAAAAGTGCACAGATGTGCCGGAGCTTATGACACAGCTGTTTGAGATCATCGATCCCTACAGCCGGAACAAGCAGGGCGTTGACGTGGGGGAAAAATATCGGACGGGGCTGTACAGCACGGAACCCAGACATCTGGAGGAAGCAAGAAACTTTATAGACCACCGCAAAGACCGGGACCGGATCGTTGTGGAGGTGCTGCCGCTGACAAATTATGTCCGGAGCGCCGAGGAACATCAGCACCATCTGGAACGGTATCCGGAGGACTGCAGCTACTGCCATATCCCGGATGCTATCCTGAATAAATACAGAAAGCGGTAAGGCTGCAGCGTCCGCCTTTGCCGTCCGGATAAAGCAAAAAGGATCTGTTCTCTCCTTTGTCGTGGGGAGGGAACAGATCCTTTTTAGTACAGGGTCACGCCAGCTCGTTGTAAAAAGAAGCGGCGTGCCGCTTATAATAGACAAATCCTACAAGGTCTGCCAGAGCCCACCCGATGGGAACAGACCACCAGATGCCGACAACGCCGATGGCGCTCACGGCAGACAGCAGATAGGCAAGGGCGACCCGGGTGCCCAGAGAGATGACCGTAAGGACCACGCCGGAAAGGTATTGTGCGATGACGGTGGCTTGTGCCGCACCGGCAACCCCTTTGTGCAGCCCTACCACGAACCACAGGTCCAGAACGATGTTCAGCACAGAGGAGACCGCCAGAAACACCAGCGGGACCACGGAATTGCCGATGGCACGCAAAAAAGATGCGAAATAGTTGTAGAGGAAAACAGCGCACCGCTTCCCATGCAAAGCCCCAGAATAACAGAGGTCAGAAAGGTCATGAGAGTAAAGGCGGAACCCACTGCCGCAAGGGCGTTTCGTCCAAGAAACTGCCCGACGATCAGGATGTCGGCAATGTTGTAGCACTGCTGCAGCAGGTCTCCCAGGATCATGGGCACTGCAAACAGCAGGATGGACCGGATCACCGGTCCCTTTGTCAGGTCTCGATTCATGGCGTTTCTCCCCAAAATACAGGTCGTTGGTATTGATTCGTCACCATTATAGCGAGGCGGGTGGGGTGCGTCAATTATGGGGATCGAAGGAAATGAATGGGGCTTTCGGGTGGGGATACTGCCCAAGGGCCCGCTGGACAAGATCAGCGATGTGTCGGGGGTGACGGTGGGGCACTGTACGCTGGCAGATGGAGCGGTCCAGACCGGTGTGACGGCGCTGCTGCCCCACCCGGGGGATATCTACCACGAAAAAGTGGTGGCGGCAAGCCATGTCATCAACGGCTACGGCAAGACCACCGGACTGGTGCAGGTCGAAGAGCTGGGCACGTTGGAGACCCCCATCCTCTTTACCAACACCCTCAGCGTGGGCACCGCCCAGACGGCGCTGGTAAAGTATATGCTGGCAAGAAATCCGGATATCTGCGAGACCACCGGCAGTGTGAACCCGGTGGTCTGCGAGTGCAACGACAGCAACCTCAACGACATCCGGGGACTGCATGTCACCGAGGACAATGTGTTTGCCGCATTGGCGGACTGCAGGGCGGATTTTGCCGAGGGCGCTGTAGGCGCCGGGCGGGGAATGCGCTGCCACAGCCTCAAGGGCGGCATCGGCTCTGCCTCCCGGGTGGTGGAACTGGACGGCAAGCCCTACACCATAGGGGCACTGGTACTTTCCAACCATTCTACCTTTGAGGAGCTGGTGGTGGCAGGCACGCCCATCCACAGCCTGCTGGGGGGCAAACTGCCCTCTCACGAGGATAAGGGCTCCATCATCACGGTGCTGGCAACGGATATCCCCCTGAGTCAGCGGCAGCTGCGGCGGCTGTGCCACCGGGCGTTGGTGGGGCTTTCCCGCACCGGGTCCCACTGCGGCAACGGCAGCGGCGAGATCGTTCTTGCTTTTACCACTGCCAACCGGGTGCCCCACTACTCGGACAAGGCACTGCTGCCCATGACCGTGCTCCACGATGACGCCATCAACCCGCTGTTCCGGGCGGTGGCAGAGTGCGTGGAGGAAAGCGTCCTCAGCAGTCTGCTCCATGCCGAGACCGTTACCGGCTATCACGGACGGACTGTCCCCTGCCTGACGGAGCTTCTGCAGCAGCGGGACCGGGTACCATCGCCCGAGGAGGGAAAGTGACCCCATAAGAAACGCCGGACCCCGGCGTGCCGTGGACGCCTGCAGCAGGCTTGCAGGGGACCGGTGCGTCGGGGTCTTTGATTTTATGTTGTGAATATAATTCATTTAAACATGAATATCGAAGCTTTATTTTCAAATATACTTGCATTTTATGCGTGATGGGTGTATAATGCCTCACATCAACGAGGTACGTTGAAAAGAAACTGGAGGGGAGTTCTGTTATGATATTCAAAAAACTCGCTGCGGCGGTCATCGTTGGGATGACTACCCTCAGCATGATCTGTTCCGCTTCTGCCTGCACGGCACTTTACGTCGGCAGCGACCTCACCGAGGATGGCACCACCATGTTCGGACGCATCGAGGACCTGGGCACCAACGACAACAACAAGCTGTACTACGTCAGCGCAGCCGGCAAACACACGGCAGGGGAAGTCTACAACGGCTGCTACGGCTTCACCTACACCTTCACCCACGACAGCTACCGCTACACGGCACGCCGGGACGATAACGGTCTGGGTGTCTGCCCGGACTGCGACGGCACCCACGACCACACCCCCTACGAGGAGGCTGGCACCAACGAAAAGGGAGTCATGGTCTCTGCTACCGAGACCCTTTACGGCATGAAGAGCGTGCAGGCAGTGGATCCCTATGTGGACAACGGCATTGAAGAAGCCGAGATCACCACCGTCCTGCTCAGCGAGGCAGCCACTGCCCGGGAGGGCGTTGCCCTGCTGACCTCCATCTACGACACTGCCGGTGCAGCCGGCGGCTCCGGCGTGTTCATCGCAGACCAGAACGAGACCTGGTTTGTGGAGAACCTCACCGGTCACACCTACATCGCCCTGAAGCTTTCTTCCGGCGTTGTCTTTATGCAGCCCAATGTTGCTGCCATCGGCAAAATTGATCTGGATGACACCGAAAATGTGGTCGCCTCCGCCAACCTGATGGAGGTGGCACAGAAGGCAGGTACCTTTGTGGGGGATGCCGCTGCCAATGTCATCGACCTGACTGCATCCTACAACGGCGACAGCCAGTCGCCCCGTATGGCTGCCGGTCTGAACTACCTGAACGGCGTGGATACCTTTACCACAGATAACTACACCGAAAACGACTTTGCACTGAGCAATGTGGACCAGAACGGTCAGATCGTTCCGGCGTGGTCCAACATCAAACTGACCAAAAAGTTCTCGGTGGAGGACGTGCTGGGCTTCTTTGAGACCGAGCCCATTGCTAAGACCGGCAATGTGGAGACCCATGTTTTTCAGGTCAGTGCAGAGGGGGAACTGAACACCGCACTGGTGGAGTGGACCGCCTTTGACGACAACGTCTACAACGCGTTTGTGCCCTACTATCCGCTGCTGACCACCGACACTGCCGATTGCTACAAGGTCTCTCCCGGCACCGTGACCCGCTCCGAGGAGCAGCCCACCAAGGGAGTCTGGTATAAGGACCAGAAGGGCAGATACTACACCTACCCGGAAAACTGGACCGATTCCTTCTACGGCGCACGGGATGCCCTGTCCAACCTGCTGACCTACGGCAATGTTTCGGAGTCGGATAAGGCAGTGGTCAAGACCACCTACGCCAAGCTCCAGCAGCAGATCCTGAAGGATTTCCAGAAGACCAAGGCAAAGGTAGCAGCTGCAGACAGCCTGGAAGCAAAGCAGAAGGCAGCCACCACCGCCAGCAACGCCATGAGCGATAAGGTCCACAACGCCACTGTGGCGATGTTCAAGACCCTGCAGACCAAGTACGGTGTCCGTGCATGGTTCCAGTCCCTGCTGCATTCGGCAGGTTGATACACCGCATAACCAGAGAATACGAAATGCCCCGGTTTCCGTTGCAGGAAGCCGGGGCATTTTTTGCAAGGCAGAGTAATTATTGCAGGGGTTCTCTGGTGCGCAGACGACGGCAGGCGTCCTCTTTTACCAGCTCGATGACCACTGCCGTCAGGGGGATAAAAAAGATGATGCCGATGATGCCAAAGAGATTGCCGCCGATCATGGCGGCAACAAGGGTGTACAGGGGAGAAAGCCCCACGGACTTGCCCACCACCCGGGGATAGATGAACTGGTTTTCAATAACCTGAACTGCAAGGTAAACGATGAGGCAGCGCACTGCCAGCACCGGGTCCACCAGAAGTACAAGGAACACGCTGACCACGCAGGAGATCAGCGCTCCCACGTAGGGGATGATGGCGCAGATGGCGGTGAGCATCCCCACCAGACTGCCGTAGGGGATCTTAAAGACGGAAAAGGCAAGGGTCATGAGGACGCCCAGGATCACCGCTTCACTGCATTGCCCCGTCAGGAAGTTTGCAAAGGACTGACGGAACAGCCGGCAGAACTTCAGTACCCCGGCGGCGTGGTCGGGCTTCAGATAGGCACACACCAGAGTGTGTGCCTGATGGCAGAGGCTTTCCGTTCCAAGGGACATATAGACGGAGATGATCAGGGCAAAGGAGGCGGTGACCACTACATTTACCGTGGCAGACACGGCGCCTGCCGCATTGACCAGCACGGTGTCGATGCTTGCGGTGACCCGGTGCAGCAGCTGCTCCCAGTCGATGCCCTCCAGCCAGCTCATGTCGGTATCGTGGGCGCTGAGATAGGCGGTCCAGCGGGGGATGTTCGCCTCCACCTGATCATAGAGGCTGCGGAAGGACTGCACCAGCTCCGGGATCAGCAGGGTCAGCGCCAGCACCAGCACAAAGACGACCCCCAGCAGAGTGATAAAAAAGCTGAGCAGGCGGATGGTCTTATTGGACGGCTGCTTTTTAGCCCTGCGGAACAGCTGCTTCAGCCGCTTTTCCAGTCCGGTCATGGGCACATTGATGAACAGTGCCAGAATGCCGCCGGCAAGAATGGGCAGAATCAGATCCATCAGCTCACCCGCAAAGGCGAGCACGGAAGAAAGACGCAGCAGCGCCACAAAAAGCGTGACCCCTACAACAGTCACCAGCAGATATTGTTTTGTTTTTGGTTCCATGACGATGTTCCTTTCCCGGAGCCTGTGGCTGCAATTTGCAAAATCCCCTCTGGAGACTCTTTTTCGTATTGTAATCAGAAGAAATGGTCTTGTCAAGACGGGGGTACATTATAATATCCTTGGATAAGGAATAACACACGGAACACCAAAGGAGGACACCACAAAACGATGGAGCACGCTTTGCCTTTCGATTTTGCAGGTTGCCGCATTGACTGCCTGCGGCAGGATGCAGAACGCAGCGGCTGCGTGGAACGGGATGCCCTGCGGGCTGTTCGGCTGCGGCACCTATGGCATCCGGAAAGGGGAGGACCCCGGGAACATTGGCATCACCTTCCGGAAGTGTAGCTTCCGGGATGACCCGGAGGCGGGGGCTGCAGGGGACTGGTCCTGCGCTGTTTTTGAGGATTGCGACTTCAGCACGCCCCCGGCGGACAGTTTTTCTGAAAAGTGACACTTTAGTTTTCTTGCGGACAATTTTTTTTGAAAAAACTTCTTGACTTCAGTTTGATGAAGTGGTAAAATGCAGCCAAACCAGAGAGAAAGCATAAGTACCACCGCAATTCCCCTGCTTTTACAGAGAGTGCCGGACAGGCTGAGACCGACGCAAGGCAGATGTCAGTGGGAATGGGCTTTTGAGGGCAAACCAAACTGCGCTGCACAGCGCACAGTAGGGGCGACGGAGAGCGTCTTCGTTAACAAAGCCGGTATGTGTTGGCATATCACGAGAGGGCAGGGTCATACCTGCCAAGATTGGGTGGCACCGCAGGAGTGTATTTTCCGCTCTTGTCCCAATGCACGAACGTGTTTTGGGACAGGGGCGGTTTTATTTTTCCCTTGTCCCGCAGAAAGGGTCCACGACCCGGAAAGGACAAGCACCATGAAAACCGAAGCAAACATTCCCTACAAGTTCTATCTGGAAGAATCCGAGCTGCCCGCTGCATGGTACAATGTGCGGGCGGATATGAAGAACAAGCCCGCCCCTCTGCTGAACCCCGGCACCCTGCAGCCTATGACCGCCAAGGAGCTGGACGGCGTTTTCTGCGATGAGCTGGTGCAGCAGGAGCTGGACGACACCACCGCCTTTATTCCCATCCCGGCGGAGATCCGGGAATACTACCGGATGTACCGTCCCAGCCCCCTGTGCCGCGCCTACCGGCTGGAAGAGGCACTGGGCACCCCGGCAAAGATCTACTATAAGTTTGAGGGCAACAACACCAGTGGCAGCCACAAGCTCAACAGCGCCATTGCGCAGGCATACTACGCCAAAAAACAGGGACTGAAGGGCGTGACCACCGAGACCGGAGCCGGGCAGTGGGGCACGGCGCTGTCCATGGCGTGCAGCTATTTTGGGCTGGACTGCAAGGTGTACATGGTAAAGGTGAGCTATGAGCAGAAGCCCTTCCGCCGGGAGGTCATGCGTACCTACGGCGCTTCCGTCACTCCCAGCCCCAGCATGACCACCAACGTGGGACGCAAGATCCTTGCCAAGGATCCCAATACCACCGGCAGTCTGGGCTGCGCCATCAGTGAGGCTGTGGAGGTGGCAACCTCCACTCCCGGTTACCGCTATGTGCTGGGCAGCGTGCTGAATCAGGTGCTGCTGCACCAGAGCGTCATTGGTCTGGAGATCCAGGCGGCACTGAAAAAGCTGGGGGTCAAGCCGGATATCATCATCGGCTGTGCCGGCGGCGGCAGCAATCTGGGTGGTCTCATCAGCCCCTTTATGGGGGAGAAGCTCCGGGGCGAGGCGGACTACCGCTTCATCGCTGTGGAACCTGCCAGCTGCCCCAGCTTTACCCGGGGCAAGTTTGCCTACGACTTCTGCGACACCGGCATGGTGTGCCCGCTGGCAAAGATGTACACCCTTGGCTCCGGCTTCATTCCCAGCCCCAACCACGCAGGCGGGCTGCGGTACCACGGCATGAGCAGCATCCTGAGCCAGCTGTACCACGATGGTCTCATGGAAGCCACCAGCGTGGAACAGACCAGTGTTTTTGAAGCCGCCGAGCAGTTTGCCCGCATCGAGGGCATCCTGCCTGCCCCGGAAAGCAGCCACGCCATCCGGGTGGCGATCGATGAGGCACGGAAGTGCAAGGAGACCGGGGAGGAAAAGACCATCGTCTTTGGTCTCACCGGCACCGGCTACTTTGATACGATGGCATACGAGAAGTTCCACGACGGCAAGATGACCGACTACATCCCCACTGATGCCGACCTGCAAAAGGGCTTTGACGGCATCCCCCACTTTCCCGGCAATGAGATCTGATCTCCTGCCGGAACATCCCTGACTTTAAAGATATCTTAAAAACGCAGCGGGCTGCCCCACAAAACTGTGGGCAGCCCGTTTTTGTTGGGGTGCAGCAAAAGCCGGGGGCGGGAACCATCCCGCCCCCGGCTTGTCACTGCAGAGGGGTCACACTGCCGGGGATCCTGTTCTAAGGAACCGGGCAGAGAGGCTTTGATTTAATAGGTAAGGGTGTTGGTGACGGAGATCACGCAGGCGAGGATGCCCATGATGATGCCGCCGATGTAGGGGTTCTTGGACTTCTTGTAGATCTTGCTGCATACAAAGACTGCAAGAGGCAGGATAAAGACGATGGGGTACAGCCAGATGCCGATGATGGAACCGCCGGTATGAGTAAGCTCGGTCCACAGGTAGCCCTTGCTGTAGAAGGTGATGTACTGAATGCCGATCATGATCTCGGGTCCGATAAAGACGAAGAACATCTGCACCAGAGTGCTGAGCCACTTGGACTTGCCCAGCTGCACAAAGTTGAAGCCGTTGGTAGCAACAGACAGGGCGATGTAGTACACCAGCCAGAACACCAGATACTTTGCGATGGTGGCAAAGTGCATGGGTGCAAAGGCACGGATGGTGGCAAAGCACCACAGACGGAAGTCGGTGAGGAACAGGTAGTCGGAGATGAACACCAGTGCGTAGGCAGCAACGGCTACGGTGACGGACAGAACGATGGTCTTCCACAGTTTGCGACCGCTGATCTTGATGCCCCGCTCTGCCAGATCCAGACCGTTCTTCTTGTTGTAGCAGTTATAGGAAACTGCCATAAACAGGATGGTGAACAGACCACAGAGGAAGGTCCACATGCCGATGAACCAGGTAGCGGTCTGGTTCCAGAACTTCGGACGGAACTTGTTGCACCAGCCGTAGACGGTGGGGTAAAGGATCATGCCCATGATGGCACCAAAGGCGAGACCGCCCCAGTACCAGCCTTTGCCCTTGCCCTTGGGGGCGGGGAGAGGCTCTGCGTCCGCAGTTGCCTTCAGCTCTGCAAAGTAGCGGGTATCCAGGAAGGCAATGGCAGCGTAGATAACGAACATGAAGAAGCCTGCGATGCCCAGAGTGTTGAAGAATGCCTTCCACTGCCATGCCTGATCGTTGGCATCCAGCTTAATGGGAGCGTCCAGCGCCTTGTCAAAGAAGGTGACGCTGTCGGCAACAACATGCTTGGAGAAGTGTGCCCAGGGGTGGGTGATGCCGGGGTTAAAGATGACGCGGATGGCTTCCTTGCCATCGATATCCTGGGTGTAGTAGGTCTCGGCGCTGCGCTTGTCCAGACCGGTGGGGTCAACGCCAAAGTGCAGGAAGGACTGGGCAGTATTCTGATCGATGTAATCCCGGGGAGCGCTGTAGCTGCCGTCGTTCTGCTTTACACGATGGAAGAACTCGTCGTACTGGCAGGCAACGATACCTGCATCACGGCTGCCGAAGATATCGACCCACTCATCATCCTTCTTGTAAACGGCGTCGTTGGACACCAGCAGAGCGGCGGCAATGAGCCCTTCCTCGTCCTGCATCACAGCCACACGGCTGGCAAGAGCGCCGTTGGAGTGACCGGTAACGCCGATACGGCTTGCGTCCACATAAGGCAGACGGGCAATGTACTTCACGGCGTCGTAAAGACCGTTGGCGTTGTTCTCGGCATCCCACCAGGTGCCGGCGGGGATGACCTCGGAGTCACCGTGACCGTACATGCTGATGGAGATGACCACGAAACCTCTGCGGGCGTACTCAACGTAGTTGAGGTCCTGCATCTCGCGGTTGTTGTACCAGCCGTGGCTGGCAACGATCGCCGGAGCGGGGTTTTCCTTGGTGGCAGTCTTGGGCACCAACAGAAGGGCGTCCAGCTCATGACCGCTGTCGGTGACCATAGTGATGTCGTGGTACTTGATAGCACCGCCGCCAGTCTGCACGATGGATGCGCCTACAGAGCTTATGAGGCATAGGATCAGCGCTATGGCGACCCAGAAGCTTGCGCTCTTTTGCTTTTTCATTTCATTTCCTCCTTGTCGAAATTTTTCTTCTTTTGTCGAGCACTACACTTTGCACTCAACCTCTTAACAAGAATCTATCAAAACTGCACAAAAAATGCAATGAATAAGTTTGTTGCTCTTTGTTGTGTTTTTGTTGCGATTTTTTGCTCTTTACTGTTATTTTGTCTTTTGAGATTGTATACAAAATAACTTCCACAATTTATGCCCGCCGCTATTGTGCGAACTGAACAAAGGGGGCTGCAGCACCAAACCATGTGCTGCAGCCCCCGGATGGGTGTATTTTAGGGAGGATCCGCCGGAATTATGAAAAAAATTTTCTTTTTCTCGTGGATCGGTACACAGAGGGCGTGACCCCTTCGGTGCGCTTGAACACGGCGATAAAGTGGCTGATATTGTCGTAGCCCACTTCGTCGGCGATCTGGGTGATGCTTTTGCCGGTGTCCCGCAGCAGTTCTTTTGCCAGCTGGATCCTCCGGCTGCTGATATAGTTCACAAAGCTTTCTCCCGTCTCCTTATTAAAGGTCCGGGAAAAATAGCTGGGGCTGAGGTGGCACAGCTCTGCCATCTCCTTCATGGAGATCTCCTGCTGCAGATGGTCCCGGATGTAGACCACCGCCGGGTAGACCACACTGCTGGGCTTTACCGGCAGCACCTCGGTCTGCCGCAGCCGGTCCTCCTGCGGCAGGATCTCCTGGATCTCCATTTCTTCGCTGAGCTGCTCCGTGTTGGTGCTCATAAGCCACTTGTAGGTCTCATCCCGGGTGCGGCTCTTTACGGCACGGTCCACAATATAGTGCACCATATCGTTGATATATTCTGCGATCAGCACGATCTGGTCATAGTCCATCTCCGGCAGAAGCTCGTACTTCTGCAGCATTTCCTGCCGTGCGGCATCCTCCTGCGGCAGGATGGAGCTGATCTCGTTTACCAGCCTCACCGCCTTTTCCCGGTCCTTGTTCAGCAGCCTTACCTGCCCGAACATCACGGCACCCAGATAGATATCCCCCACCATGACGGGCACTGCCACGTCCACGATGCCGCAGTGGCACAGGTAGATGTAGGGGCGACCCCGGCGCACTGCCTCCACTCCTGCCAGAGCGTCGCAGCGGAAGCAGCGCTTGCGGGAGATGGGGTTCTCTCGGATAATGCTGCAAAACTCGGTGCGACCGCTGTGCTTCGTGACAGGGTTGCCCTTGATATCGATACATATGATGGCGGTGCCGGTGAGCTCCGCCAGCCGGTCCTGCATTTTTTCCCACAGAGGGATGTCCAGAACGCTTTCTATGGTATATTCAAGTCTGCTCATGGCTCCATTTCCCCTTTTCTGCACCGGACATGCGAACATCGTCATCATAAACGCCCCGGGGGAGAAAAGCAAGTTTCCCGGCGCAAAATCATGGTATTGCACAAATTTTGTGTATAGGTTAGGGTATATTGACGAGGGACTCTGCTGTTTTCTGGCAACAGCTTCGCTGCGGTTCAGCAGAACAGGGTGCGGTACTCCCGGGGCGTACAGTGCTTGATCTCCCGGAAGGTGCGGATGAAGTAGCTGCCGTCGGAAAAGCCGCATTCCAGCCCGATCTCGCCGGTCTTGAGCCGGGTGGAACGGAGCAGCTCTGCGGCTTTTTCCACCCGGAACTGTTTGAGATATTGGATGGGGGTGATGCCCAGAAACTGCCGGAAACTGCGCAGACAGGCACTTTCGCTGAGCGCTACGCTGTCGGCGATCTTTGCCACGGTCACTTCCTCTGCAAAGTGATCCTCCACGTAGCGGAGCATCTGCTTCATCCGCTCCGAGGCGATCTGCTCCTGTTCTGAGACCTTTACCTTTCCGCTTACGCACTGGGTGATCAGCAGCCGCAGCGCCGCCGTCAGGTGATACCGCACCCGGTTTTCGTAGTCAAAGGGTTCATCCGCCACCCCTTTCCACGCCTCCTGCAAACAGAGCAGCACCTGTTTCTGCCATGGCACTGCCTGGTCCAGCAGAAAGAAGGCGGGAGTTCCCGGCTGAAGCAGAGGACGCACCAGCTTCTGCCAGAAAACGGTGTCCACCCCGCCCACCAGCCGGGGATGAAAGACGCCGGAGTGGAGCAGCGCCCTGCTTTCGGCAGGTTCCACGGCGTGGAGCGCCCCGGAGTTGACGAACACCCCCTGCCCGGTCTGCAGGGTCAGCCGGGTCTTGTTCACGTCTACATGGATGGGACCCAGGGCTGCCAGAATAAACTCGAACTCCTCGTGCCAGTGCCACGCCACCGAGTAGAAGGCAAGGTCTTCGGCATAGCAGGCAATGGGGAACAGGGCGCTGCCGTGCTGGGCCTGCTCCCGTCCTTCTGCGTCTGCCACCACCGCCGCTGCACTGGTAAGCCCCACCCACCCCCGGGCGGCGGGGCTGTCGCTCACAGAATATGCCATATTCACCAGTTCCTTTCCGCAATACTTGGTTTGTTTTTTAACGATGCTGGTTTTGTCCTATGAAATATACGATTCTGTTCTATTATTGGCGATCATTTCGTGGTATTATTCTACCAGAGCTTCCGGGTTCAGTATAACACGGAAAGGACAGGGCTGCAAGCCCCGGGAAAGGTCTTTTTTGCCGCTCAGCGCTGTTTTTTGCGCAGCGGTCCGGATCGTGGGTTCCGGATGCGCCGGGAGCTCCAACGAGGGACGATACATATAACAAACCATTTTCAAGGAGGTATTCCTATGCTTCGTATTGAATATTTTGATAAGGATCGTTTTATGAAGCAGGTTTCCGCCAGCCGTGGCAGCGTGCTGCTCCATCTGGACAACGGCAAGACCTGTGACCTGAAGAAGGATGCCACCGCATCCTCCATGCTGCGGATGATGGACGCTGCCCCCAAGAAGGGCTTTGCCATCACCGTCACCGACCCCGCCGATGTCACCGGCTTCCTGCGCTATATGCTGGAGGCAGGTCGTAAGGACCGCATCGCCGGCTGAGTTCTGCCATTCTCCGATCATCATATATTACAGCAAACGCAAAGCGCCCATTCCGGTGTTCAAAGCCGGGATGGGCGCTTTGCGTATATGGAAAAGCCCGGGACTGTTCAAAAAGGGAGCAGGTCCGGAATCGGATGTGTCCGACATTTTTATTGTAGAACCCGCCGCCCCGGCAAAAAACCGTGACAGGGTCAAATTTGTGTGAAATTTGCAGGGGACATCGCAGAAGAAAGGGAGGGCAGCGGCGGGGCGCGGCTCTGCGCCGTTGCCTTTTGCCGGGAAATATGGTTCAATAGGAGCGGAAAAAGACGCAACGGAAAACCGAACCTGAAAACGAGGTGGATCTCATGAATCTGAAAGAAGCGTTCCGCTACCAGAACAAGCTCCAGTCCCTGCTGGAGGAAGCACAGAACATCCTGGATTGCGACTCCAATGTCACCAAGGTGGCAAACACCTATCTGCGCCACAAAGTCATGGCAGAGGCGGAGGACGAGACGGTGATGGATGTGCCCCAGACCGAATACTACGAGCAGATCACCGATATCGCCCGGTTCATGCTGTACCTGCTGGAGGAAAAGAGCCGGCTGTTTGTCGCCATCCGCAAGGCAAAGGACGCACTGGACATGGACATGGACAGCGAGGTGAGCCTGAATACCGCCCGACAGAGCGTGGCACGGACCTTTAAGCGGATGAATGACTTGCGCAGCTCTGAACAGATGCTTTCCGGTGGGGGCACCGGCTACCGATTCAACGCCGAGGGCAACCAGATCTCCTACTGCTGCGATGTAAAAAGGGTCACCACCATCAATTACGACCGCAAGGTCATCCGCAGCGCCCTGACTAAGCTGAACCAGCAGGCAGACGAGACCTCCAACCGCATCGACCTGTGCCTTGTGACCTCCAAAGTGGACTATGCGCCGCCCTTTGACGTGAACGCCAGCTTTGCAGAGGCATTTGAGACCTATCTGGAAAATGTGAAGGCATGACCTTGCCGACGACCGGCTATTCTGGGTGCGGCAAGACAAGAGAAGGCGGATACCGGTTCAGGTGCAGATGAACTATAAGGCTGCACATTTCCGCAAGGAAGCTTCTGGTTTGGCTCACCTTACGAGCCTTCATTAAAAAAAACCTCAGCGTTCGGCGTTTCTGCCGCCGCCCATCGTTCTTTTGCCAAAAGCGTCCTTTTTGCTATTCCCTGCACTCCTGCTACCCTGCTGACGTCTCCATGGGCAGGTAAGCCACTCTGAAATATTTTGAGCTCCGCAGAGACCCTGCGGGCTTCTCTTTCCCAAGGCGGGCAGGGCGTGACCGTTCACGCCGCCGCCCCGACCGACGGAATAAATGGTGGAAGCTGCATCGGACTCTTGCCGTATCCAGAATAGCCGGTCGGAAATTGCTGTAAAAGGAGAAAAATCATGGCACATACAAAGGAAACCCTGCGGCAGGACCTTGTGGCAATGGGGCTTACCGGCACCGAGACCATCCTCATCCACTCCTCCATGAAGTCCATCGGGGAGGTGGAAGGGGGCGCAGACACGGTGCTGGATGTCCTGATGGAGTTTTTTGCTGGGGGGCTGCTGTTGCTGCCCATCCACACATGGCGGTTCGTGGACGGCAGCGACAGGGTGTTTGATGTCCGGACCAGCCCCACATCTCCGAAGATTTTGTAAAGCTGGAACAGGCGTATCTGGACTGCGGTGCAGCGCAGAATATGAAATTTGGCGATGCAAAGTGCATTCTCTGCGATGCGGAGGGCGTCTTCCGGGTCACCCGCCACGTTCTCGCCTCCAATCCCGAAGCCTTTGTGACGGAGCCGGTCATCCCGCCGCAGCGGTGGCAGGATCTTTGCACCGGGGGCAGTCCGGCGCAGGGATAAGGCTTGGCTCCGGTCATACCGGCAAAGCGTTTTTTCAGCGGGCAGTCCCGGGACTGCCCGCTTTTGTTGTAGAAAAAAGAGATCCGCCGAGGCTCCCGCCCCTAAAAAGGGAGGAAGACCTCGGCGGATCTTAGTTTATATAGCAGCGGTCCTGCTGGACCAGCCAGTCCTCGCAGAGCTTCTGCGCTTCGTCCCTGGAGCGGCAGGTGCAGTTGAAAAGTCTGCCGTGGAAAGAGCAGTAGGTGTAGTGTATTTTGGGGACGCCATCGGAATCCTTAAAAGGGACACAGCGTTCTTCACCGGGCAACAGATAGATGGGATCCAAATTCAGCAGCTCCTTTTGCTATTTTTGTGCAGACGCACAACGTTTGCTATTGTATCACGCCCGGCACAAAAAGACCATTGGTGATTTGAACAAAGAACTGCAGAAAATTTTTATACCATCCAGCCCGGCAGAAACGGTCTTTCGAGGGAAAAGCTGTCTTTTTTGCACAAAATTGCCGATGGGCGCAATCATTGCCCCTTCCTGTTCGTATTCAGGGTAAAGGGGACCGGATTTCACCGGAAGTGGACCTGCAGGACCGGCTGCACATCGTGCTGCGGGACGCCCGGTCTGCCCGGTATAAAGTGACCGATCTTGTTTACGACTCCGGCAGCGGAGAATTTACCGGTACGGTCCTGCTGGACGGAGACGGCATCAACTACATGGGGCCACCGGAAAATAAAAGAAACTCCACAGGAACGAGGTACAACAACGTGTCAAATAAACTGCATTCTACCGCCGCAACCTCCTTTGACCTGAGCGCAGCGGCGCTTCACATCATCGCCATGACCCTGATGCTCATGGACCACCTCTGGGCGACCCTTCTGCCGGCGCAGGAGTGGCTGACCTGCGCCGGGCGGCTTGCCTTTCCCATCTTTGCCTTTATGGCGGTGGAGGGGTATTTCCACACCCGGAGCTTCAAAAAGTATGCCCTGCGGATGCTGCTGTTTGCGGTGCTCTCGGAGGTGCCCTTTGATCTGATGTACGGCGGGACCTGGTTCTATCCGGTGCACCAGAATGTGATCTGGACCCTGCTGCTGGGGCTTCTGGGGATCCATCTCATGGAGAACGCACGGAAAAAGCAGAAGATCTGGCTCACCCTGCTGGTGTCTGTCCTCGCGGTGGCAGCGGGAGGACTGCTGGGCACTCTCTGCATGGTGGACTACTACGGTGCAGGTGTCCTGACCGTGTTCCTCTTCTACTTTTTCCGTGGTCGGAAGTGGTGGTGCCTGTTGGGGCAGGCGGTGGCGCTGTACTGGGTCAATGTGGAGCTGCTGGGCGGGCTGATGTACCCTGTTCAGCTGCTGGGCATGGACCTTGAGCTTTGTCAGCAGGGGCTGGCGCTGCTGGCACTGATCCCCATCTGGCTGTATCGGGGACGACAGGGCTACCACAGCAAGCCCTTCCAGTACGCCTGTTACGGATTCTACCCGGTCCATATGCTGGTCCTTGTGCTGACATTGAATTTCGTCAACCGATAAGACCCGCCCCCGGAGAGCAAAATGGGCTTTCCGGGGGCGTTGTTTTGCCTGCGCAGGCAGGAGACTTTGAAAAACCCTTGTGTTAAAGCGATTTTTCGTTTATACTGTGGGTACTGTGCCCGGCAGGGCACCGGTAAGAGAACACACCATCAACTGGGAGGATCCTATAGTGAGAAAAAAACTTGCGGCACTGCCGGTACTTCTGGCGGCTCTGGCAATCGTCCTGTGCCTGTGGGTGGGCGCAGAGACAGACAGGAGTACAGTCCAGACCCTTCCCTATGAAGAGGGCATTGTTTTTTCCATCACCACCTTTGACGGCAAAAGCGAGTCCAAGCCCTTTATCAAGTGCTTTGGGCACACATGGCTGTCGGTGGACAACCAGACCGGACACTCGGTCTACATAAAGGACTACGAGATAAAAAATAACGAGATGCTGACTTTTTCGGTGTGGGCGGTCGCCGGTATGCCGGGGCTGCTCTTTGATCTGGAGCCCAACTACATTGCGGATTATGACCGGTATGTGGGCAGGCAGTCCCTGAGTGTGAACATCGGGGAGTCCAAACTGAAGATCATAGAGGACTACATGGACCGGAATCATCGGTGGACTGTAGGCAAAAACTGCAGCTACTGGTCGGTGCACCTGTGGAACGAAGTGGTGGAAGAGGACTACCAGCTGAAAACAGCAGGGTTTGTCTATACCCCCGAAAAGATCGAAAAAGCATTTATGGGATTTGACGGGGTAGAGGTGGACAAGGATTTTTCCCGGGCGGGCAGCCTCTTCTACTATAACGATGGAGTCAGAACGGAGTTGGAATTATGTTCACAAAGATCCTGAAAAACGCTGTCTTCCGGGCAGTCGTCTGTGCAGCAGCTGCGGCGGCAGCCCTTTACAACGGCATCGCCTGCGGTGTGACCCTATACAAGGCAGGGGGACAGCCCTACCTGATGGCAGGGACGGTACGGTTTGATTTTATGGGCTACTACATGATGTCGGCAATGCACGGTGCAATCTGCCTTTTACTGGTGATTTTTTTGGTCCTCTTTGTCCGATGGACCGGGAAGATCAAAGCTGCTTCCCATTGACGCAACGAAAGACCCGGTGCCTCCGGAAAGCTGCAAGAGCTTTCCGGGGGCGCTTTTTGTTTTGTGCTGAATATAAAAATACGATAAACAGACGAATTTTTTGAAAAATCGCAAAAGCTGTGTTAAATGTATTATTCTTTTGTGAACATTAGCACTCTACACTTGACAGCGCTAAAAACCTGTGCTATAACAGGGGCGTGCTCAGGAGGAAGGGCAAAAGGAG
The DNA here is from genome assembly GCA_004558805.1 of Faecalibacterium prausnitzii. Taxonomy (GTDB): domain Bacteria; phylum Bacillota; class Clostridia; order Oscillospirales; family Ruminococcaceae; genus Faecalibacterium; species Faecalibacterium prausnitzii_M. The sequence continues at coordinate 150 of SFDE01000002.1, read as the reverse complement.
AGCCGGAAGGTTCTCCGGAAGCCCCTCTGAATGGACGCTTCAAATTGATTGCCCGACCCGAACGCCGGGATTGGAGGAATGATTTATGCTTATGCCGACTGTTTTCCATGAAAATCTGTTCGATGATTTCTTCGATCCGTTCTGGAATGA
>SFDE01000027.1 GCA_004558805.1 Faecalibacterium prausnitzii | reverse complement strand
CCGTCGTGGACGGCAAAGGTGTGACCAACGAATTCGGGGAAGATCGTGGAGGCACGGCTCCAGGTCTTGATGACCTGCTTCTTGCCGGAAGCGTTCATCGCTTCAACGTGCTTCATAAGAGCAGCCTGGACGAAAGGTCCTTTTTTAATGCTTCTACCCATTGTCTTAAACTCCTCTCTTACTTACCTGCACGCTTCACGATCAGCTTATCGGAGCGCTTATGATGCTTGCGAGTCTTGAGACCCAGAGCGGGCTTGCCCCAGGGAGTCATAGGACCGGAGTGACCGACAGGTGCGCGGCCCTCGCCACCACCATGGGGATGGTCGCAGGGGTTCATGACGGTACCACGGCTGCCGGGACGGACGCCCATGTGGCGCTTACGACCAGCCTTGCCCAGGTTCACGTTCTCGTGGTCGATGTTGGAAACCTGACCCACGACTGCAGTGCAGTTGAGGGGCACGTTGCGCATCTCACCGGAGGGCAGACGAACCAGTGCGTAGCCATTCTCCTTAGCCATCAGCTGAGCCATGTTGCCAGCGGAACGAACCAGCTGAGCGCCACGACCGGGATACAGCTCGATGTTGTGGATGATGGTACCGACGGGGATGTTCTCGAAGGGCAGGCAGTTGCCGGGCTTGATGTCGGCGCCCTTGCCGCTGATGATCACATCGCCCACCTTCAGGCCATCGGGAGCAATGATGTAGCTCTTGACGCCATCGGTGTACTCGACCAGAGCGATGAATGCGCTGCGGTTCGGATCGTACTCGAGAGTCTTGACGGTAGCGGGGATATCGGTCTTCTGACGCTTGAAGTCGATGACACGATACTTAGTGCGGTTGCCGCCGCCCTGATGACGGACGGTGATACGACCGGTGTTGTTGCGGCCGCTGTGCTTCTTCATGGGCTCCAGCAGGCTGCGCTCGGGAGCGACATTGCTCAGGACGCTGTAATCCGTGACGGTCATGCCGCGGCGGCCCGGAGTAGTGGGGCCATACTTCTTGATAGCCATAGTGCTATTCTCCTTTGTTTATCTTATGAATTATTATCGGGGTCATATCCCCATAGAGGAACCCTCGGCGGGTTCGTTATCAAACCATGCTGTTGAAGAACTCGATTTCCTTGGAGTCCTTGGTCAGGGTCACGATAGCCTTCTTGGATGCAGCGGTATAACCGGCGTGCATGCCCTGACGGCGGAAGCGACCACGGACAGACATGGTGTTCACCTTAGCGACCTTAGCGCCAGGGAACAGGGTTTCGACTGCCTGAGCGATCTCGACCTTGGTAGCATCGGTAGCGACCTTGAAGGTGTACTTCTTGTCAGCGATGCCAGCCATGGAGTTCTCGGTAATGACCGGCTTCAGGATGATATCATGTGCGGTTTTCATTAGCCAAGCACCTCCTCGAGCTTCTTAGCTGCGTCGACGCTGATGATCAGCTTGTCGGCGTTCAGCACATCGTAGGTGTTCACGCTGCCTGCAAAGGTGGTCTTGACGCCGGCGATGTTGCCAGCGCTCTTGACAAACTTTGCATCGACAGTCTCGTTGACCAGCAGGTTCTTCTTGCCGGCGCCCACAGCGTTCAGCATTGCAACCACGGTCTTGGTCTTGTACTCATCGCAAGCGAACTTATCAACAACTACCATGTTGCCGTTGGCAGCCTTGTCGGACAGGACGCTCAGCAGAGCCAGGCGCTTGACCTTGTTGTTGATGTGGTAGTTGTAGCTGCGGGGCTTGGGGCCCAGAGCAACGCCGCCGTGAGTCCACTGCGGAGCACGGATGGAGCCCTGACGAGCGTGACCAGTGCCCTTCTGACGCCAGGGCTTCTTGCCGCCGCCGGAAACTTCCATGCGGATCTTGGTGTTCTGGGTGCCCTGACGCTGATTTGCCAGGAAGTTCACCACTGCAATGTGGACAGCCTTCTCGTTCGGGGTGATACCGAACACGGCGTCGGAAAGCTCGATCTCGCTAACATGCTGACCGTTCATATCGACTACGTTAAACTTTGCCATTGTAGCTTTCCTCCTTACGCCTTCACGCTGTTAGCCAGGGTGATGATGGTGCCCTTGGAACCGGGGACAGCACCCTTGACAGCGATCAGATTGTTCTCGGTGTCAACCTTGACAACGGTCAGGTTCTGCACGGTGACGCGCACACAGCCCATGTGACCGGGCAGGCGCTTGCCGGGGAACACGCGAGAGGGGTTGGAAATAGCGCCCATAGAACCTGCATGACGTGCCACCGGGCCAGTGCCGTGGCTCTCACGCAGACGGTGCTGACCAAAGCGCTTGATAACGCCCTGATAGCCCTTGCCCTTGGAAACGCCTGCAACGTCAACCTTGTCGCCTGCTGCGAAGACATCAGCCTTCAGCACATCGCCAACGTTCATTGCGGAAACGTCTTCCAGACGGAACTCACGCAGGGTCTTCTTGGGGGCAACGTTTGCCTTCTTGAAGTGACCTGCAGCTGCCTTGTTGACCTTCTTGGCGGAAACCTCGCCGAAGCCCAGCTGAACAGCCTGATAGCCATCGCTCTCGACGGTCTTCTTCTGCACCACGGTGCAGGGACCAGCCTCGATGACGGTGACGGGGATAACCTTGCCGCTCTCGTCGAACAGCTGGGTCATACCGACTTTCTTGCCGATAATGCCTTTAACCATTTTCTTTTCCTCCTGTAAAGGTTATTGGTTGGCAGCGCACGTCACTGCCAACATGACCCCTCGGGAAACGAGGGCATCGATTTGGATCCAGTGTGGTTTACAGCTTGATCTCGATGTCCACGCCAGCGGGGAGCTGGAGGCTCATCAGAGCCTCAACCGTCTTGTTGGACGGCTTCAGAATGTCGATCAGACGCTTATGAGTGCGGCTCTCGAACTGCTCGCGGCTATCCTTGTACTTGTGGGTAGCACGCAGAACGGTAACGATCTCACGATCGGTGGGCAGGGGGATGGGGCCGGACACGCGAGCGCCAGTGCGCTTTGCGGTCTCCACGATCTTCTCTGCTGCGGCATCGATCAGCTGAGCATCATAGCTCTGCAGACGGATTCTGATTTTCTCTTTGACTGCCATTGCTTACGCCTCCTGAAAAAATTGATTTTGCCCTAGGCGAGCCGATAAATTGCTCTACACAGTTCCGGGTGTTCCTCGATTTGGCACTATAAAAACCGGTGAACCGCATGGCAGTTCTCCCGGAAACATATTAGCAAATCAAATCCGAACATTGGTTCCGTCCGTTTCGCAGAGGAGTAACTTCTCTGCCGGAGGAACGTATTCCATCGCTGTCAGTAATTTTTTCGCCCGGTTCTAAGATCGGACATACTCCGCGGAAATAACCCATCGCAGCTATCGCCGGATGACAACCTCCCGCATCTACGCATATCGCTGGCCTGCACGACTTGTATCGCACAAGCCCTTTGCAGCCGAGAGACATTCTATCACATCTTCGTGGATTTGGCAAGGGTTTTTGCAAAAAAAGAACGGATTTTCTTTTTTTATTTTCTCTGTTTTGTCAACCGGCGCATTTTCTGTGCAAGATGCACAATCCGCCGCCTTTTTCGGGGTGGAAAACTCCCCCGCCCCGCTGTATGTGGGGTAGTATAGACCGGAAAGCGGTATTTTATACCTATATATAAGGAGAACTCCCTCCGTCAAAGCCTACCGGCTTTGCCAGCTCCCTCTGGGAGGGAGCCAACCCTCTCAGTCCGCTCCCGCTGGTCGCTCAGCATCCTCGCCCTCTCAGTCAAAGCCTGTCGGCTTTGCCAGATTCCCCCTTTTTGTCACCTGCGGTGACATTTTCCCCCGACCGGGGGAAATCTTTCCTCACAGGGAGAGGTGGATGCGAACGTAGTGAGCAGACGGAGAGGGCGAGGGTGCTTCCCCGCAGTGCCATTTGCCTCCGCCCCCCTTCCCATAAAAACAGAATACCGGAGCATCCCCAGACACTCCGGTATCCCGAAAATATAAAGTATTCCACCGCCGAAGGTGCGTTTCCGCTCACTTTTTCTTCAGCTGCTCTTCCAGCCCTTCCCGGGGGGTGATATAGACGGTGGTGTACACCTCGTACAGCACCATGCCGGGCTTTGCGCCGTTTGCCTTCCAGATGTTCTTTACCTCGGTGGTGTCCACTGCCACCTTGGCGCCGGTGCCTGCCTTGTAGGCGCTGGAATGGATGACTGCCAGTTCCGCCGCCTCCTGCCGGGTGGTGTCCGGGATGTCCTCTCCCCGGCTCATGACCACCACGTGGCTGCCGGGCGCCTTCTGGACATGGAACCACAGGTCCTTGCCCCGGGCGGTGTGGAGGGTCAGCTTATCGTTTTGGGCGTTGTTGCGTCCCACCAGGATCTCAAAACCGTCACTGGAGGTGTAGCGCAGGAAATCCGCCGGTTTCTGGCGCTTGTCCCGCTGCTTGTAGTACTTCAGATAGCCCTGCCCTTTCAGCTCGGCACGGATCTCGTTGAGCGCCGCCTCGCCGGTGGCGGATTCCACCTCGTAGAGCACCGTTTCCAGATAGGCGATCTCCTTTTCGCCTTCCGCCAGCAGGTCCACCAGCATCCGTGCCGCCGTCTGCTTCTTCTTGTAGTTCTTAAAAAAGCTCTGGGCATTCTGGCTGGGGGTAAACCGCAGGTCCAGAGGGATGGTCACCTCTTTGCCCTCGTCATACCAGTTGGGCACCGTGATGCTCTTCATGCCCTTCTGTGCCAGATAGAGGTTTGCCGACAGCAGCTCGCCGTAGAGCCGCAGCTTCTCGCTTTTGCCGCTGGCGGCAAGTTCTTCCTGCCGTGCCGCCTGCTTGCGGAGGGCACGGTCGTACATATTGTGCACCGCCTTGTGCAGCTCCTTGCCCTTGGTCCGCAGACGCTCGGCACGGTCCTTCTCGGCGTAGTAGCCCTCCAGCATCTCGTTGAAGGAATCCCACTGCCGGATGGCGTAGTTCTCGCCGTACTGCATCGGGCGGAAGAAGGTGTACTCCACCGGTTTTCCCTCCGGGGAGGTGACGCTGCAGGGGCAGCCGCCGTTGGCGTGGATCTCCTTCAGTTCGTCGATCGCCGTCATGAGCCGCCGCTTCTGCTCCTCGGTCAGCTCGTTGGCAGGCAGGTGTTCCCCGTCAAAGGCGCGCCACGCCGCCTCCCGGCAGACCACCGGGCCCACGCCTGCCACCGTCTTGTTCAGGGCATCCGCCACCGGCAGGTCCCGCTGGCACGCCGCCGCCACGATGGAGGCGCTACTCACCTGTAAAAAGTCCGGACGTGCGGGCTTGGGAGGCGTGGTGTAGGGCAGACCCGGCAGCAGCTGCCGGACATCGCTGTCCTCAAAGTCCACCCGCTTCAGGGCGTCAATGATCTTTCCGCCCTGCACCAGCACCAGATTGGAGTAGCGTCCCATCAGCTCTGCGCAGAGGGTGTTCCGCACAAGGTCTCCCATCTCGTTGGTGCACTGGAAATCGAAATAGACGATCCGGTCCCCCGGCTCCATATGCACATCCAGCAGACGACCGCCGGTAAGGTGCTTGCGCATCAGCATACAGAAGGAGGGCGGGGTCTCCGGGTTCTCAAAAGTCTCCTGGGTCAGGCAGACCCGTGCCGAGCCGCTGCGTGCCGAAAGCAGCAGGCTGTAGGTCTCGGTGCGGGTCCGCAGGGTAATGACCAGCTCATCGCGGGTCGGTTCAAATATTTTTGCGATCTTTGCATCGGTGAGGGTCGCCTTCAGCTCCCCTGCCGTCAGTGCCAGTGTCGCGGCATCCAATGCCATTTACGTTACCTCGTTTTTTTGCTGTTTCCTTTATAAATATTGGTAGGGATCTTTGTTTGTTTCGCTCACCAGCACATCCAGCTCCGGCAGGGCAGCGCCCAGCTTTGCCGCTACCGCCGCCGTCACCGGGAACTCGGTGGCATAGTGCCCTGCCGCCACCAGTCCAAGCCCCAGCCGTCTGGCATCTATGGCGTGGTGATGGTTCGCCTCGCCGGTCAGCAGGCAGTCGGCGCCCTGCGCAAGTGCCTCCTCAAACAGGCTGCCTCCGGCGCCGCTGATGACTGCCAGCCGCTGCACCGGTCTGCCGTTGTCCGCAAACTTTACCTGCACCGCCGGGCTGCCGTCTCCCGGCAGGTTGCACCGGGCTGCCAGCAGCTGCTGTGCCTTCCGGGCAAGCTGCTCCACCGTGACCGGCTGGATCTGTCCCACTCTGCCGCAGCCCTCTGCAAAGGGCTGGGGGTCCTGCATCCCAAAGATTTCTGCCAGCACCTCGTTGACCCCGCCCCGGGCGGCGTCCAGATTGGTGTGCATACAGACAGCGGAGATCCCCGCCTGCACCAGCTGGTAGGGCAGGTCCGCCGGGCACAGCTTTTTCAGGGGGTCAAAGATCACCGGATGGTGTGCCACGATGACCTGACACCCCTTTGCCGCCGCCTCTGCCACCACCTCCGGGGTGATGTCCAGCGTCACCAGCACCCGGTGGACTGCACCGCCGCAGTCCACCAACAGACCCGGGTTGTCCCAGCTCTCTGCCAGCTCCAGCGGAGCCATGACCTGCATGGCGTCGTATACCTGCTGTACTGTGGTCATTTTTCTGTCCCCTCTTTCAGAATGGCATCCATCTCCTCTGCCAGCGGTGTGCCGTCCGGCACGCCCAGCCGCAGCCGGGGCAGCTTTGCCTTCTGCCATGCGGCATAGCCCGCCCCCTCCGGATACTTTCCCGTATCTCCAAAAAGGCACCGGGCAAAGTCCGGTTCCTGTACTTCGCCGGTGTACTCAGCGGCGATCACCGCATACCAGCGCCCCGCCGCCTGCACCGGTCTGTCTGCCACAAGGGCAAAGCCGTGGGTCCACAGCCAGCGGCGCAGGTCATTGTGGCGGGTGGCAGGCACCAGCACCAGCCGGGGTCCGCCCACCGTGGACACCCACGGTGCTTTTTCGATGATCTCCCAGCTGGTCTGTGCCGACACTCCCGCCAGCACGATGGTGCCCACCTCTCCCGCAGACAGCACAGAAAGACCGTCGCCCAGCCGAAGCTCAGCGCGGTCCTGACAGTGTGCATTTTCCAGCGTCTGCTTTGCTTTTGCCAGTGGTCCCGGGCGCAGGTCCGCCCCGATGACTTTGGGGTACCTGCCGGAAGCCGCCAGCACTGCCGTCAGCTTGCCGTGGTCGCAGCCGATGTCCGCCACCGGCTGCCCGGGGCGTACCAGCTCCGCCGCCGCAGTAAGACGCTCATCCAGTGCGGGAAGCATCAAGCCTTCTTGGAAGCCAGATGGGTGTTCAGCTTCTCGATGAGTTCATCGCAGTCCACCCCGTGGACGGCACACGCCTCTTCCAGAGACTCACCCCGGGAAGCGGGGCAGCCCAGGCAGTGCATACCGATCTCCATAAAGTAGGGGGCAGTGGTCTGGTCCATGTCCAGAATGTCCCCGATGATGGTCTCACGGGTCACCTGCTTGGGGGCTTTCTCCTGATCCTTCTTGAGCATATTGAAAATATCAAACATGATAAAATTCCTTTCTGTACGGTTTTATAAGGGCAGGCAGATTCTGCATCTTCCTACATCTCATACTATACCCCAAACCGGGGCATTTTTGCAAGAGTCTGGCGGAAATCTATCCTGCGGCGAAGGCTCCAATATCCTCTCCGTCACGCCTGACGAACGAAGTGAGCCTGAGAGAGTTGTTTTTTACGCCCGGGCAGGTCCGCCAATACCCCGTTTACCCTTCCTCCGGGTAGTCCTTTTCCAGCGAGAAGCCCCGTCCGCTGACCTCGGTGACGTGGCTGACGATCACAAAGCAGGTGGGGTCGATGGCGTGCACCAGCTTTTCCAGCCGGGGCAGCTGCCGGTTGGACACCACGCTCAGCAGCACCGACTCCGGCTCCCGCAGGTAGCCGCCCTCGCCGTGCAGGATGGTGACGCCCCGGTCCAGCTCCCCCATGATGGCGGCGCAGATGGCATCGGACTTTTTGCTGATGATCTTTACCTCGGTGCGGGTGCTGCCCAGCATCAGCACCTTGTCCAGCACCACCGTGTACACGATCGCCATGACCACACCGTACAGGGACTGCCGCAGGGGGCTGAACATCGCCTGCATCACCAGGATCACCAGATCCATTGCCATCATGGTAGCGGAGACCGGCAGGCGGAACCACTTGTTCAGCACCAGCGGGGGGATATCCATGCCGCCGGTGGAAGCACCTGCCCGGATGGTGATGCCCAGCGAAACGCCAATGCCAAAACCTGCAAAGACGGTATTGAGCACCAGATCATCCGTCAGCCCTCCGCTGCCGATGACCTGCTCCCACAGGGCAAGGAACACCGGGCTGAGGATGGTGCTTGCCACCGTGTTGAGGGCAAACTTCCGCCCCAGCACCGCCCAGCCCAGCAGCAGCATTGCCACATTGATGACGAACAGCACCGAGGAGGTCCGCAGCCCGCTGAGCCGGGTCACCGCAAGGGCAATACCGGTGGCACCGCCGGTGATCAAACCGGAAGGCATCAGAAACAATACCACCGTCAACGCATACAGGGCGTTGCCCACCAGAATGGACAGGGCATTAAAGACCGCCTGCTGCTTGTGAGAAAGTTGAATCATAGGATATTCATGCTCCCCTTTGTTGAAATACTTTCTTCTATGATAACGAAAAGATCCGCATTTATCAAGCCTTAGGCGATAAATGCGGATCCGGATCGGGTCTTTCAGGGGATCACAGGGCGGTCTCCTGGGGGGTATCCTCTTCTTCCATCAGGCGCAGACCGGCGGTATCCGTCACCGGCAGCGAGAACACGATGGCTCCCGCCTTGGGGTTTGCCCCCTCCATGATCGCCTTCATGATGGTGTTTTTCTGGGCGGTGCGGCTGACGATGAGCACCAGCTCCTTCTCGTTTACCAGCTCCATCCCAAGGAACGGCGCTGCCCCTTCCATGCCGGTGCCCTTTGCGTGGATCACCGTGCCGCCCCCTGCTCCGGCAGTGCGGGCGGCATCCATGATGGAGCCGGTATAGCCCTGATTTGCCACCACCAGCAGCAGCTCGTAGCGGGTATCCTTCAAAGTGCTCTCCTCCTTCCAGCCAAGGGGCTGATGCTCTGTAAGGAACATCAGTGCCCGTTTTCCGCCGATGCTGCTCAGCGGCACGATGAACGCAATGCCGGTGCCCGGCACATCGATCTGCATTTTGCGGCGCAGGTCCCGCTGGATCTTCTGCCAGCTTTCCGCCGTCACCACGGCAAGAAGCACCGCTTTTTCGGTCTTTTCCAGACCCAGGGTGGAAAGGGTCTCCTGCACTGCTGTGCCGGAGCCCACCGTCTGCATACTCACCGTCACGCCGTGGCTCTTATACAGCTGCAGAAAGCCATCGGTGGAACGGCGATGGATGATACTGATCATCAGATACAAACTGCTCACGCTCTGCCTCCTTTACAGCTCAATGATGGCGTCATCCGGCAGGTCCGCAAAGGCTGCGGCAAACACTGCGGCAGGCTGGACGCTGCGTGCCTTGCGGGTGCGCAGCTGCGCCACCAGACCCATCAGCTGCACCGTGATCAGGGGGGTCATTGCCACCATTGCCACCACGCCAAAGGCATCGGTGACGATGTTGCCCCCCACTGCCACACACGCCCCCTGCGCCAGCGGCAGCAGGAAGGTGGCGGTCATGGGACCGGAGGCAACGCCGCCGGCGTCAAAGGCGATAGCAGTAAACAGCTTGGGCACCACAAAAGCGATGCTGATGGCAAACACATAGCCCGGCACCAGAAACCACAGGATGGAGATGCCGATGAGCACCCGCACCATGGCAAGACCCACCGAGACGGACACGCCCACCGAAAGCGCCGTGCCCATTGCCTGCGCCGAGATGGCACCGTCGGTGACCTCTTCCACCTGCTTGTTCAGCACATACACCGCCGGCTCTGCCTTGACGATGAAGTAGCCGATGAGCATCCCGATGGGGATCAGCAGCCAGCGCACTGCCTGCCCGGCAAGGACCTGTCCCAGATAATTACCCGCAGGCATAAAGCCCACGTTTGCTCCTGTAAGAAAAAGCACCAGTCCCACATAGGTGTAGGCAAGACCCACAGCGATGCGCCCCAGCGTGCGGCGGTCCAGCCGCAGAGCAACGACCTGAAATGCACCAAACATTAAAATGATGGGCAGCAGGGACCGGGCGATCTCTCCCAGATAGGTGGGGATCCCCTCCCGGAACAGGGTCCACAGCTCCACCGAGTCTGCCACCTCCGGCAGCACCGGAGGGATATAGGTGCTGTCCGACGCCCGGAAAACGATGCCCAGGGTCAGCACCGCAAGGATGGGTCCGATGGAGCACATTGCCACCAGACCAAAGCTGTCGTCTGCTGCATGGCGGTCGCTGCGGATGGCGGAAACGCCCAAGCCCAGTGCCATGATAAAGGGCACGGTCATGGGACCGGTGGTGACGCCGCCGGAGTCAAACGCCACCGCAAGGAACTCCTTGGGCACAAAGGCTGCCAGCGTAAAGATCAGCCCGTAAAACAGCACCAGCAGTTTTGGCAGGGAGATACCGATGAGCATACGCAGGAAGGCAAAGACCAGAAACAGCCCCACGCCTGCCGCCACCGAAAGGATCAGAGTGCTGCTGGGGATGGAGGGCACCTGATCCGCCAGCACCTGCAGATCCGGCTCCGAAATGGTAATGAGAAAGCCCAGCAGGAAGCCCAGCCCCAAAATAAGAGTCAGGCTGCGGCTGCGGGTGATGACTGCACCCACCCGTTCGCCCATGGGGGTCATGCTCATCTCTGCGCCCAGAGTAAAGAACATGATGCCCGCCACGATCATTGCCGCACCCAGCAGAAAACACAGCAGAATGCTGGGCGACACCGGGGCAAGGGAGAAGCAGAGCACCAGAACGATCGCCACAATGGGCAGCACCGCCTGCAGTGCTTCCAGCAGCTTTTCCCGCAGTTTGGGAAGCGATTGTCTGAGAATGATGTCCACCGCCTTTCGGATGTATCCTGTTTGTACACTTTTATAAAAAATATATTTATAGTATACAAAACAAATGCCGCTCCGTCAACCAACAGAGCGGCAAAAATCAGCAAAGACTGCAGATTGTAAAAATCAAAAAGGGTCAGATCTCCTGCTTGCCCAGCACATCGGAGGTAGGAGTCTGGAACACCGGGATATCTGCATAGGGGTCCGCCGTCTCTTCCTGCGGCAGGCTCTTCATATAGGCATCCATGGACTCCGCCACCTTCTTTGCCACTGCCACCGCTTCCACCACGGTGCGGGCACCCATAACGGCGTCGCCGCCGGCAAACACGCCCTCACGGGTGGTGCTGCCGTCCTCGCTGACGGTGAGCAGACCCCGCTGGTTGGTCTCGATGCCGGTGGTGGTCTTTACCAGGTTGCTCTCAGAGCCCTGACTTACGGACACGATGACGCCGGTGTGGGGGTAGAAGGTCTCGCTGCCCTCCACCTGCACGAACTTACCGTCTGCATCCTTGACGGTATCCCGGCAGATGAGACCGTTTTCCCGGATCTCCACCGGTGCCTTGCAGAACCGGAAGCCCACGCCCTCCAGCTTTGCGTAGCTCACCTCGTACTCCGAGGCGCTGATGCAGCTCTCGTCCCGGCGGGCGTAGCAGGTCACATGGCGTGCCCCGTTGCGGATGGCGGTGCGAGCGCAGTCCATGGCGGAGTTGCCCACGCCGATGACCGCAATATCATCGCCCAGACGGAACGCCTTGGAGTTGGCAAGATAATCGATGCCAAACGCCACGTTGCCCAGAGTCTCGCCCTTGATGTGCATGGCGTTTGCCTTCCACAGACCGGCACCGATGAACACGCTCTTGTAGCCGTCCCGGAACAGGTCGTCGATGGTGATGGTCTTGCCAATGGTGGTGTTGGGGCGCACCTTGATGCCCTTCAGCTCCAGATGACGGTACTGGAAATCGTCCAGCACGCTGTCCGGCAGGCGGTAGTTGGGGATACCGTACCGCATGACGCCGCCGATCTTATCCCGGGCATCAAAAATGGTCACATCATAGCCCCACCGTGCCAGCAGCACCGCAATGGTCAGACCTGCCGGACCGGAACCCACCACGGCGACCTTCATACCGTTCTGGGGTGCGGGACCTGCCGTCATCTTGTTGGCGTAGGTGGTGGAGATATAGTCCTCGATAATGGAAAAATGCACCGGGTCGTGGCTGGGCATACGGTTGCGCACACAGTGACCCTCGCACTGGTTCTCGTGGTTGCACACCAGTGCGCACACGGTGGTCAGGGGGTTATTTTCAAACAGCATCCTGCCGGCTTCGTCCATCTGGTTGTTTTTCAGCAGACGGATGACCTCCGGGATATTGGTGTGGATGGGGCAGCCCTGCTGACACAGGGGCTTTTTGCAGCCCAGGCAGCGGTTTGCTTCGTCCAGTACGTGAAGTGCCATGGTTTCCTCCTTGATTTCTGCAGGTGATTTGTTATCTTTTTCACTTGTTGTATCCAACATTGTACTGATCTTATAATACACCGAAGCCGCTCCGGATACAATAGCGGAATTGACGATTTTTACACAGAAATTTTTGTCAATCCGTCAAAAAGATATTTTTTTGACGATATATCTCTCCCATGGGAGCGGCAGTTTTACGACACAGCGCACCAAAATCCGATGCTGCCATCTGTGCCTGCACCATGTGGGCACAGGCGGCGTCCTGTTTTTCCAGCTTTGCCAGAGAAGCCGCTGCCGGCAGCGCCGCATTTTTCAGCAGGGGCAGTGCACTTTTGCGTCCCCCCAACAGGTGCAGGTAAGGGGGCAGGCTGTCGGTGCCGGCAGCAGTGAAGCCCAGCGCCGCATCCATTGCCAGCCGCCGCATCCGGGCACGGGGGTAGCGCACCGTAGTCAGGGCGTCCAGCAGCTGGGGCAGTGTGGTGCATTGCCGCACCCCGTTTTCCAGCCGGTGTTCCAGTCCCTCGGAGACTCCCCGTACCGCCGCAAAGGGTTCCGGTCCCCGGCAGGCAGCACGCAGCAGGGCAAGCTGGCAGCGCCCGGCGGCTTCAAAGTCGGTGTACTGTCCCGCCGCCTCCGCCTGCCGGTACAGCTCCAGTGCCGCTGCAGGCACAAAGGGCTCCAGTGCCGCCGCCCCCTGCTGTGCCCAGAGAGTCCGCAGGGCGCTGGCGCTGGCATAACAGCCGTGGTCCGTCAGCGCCTGCCCGTGGTCTGCCCCCTGCCGGGGCAGGGGCACCGGGGTCAGGGCGGCGTTCTGTTCCAGAATTGCCCGGCAGTACTCCACCGCCAGATTGTTGTTGGGCTTGTCCAGCAAAGCGGCAAGGGAGCTGTCCGGACCCAGTGCCTGTACTGCCCCCTGCCTTGCGGCGGCAAAGCTCCGTGCCCCGGCGGCAAGCTGCGCCTTCAGTTCCCGGCGGTATTCCTCACTGTTCAGCAGCTGTGCCGCCGCCATCAGCTGCTCCGAGTCCGGGGTCTCCGCTCCAAACACCAGCGCATCGCAGCCTGCCGCCGCCAGCATCCGCACCCCCGCCCGGGCAAACGCCTCCGCCCCTGCACAGGCGCAGGGGGCAGGCAGGGCAAACACAAGGTCTGCACCGCATTTCAGCGCCGCCTCCACTCGCACCGGCTCCGGCAGCAGAGGCAGTGCCCCCCGCTGGGTCAGCCCGCAGCTCATGGCAACTGCCACCCACTGTGCCCCCAGCCTTCGGGCGGCGGCAAGCTGCCATGCGTGCCCGTTGTGGAAGGGGTCGTATTCAGCAATGATCCCGGCAAATTTCATGGAAAGGCTCCTTTTTTGTTGGTTCCGAAAACCGGCTGCAGCAGCGTCCGAAAGCTGCCGCCCCGCCTCCCAGAAGCGTACAGTTTGTGAAATTTATATCATAGTAACAGGAAAGTCGCACCATTTGCTGGCGTTTGTGGGCAGGATGTACAAAAACCTTGTACACAAGTTTTACCGCTTTGCCCGGGTTGCGCCTTGAAAAGCGGTTTTGCCTATTATATAATAAACACAGGAATCTGTAAATTTCTGTCCGCTCCGTGGACGGAAGCAAAAACATACAGGAGGCTACACGAAGATGAAGGTTCTGGTTATTAACTGCGGTTCTTCCTCCCTGAAGTATCAGCTGATCGATATGGACGGCGAGAAGGTGCTGTGCAAAGGTCTGTGCGAGCGCATTGGCATGGAAAGCAGCATGATCACCCACGAGGCAAACGGTCGCAAGGCTACCACTCCGGCAATTTTCCCCACCCACACCGAGGCATTTGCTGAGGTGGTGAAGAAGATGACCACCGGCGAGGGCAAGTGCATCAACGATGTCAGCGAGATCAACGCCATTGGTCACCGCGTTGTCCACGGCGGCGAAAAGTTCAAGGAAAGCTGCCTGATCACCGATGAGGTCATCAACACCCTCCGTGAGCTGAGCCCCCTGGCTCCCCTGCACAACCCCGCCGGCATCCTGGGCATCGAGGCTGCCCGCAAGGTCTTTGGCAACATCCCCATGGTGGCTGTGTTCGACACCGCTTTCCACAGCACCATGCCCCCCAAGGCTTATATGTACGCCATCCCCTACGAGTACTACGAGAAGTACGGCGTCCGCCGCTACGGCTTCCACGGCACCAGCCACAAGTACGTTGCACACAAGGCTGCCGAGTATCTGGAAGAGCCCATTGAGCGCCTGAAGCTCATCACCTGCCATCTGGGCAACGGCTCCTCCATTGCTGCTGTGGACCAGGGCAAGGTCGTGGATACCTCCATGGGCATGACTCCCCTTGCCGGTCTGATGATGGGCACCCGCTGCGGCGACCTGGACCCCTCTGTGGTCAACTACCTGAAGTACACCCTGAACATCACCGGTCACGAGCTGGACGAGATCCTGAACAAGAAGTCCGGTCTGCTGGGTATCTCCGGCGTGTCCAGCGATAAGCGTGACGTGGAAGAGGCTGCTCTTGCCGGCAACAAGCGCGCACAGCTGGCTTCCGATATGCTGAACTACCAGATCAAGAAGACCATCGGCAGCTACATCGCAGCTATGGGCGGCGTGGACGCCATCGTCTTTACCGGCGGCATCGGCGAGCATGACGCCATTGCCCGTGCAAAGATCTGCCACCACATGGACTGGCTGGGCATTCGGATCGACACCGAGAAGAACAAGCATCCCGTGGGCGATGTGTGCGAGATCACCGCTTGGGGCGCCAAGGTGCGCACCCTGGTCATCGCTACCGACGAGGAGCTGATGATCGCCCGGGATACCAAGGAAGTTCTGGAGAAGTAATTTTTGCTTTCCTGCCCCAAAGATTTTATAAGGAGCCGTGTTCCCCCCGGGAGCACGGCTCCTTTTTTCAGCGTTTCGCCGGAATGCTTTGGGACGGTTTGTGCCATATCCACAAATAAAAGGTCGTTCGTTTGTTTTTTGGTTGACAAAAGCCCCGATTAACGGTACAATAGTAAAGTCCTCAATCCGAGGGCATTTATCTATTCAAGCCCCTGGTAAGCTTACTGATCAGCGCGATGGTCCCAAAACCAAAGGTATGGTTACAATCCTTCCGTGGGCAAGAACTAACAAAAGAGGAGATACTACTATGTTTGAAGACAAGACTCTGGTCTGCAAGGACTGCGGTAAGGAATTTGTTTGGACTGCTGGTGAGCAGGAGTTCTACGCAT
>SFDE01000026.1 GCA_004558805.1 Faecalibacterium prausnitzii | reverse complement strand
CAATAGGAGGTAATAAGCAATGGCTTTTGAAAGAACCGAAGGCTCTCGCCCCGCACGCCCCATGCGTCGCGGTCGCAAGAAGGTTTGCAGCTTCTGTGTCGATCGCATCGACACCATCGATTACAAGGACGTGCCCCGTCTGCGTAAGTACGTTTCCGAGCGTGCTAAGATCATTCCCCGCCGTGTGACCGGCACCTGCGCTTACCATCAGCGCGCACTGACCATCGCCATCAAGCGTGCTCGTCACGTTGCTCTGATGCCCTACGTCAGCGACTAATCTTTAAAAAATCAACCCAATCAGAATAATCAGCAATCAGCAAAGCACTCTCACCGATGACAAGGTGAGGGTGCTTTTTTGCATTATGCCGGTTTCCCCCGCCTTTCTCCTGTGGTATACTGGAATCAACGATCCAATACTGTCATACTGAGGAGGGATCCCGTCATGAAAACCGCCCACATCCGTCTTGCTGCTGCCGCCTGCGGACTGCTGATGGCACTGCAGTCGGTGACTGTTGCCAGAGCCGCTTCTTCCTTTGACCCCGACTACTATGCCTCCCACAATCAGGACGTTGCTGCTGCCTGCGGTAACGATAAAGCCTCACTGCTGCGGCATTACATCCAATTTGGTGCCGCCGAAGGACGCAAGCCCTCCCTGTGGGGCAAAGCCGGTGACACCGACCTGAAGCTGACCGACGAGCAGATCGCTGCCGTCTGGTCCCCTGTTCCCCTTGAGGATCTTGCCAACTACAAGAGCTTGAAGCGAAAAATGACCGATGAGGAATTTAAAAGAGCATACGAAGAGGCACGTAAGATCGTTGCGCCCCTCGCCTTCAAGAGCCGTGCTGAACAGCTGCAGGGCATTGCCAGCGCTCTGCGGGCAATGGTGGACGATGGCACAGTGGTCTATTCTACCGATGCACCCCACTATAACGATGCCTACGGCTATCTGGTGAATCATGTGGCATCCTGCGCCGGCTGTACCCGCACTACCGGTCTTTGCCTGAATATACTGGGCATCCCCTATGAACATGTAAACGAAAATCAGTGGAGTCACCAGTGGTGCCGAGTAGATCTGGATGGCACCTACTGGATCTGTGATGCCTATGGTTTGTACTGCGGACCGGAGCCTGCTCCCTATCAGCACCCCTATCTGTAAACAGGTCTCTCGCACGAGGAAACGCCTACATCGTTTCCTCGTGTTTTTTGTTATCCGGCTGCCGCTTCCGGTTCGTTTTCCGGCATAGGCAACGCCTGCCCCGTCACCTCTTTTCCCTGTCCTGTGCGGCCGTTTGCGGGAACGTTCCCGATATCTTTTCTTGTGTCCTACGTCCATGTTCCTGCAACTTCCGTGCAAAAAGTTACAAAAAAGTACGATAATTCCCGGTTTTATCTGCATTGTCCCGGTAATTCATGAAAATAGCGCTCTCTTTTGCTTTGTTAGTAAATCAATCTGCACAAAATCAGAGGGAGTGCTTGTACAGTTTACACGAAGTTTATTCATGGTTATTGATTTATTGTACAAAATGTGCCATACTATAGTCGTTGGGAACGTTCCCGACAACGTTCCCGACAATTTTTCCGAAGAGTAGGAGTTCCCACCATGGCAAACCTGACCATCAAAGACATTGCGCGTATCAGCGGCTGCTCGGTGAGTACTATCTCCCGGGTCATCAACGATCGCCCGGATGTCCGCCCGGAGACCAAGGAGCATGTGCTGAAGGTCATGCGGGAGGCAGGATTCGTGCCCAACACCAATGCTCGTCAGCTGAAGATCCAGCAGTCCCGGAGCCTGGTGTTTGTAGTCAAAGGCACCCGGAACATCTTTTTTTCGGATTTTCTGGTCCAGCTTCAGCGTGCCGCCACTCTCTACGGGTACAGCGGCATCGTCTCCTACCTGGACGAGAATGCCAACGAGATCGACGCTGCCGAAAAGATCCTGCGGGAGATCAAGCCCAAGGGCATGATCTTTCTGGGAGGCAGCCTGACAAATTTCCAGAATGGCTTTTCCAACATCAGCGTTCCCTCGGTGCTTACCACTCTGGTGTCTGACGAACTGGATTTTCCCAACCTGTCCATGGTAGGCGTAGACGACCGTGCCGCCGCCTATCAGGCGGTGTCCTACCTGCTCCAGCAGGGGCATCGGAAGATCGCCGTTCTGGGCGGACCTGTCACCAGCTATCCCAGCGTCATGCGCCGTCAGGGCGCACAGCAGGCAATGGAGGATGCGGGCATCCTGTTCAGCGACAAACTCTACGGGCTGTCCAACTACGATTTCGAGTCTGCTTATCACGCCATGAACAGTCTGCTGGCACGGCGTGCAGAGTTCACTGCCCTGTTTGCCATGAGTGATGTCATTGCCTTTGGTGCCATCCGGGCGCTGGTAAGTGCCGGGCTCCGGGTGCCGGAAGATGTTTCGGTCATTGGCTTTGACGGTATTACAATGTCCCGGTACTCCGTGCCTGTCATAACCACCATCGTCCAGCCCAGCGAGCAGATCGCTCTCCAGAGCATTGAGCTGCTGGTGCGGCAGATCGAGCACGGTGCCCCCGCCCAGACCGTTACCCTGCAGCCGGAGCTGCAGCAGGGCGAAAGCGTAAGGGCAATTTAAATTTTGTATTCCCTCCGTCGAAAGACGGAGAGTATATAGTTGATCTGTAATTTTAATAAGAAGGAGAACTTATTATGAAAAAGATGATCACTCGTCGTAACTTCCTGAAGGTCGCTGGCGCTTCTGCCGCTGCTCTGGGTCTGGCTGCCTGCGGCGGCTCCTCCAGCAGCACCGCTTCCTCTGCTGCCGGTTCTACCGCTGCTTCCAGCACCGCTGCAAAGGCAGACGGCAAGGTCTACTACCTGAACTTCAAGCCCGAGCAGGATCAGGATTGGCAGGATCTGGCCGCTGAGTACACCAAGGAGACCGGCGTGCCTGTGACCGTTGTCACCGCCGCTTCCGGTCAGTACGAGACCACCCTGATGAGCGAGATGGAGAAGAGCGAGGCTCCTACCCTGTTCCAGGTCAACGGTCCTGTGGGTCTTGCCAACTGGAAGGATTACTGCTACGACCTGTCCGGCAGCCAGCTGTACGGCGAACTGACCAGCGATTCCTTCGCTCTGAAGGACGGCGACGCCGTGGCTGCTATCGCCTACGTCATCGAGACCTACGGCATCATCTACAACAAGGAACTGCTGACCGCCGCCGGTTACACTCAGGACGACATCAAGAGCTTTGCCGATCTGAAGAAGGTCGCTGACGACATCCAGGCTCGCAAGGCTGAGTTGGGCGTGGACGGTGCTTTCACCTCCGCTGGCATGGACAGTTCTTCTGACTGGCGCTTCAAGACCCATCTGGCAAACCTGCCCATCTACTACGAGTACAAGGCAGACGGCATCGGCTCTACCGACGCCATCAAGGGCACCTATCTGGATGACTACAAGCAGATCTGGGATCTGTACATCACCGATTCCACCTGCGATCCCAAGCTGCTTGCCTCCAAGACCGGCAACGACGCTGTGGCTGAGTTTGTGGGCAAGAAGGCTGTATTCTACCAGAACGGCACCTGGGCTTACAATGACGTGAAGGATCTGGGCGACGACAATCTGGGTATGCTGCCCATCTACATCGGCGCTGAGGGCGAGGAGAATCAGGGTCTGTGCACCGGTTCTGAGAACTTCTGGTGTGTCAACAACGCCGCTTCCGAGGCCGACATTCAGGCTACTCTGGACTTCCTGTACTGGTGTGTCACCTCTGAGACCGGCACCAGCGCGATGGCTGACAAGATGGGCTTCGTCATCCCCTTCAAGAAGGCTAAGGATTCCACCAACCCCCTGATCGCCATTGCCAACGACTACGTTGCCGCCGGCAAGACCAGTGTTGACTGGTGCTTCTCCACCATGCCTTCCGAGGAGTGGAAGAACGGCGTGGGCAGCGCACTTACTGCTTATGCTGCAGGCACTGGCAAGTGGGACGACGTGGTCACCGCATTTGTGGATGGCTGGGCAAAGGAATACAAGCTGGCTAACGGCTGATTTTCTGACCGGCGTTTTTCCTAAGAGCTGATCCGGGGAGGCGGGCGATGTGTTCGCCCGCCTCCCCTTCTTTTATCAGACTCTCCGTATATAAGGAGGTATATCATGCAAAAAGCTATCAGTAAGTATTGGCCGGTGTTTGTGCTGCCTACCCTGATCGCCTTTATCATCGGCTTTATCTGGCCCTTTATCTGGGGCGTCTATCTTTCCTTCCAGCGGTTCACCACCGTGAGTAAGACCACCTTTGTGGGCATCCAGAACTACCTCTCGGTATTTCAGGATTCCACCTTCCTTCATGCCTTTGGGTTCACGGCGGCGTTCACTGTGGTGTCCACCGTCCTCATCAATGTGTTCGCTTTTGCCATTGCTCTGGTGCTGACCCGGGGCATCCGTGGCACCAACCTTTTCCGTACCGTTTACTTCATGCCCAACCTGATCGGCGGCATCCTGCTGGGCTACATCTGGCAGATCCTGCTGAACGGTGTGCTGGCAAACCTCCAGAAGCCTCTGCTGGCACTGGACGCCAAAGCTGGTTTTGTGGGTCTGGTGATCCTGATGTGCTGGCAGCAGATCGGCTACATGATGATCATTTATGTGGCAGGTCTCCAGAGCGTCCCCAGCGACCTCATCGAGGCGGCAAAGATCGACGGCGCCAACGACCGGGAGATCCTGTTCAAGATCAAGATCCCCATGGTGATGCCCAGCGTTACCATCTGCACCTTCCTCACCCTGACCAACAGCTTCAAGCTCTTTGACCAGAACGTGGCACTGACTGCCGGCGAGCCTGCCAACGCCAGTGAAATGCTGGCACTGAACATCTACAACACCTTCTACGGTCGCTCCGGTGCCCAGTGGAAGGGCATCGGTCAGGCAAAGGCTGTGGTGTTCTTCCTGATCGTGGTGGTCATTTCCCTGATTCAGCTCCACTTTACCCGTTCCAAGGAGGTGCAGCAGTAATGTCTAAGAGAAAACAGAACCTGAATACCGTCCTCACGGTGATCATGAGCCTGCTGTGCCTGCTGTGGATCTACCCCATCGTGCTGATCCTGCTGAACAGCCTGAAAACCGAAGGCTCTTTTACCACTTCCACCGTATTCCGTCTCCCCACCAAGGAGACCTTTGCCGGACTGTACAACTACATCTACGGCGTCACCAAGATGAACTTCCTGTCCAGCATGGGCTACAGTCTGTTGATCACCATCTCCAGTGTGGTCCTGATCCTGCTGTGCTGCTCCATGACCGGCTGGTATCTCACCCGGGTGAACAACAAGCTCAGCAAGTTTATGAACCTGCTCATCGTGTTCTCCATGGTGGTACCCTTCCAGATGGTCATGTTCACCCTGTCCAAGACAGCAGATCGTCTGAAGCTGAACACCCCCTGGAACATCTGCATCATCTATCTGGGCTTCGGCGCCGGACTGGCGGTCTTTATGTTCACCGGCTTTATGAAGAGCGTGCCCATGGAGATCGAGGAGGCAGCCATGATCGACGGCTGCAACCCTCTGCAGATCTTCTTTAAGATCGTGTTCCCCATCCTGAAGCCCACCATGATCTCCACCGCTATTCTGGAGACCATGTGGGTGTGGAACGATTACCTGCTGCCCACTCTGGTGCTGGATATCAAGAAGTACCGCACCATCCCCATGGCGATCCAGTATTTCCGCGGCGGCTATGGTCGTGTGGAGCTTGCTCCCATGATGGCGTGCATCATCATTGCCATCATCCCCATCATCATCCTGTACATGACCTGCCAGAAGTATATCATCGAGGGCGTGGTCGCAGGTGCTGTGAAGGGCTAAAAAATACTGATCCCACAAGGAGGAATGCACCATGCGTGCAAGTGGCATTCTGATGCCCGTATTCAGTCTGCCGGGACCTTTTGGTATCGGCACTCTGGGCAACGAAGCCTTTGATTTTGTAGACTTTCTCGCCGAGGCAAAGCAGACCTACTGGCAGATCCTGCCCATTGGTCCTACCGGCTACGGCGACAGTCCCTACCAGAGTTTTTCCGCCTTTGCAGGCAACCCTTACTTCATCGATTTCCGGGTCCTTGCCCAGCAGGGTCTGCTGACCCCGGAAGAGATCCCGGCGCCGCAGCCTGTGGGCAGGGTGGACTACGGCGCCCTGTATGGGCAGCGTCCTCCCCTGCTGAAAAAAGCAGCAGACCGGCTCCTTGCCTCCCCCCCGGAAGAGTACCGCCGGTTCTGCACTCAGCAAGAGTTCTGGCTGGAGGACTATGCGTTGTTCATGGCAGTCAAGGCAGAACAGGGGCAGGCAGGGCTTGCCCAGTGGTCCGATGACCTGCGCTGCCGTCAGCCCCGTGCCATCGCCGCCGCAAAACAGCGTCTTGCCGCCGATATCAGCTATCACAAGGCGGTACAGTTCTTCTTCTACACCCAGTGGAACGCCCTGAAGAGCTATGCCAACAGCAAGGGCGTAAAGCTGGTGGGAGATATCCCCATCTACGTTAGTCCGGACTCCAGCGACCTGTGGACCCACTCGGAGCTATTCCAGACCGATGGGCAAATGCACCTGACCCAGGTGGCAGGCTGCCCGCCGGATGCCTTTGCGGCAGACGGACAGCTGTGGGGCAACCCCCTGTACGACTGGGATGTGCACAAGGCAACCGATTTTGCATGGTGGAAGCGCCGGATCCGTCACGCCACCTCCATCTACGATGTGGTGCGTATCGACCACTTCCGGGGCTTTGAGAGTTACTATTCCATCCCCGCTGGGAATTCCACCGCTGCCGGAGGCAGCTGGGTCAAGGGTCCGGATCGGGATTTCATCCACGCCATGCACGACGTGCTGGGGGATGGCGGCATCATCGCCGAGGATCTGGGTTACCTGACCCCGGAGGTCAAAGAGATGCTGGCAGAAAGCGGCTATCCCGGCATGAAGATCATGCAGTTCGCCTTTGACAGCCGGGAACCGGGCAACTACCTGCCCCACACCTACCCCCGCAACAGCGTGGTGTACACCGGCACCCACGACAACATTACCACCGAGGGCTGGTGCCGGGAAGCAAGCGATGAGGACATTGCCTACGCCTGCCGGTATCTGCGGTGCAAGCCGGAGGAGCTTACGGATGCCATGATCTGCGCCTGCCTTGCCAGCGTGTCGGATATGGCGGTGATCCCCCTCGCAGACTGGCTCCATCTGGGCAGCGAAGCACGGATCAATACCCCCAGCACTCAGGGCGCAAACTGGCAGTGGCGGCTGTCCGTTCCCCTGTCCAGTGAGCTGTGCACCCGCATCGCCGAGCTGACCGCCCTCTATGAGCGTGTCCCTCAGTGAACGTGATCAAACCGGACATTCTCCCCTTTAAAGACACCCGGAAGGCGCTTCCGGGTGTCTTTTCTGTCGGAACATTTTTTCGCCCGCTGTCCCGGAGAGTGCCGCGCTTCTTTTGTCGCTGCTGCGTCTTTTCTCAGGAGATTCAACACCATTTCTTCACAAATGTATCATGATTTTTACCCTGGTAGTCCCTTGTCATTTTTATACAGATATGCTACAATTCAGGTAATGCATGATCTGCCTTTGTGCGGGTCAACGATCGAAAGGAGATTTTCCACAATGGATCATAAATATCAGAGCACCATGCTGTTGCCCGCCTCCTATGCGGTCCTCTCCGAAGAAGAAATGACCTATGTTGATGGCGGCGCCTTCAAGATCAATATCACCCCCCAACAGGTAGGCAATATCGCACTGAATATTACGGTCAACGCCCTGATGCTTCTGGGCAAGGGTGTCTTTGAGCAGGGTCTGAACATTGTTCAGGGCGGTCTGGACGATGGTCTGACTCTGGACGGCATTGCCGTACATTTCTGGAACAAGATGAACGGCTGGAGCAAGGCTGCTACCATCGGTCTGGGTGCACTGGGCGGCGTCTATCTTTACGGTCAGGCAGTCAGCATCGTGAAGTCCCTCAGGAACCTGTATGACTCCATCGTAAATCCCATGCCCGATATGCCGGTGCCGGGTGCACAGAGCACACAGGCTGCGGCAGCGTGATCTTTTTAGCATGTCCATAGTTTTCTGATCCAGAAAGGAGCGTTCTGATCATGAAGAACCTTCAGATGCCTTGTTCTTACGCTTTGATCCCCCAGGAGGAGCAGCGCGAGGTCACAGGCGGCGGTGAGTTTGGTGATGCACTGAACTCCTTCTTTAATAATCTGCATCTTCACGATTTCTTTTTTGGCGGTGGTCTCATCTCGTTTTCCTTCACCTTTGTGCCCATGCTGCTGTTCAATGCTGTAAAGACCGGCGTGGTCTTTGGCTTTAAGGTGTACAACACCCTGTCCAAGTGGCTGGGTTTCCGGGATGATACGGTGGAGTCCGCACAGCGCTACGCATCGCAGCGCCGTGCAGAAGAAAAGGCGGTTGTTACCCCCGACGAAAACTGCGTGCTCCATTCCTTCTTCTGAATCCTGTACATAAAAACTCCTCCGGTGGCTGCAAAGGCTGCCGGAGGAGTTTTTCTTTGTTTAAATCAGCTGTACCGCACCGGTCTCCCGCAGGCGCAGCACATAGCAGCTGCCTGTGCCGAACACACTTTCCATCGCCTGCCGGTACCGGGGCAGCCGTTCTTCCGGCACATACGCCTGAATGGTCCCTGCAAACCCGCCGCCCTGCATCCGCCATGCGCCGCCGCTACCCTGCAGGATGCTCTGGCTCAATGCCAGCGCCACCGAAAGCCCCTGATGACGGATATTGGTGGAACAGGTGACGTTTTGGCAGAGGGCAAAGGAGGCGTGCCCGCTTGCCAGCACCTGCGTTGCAAAGGTCCTGAAGTCCCCTGCCCTCAGGGCATCCCGCTGCGCCAGTGTCCGGGCATTTTCTTCAAAATAATGGATGGCACGCAGGACTGCACGATCCCCGCACTGTTGCCGCAACCGGGGCAGCGATGCCCAGAAAGCGGTTTCCTGCACCTGCCCCAGGACCTTACCGCCCAGCCGGGCGGCGACCTGTTCCATCTCCTGCCGGATCGTCGCAAACTCCCCGGTAAGTTCGCTGTGGCTGCCCCGGGTGTCGGTGACGCACAAGGACATTCCCCGAGGCAGCAGCCCCTCTGCGTGGATCTTTTCTATTGCGGGGGCGGCAGGGTCTGCGAAATCCGCAAAGATCACCCCGCCCACCGCACTGGTAAGCTGGTCCAGCAGACCGCTGGGTTTGCCAAAATAGGCGTTCTCCGCATACTGGCAGATCATGGCAAGCCGTTCCGGGGGCAGACCGCAGTGGTATTCCTGATTCCAGATGGTCGCCACCCCCATCTCAAACGCCGCCGAGCTGGACAGACCGGAGCCCCGCAGCACATCGCTGGCAGTATAGGCGTCAAAGCCGCCGATGGTCTTGCCTGCGGCACGGAGCCCCTCTGCAATGCCCCGGATCAGGCTGGCGGAATGGGTACTCTCCCCTTCCTGCGGTTCCGGGGTGGCAAGGTCAATGACATCCAGCTTGTTGAACCCCCGGGACTTGACCCGGACGTAGCCGTCGGTGCCCGGAGATGCCACTGCGATCAGGTCCAGGGTCACCGCTGCTGCCAGACCATAGCCGTGCTGGTGGTCGGTGTGGTTGCCTCCCAGCTCTGCACGACCGGGTGCCGAATACAGATGCACCTGCCGTCCCGGACCAAAATACAGCTCAAACTGCTCCAGCGCTGCACAATACCGCCTGCGCTGCCGCTGGAGCTCTGCCGGTGCGGTGCCGTACAATGTACCCAGGAGCCGGTCCCACCTGCCTGCTGTGATCTGCTGCCGGAGCTCGTAGCTTGTCGCCATCGCCGTTCCTCCCTTCCTATGCGAACCCGTATTTTGTAGGTTTGTTATGTTTATTGTAATGCATTTCAGGACAATTTTCAATTTGTGTACCGCAAAAAGTTTGATTTTGTCGTCCAGTTCAAAGAATAAGATGTACTTTTGTTGAATTCGCAGAGCATTTTATGGTATACTGGGGTCAGAATGTGACAGGACGGAGGAAAAGCAAGACATGGCAGACGTTTATAAGCAATCCTTCAAGCAGAATTACACCAATAACATTGAGTTGTCCATCTTCAATTGCGGCATTGAGCGTTGCGCTCCCGCTCAGACCTGGGGACCCGGCATCCGGGACCACTACCTCATCCACCTTGTACTTTCCGGCAAGGGAGTGTTTGAGGTAGGCGGGCGCACTTGGGAGGTCAGCGCCGGAGACCTGTTTTTTGCCCGCCCCAGCCAGCTGATCCGGTATACGGCAGACGAACAGCAGCCCTGGGAATACAGCTGGGTAGGCTTTAACGGCGCCTGCGCCCATAAGCTTGCTGCCCAGCTGCCCTTCTCCGATGACGCCCCCGTGCACCGTACCCCGGACCCGGACGCCATGCGCACGGCGCTGAGCAACATCTACTCCTCCCGGGGACTGCAGCCTCAGGACGAAGCGTCCATGGTGGGGTACCTGTACCTCTTTATTGCTGCCCTGATGAAAGAGACCAGCGCCGGCAAGCCCCACACCACCTCTTCTTCCAGCCAGTATGTGCTCAACGCTATCAAGTACATCCAGTTCAACTATTCTCACGACATCTCCATTGACGATGTGGCAAAGAGCGTAGGCGTCTCCCGGAGCCACCTGTACCGGGTGTTCATGCTCAACGTGGGCAAAAGCCCCATCGACTATCTTACCGAGTACCGCATCAACGAGGCGTGCAAGCTGCTGCGCACCGGCAACCTTTCCATTGCCGAGGTAGCAGTGTCGGTAGGCTTCTTTGATCAGTTCTACTTCTCCCGGGTATTCAAGCGCGCCAAGGGAGTGCCCCCCAGCAAGTACTTTGCCTCTCAGGCAGATCTTCCCCCTGCCGACCAGCAGCCCCAGTAACCTATCCAAAGGAGAAATCATCCTATGCCCTTACAGAAAAACCAGATCCTGACCTTGCAGATCCAGCGCCTTTCCAGCGATGGCAGCGGTGTGGCGCACAGCGCCGACGGCGAAGCTGTTTTTGTTCCCGGTGCCGCCCCCGGCGATGAGGCACAGGTGCGCATCGTAAAAGACTGCGGGCGTTACGCCTTTGGTATTCTGGACAAGATCCTGACCCCCTCCCCCGACCGCATCCCTCTGGACTGCGCCGTAGCCGGTCCCTGCGGCGGCTGCAGCCTGCGGCATCTGGATTACGGGGCGGAGCTGCGTGCCAAGCAGGAAAACGTTGCAGACGCCTTTGCCCGCATCGGCGGGCTGGACGTTCCGGTACTGCCCATCCAGCCTTCCCCGGAGGTGGACCGCTACCGCAACAAGGTGCAGTTCCCTGTGGGGCGGGATAAGGACGGCAACCCCTGCATCGGTTTCTACGCCGGACGGACCCATCGGATCGTTCCCTGCCCGGATTGCAAACTGCAGCCCTCGGTGCTCAACGATATCGGCACGGCGCTGTGTCGGTTCTTCGGGCAGCAGGGCATTGAGCCCTACGATGAGCAGACCGGCAAGGGGCTGGTGCGGCACATCTTTTTGCGCCGGGGTGCCCACAGCGGGCAGATCATGGTCTGTCTCGTCTGCACCCGTCCCAAACTCCCTCATGCCGAGGAACTCTGCGCCCTGGTGCAGCAGCAGTTCCCCGCTGTGACCACGGTTCTGCTGAACGTCAACCCCAAAAACACCAACGTGATCCTGGGCAGCGAGACCAAGGTGCTTTGGGGCACCGGCGTCATCGAGGACACCCTGTGCGGCGTACCGGTGCGGCTGGGTCCCCTGTCCTTTTATCAGGTCAACACCCTTGCCGCCGAGCGGCTGTACGGTATCGCCGCCGAGTACGCTCAGCTCAGCCCCAACGACCTACTGCTGGACCTCTACTGCGGCATGGGCACCATCGGACTTTCCATGGCAGACCGCTGCCGGGAGCTGATCGGTGTGGAGATCGTCCCCGAGGCGATCGAAAGCGCCAAGGCAAACGCTGCCCGCATGAGCGATGCCGTGGCTGCCAAGAGCCGCTTCTTCTGTGCCGACGCCGGCACCGCCGCCACCCGCCTTGCGGCAGAAGGGCTGCATCCGGATATCGTAATGCTGGACCCGCCTCGGAAAGGCTGCGACGAGGCGACCCTTTCGGCAGTGGTCCGCATGTCCCCCCGTCGGGTGGTCTATGTCAGTTGCAACCCCGCCACCGCCGCCCGGGACGCCGCCTGGCTGGAACAAAACGGCTACCGCACCGAAAAGGTGCAGCCGGTGGATCTTTTTCCAAGGACGAAGCATGTTGAGACGGTATGTCTCTTAGTTCTGAGAAACCCGGTAACACATATCAACATTGATGTGGATGTGGAAGAAATGGTGCAGGATAAAAGAGGACTGGCAACCTATGGGCAAATCAAGGATTATGTTCTGGAACGCAGTGGTTTGAAGGTCAGCAGTCTCTATATTGCTCAGGTAAAGCAAAAACACGGCATTATTGAGTGCGAGAACTACAATAAACCGAAATCTGAGGATGCCAAGCAGCCACAATGCCCACCGGAAAAGGAAAGAGCCATTACGGAGGCATTGAAACATTTTGGAATGATTTGACATCAACATAAGGAAAACCCGAAGCAGCACCGTAAAAGTACTGCTTCGGGTTTTTAGTGTTTAGCCTTATATGCTTCACCCTATGCCCAGAGTGGGCCCAGAATGGACTTTATTGCTTAGACCAGCTTAGAAAGCATGGGATCTTTAATGAATAGCATTTGGCATGGCAGTTATTCTTTCTGCTCTGCGGGGTCTAAGTATCGCATCACCTTAGCCGGCACACCGCCGACGACCGCATAATCCGGCACATCCTTTGTGACGACCGCACCGGCTGCGACAACCGCATATTTTCCAATCGTCACACCGGGACAGATCGTGACATTCATGCCAAGCCAGGCATTTTCTCCGATCGTCACCTTACCGTAAGTGTAGATCTTATGCCGTTCATTCATATCATGATTGATCGTAGCTATTTTCAGCCCCGGCGCTATCATGCAGCCGTCTTTGAACTCTATCCCACTCGAGGCAGATAGAACCGCCGAATGATTGATAAACACGCCATTCCCGAAGGCAACACGGTTGCCGAAATCGCAGATAAACGGCGTGAGAATCCGAACATCATCCAGCTTGCGTCCAAATAATTCTTCTAAATAGGTAATATAGGAAGGATCGTCCGGCAAAACCGCATTTGCCTTGGCGCAGAGCGTCCGGGCGCGCATCATCTCCTCCACCGCTTCCCGAAAGTAGTCCTGCGTGCAGTCCGTCGGGCCGCCCTGATCCATCAACCGATAAACATAACCTTTTTCATTGTTCATTGTGTAACCGTCTTTCTATCTGAGAATGAGTCTTTACATCTGATACAGCAGCGGCGGATTGCCTTGCCGACAGCTTCTTCGTTTCCATAGGCGGCCGCTGTGTCGATCAGCCGATAGCCTGCCTGAACGGCCTGCACAACGGCTTCTTCGCACGCCTCGGCATCCGTCATACGGAATACACCGTAGCCCAGCTTCGGCATTTTGATACCATTGTTCAACGTTACATATTCCATGAAGATACCTCCCTATTTCTGAAAAGCAGATTTGGTTCTATCTGTACTTTACAACGAGATTGAAACGATGTACACTATTTATATTGCAAAGTGCTTTTCAGAATATGAAATGTGGAGACGGTGGCATGATCGACTTATATGAACTGAGGCAGTTGGTGACGTTTGCGGATCTCGGCACACTCAGCCGTGTTGCGGAGAAATTTCATATCTCCACGCCCTCCGTCACCCGCTCTATGCAGCATTTGGAGGACGCCTTTGGCGTGACACTTTTTCACCGAGGGAAAAATAAAATCGAGCTGAACGAAACAGGGCTTGCCGCCGTGGAACACGCCAGCAAGCTGCTCAGTGAAGCGGAACAGGCTGTGCAGCAGGTGCAGGATTTTGACCGACGGCAGCGGACGGTGATTGTGCGCTCCTGCGCCCCCGCGCCGCTTTGGGAATTACTGCCGAAATTAAATACGTACCGACCGGGTATGATGGTTTCCTCTGCGATCTGCCAGAATGAGGAGGTGCTCTCCGCCTGGCAGGACGGCTCCTGCGACATTGCCATTCTGCCCTTTCCCATCGAAGGTGCTGCGCCCTTCCTGCAAGAGAAGCTCTTTGTCTGCGTGCCGCCGGAGCATGAGCTGACGAAGAAAAGCGAGCTGACCTTTGCAGACATCAACGGCTTCAATTTCCTGCTGCGGACAGAATTAGGATTCTGGGATACCCTCTGCCGGGAGAAAATGCCCGCCTCCAAGTTTTTGGTGCAGTCCGACCCTGCCGCCTTTGAGGAACTGGTAAGAGCCTCCACGCTGCCGTGCTTTTCCACGGATTACAGCCAACGGCAGGGCGGCTACCCGGATCGAGTCAATATTTCGCTGACGGACGCGGAGGCACAAGTAACCTTTTACCTTGCCAAGAGAAAGCAAACGGCGGAGAAGAAATGATTCTCTCCGCCGTTTGTTTTTGTGTTTCCTGCGCAGACATTACAAGCTGTCTTTTGCAGTTTGTATATGCACCTGCGAGGGAAATGAGAAATTGCAAAGGGAATATTCCTTTTGCCGCTGGGTTTCCAATAGGGGCGCAAGCATCCCTGTTGGCACACGATTTTGCTCTGCAAAGTCTAGTGTGTTATACCTTTGCCTCCGGCTGACGCGGGAAAGGGGTTAGCGGCGTACTCAGCAATGGGGCAGAGTGTGGCGGTAAACGCTTTTTCGCGGCAGTAGGACAGGCGGATTTTGTGGCGTGAGTTACGGCGCAAATGCGGGATTTTTGAGAAGCAAAATCCGCCTGGACGGAAAAGAAAGCAGAGGTATATAAAGCCCCCGTCCCGCCGCAGCGGACTCACCGCATCTGAGGCGAACCATTTTTATTATATCGAATATTATTTTAACACGTTCAAACCCGGAAAATGCTGTTTACTGCTTTATGGACAAAAAGCGTTCCGAGGGAAAGCATTATTACGTTTATACCGTCGCAGGAAGTGCCAAGTTCCTGTGGGTCTATTACGCTCGTGTTACTGAATTTCTGCGTTCCCAGCCATTTCCTGATGCCTGTTGATGATTTCTGATGAACCATTACGATGATTTTCAGCCGACAAGCCGTGCTGTCGGCTTATTAAAGTTGCCGGATGCTCAACTGCACCCGGCAATAACTTTCTGCTGAATTTTTTGTTCAGACTATTGGCACTCATTAGCAGGTTTGCGTAAGCTGTGTTCCGTTTACGGTGCGGTCTTTCGTTTTGTTTGCAGATTCAGATGAACCGCAACGGTTCTTAACAAGAACCGTATAGTTTTGCCAAGGAAAGTTGGTCGCAAAGAAAAAGACTTTGTGCTATACTGTGTTAAAAATCATTGCAAAGGTGGGAATGTCATGAACCCCGCAAGAAAACTGTATCTGGATAACATCCGCTGGATGACGGTGGTTTTGGTGGTGATCTATCATGTAGTCTATATGTTCAATGGCGTGCAGCCTTTTGGTGTGATTGGCCCCTTCCGGGAGCATCAGTTACAGGATTGCTTTCAATATCTGGTCTACCCTTGGTTTATGGCATTGCTGTTTGTTGTGTCGGGAATGAGCGCACGGTACCATCTGCAAAGCCACAGTACAAAACAATTTGTGAAAGATAGAACCCGCAAGTTGCTGGTTCCGTCCACGATTGGCTTGTTCGTGTTCCAGTGGCTTCTTGGTATCTATAACCTGAAAATTGGCGGCGGGCTGAACATTGCCGGTCTTCCGCTGCCTATAGTATATCTGATCACCGTGCTGTCCGGTGTAGGACCTCTGTGGTACATCCAGATGCTCTGGTTGTTCTCCATGCTTTTGCTTGTGGTTCGGAAAATTGAAAAAGACCGGGTCTGGAACTTCTGTTCCAAAGCACCGGTCTGGAGTATTCTGATGTTGACGGTCGTTGTTTATGGTTCGGCACAGGTGCTGAACACCCCGGTCGTCACCGTTTATCGGTTCGGTATTTATGGATTCTGCTTCTTTGCAGGCTATTTTCTGTTTTCCCACAAAGAAGTAATGGAACGGCTGTGCAAGTGGTGGTGGATGTTTGACTTGGCCTCGTCTGTGCTTGGCATCTCGTATACCGTGCGCTATTTTGGTGAAAATTACGCCATTGCACCGGTTCTGAACAACATCCATGCCTGCGTTTACTGCTGGTTTGCCATTCTTGGAATCCTTACAACGATGAAAAAATATGCCGACACCTCAACCGTATTTACACGCTGGATGGTGAAGACGTCATGGGGGTTGTACATTTTTCATTATCTGCCCATTGCTGTGATCTCGTATGAACTGCACGAACACGCCCCCAACACGCCGGAAGTGCTGGTCTATCTGCTGGTGGGCACCGGAGCCTTTGTGGGCGCATTCCTGCTGGATGAACTCATCAGCCGAATCCCCATTCTGCGCTGGTGCGTCCTTGGAATAAAAAAGGAGAAAAAACATGTTTCAAGATAATCTGATTTCCCTGCGGAAGCTCCACGGCTTTTCACAAGACGAACTGGCGGAAAAAATCGGAGTGACCCGCCAGACTTTATCAAAATACGAGACCGGAGAATCTCTGCC
>SFDE01000039.1 GCA_004558805.1 Faecalibacterium prausnitzii | reverse complement strand
TCCCATGCCCCAGACCCGTGAGCACATCCTGCTGGCTCGTCAGGTCGGCGTGCCCTATATCGTCGTGTTCATGAACAAGTGCGATATGGTCGACGACGAGGAGCTGCTGGATCTGGTCGAGATGGAGATCCGTGAGCTGCTGAGCGAGTACGACTTCCCCGGTGATGATACCCCCATCATCCGTGGTTCCGCTCTGAAGGCTCTGGAGGCTCCCAACGATCCCGAGGATCCCGCTTACGCTTGCATCAAGGAGCTGATGGACGCTGTTGACTCCTACATCCCCAACCCGGATCGTGAGGAGGACAAGCCTTTCCTGATGCCCATCGAGGATGTTATGACCATTTCTGGCCGTGGCACCGTTGCTACCGGTCGTGTTGAGCGCGGCGTGGCAAAGGTTGGCGACGCTATGGAGATCGTCGGCATCAAGCCCGACCGTCTGAACACCACCATCACCGGTCTGGAAATGTTCCGTAAGTCTCTGGACTTCGCTGAGGCTGGCGATAACATCGGCGCTCTGCTGCGCGGTGTTGACCGTACCCAGGTCGAGCGTGGTCAGGTTCTGGCTAAGCCCGGTACTGTGCACCCCCACAACGTCTTTGAGGCTCAGGTCTACGTCCTGACCAAGGACGAAGGCGGTCGTCACACTCCCTTCTTCTCCAACTATCGTCCTCAGTTCTACTTCCGTACCACTGACGTGACCGGCATCATCACCCTGCCCGAAGGCACCGAGATGTGCATGCCCGGCGATAACGTCATGATGCACGTTGAGCTGCTGACCCCCGTTGCTATGGAAGAGGGTCTGCGTTTCGCTATCCGTGAGGGTGGCCGTACCGTTGGTTCCGGCGTTGTCGGCAAGATCATTGAGTGATTTTGCCTCTGAACATCGGTTCTGAGGTCTAATAGCACTTATAAGTCCTTCCCGTTCCGGAGAGCGGGAAGGACTTTTTTGTCTGTTATTCTTTTTGTACAGGGTCCTCTGCCTCCCAAGGGCAGGGGATCTTTCTGTTTTCCAAGGGGCGGAAACGGGCGCCGTCTGCCCGGTGCAGGCAAAATAAAATACAGGAATCTTCACAAAAGATGTCGCTTTTTCTTGTGAGATGTGCTATACTGAATCCATCTGTAGAAATACCATGTATGGAACAAGAGAGGAGTACATCATGCAGCATGAAACTGTTATTGTGCTGGACTTTGGTGGTCAGTACAATCAGCTGATCGCGCGCCGTGTCCGCGAGAATAATGTCTACTGTGAAATCTATTCCTATAAAACCGACCTGTCGGTCATCAAGGCAAAGAACCCCAAGGGCATCATCTTCACCGGTGGTCCCAACAGCGTTTATCTGGAAGATTCTCCCACCATCGACCCGGAGATCTTCAGCTGGGGAGTGCCGGTGCTGGGTATCTGCTACGGCAGCCAGCTGATGATGCACCTGCTGGGCGGTCACGTCTGCCGTGCTCCGGAGCGGGAGTACGGCAAGACCGAAGTATTTGTGGACACTGACAGCAAGATGTTCACCGATGTGCAGCCTTCTACCATCTGCTGGATGAGCCACAATGACTACATTGAGCAGGCAGCTCCCGGCTTCAAGATCACTGCCCACACCGCAAACTGCCCTGTGGCAGCGGTGGAGAACGCAGAAAAGGGTCTCTACGCCGTGCAGTTCCATCCGGAAGTGCTGCACACCGCCGAGGGCAAGAAGATGCTGCACAACTTCGTGTACAACGTCTGCGGCTGCTCCGGTGACTGGAAGATGGATTCCTTTGTGGAACACAACGTGCAGGCACTGCGGGAGCGCATCGGTGACGGCAAGGTGCTGTGCGCCCTGTCCGGCGGCGTGGACTCCTCTGTGCTGGCAGCCATGCTCGCCAAGGCAGTGGGCAAGCAGCTCACCTGCGTCTTTGTGGACCACGGTCTGCTGCGGAAGAACGAGATGGAAGAGGTCTGCTCGGTGTTTGGACCCGGCAATGCCAACGGCTTTGACATGAACTTCATCTGCGTCAACGCCCGGGACCGCTACTTCAGCAAGCTGAAGGGAGTCACTGAGCCGGAGCGCAAGCGTAAGATCATCGGTGAGGAGTTCATCCGGGTCTTTGAGGAAGAGGCAAAGAAGATCGGCAAGGTGGATTTCCTGGCACAGGGTACCATCTACCCCGACGTGGTGGAAAGCGGTCTGGGCGGCGAGTCCACCGTCATCAAGAGTCACCACAACGTGGGCGGTCTGCCGGACACCGTGGACTTCAAGGATCTGGTGGAGCCCCTGCGGAACCTGTTCAAGGACGAGGTCCGTCAGGTAGGTCGTGAGCTGGGTCTGCCGGAGTATCTGGTGAGCCGCCAGCCCTTCCCGGGTCCCGGTCTGGGCATCCGCATCATCGGCGAAGTGACCCCCGAAAAGGTCACCATCGTGCAGGATGCTGACGCCATCTGGCGTGAGGAGATCGCCAAGGCAGGTCTGGACAAGGAGATCAACCAGTACTACGCCGCCCTGACCAACATGCGCAGCGTGGGCGTCATGGGCGATGAGCGCACCTACGACTATGCTGTAGCCCTGCGTGCCGTCACCACCACCGACTTCATGACCGCCGAGAGCTATGACATGCCCTGGAGCGTCTTGGGCACCGTCACCAGCCGCATTGTCAATGAGGTCAAGCACGTCAATCGTGTGTTCTACGACTGCACCGGTAAGCCGCCGGCAACCATTGAGCTCGAGTAATTCCCGCTGGCATTGGTCATGACTCCACCCCGCTGGTCTTTACCGGCGGGGTTTATTTTATATAAGTAGGATAGAGGGGGTTGCATAGATGGAACAGGAAAAAAGCCTGCAATACAAGAGGGGGGACTCCTGCAAGGTAAGAAAGACCAGAACATTATTATAATGTACTCCGAGAAGGGTCTGAGTGGCACGCACAGGACAGAAAGGACCTTTAGAACCGGCAATAAGGCAGTAAAAAGCGGAAAAGTGAATGAATTTCAAAACTGTTTTAAAAAACTTGTCAAAAAGTGTTGACAAGAGCGCCGGGGTGTGGTATTATACTTGAGCGCCAAGCGCCGGACAAAAGAATGACTTCTGCAGCCCGGCAGG
>SFDE01000025.1 GCA_004558805.1 Faecalibacterium prausnitzii | reverse complement strand
TACGAGGCCGCCTGCGCCTATTTCAAGGCCAACGGGCTCAGGACGCTGCCGGACCTCAAAAAGCTGGATGCCGAATATCAGACCCTTTCCTCGGAGAAAAACGGTTTCTACACCCGCTACAAGAAAGCGCAGATCGAACTGCGTGAACTCCGCACCGCACAACAGAACGTGGAAGCCTTCTTCCGCAAGGAGGAGCGCAGCCACGCCGTACCGCAGCAGGAGGTCAAATGAACAACACTCTGACGGATCGATGTGTGAATAAACCCAACCTCACCCACGCCCCTCGCCGGGCTTCGCCCTTTCGCCTGTACCCCACCCATTGGGACGGAGGGTAGCACCTCTGTCTTTTCGGACGTAAAAAACGCCATCTCGACCCGGCAGGCAGCGGAGCTATACGGCTTCGCCGTAAACCGGAACGGTATGATGTGCTGCCCCTTCCACGGGGATAAACACCCCAGCATGAAGGTGGACAGCCGTTTCCACTGTTTCGCCTGTCAGGCGGATGGCGATGTGATCGATTTTGTCGGCAGACTTTTTCAACTTTCTCCCTACAAGGCTGTGGAAAAGTTGAAGGAGGACTTCGGCATGGCACTTGCCGACGGCAAGGTGCGGCTTGCTCTCCGCAGACCGCCCACCGTCCGGCAGCAGCTGCTGGACTATTACCGCTGTCTGCAGCGTTGGCGGGTCCGATACGCACCGCAGTCACCCACAGAAGAACTTCACCCCTGCTTTCTTGAAGCGATAAAGAACCTTGACATCGTTGAATATTATCTGGACTGTTCGGTGCTCCCGGATCCGCAGACCGAAATCGAGCTACGGAAGTATTGGGAGGGATTGCATGAGCGACTGGAAAAAGAGGAACGAAGATTGGCGTGATGAGGACGAACTGGAAGAAGAGGAAGAATGTGAATGCCCTTGGGTAGACAGCAAGGGCAAAGTGCGTGAAACCGCTTACTGCCAGTACCTTTTAGAGAAGCACCCCATGATGTGCCTGAAACAGAAGCTGTTCGACCAGAACGGCGAGGTAGACGAGGACGCACTGCTCTACGAAGTCCACAGCGACCTCCGTGACTTTGTGCTCGACAACCTTGCCAAGAAGGAGAAGCAGGTTCTGGACGCACTCCGTATCGAAACCTATACCCCTGAATGGAAACCCCAGCTTGACCGCATCCATCTCCAGAACGGAACCTACTTTCTGGACGAGCGGGGATTTGTGCCGGAAAAAGAGCTCTGCCTGAACCGGCTCCCCGTGGAATACCAGCCCGATGCCCCCGCACCGACCAAGTGGCTGGAATTTCTGGACGGTCTGCTCATCCCGGAGGACATTCTGACCTTGCAGGAATACCTTGGCTATCTCCTGATCCCGTCTACCAAGGCGCAGAAGATGCTGGTCATGACCGGCAAGGGCGGCGAGGGAAAATCCCGCATCGGCTTGCTGCTGAAGAAGCTGTTCGGGGAAGCCTCTCACTCCGAATCCATCCTCCGCATCGAAACGAACCGCTTTGCCAGTGCAAATCTGGAGTATAAGCTGGTCATGGTCGATGACGACCTGAACATGGTGGCTTTGCCCGAAACACGGAACATCAAGTCCATCGTCACCGCCGAAGACCGTTTGTGCATCGAGCGAAAGAACAAGCAGGCTGTCCAAGGTCTGCTGTACGTTCGTTTCATCTGCTTCGGCAATGGCAACCTTGTGGCCGCTCACGATGACAGCGACGGCTTCTGGCGCAGACAGATCCTCATCACGGTGAAAGACCGTGACCCTGCCCGGGTGGATAATCCCTTCCTCATCGAAGAGTTGTCCGAGGAGCGTCCCGGCATCCTGCTGTGGATGCTGGAAGGTCTACGCCGTCTGCTGGCGAACCGCTATCAGTTCACCATCAGCGAGCGCTCCATCCAGAACCTTGAAGCAGCCATGGCGGACAGCGACAACCTGACCCAGTTCATGCAGGCAACGGCGTATGTCCGCTTCAAGCCCGACACCGAGGAACGCTCCACCTATCTCTACCGCGCCTACACCAAGTGGTGCGAGGATAATCTGGAATCGCCTGTTCCGCAAAAGAAGTTCAGCCAGTTCCTGCTGAAAAATGCAGGGAAGTATGGCCTGACCTTTTCCAAGCACATCGAGGGAAAGTACCGCGGCTTCCGGGGCGTATGCGTCCACCCCGCCTTTGCTGCGGCATAAAACACACGAAAAGTGAAAATCTCCCGCCCCACGCGCCCCAAAGCATTTGTTTTTACCTGTTATCGTTGTTTTCTCCGGGCGCGTGTCCGCCCCTTCCGGGCGGATGCAGGGCGGCAAAACGCCCTTCGGGGCGGGAGAGAAACCAGCATGCGCTCCATAAAATCAACACAGAAAGGTACTTTTGTGTGGTTTGGGGCGCGTAGGGCGCGTAAATTCGAGTTCTCGCACTTTTTTGGGCTGCTGCTTCGGGTCAGGAGCGGCAGGCCCTTACATATTTACCGGCCCACAAGGGTGCAGCTCAACCGGAGCTGCACCGGGTCTGGAGAAGTGCAAAGGAGACATGCCTATGACGAATGTCCGCAAAAATTCCGCCAAACTGACCCGTGAGGACTTGAAAATCGCGCCCGAATCCCCTACAATGGAACGTCAGGAACTTGCAGTTCCATGCGAATTTTCTGTCAGAAATTCCATGGTAATTTCTGACGAAACTTCGGACCAAACCCCTGCCGTAGAACCTTCTGACCAGACCAGCAAAACCGTCCGACACGCCCCGCTCGTTTACCGGGTGGAGGAGATTGCCCAACTGTTGGCGATCTCCAACCGTGCTGCGTACAATCTGTGCAACACCACGAAAGACTTCAAGGTGATCCGCCTCGGTACCAGCATCCGGGTAAGCAAGCAGAGCTTTGACGATTGGTTTGCAGCGGTCTGAGGGAGGGAACATCTATGGCATCTATTATGAAACGTGGCAACACGTATTCCGTCCGATACAACTACAAAGATCATGCTGGCAAGCCCTGCAAGGGCTGGGAAACCTTCAAGACCAAGGCCGAAGCGCAGGAGCGCAAGATCACGGTGGAGAAGGAACTGCTGGACGGCACCTTCCTTGTGCCCGACACCATGACGGTCGAGGAGATGCTGTACAAGTGGATCCCCATTCAGTCCAGCAAACACAAGTGGTCTCCCAAGACCTACACCCAATCTGTGGCGATGGTGCAGAACCTCATCGTGCCGTATATCGGAAAGCGGAAGGTGCAAGACCTCCGCACCTACGACATTGAGCAGTTCTACGCCACCCTGAGCCAGACCCCTTGCGGCCAGTACGTTCACGGCGAAAAGCAGGAGCTGACGGAAAATCAGAAGAAACGGCT
This sequence comes from Faecalibacterium prausnitzii, assembly GCA_004558805.1. Classification (GTDB taxonomy): domain Bacteria; phylum Bacillota; class Clostridia; order Oscillospirales; family Ruminococcaceae; genus Faecalibacterium; species Faecalibacterium prausnitzii_M. The sequence goes on along the minus strand of SFDE01000025.1, from coordinate 14,513 downwards.
GTTATCCAGCACGTCCATTCACGAAGTCCACACGCTCCTGAAGACCGCCTTTTCGTATGCCGTTGACTGGGATCTGATCCACAAGTCACCTACTCCCCGTGAAGCCCCCAAGATCAATACCGAAGAACGCACCATCTGGGATGAGCGCACCATGTTGGCGGCGCTGCAGACCATCGAGAACCCTGCCCTGCATCTGGCTGTGCACATGAGCATGATCCTCTCGCTCCGTGAGGGCGAGATCCTCGGCTTGCAGCCGGGAGACCTCGACTTTGATGCAGCAGACGGACGGGGAACCATCTCGGTAAACAAAGCCCTGCAGCGTGCCGACAAGGTCGCCTTGTCCAAGATCGACCCTACCCAGATCTACCACACCTTCCCGGACAGACGGGAGGGGAGCAAGTCCTCGCTGATTCTCAAGCGGACTAAGACCAAAAAGTCCAACCGCATCCTGTACATGACCAAGCCCTTGAAAGAGGAGCTTCTGGCATGGCTGGAAAAGATGAAGCAGGACAAGCAGAGCGCCCCGGAAAAGTACAGCAACTGCGGTCAGCTGTTCCGCTTACCAGACGGCTTACCCATTGCCCCGGACGTTCTGACCAAGTGGTACCGTATGTGGAGGGCAGAGCATCCGGAGTTTGAGAAGATCGTGTTCCACGGTCTGCGCCACTCCAGTGCCACCTACCAGCTGCTGCAGTCTGGCGGTGACTTCAAGTCGGTGCAGGGCAACACCGGCCATGCAACCGCCACCGTCCTGATGGACACCTACGCCCACACGCAGGACAAACCCCGGTTGGAGTTGACCGAGAAGATCGAAGCCGACTTCTACACGCAGGATGTGGCAGATGCGAAGCCGCAGGAACCCCCGGAAAACAAAACGCCGGTGGCAACAAAAATCACAGGTAAAATGATCCTTGAAGCCATCCGGCAGATGGATGCAGAGGAGCGCCGCGAGCTGACACGGGTACTCTTCGCGTAAAAATTTGCGTTTGCGAAGCAATGAAAGCCCCAGTGGGGCTTTTAAGCAACAAAGCGGTCTTGCGTAAGCAAGATGGAGGGGTCTCGCCCCGACAAGCTTAATTTTTGTGCAGCGAAATACACGCTGTGCAAGCGATGCAAAGAGTTCCTGGCTTTTTTGTAAAGTGTGCAGGAGATGTGCAAAAGTGTGCAGGAGATGTGCAAAAGTGTGCAGACTCTGCCAGAAAAACAAAAAAAGCCATGAAATCTTGCGATTTCACGGCATTTTCTGGTGCGATGGAAGGGACTCGAACCCCCGGCCTACTGATTCGTAGCGCACGCCGGGCGATTCCCTCAATTTTTGGAAGTTACGTTTTATCGTCATTTCTTTGCGAAGCATCGCAGGTTTTGAGCTTCGAGTTTCTGCACCCTTTGTCCGATTTTGCAACGAAAAGCACCCTCTGCACGTTTTGAAACCGTGCAAAAACCGTGCAGAAACCGTGCACTTACTCCCGGACAAACTAAAAACCACTTCATCCGACAACGACTTGACGGCATTGGTTCGAGTGACCGCACACCAAAAATCAAGTCTTGGAGGATACTATTATGACAAAATTGCTTACCTGCCGCTACAACATGGACACCAACCGGGTAGAAGCCCGGTTTGAGGATGGCACCACCCTTGCCATTGACTGCATCGCCGTGGAGGACGAGTACGGCCATACCCCGGCACAGCGGGCAGAGCTGGACTGGCTGCTCTATAACAAGCCCTTGGAGTATGCCCAGATGGTGCTGAAAGGGGAGATGGAGCACTACCTGTCGCTGGGGTGTGACCACGGCAGGCTGGAAGATTGAGCCTTAGAAAACGTGCGGCAAAATCGCTAATCGCGCGGCGCGCGTTTATATTCTTTCCTTATACCAGTCCATCGCCTGCTTCATCGCAGCTTCGGGGGCAAAGACATAGCGGCGGTCCAGCACTTCCAGACCCAGCGCACCGGTATAATGGATTGCCTTGAGCTTTTCCAGTGCCCCGTCCAGATCCAAAACACCGTCGCCGGGCACCAGATGCCCGCCGGGGTTGCCGTCCACAAAATGGACGTGTCCCAGATTCTCCGGGCCGATCACATCAAGGAAGGTGGAGAAGGTATCCACCGCCGTCGTGGCGATGACATCCGTATCCGCCAAGCCCATAAGGCGCGGGCTGTTGACCGTGCGCAGCAGACGGCGCAGCTGGCTTGCTTCATTGCAGATGTGGGTGGTGTACTTGGTAAACGGCTCTACCGCCAGCATCACGCCCTCCTGTTCTGCCTTGCGGGCAATGCGTCCCATTGCCTCTGCACACCAGCCAAACGCGTCCTCTGCATCCACATCCAGATAAGCAAAGCCGGTAGATACCACCATGTGGTCGCAGTCCAGCTGCACGGCCGCTTCGATGTGCTGGTTGAAAAAGTCTACGGTGCGGTCCCGATAGACCTTATCCGGATGAGAAACGCTGATGGCATACACGCACTGCTCCGGCGTAAAGCAGCGCAGAGCAAGATGATGTGCCTTGATCTTGCGGTTCAACTCAGCCAGACGGGCAGCGTCGAAATCCTCCAGATGGAGGTGGGGGCCGGATGCCCACAGTTCGATAGACTGATAGCCCAGCCGCTCGGCAGATTCCAGAAAATAATCCAGCGTATAGCGCTTGTAATGATAATTTGCTGCACACAACTGTGAAAGTTCCATCGTTATTGCTCCTTTTCCTTTAAATCAGGTAAGGCTCAAACTGCTGCACGATCCGGGTCGCAAGGGCCTTGCCCCGCGCCATGCACTGCGGGATGCTCTCCCCAAGGCTCACGCCGTAGGTGAATGCTGCGATATAAGAATCGCCTGCTCCCACCGTATTTACCACCGGCACGTTTTCCGCCGCCTGATGATAGAATCTCTGTCCATCGTAGGCAAGGCTTCCATGCTCGCCCAGCATGGCGATCACACAGCCTGCGCCCTTCGCTTTCGTGCGGCGCATAAATTCCCGGATATAGTCATCATCCTTGTCGTAGGAGAAAAAGGCGTAATCCAGATAGGGGAGAAGCGCGTCGTTGGAGGGCTGCTCCAGTCGTTTCGAAAAGTCGTAGACCCAGATCTGCCCCGGCTGGCGCAGCGCAGCGATATAGCGCTCTGCCTTTGCCCAGCGCTCTGCATACACGATATCAAAGCCCTTGACAAATTCCATATCCTCCGCGGAAAGCTCGATCTCCTCCATGGCGTTGCCGTGAAATTCCAGATGCTTTTTGTCCCCGTCTACGAGGTCCATCTTTGCCATACCGGTGGGGCGGTCGATCCTTTTGAGCACCCGCAGCGGAATATCGCGCTGCTTCAGCCGCTCCACCAGCGCATCTGCAAAGACATCGTTGCCCAGCACGGTCATTTCGGTCACGTCTCCGCCCTGCGCCTTGTAGTTGAGGGCGAAGTCGATGCTGTTGCCTGTCAGATAGTACCGGTCCATCCGGTAGTAGACATCAATGCAGTTGTCTGCCATTGCGATTGCTTTTTTCATTCCGCAGCCCCCCTTACTCGCCCATGACGTAGATCATATATTTGCGATTTTTGATGCCATCGTACTCGCAGAAATAAATATCCGCTGCGCTGCCCAGCTTGATCTTGCCCTCTGCGATCGGAAAAACGCAGTGGTTCCCCGTGAGCAGGCTCTTGAGATGGCCGGGTGCATTGCCGCCGATGGTGCCGTAGGTGGGCAGATAGTGGTTATGATGGTAAGGATAGTTTTCCGGCGCGATCCGGTCCAGCGTCTCCATAATATCCTTTTCCACGCAAGGCAGGCTCTCGTTCACCATGATGCCGGTGGTCGTGTGCTCCGTGATGACATAGACGACGCCGTTCTTTACTCCGGTCTGTGCCACAAATTCACGCACCGGGTCGGTGATGCGGATCAGCTCAAACTCCTTCTCTGCGCAGATGCTTACTTCCTTCAGCTCAAATCTCATTTGTTCTGGCCCTCCCATCCAAAAAAGCGCATTGCATTTTTCCAGTAGATCTTTTCCCTCGTCTCGGGCAGCATCTCCACGCTATCCAGCCCCCGCTTGCTGCGCACCGGGCGAATGCGGGGCGAGTCCGAACCGAACATGACCTTATCGGCCAGATTATGATCCAGCCAGTATTCGCCCATGTCCTGCTTGAACACTTTGGCAAACAGCTGGTAGGGACCATCAAAGTTCATCAGTGCAGTGTTTGCGTAGAGATTGGGATACTTGAGCAGCAGAGCCGCCGTCTCCTGCACCCACGGCCAGCCGAAATGAGCAAGGCAGAGATTGACCTCCGGCCAGCGCAGCGCCACCTCCTCGAATTCCATCGGGCGGGCATACTTTGCCAGCGCGTTATTTTCCAGACAGAATCCGGCGTGGAAGATGATCGGCTTGTGGTATTTGCGGCACAGATCATACAGCGGCACAAGGCGCTCGTCCATGGGGTACATCTTGAGCCGTGCGGTGTTTACTGCAAGTCCGGCCAGCCCCAGCTCAGCAAAGGCACGTTCCAGCTCCTGCACAGCATCGGGGCGGCGGGGGTCCACCGCTGCCATACCGATATAGAACTGTGCATCCAGCGCCACCAGCTTTGCGATCTCATCGTTGGAGATCTCCACCATACCCGACTCCACAGAGCAGTCCTCCGGCAGCAGCACCACTCGTCCGATGTCTGCAAGCGCATACTGCTTGCGCAGCAGCGCCATGTCGGAGGGCTTCATCAGATGATAATTCATGGCATCACAGCGGCGGCGAAAGCGCTCCTGATCCTCACAGATCGGTGCAAACAGTGCCGGATGGATATGAGTATCAATGACCATAGGACAGTCTCCTCCTTATTTTTGCATTCTGTGCATCCTGTCCCGATTTTCCAGATAGAGATCCCGGAAAATCGGGTAATGCTCCTGATAAAATTCATGATTTTTCCGGTCCGGCTGCAAGATCCTGCCCTGCGGTAAAGCGGCACGCAGGGCGGCAAAACTTTCCAGCGCACCGACGCCTAATGCCGCCAGCATGGCGTCTCCGTAGCTGGAGCACTGGAACGGCTCCGGAATGGTCAGCGGCACTCCCGCCATGTCGCAAATGATCTGCATCCATGCAGCGTTTTTCGTGCCGCCGCCCGCTGTGATGATCCGCCGGGGCGGCACCCCCAGCTCCTCAAACAGCAGCAGATGCTGATAGGTGGAATAGCCTACGGCTTCCAGCGCAGCGCGGTTGATCTGCGCCCGTCCATGCGTTCCTTTCAGTCCGAAGAGCATTCCGGTGGCCTCTGCGTCCTGCAGGGGGCTTCGCTCACCGTAGATATACGGCAGCATGATCAGTCCGTCGCTGCCCGGCGGCACAGCAGCCGCCTCCCGGGCCATGACTGCGTAGGCGTTTTCGCCGCCCTGCTTTTCGGCTTCCAGCTCTTTGCTGTACAGCAGGTCACGCACCCAGCGGGTCAATGTGCCCGCCGCATTGGTGCCGTCGCCCAGACAATAGGTGCCCGGCACGGTAAACGCCTTCCCACCCTTGAGGGCGCCGTTGCCCTGCGGCGAAACATAGCTGCCCACGAAGCGGTCTGTACAATAGTAATAGAACATCGAGGAGCCATACTGAAAAAAGGCCGTGCCCGGCTCCACCAGACCCACGCTGATGGCCTCTGCCGTGGAGTCACCGGTACCGGTAATGACCGGCGTTCCCGCGGCAAGGCCGGTCTGTGCCGCAGCCTCCAGTGTGACCGTGCCCACGATATCTGTGGACCATGCACACGCCGCGATCTGGTCCGGGCGGCAGTACAGCCCGCACTCTGCCTCGTTCACATTGTCGTCCGCTTGGTACAGCGGTCGGAACGAGCCTTTGGCAAGGGACTGATCGATGACATATTTCCCAGTCAGGCGCGCCGTCAAAAAGGAGCTGCCCGTGAGGAAATAGGCCGTCTTTGCGTAGATCTCCGGCTCATGCCGCCGCAGCCAAAGGATCTTTGTGGCCGTGTCGCCGGAGCAGATGGGATGGCCGAACAACTCCTGCACCCGCGCCTGTCCGTAATGCTTTGTCAGCCACGCCGCTTCCTCTGATGCGCGGGCGTCGATGCCGTAGAGGATGGCCGGGCGCAGCGGGCGGCACTGTTCGTCCACCGGCAGGCAGTCGGTGCCCAATGCACTGGTGCCCACGCAGGCGATCTGCTCCGGCCGGATTCCGCTCTGTTTTATCAGGGTCCGGCACAATTTGCACAGATCGCCCCACCAGACCGCCTCGGCCTCCTGCTCGAACCACCCGGGCTGCGGGTTGTCCATCCCATGGGGCACCGAGGCATCCGCCGCCACTCGGAAGCTTTCGTCGATCAGGATGCCGCGGGACTCAAAGGTACCGATGTCGATGCCCAGAAAATAGCGTTTCATCCTGCTCTCCTTTCTCACAGTCGGGCGCGGATGTCGTACACGATCTCCATAAAGCTACGCACTCGCTCTTCGTCCACACGCCCGTTGAACACGCCGTCCTTCTTGAACGCAGTGCCCATGCAGACGGCATCGCAGTATTTCAGCTTCTCTCTCACATTCTCGTGGCGGCAGCCGGTATTGCAGAACACCGGCACATTGCGGGGCTTTGCCACCTCGTAGACCTTGTTCAGGATGGAGTCATCCGGCTCGCTGCCGGCAGAAGCGCCGGACACGCACAAGCCGTCTGCAAAGCCACCGAACATGATAGACTTTGCCACTACCTGAATATCCCGCTGCACCAGATAGCTGTCTGCCTCGGGGTTCACCTTGAACAGCAGCTTCATATCCGGGATCTCCAGCGCTTTGCGGTGGCGGACTGCCTCACCGCTGTTGGAGGTATAAAGGCCATATTCTCCCATGTATGCACCCGAGAAGCAGCTCCGGGCAAATCTTGCGCCGGTGGCAGCAGCAAGGTCGATGGTCGCGATCGGATTCTTGACCACATTGACGCCATAAGGCACCCGGATCAGCGGGCGCAGAGCGCCGATGATATAGGCCATCGCCGAGATCACTGCCACATCCGCCACCGGCTGGTAGGGCAGGCTGAATTCATTGGCAAACAGAATTCCGTCTACGCCGCCGTTCTGCAGCGCCATGAGATCCTGCCGGGCGTGCTCCAGCACGGTGTCCATGCTGCCGCAGTAGCCCGGGTCGCCGGGCAGGGCATCCAGATGCAAAAGCGCGATGATGGGTTTTTCAACCCCAAACATTTCCTGAGTCCACACGGTATTGCTCTCCTTTATATCCTTCTGTTTCAATCCAGTTCGTGCGTGTTGGCGCGCATCCACGCCACGGTGTCGTCAATGGCCTTGTCCGGGTCGATATAGTAGCGCCGGTCGCAGATCTCAAAGGAGCAGCAGCCGTCATAGCCCTGTGCTTTGATCTGCTCGTAGTAGTCTTTCATGGGGAAATCTCCATCTCCGGGCACCGTATGTCCCCGGTCGTTGAAATGGACATACTGCATCCGACTGCCCAGATTTGCAAAGTAATCCGCCACCGTCTCGCCGGCATACGTCATCTGATCCATATCCACCATGCCCACGATGGCCGGAGAGTCGATCTCATCCAGCATCTTTGCAATATCCCTGCTGGTGATGAGGACATTCGTGGTCGTGTTTTTCAGTTCTTCCAGCAGCAGGGTGACATGCTTGCGTTCTGCGTAGGCGGCGAGCTGTGCCATAGATTCCCGGCAGTTGTTCCACGCCTCCTCCCGAGGAGCATCAAAGTACCCGAAGCCGGTGCTGATCTGCACCCGGGGACAGCCCAGAAACTCTGCCGTGTCGATGGCGCGCTGATAGTACCGCAGGCTGGATTCCCGGGTGATCCGGTCCTGTGTGCAGAAGTTGACGGGATAGACGCAGTTTTCCGGGGTCATTGCCGCGACCGACAGATGACGGCGGCGCAGCTCCCCATCCAGCTCTAGCAGATGGGAGAGGGGATGGTCAAACAGGTTCAGCTGCGGTGCCGAACAGTACAGGTCGATGCTGTCGAAGGGAGAGCGCTCCACTTTATCCAGAAACTTTGTGAGCGGGTAGCGCAGATAGTGGTAATTCATCGGTGCAAATTTCATACGAGGATCTCCTTTACAATGACTGACGGAGTTTGTCAGAAAACAACTACGCCCGGCCGCCTGTCCACATCAGTGTGCGGCTCAGAGGGACCGGGCGTAGCTGCTTTCCGGAGAAAGATGTATATGCCGAATAGGGGGATCGCGTCAGAATACGAGCATGCCCAAAGCGAGGGCAGCCACGATCGTCACCACAGACATGACCAGACCGGGCAGCATATAGCTGTGATTCAGCACATATTTGCCGATCTTGGTGGTTCCGGCAGAGTCAAAGCCGATGGCGGCGACACACTGGCCGGAGGCAGGGATCACATAGTTGGCATTGCATGCCACCCAGCCTGCGATGATGATGTAGACGGGCAGATTCAGGGCCATGCCGATGGGGACCATGATCATGGTCGTGGAAGCCTGACTGGTGGTGATCGCTGCGACGATGAACACGGCAATGATGTAGACCCAAGGATACTGGTTTGCAATCGCGCCCATGGTATCGGAGATGTAGGAAGCCTGATCGCCGATGAAGGTGTTGACCATCCAGCACAGACCGTAGGCGAGCACCACGGCGAACATACCGGTCTTGAAAACGGGCTGATCCAGCATGGTGCTGCTGTTGAACTTGCAGACCAGAACGATGAGAGCTGCACCCAGCATCATGAAGATCTCAATGATGGTGGTCATGCCCAGCTGGGAGCCATCTGCAAAGGTGGGACGCAGAGCGGAAACTGCACCGAAGGTAACGATCGCCAGCATTGCGACCAGGAAGATCACCACGGCAGTCTTTGCCTTGCCGGTAACGGGCTTCTCTTCTGCCTTATTCTGCTTGTAATCCTTGACAAGGCCCTGCTTGACGCGCTCCAGATACTCCGGGTCCTCGCTCAGCTCCTTGCCGCGGTGCAGCACAGAGATGCCTGCCGCCACAGAGCCAAGCAGCGTTGCGGGCACACAGACCAGCAGCAGATTGAACAGGTTGATGTTGCCGTAGGAGACCATCAGACCGAGGATGCCTGCCGTAGCCGCAGAGATGGGGCAGGCGGTGATGGCATTCTGGGATGCGACGACGGTAGCCGAGATGGGGCGCTCCGGCCGGATGCCCGTATCCATGGCGATCTCATTGATGACCGGCAGCAGGCTGTAAACGATGTGGCCGGTGCCGCACATAAAGGTGAAGATGTAAGCGATGATCGGAGCAAGGACGGTGATGTGCTCCGGGTGTTTCCGCAGGATCTTCTCGGCAAGCCGGACCATGTAGTCCAGACCGCCCGCAGCCTGCATTGCAGATGCCGCCAGAATAACCGCGATCATGATGCGGATGACGGTGATGGGAGGGTCAGAAGGGGAAACGTGCAGGAAGAACGTCAGGATAAACATGCCGATACCGCCGGCAAGTGCCATGAAAGGTCCGCCCTTGCGGGTTCCGATGAAGATCATCACCAGAACGATGAGTAGCTCGATCCAAAACATGAAATATACCTCCTTCAGGCATAACTTCGGGTGAATGTTCAATTCCGATCGAATGCTGCGCGCCTGCATCAGATCACGCCGCAATACACCACCGAACACCGGGAGGGCTTCCCGTCATCGTTAATGTATTGTTTTGTATCATGGTGCAATAATACAATGCAAACACCGCCTTGTCAACAGCATTCAAGCATTTTCGTCAAAACATCCTATCAACGTGCCCTTGTTTTGTGAATCACTACCAAATTATTGTATCCTTCTGCCCTCATTTGCTCCCGTTTTGTCTCTTACTTCTATAATACAAAAAGAGAGCGCCCTTGAAATTCTGTTTCAGGGACGCTCTCTTTTTATTTTTATACACAGGTACGTCTTTTTGTTGTACCCATCTTTGACAGCTCAGACCATGAGCTTAAACTTATCCGCGATGCAGAGCTGACGGCTCAGATAGCAATGTTCCCCGCTCTGATCGTGCACCACGCTCTTGATGGACAGTAGCGGGTAGCCCTTTACCACACCCAGATACTTGGCCTCCTGATGGTTCGCAAACACGATCTCAAGGACTTTATCTGAGCGTGTGAATACGATGCCCGTTTCCTTTCGGATCGTCTCATACAGAGAGGCATTGGTCAGATCTGCATTGAACAGAAAGAAAAAGCTCTCCGGAAATTTGCTGGTCTCCAACATCATCGGTCTGCCGTCCGCAAGGCGCAGGCGCTCCACAACCAGCATCTGTTCGTCCTTTTTCAGCCCAAGCTGCCCCCGTTCTTCCTCCGTGGGCTGTTCCAGTGCGATCTTGATCGTCTTTGCGCCGGGCTGGTATCCCATCATATGGCACATATTGGTGTAGCTCAGCACGCCATCCAGCTTTCGCTGGATCTTCTTTTCCGCAACAAACGTGCCCTTGCCGGGCTTGCGCACCAGAAATTCTCCCTGAGACAGCTCATCCAGTGCTTTACGCACCGTGACGCGGCTGACCGAATAGCGCTCGCAGAGTTCATTTTCCGTTGGCAGGCGGCTGCCCGGGGGATACTCGCCCGCATCAATAGCCGCACGCAGTGTTGCAGCGAGCTGTTGAAACAGCGGCGTTGAAATTGTATTATCCAAACTCATGGTATATTCTCCCGTTCTTATTTTTATCGCGAAATACGGTTTATTTTCAATTTGCTCTTTTGCGTGCCCCGCAAATATGTTACAATACAAACTTATTATATATAAGTTTTATCCGTGCGTAAAGAGGAAAAATAAATTTTTCTCCCTTGCATCTGTGCAGGGCCGTTTTCCAGCACCCCCTATTCATATAGGAAGTCAACCACATTTCGTTTCGTTCCTTGTAAAAAATGCACAATTTTTTTGCCCTATTTTCGGTATTGACATTTGTATTGCTTTGTATTATCATCATGGCAAGGAAAGTTCCTCCGGAAACCACCGGAAGAAATCGAGACAGCTTAATATGAAATGCAGGAGGGTAATACAATGCATTACAAGTACACTGATATCAAGGCCATCGTCGCTGAAATTCTGGAGAACAAGAAGGACGAGGGCGGCATCAAGAACATCTATTTCGTGGGCTGCGGCGGCTCTCTGGGTGCTCTGTACCCTGCAAAGACCTTTATGGAGCGCGAGAGCCTGACGCTGAAGTCCGGCTGGGTGAGCAGCAACGAGTTCGTCCACAGCACGCCCCGCGATTTCGGCAAGAACTCCATCATCTGCCTTGCCTGCCACAAGGGCAACACCCCCGAAACCATTGCCGCTGCAAAGCTGGGCAAGGAGATGGGCGCCGCTGTCATCATCCTGACTTGGCTGGAAGAGTCTGAGATCATCGAGTTCGGCGATTACATCATCCATTACTCCTTCGACGCCAGCCCGGATCACCTCGCCGGTGACATCGACTACGCCGGTGAAAAGACCATGTGCGCCCTGCAGGTCGCCGTGGAGCTGCTGAATCAGACCGAGGGCTACAGCAACTACGATAAGTTCCAGCAGGGTGCCGGCATGATCACCACCGTGATCCGCAAGGCCCGCGCTCATGTGGCCCAGCGCGCTCTGGACTTTGCCGAGGAGTACAAGAACGACTCCGTCATCTACACCATGGGCAGCGGCGCAGGCTACGGTGCCGCTTACATGGAGAGCATCTGCATCTTCATGGAGATGCAGTGGATCCACTCCGGCACCATCCACACCGGTGAGTTCTTCCATGGCCCCTTCGAAGTCACCGACGCCAACACCCCCTTCGTCATTCAGGTGTCCGAGGGTTCCACCCGTGAGCTGGACGAGCGCTGCCTCAAGTTCCTGCACACCTATGCAAAGCGCATCGAGGTGCTGGACGCCAAGGAGCTGGGCCTGTCGGTCATCGATCCCGCTGTCGTAGACTACTTCAACCACTCTCTGTTCAACAATGTCTATCCCATCTACAATCACGCCCTCGCTGAGACCCGCCAGCATCCGCTGACCACCCGCCGCTATATGTGGAAGGTCGCATACTGATATAGACGGAAAGGATCTGATACGATGAGCGCAGTCAAGATCATCGCCATCGGCGATAATGTGTGCGACAAATACCTCTCCCGTGGGAAGATGTACCCCGGCGGCCAGTGCGTCAACACCTGCGCCTATGCCGCAGCAAACGGTGTGCCTTCCGCTTATCTGGGCAAGTTTGGCAGCGATGAGGTCGCCGCCTACAACCAGAAGATCCTGCACGAGCTGGGCATCGACATCAGCCACTGCCGCCATTTTGAGGGCGAAAACGGCTTTGCCATGGTCACGCTCAAGGGCAACGACCGCGTCTTTCTTGGTTCCAACAAGGGCGGCGTCGCCAAAGAGCACAGCTTCGACTTCACGCAGGAAGATCTGGAGTACATCAAAGGCTTCAACTTGATCTACACCAACCTCAACAGCTATATCGAAGAGGACCTTCCCTTCCTGCACACGGCCGGCGTACCCATCGCCTATGACTTTTCTACCCGATGGACCGACGCCTATCTGGAAAAGGTCTGCCCTTATGTCACCGTGGCCATCCTGTCCTGCGCACACCTGAGTGCCGAGGACCGCGCCCGCGAGATGCAGAAGGCCGCCGACCACGGCGTTTCCATCGTGCTGGGCACCATCGGTGAGGACGGCTCCTATGTGCTGTACAACGGCAAGACCTACTACGCCTCCGCCGTGCACGCAGATGACGTCATTGATACCATGGGTGCCGGCGACTCCTACTTTGCCGCTTTCCTCTGCTCGCTGCTGAAGTCTTCCAAGAGCGGCGCTCTGCTGGAAGGCACCGAAGAAGAAAATGCCGCGCATCTGCAGGAAGCCATGCAGATCGGCGCAGCATTTGCTGCAAAAATGTGCGCCAAGGAAGGCGCATTCGGCTACGGAACCCCCATCGTGGGACGCACCGAACTGTAAAATAAAACAGGAGGCATTTTCATGAGACCTGATCAGTATGAAAACAACGCGGAAGGCATCCTCTGCGTTTATAAGAACCCCAAATGGCTGGTTTGCATCAAGAACTGGAAACCTGACAACGACATTGCCGGCATCGCTCATCTGGAGATCCATCACTCCACCGACGAGCAGTTCATCCTTGCCGCTGGTAAGGCAATCCTCATCACCGCCGAGCGCGAGGGCGGCAGCTTCAAGAATATCGAGCTGACCCCCATGCAGCAGGGCAAGGTATACAATGTTCCCGCTGAGTGCTGGTTCTACTCCATCACGCAGAAAGACACCAAGGTGATCTATGTGCAGGACTCCAACTGCTCTATGGAAAACAGCGACTTTGCCGACCTGACCGCTGCTCAGATCGCCGACATTCAGGAGCGTGCACGCAAGATCCTCGCAGAGTGAAAAGGAGCTTTTTATGCCGATCCGATGCGTCCTCTTTGACTTTGACGGTGTGATCGCCGATACCGAGGAACGGAACGCCGATTATCTTGCCGCTGCTCTTGCGCATTTTGGGGTCCGGCTGACAGACGCAGATCGGAGCGCACTGGTGGGCATCAATGATCCTTCTCTGCTTGAGGCACTGCTGAAGCGGGCAGAAACGCCGGTCACTCTGGAGCAGCTGCAGGCCGAACGTGCACGCCGCGGCAACTACTACGAAAACGGCGCCGACCTGCATCCGCAGCCTGGGCTGCGGGAGTTTCTCTATGCGCTTCGCGCACAGGGCATTCGCACCGGCGTAGTCTCCTCCACCCGGTCACAGCTCATTCTGACCGCACTCGACCGCCTGCATCTGGTCTCACAGTTCGATGTGGTGGTCTGTGGCGATATGGTCACTCGGCGCAAGCCCGATCCGGAACCTTATCTGCGGGCAGCGCAGCTTCTGGGGCTTGCCCCCGATGATTGTCTGGTCATCGAGGACTCTCCCACAGGTATCCGTGCCGGAAAAGCCGCCGGCTGTACCGTGCTGGGCTATACCGGCAGTTCTATCCGTCAGGACGTCTCTGCGGCAGATTTCGCCCTTTCTGATTTTCATCTTTACCGACAAATCCCACTTTTTCAGAATTTTTCTCCGTTCTGATTTTATGACAAAACAGACCAAACCGGTACAAACAGGTTTGGTCTGTTTTGCATTTAAGCTGCTCCGCTCCGTGCAGGAGACCCGCCACCGCAGGAACGGTTCTACTTATTTCTTTTCGGAAGGTTCCATGGCGTTCCCCGATCATTCCGACCTTCCTGCCCGCACGATGCTCACCAGCGAAGGCTCCGTTTCCCGCAGCACCCATATAGTCGCAGACCCACAGACCCAACGTCTGCGTACGCTAACGCCCATCGAATGCGAACGGCTCAACGGCTTCCCGGATGATTGGACGGCCGGGATGCCGGAACGACTGCGCTATTTCACCATGGGGAATGCGCTTGTCGTTCCGCTGGTCAAAGCCATGGGCAAGCGGATCAGCGCACTGGCCGAGGACGAGCAGCGCAGTTGATGGGCGTTTCTCTTGAGTTTCCAAAGGGGTGCGGGTCGCCAGTGGCGACCTCAAAATGCAGCGCATTTTGAAGCACCTGACCGAGCCGACAGGCGAGAGGCAGCACCCCTTTGGC
>SFDE01000024.1 GCA_004558805.1 Faecalibacterium prausnitzii | reverse complement strand
CATATCGCACTTGTTCATGAACACGACGATATAGGGCACGCCGACCTGACGAGCCAGCAGGATGTGCTCACGGGTCTGGGGCATGGGACCATCGGTAGCGGCAACGACCAGGATAGCGCCGTCCATCTGAGCAGCACCGGTGATCATGTTCTTAACGTAGTCAGCATGGCCCGGGCAGTCAACGTGAGCGTAGTGACGAGCCTCGGTCTGGTACTCGACGTGAGCGGAGTTGATCGTGATACCACGAGCGCGCTCCTCGGGAGCCTTATCGATGTTAGCGTAGTCCATGAACTCTGCATCACCCTTCAGAGCCAGGTACTTGGTGATAGCAGCGGTCAGAGTGGTCTTGCCGTGGTCAACGTGACCGATGGTGCCGATGTTAACATGCGGCTTAGAACGGTCGAACTTTGCCTTTTCAGCCATTGGAATATCCTCCCTTAATATAGGTTTTGATATTGGTTACAACAACCCTGCAGTATGCAGACATTGCATTGCAAGGCTATTCTACTAAATTTGCCCTGTAAAATCAAGTGCTTTTACAGGAAATTTTGCCGGAGCTACACTACCCCGGCAAAATTTTTATGCTTTACAGCGCTTAGCCCTTGGTACGACCAGCAATGATCTGGTCAGCAATGTTCTTGGGAACCGGCTCGTAGTGAGAAGGCTCCATAACATACTGACCACGACCCTGGGTCTTGGAACGCAGGTCGGTAGCGTAGCCGAACATCTGAGCCAGAGGCACAAATGCGTTGACACGCTGGGTACCAGCCATAGCTTCCATGCCCTGGATCTGACCACGGCGGGAGTTCAGGTCGCCGATGACATCGCCCAGATACTCATCGGGAACGATAACAGCAACCTTCATGATGGGCTCGGTGATGATGGGGTCAGCCTTGCGCATAGCATCCTTGAATGCCATGGAACCTGCGATGGAGAATGCCATTTCAGAGGAGTCGACCTCGTGATAGGAACCATCGTACAGGGTGACCTTGACATCAACAACGGGATAGCCAGCCAGAACACCGGACTTCATAGCACCCTGGATACCGTTGTCGATAGCCGGGATGTACTCCTTGGGGATAGCGCCGCCAACAACAGCGTTGACGAACTCGTAACCCTTGCCGGGCTCGTTGGGCTCGATGCGGATCTTGACGTGACCGTACTGACCCTTACCACCGGACTGACGAGCGTACTTGGTCTCCTGCTGAGCTTCCTTGCGGATGGTCTCACGATAAGCGACCTGAGGCGCGCCCACGTTTGCCTCGACCTTGAACTCACGGAGCAGACGATCAACGATGATCTCCAGATGGAGCTCACCCATACCAGCAATGATGGTCTGACCGGTCTCTTCGTCGGTGTAGGTCTTGAAGGTGGGATCCTCTTCTGCCAGCTTTGCCAGCGCAATGCCCATCTTCTCGTTACCAGCCTTGGTCTTAGGCTCGATGGCAACACGGATAACGGGCTCGGGGAACTTCATGGACTCCAGAATGATGGGATGGTTCTCATCACACAGAGTATCACCGGTGGTGGTGTTCTTCAGACCCACAACTGCAGCGATATCACCTGCGTAGACGCAGTCGATATCCTTGCGGTGGTTGGAGTGCATCTGCAGAATACGACCCATACGCTCCTTGGAGTCCTTCACGGAGTTGTAGACAGTGGTACCTGCCTCAACCTTACCGGAGTAGACACGGAAGTATGCCAGCTTACCAACGAAGGGGTCGGTAGCGATCTTGAATGCCAGAGCTGCAAAGGGAGCATCGTCAGAAGAAGGACGAGTCTCAGGCTCTTCGGTCTCGGGATTCACGCCCTTGATATCCTCGATATCGGTAGGAGCGGGCATGTAGTCCACGATAGCATCCAGCAGCTTCTGCACGCCGCGGTTCTTGTAGGAAGAACCACAGGTCACAGGCACCAGAGTATTGGCGAGGGTCTCCTTACGGATAGCCTTCTTCAGCTCCTCGCGGGTGATTTCCTCACCCTCCAGATACTTCTCCATCAGGACTTCGTCGTTCTCAGCAACAGCCTCGACCAGGATGTTGTGATACTCCTCAGCCTGCTCACGCATATCCTCGGGGATGGGCTCGGTACGCATATCGTTGCCCATGTCGTCGTAGTAGACCTCAGCGTTCATGTCAACGAGGTCAACGATACCGCAGAAGGTATCTTCCTGACCGATGGGCAGCTGGATCGCCACGCCGTTGGCGTGCAGACGATCATGCAGCATCTTGATGCAGCGGAAGAAGTCAGCACCCATGGTGTCCATCTTGTTGACGTACACCATACGGGGGACTTTGTATTCATCAGCCTGACGCCAAACGGTCTCAGACTGAGGCTCGACACCACCCTTTGCGGCCAGAACGGTCACAGAACCGTCCAGAACACGCAGAGAACGCTGGACCTCAACAGTGAAGTCAACGTGGCCCGGAGTGTCGATAATGTTGATGCGGTGACGATTCTTCTTGAACGCAACCGGATCCTTCTGGGTCTCGGAGTGAGACCAGTAGCAGGTGGTAGCAGCGGAAGTGATGGTGATACCACGCTCCTGCTCCTGAACCATCCAGTCCATGGTGGCGCCGCCATCGTGGACCTCACCGATCTTATGGTTAATACCAGTGTAGTACAGGATACGCTCGGTAGTGGTCGTCTTGCCGGCATCGATATGAGCCATAATGCCGATATTTCTCGTCATCTGAAGAGAAACTTCTCTGGGTGTAGCCATGAAATTAACCTCCTACAGAACAGATCAATAACGGAAATGTGCGAAAGCCTTGTTAGCCTCTGCCATCTTGTGAGTATCCTCACGCTTCTTCACGGCGTTACCAGTGTTATTGGCAGCATCCATGATCTCAGCAGCCAGACGCTGTGCCATGGTCTTCTCACCACGGCTGCGGCTGTAGGCAGTCAGCCAACGCAGACCCAGGGTCTCGCGGCGGGCGGGGCTCACTTCCAGAGGAACCTGGTAGTTGGCGCCACCAACACGGCGGGTCTTGCACTCGAGGCTGGGCATGATATTCTCCATCGCCTTCTCGAAAGTCTCCAGAGGATCGTTGCCAGTCTTCTCCTGAATCATGGAGAAAGCCTCGTAAACGATCTTCTGAGCGACGCCCTTCTTGCCATCCAGCATGACGCTGTTGACCAGGCGGGTGACCATCTTGGAATTGTAAATAGGATCAGCTAAGACATCGCGCTTAGCAATGTTACCTCTTCTAGGCATCTTTCTTCCCTCCTTCACAGAATGATATCATCGGTACTCGAAAGTAATAAAACTCCCGTTGTGTCACAAAGAGCTGACCTTACATAAACCGTTACCCTCCGCTTTGCAGCGGACTTGTTATTTATATAATGGAAAGCCGTTTATGGCGGTTGTTCCTCAATTACTTCTTTGCAGCACCGGCCTTAGGACGCTTTGCGCCGTACTTGGAGCGGGCCTGATTACGACCTGCCACACCCTGAGTATCCAGGGTACCACGGATGATGTGGTAACGCACACCGGGCAGGTCCTTAACACGACCGCCACGGATCAGCACGACGGAGTGCTCCTGCAGGTTATGGCCGATACCGGGAATGTAAGAGGTGACCTCGATACCATTCGTGAGGCGGACACGAGCAACCTTACGCAGAGCAGAGTTAGGCTTCTTGGGGGTCATGGTACGAACAGCGGTGCAAACACCACGCTTCTGAGGGCTGCTCAGATCAGTGTACTGCTTCTTCTGAGAGTTATAAGTCTTCTGCAGAGCGGGAGCAGTGCTCTTGGTAGTCAGGACCTGACGGCCTTTGCGTACAAGCTGGTTAAAAGTAGGCATTTTGTTTCTCCTTTCTTAATGATGAACATCGGATTGTTTCCGACTTTTTTGCCGCACTTCCCCCGTGAGGGATGCGCAACAGTTACATAATACTCGTTTGTTGCCGTAATGTCAACAGTTTTTGCAAATTTTTTGGGCTTTATTCAAAAGATTTTTTCTGCAGCTTCCCGGCAGCAAAAAGCCGCCCCGCAGGCGTCTGCCCACGGAGCGGCTTACTGGTTTTATTGCTGTGGAGAGATCCGGCGTTTACTGTGCAGCGGCAGCGATCTCGGCAGCCACTTCAGCGTCCCGCTCTTCCTCACGGTTCTTCAGATCCTCACGGACCTCCGGCAGACCGGTGCCTGCGGGGATCAGCTTACCGATGATGACGTTCTCCTTCAGACCTGCCAGCGGGTCGACCTTGCCCTTGATGGCGGCTTCGGTCAGCACACGGGTGGTCTCCTGGAAGGAGGCGGCAGACAGGAAGGAGTCGTTTGCCAGGGCAGCCTTGGTGATGCCCAGCAGCACCTGCTGGTATTCCACCAGCTTCAGACCCTCTTCGCCTGCATCAATGCGCTTCTGCAGATCTGCATTGATGTTCTCCACTTCCAGACGGCTTGCCAGAGCACCGCCGATGAGGTTGGAGGAACCGGAGTCAGTGACCCGGACCTTGCGGCACATCTGACGGACGATGACCTCGATATGCTTATCGTTGATCTCAACGCCCTGCAGACGGTAGACCTTCTGGACCTCGTTGATCAGGTAGTTCTGGACGTCCTCCAGACCCTTGATCGCCAGAATATCCTGGGGATAGAGCACACCTTCACGGGTGATGATGTCGCCCTTCTCCACACGGTCGCCGGGCATGACCCGTGCGTGCTGGGTGAAGGGGATGGAGTAGCTCCTGACGTCCTCGGCACCGTTCTCGTCCTTGCCGGTGACCTTGATGACCACGTTCTTCTTGGTGTCGTCCTGAGAGACCACACCGGAGATCTCGCTCATGATCGCCATGCTCTTGGGACGGCGGCTCTCGAACAGCTCCTCGACACGGGGAAGACCCTGGGTGATATCCTCAGCAGATGCGATACCGCCGGTATGGAAGGTACGCATGGTCAGCTGGGTGCCCGGCTCGCCGATAGACTCTGCAGCGATGACGCCCACAGATTCGCCCAGACGCACCGGCTCGCCGTTTGCCATATCGGAGCCGTAGCAGCGTGCGCAGACGCCGGTCTTGGCACGGCAGGTCAGCAGGCTGCGGATCTTCAGCTTGGTGATGCCGGCTGCCTCGATCTCGTTGGCATCGTACAGGTCGATCATCTTGCCTTCCGGCACGATGACCTTGCCGGTGATGGGGTTGACCACATCGCCCACGGCAAAACGACCGATGAGACGCTCACGGAAGCTCTCGATCTTTTCCTTGCCCTCGTGGATCTCGGAGACCCACAGACCCTCGGTGGTGCCGCAGTCGATCTCGCGGACGATGACATCCTGAGAAACATCGACCATGCGGCGGGTCAGGTAACCGGAGTCGGCGGTACGCAGAGCGGTATCCGCCAGACCCTTACGGGCACCACGGGCAGAAACGAAATATTCCAGAATATTCAGACCTTCACGGTAGTTGGCACGAATGGGCATCTCGATGGTGTGACCAGCGGTGTTTGCCAGCAGACCACGCATACCAGCCAGCTGCTTGATCTGGTTCATAGAACCACGAGCACCGGAGTCTGCCATCATGAAGATCTCGTTGTCCTTGGGCAGGTTGTCTGCCAGAGCCTTGGAGACCTTATCGGTGGTAGCCTGCCAGACGGCGATGGTCTGGTTGTACCGCTCGTTGTCGGAGATGAGACCACGGTTGAACAGCTTGCCAACCTTGGCGATCTGCCGGTCTGCCTCGGCGATGAGCTCCTGCTTCTGGGGCGGGATCACGGCATCGCAGACAGCCACGGAGATGGCGGACAGGGTGGAGTACTTGTAGCCCTGTGCCTTGATGGCGTCCAGCATCTTGGCACACTTGCGGGTGCCGTTGCGGGTCATGCAGCGGGAGATGATCTCCGGCAGGGTCTTTTTGGTGACCCGGAAGCTGACCTCATACTCCAGCCAGTGCTCGGGATCGGTACGGTCCACGTAGCCCAGGTTCTGGGGGATGGGGTTGTTGAAGATGATGCGACCGGCAGTGGCATCCACCAGACCGGTGTGCTCCACGCCGTCAATGGTCATGGTGCGACGGACCTTGATGGGTGCGTGGAGGGTGATGACGTGCTCGGCGTATGCCATCAGAGCCTCGTTCTCATCACGGAACACCTTGCCTGCGCCCTCGTCGTTCTCCCGGACGGTGGTCAGGTAGTAGCTGCCCAGGATCATATCCTGCGTAGGCACGGTAACAGGTGCGCCGTCAGAGGGCTTCAGCAGGTTGCCGGAGGCAAGCATCAGCATCTTTGCTTCACGGCAGGCGTCCTCGCTCAGAGGCAGGTGAACTGCCATCTGGTCGCCGTCAAAGTCGGCGTTGAATGCGGTACATGCCAGGGGGTGCAGCTTGATGGCACGACCCTCCACCAGCACCGGGTTGAATGCCTGAATGCCCAGACGGTGCAGGGTAGGTGCACGGTTCAGCAGCACCGGGTGACCCTTGATGACAGTCTCCAGGCTGTCCCAGACCTCGGGCTTGGCACGCTCCACCATCTTGCGGGCGGACTTGATGTTGTTGGCAATGCCCTTTTCCACCAGATCCTTCATGACAAAGGGTTTGAACAGCTCCAGTGCCATCTCCTTGGGCAGACCACACTGGTCCATCTTCAGCTCAGGACCGACCACGATAACGGAACGACCGGAGTAGTCCACGCGCTTGCCCAGCAGGTTCTGACGGAAACGACCCTGCTTGCCCTTCAGCATATCGGACAGGCTCTTGAGGGCACGGTTGTTGGGACCGGTGACCGGACGACCACGGCGACCGTTGTCGATGAGGCTGTCCACAGCCTCCTGCAGCATCCGCTTTTCGTTGCGGACGATGATGTCGGGAGCGCCCAGCTCCAGCAGACGGCGCAGACGGTTGTTGCGGTTGATGACCCGGCGGTACAGATCGTTCAGGTCGGAGGTAGCAAAGCGACCGCCGTCCAGCTGCACCATGGGGCGCAGATCCGGGGGCAGCACCGGCAGCACATCCATGACCATCCACTCGGGACGGTTGCCGGAGATGCGGAATGCCTCTACCACTTCCAGACGCTTCAGAATCCGCACACGCTTCTGACCGGAGGACTTTTCCACCTCGGCAGTCAGCTCGGCGCTGAGCTGATCCAGATCGATCTCCTTCAGCAGCTCCTGGATCGCCTCTGCGCCCATGGCTGCCTCAAACTCGTCGCCGTAGCGGTCCAGCATCTCACGATACTCTTTTTCGGTGAGAAGCTGCTTTTTCTCCAGCGGAGTCAGACCGGGATCGGTAACGATATAGCTTGCAAAGTACAGCACCTTTTCCAGCAGACGGGGGCTGATGTCCAGCATCAGACCGATGCGGCTGGGGATGCCCTTAAAGTACCAGATGTGGCTGACAGGAGCTGCCAGCTCGATGTGACCCATGCGCTCACGGCGGACCTTTGCCTTGGTGACTTCCACGCCGCAGCGGTCACAGATCTTGCCCTTGTAGCGGATGCGCTTGTACTTGCCGCAGTGGCACTCCCAGTCCTTGGTAGGTCCAAAAATACGCTCGCAGTACAGACCATCCCGCTCCGGCTTCAGGGTACGGTAGTTGATGGTTTCAGGCTTCTTGACCTCACCGTAGCTCCAGTTGCGGATCTGCTCGGGAGAAGCAAGGCCGATCTTGATGGAATCGAAAACGTTGTTTTCCATGAAACGAACCCTTTCTTAATCTCTAGTTGTTTCGATGACGGTTGACGATGTTGTAAGCTCCGCTGCCCTCCCCTGCCCTGCGGCGGCAGCACGCACAGCCGCAGCGGGGAAAAACAGTTTTGTGCGGATTTACTCGTCAAAGCTCACTTCATCGGAAGAGGACTCTGCAGAAGCAGAATTGTCATCCTCCAGCACGGAAGGATCATCGAAACCTGCATCGGCGTCCTTGATGTTGTAATCATTGAGCAGCTCGCTCTCCTGCACCACAGTCTCGGTGCCGGCAACATCACGCATATCAAAGCCGGTCTCTTCCTCGTCAAAGTTCTGACGCATGTCGATCTCGTTGCCGTCCTTGTCCTGGACCACAACGTCCAGACCCAGAGACTGCAGTTCCTTGAGCATAACACGGAAGGACTCGGGGATACCCGGCTGCGGGATGGGCTCGCCCTTGACGATCGCCTCGTAGGTCTTGACACGACCCTCCACGTCATCGGACTTGACGGTCAGGATCTCCTGCAGGGTGTATGCGGCGCCGTATGCTTCCAGTGCCCAGACTTCCATCTCGCCGAAGCGCTGACCGCCGAACTGAGCCTTGCCGCCCAGAGGCTGCTGGGTGACCAGGGAGTAGGGACCGGTGGAACGGGCATGGATCTTATCGTCGACCAGGTGATGGAGCTTCAGGTAGTACATATAGCCCACGGTGACCCGGTTGTCGAACTTCTCGCCGGTACGACCATCGTACACGGTGGTCTTGCCGTCACGATCCAGCTCGATCTTGGAGAAGTCGATGATGTGACCCTTCTCGCCCATGATCTTGGGGAGCTTGGTGGGGTAGGCGGGAGCGTTCTCGCCGTGCCACATCTCACGAGCGGTATCGAAGGTATCGCCGATGTCGTTCTCACGAGCGGAGTCAAACACGGGGGTCATGACCTTGATGCCGCAAGCCTTTGCTGCGTAGCCCAGGTTCACTTCCAGCACCTGACCGATGTTCATACGGGAAGGCACGCCCAGGGGGTTCAGCACGATATCCAGGGGGGTGCCGTCGGGCAGGTAGGGCATGTCCTCCTGCGGCAGGATGCGGGAAACGACACCCTTGTTGCCGTGACGACCTGCCATCTTATCGCCCACGCTGATCTTGCGCTTCTGGGCGATGTAGCAGCGGACCACTTCCCGGACACCGGGCTGCAGCTCGTCGCTGTTCTCGGGGGTAAAGACCTTGACATCCACGATGATGCCGTAAGCGCCGTGGGGCACACGGAGAGAGGTGTCACGGACTTCCCGTGCCTTCTCACCAAAGATGGCACGGAGCAGCCGCTCCTCGGCGGTCAGCTCGGTCTCGCCCTTGGGAGTGACCTTACCAACCAGGATATCGCCGCTCTTGACCTCGGCACCGATGCGGATGATGCCCCGCTCGTCCAGATCCTTCAGAGCGTCCTCGGACACGTTGGGGATATCCCGGGTGATCTCCTCGGGTCCCAGCTTGGTGTCACGGCTCTCGGTCTCGTACTCTTCGATATGGATAGAGGTGTACACATCCTCACGAACGATCTTCTCGTTCAGCAGGACGGCGTCCTCGTAGTTGTAGCCTTCCCAGGTCATGAAGCCGATGAGGGCGTTCTTGCCCAGAGAGATCTCGCCGTTGCGCATAGCAGGACCATCGGCGATGACCTGACCTGCCTTGACAGCTTCACCCACCTCTACGATGGGGCGCTGGTTGATGCAGGTGCCGGCGTTGGAACGGGCAAACTTTACCAGAGAGTACTCCTCCAGTGCGCCCTGTGCGTTGCGGATCACGATGTGGTCTGCATCCATCTTCTCCACGATACCGTCGTTCTTGGCAAGAACTGCGGTGCCGGAGTCGGTAGCTGCCTTGTACTCCATACCGGTGGCAACGATGGGCTGCTGGGTCACCATCAGAGGCACTGCCTGACGCTGCATGTTGGAACCCATCAGAGCACGGTTACAGTCATCGTTCTCCAGGAAGGGGATGCACGCGGTAGCAACAGAGACCATCATACGGGGAGAAACGTCCATATAATCGACCTTCTCGGCGTCGATCTCCAAGATCTCGTCACGGCGGCGGGCAGAAACGCGGGGACGCACAAAGTGCTTGCCTTCGTCCAGCGGCTCGTTAGCCTGTGCCACAACGTATTCGTCTTCCACGTCAGCGGTCATATATTCCACTTCGTCGGTGACCACCTGCTCGATGAGCTTGTGGTCGTCGTCGTAGATCTTCTTGACCTTACGGTAGGGAGCCTCCACAAAGCCGTACTCGTTGATCTTGGCGTAGGATGCCAGATAGGAGATCAGACCGATGTTGGGTCCTTCAGGGGTCTCGATGGGGCACATACGACCGTAGTGGCTGTAGTGAACGTCACGGACCTCAAAACCTGCACGGTCACGGCTCAGACCGCCGGGTCCCAGAGCAGACAGACGGCGCTTGTGGGTCAGCTCGGCAAGCGGGTTGTTCTGATCCATGAACTGGGACAGCGGAGAGGAGCCGAAGAACTCCTTGATGGCTGCCACCACAGGACGGATGTTGATCAGTGCCTGAGGAGTGATGACGCTCTGGTCCTGACTCTGCAGAGTCATACGCTCACGGATCACGCGCTCCATGCGGGAGAAGCCGATGCGGAACTGGTTCTGCAGCAGCTCGCCCACGCTGCGGATACGGCGGTTGCCCAGATGGTCGATATCATCGGTGGTGCCGATGCCATGAGCAAGACCGTTGAGGTAGTTGACGGAGGACAGGATGTCGGTGATGGTGACGGTGCGACCGATGAGCTGGTCATGGTTACGCCGCAGCATCTCCTTCTGCTCCTCCACATCGGAGGTGGTGTCCAGGATCTTGCGGATCTCCTCAAAGGAGCAGCGCTCGTTGATGCCGCAGTCCTTCACGTCAAAGGAGAAGAAGCCCTGTGCATCCACACAACCGTTGGTGATGACCTTGACCTTCTTGTCCTCCACCTTCAGCACCACCACGTTGACGCCGGCATTGTCTGCCTTCTCGGCGAGCTCACGGGTGATCTTGGCGTTCTCCTCAATGAGGATCTCGCCGGTGAGGGGGTCCACCACGTTCTCTGCGGCAATGTGACCGGCAATGCGGCGTGCCAGAGAGAGCTTTTTATTCATCTTATAACGACCGAACCGGGACAGATCGTACCGGCGGGGGTCGAAGAAGAGCATGTCGATCTGGCTTGTAGCGGACTCCACCGTGGGAGGCTCGCCGGGACGCAGCTTGCGGTAAACTTCCAGCAGACCCTCTTCCCGGTTCTTGGTGGTGTCCTTTTCCAGAGTGGCGAGGATGCGCTCATCGTCACCGAAGAAACGCAGGATCTCCTCATCGGTGGACAGACCCAGCGCACGGCACAGCACGGTGACCGGCAGCTTGCGGTTCTTGTCGATGCGGACGTAGAACACATTGGAAGCGTCGGTCTCGTACTCCAGCCATGCACCACGGTTGGGGTTCATGGTGGCGCTGTACAGGTCGTTGCCCACCTTATCCTTGGCAGCACCGTAGAACACGCCGGGAGAACGCACCAGCTGGCTGACGATGGCACGCTCTGCGCCGTTGATCACAAAGGTGCCGGCATCGGTCATCAGAGGGAAGTCGCCCATGAAGATCTCCTGATCCTTCACCTCGCCGGTCTCCTTGTTCAGCAGACGGGCGGTGACGCGCAGGGGTGCTGCATAGGTCACATCGCGCTCCTTGCACTCCTTGATGCTGTACTTGGGCTCCTTGTCCAGACGGAAGTCCACAAAGCTCAGTGCCAGATTGCCGGTGTAGTCCTCAATGGTGCCGATGTCGTGAAAGACCTCTTTCAGACCTTCGTCCAGGAACCACTGATAAGAGTTCTTCTGGACCTCGATCAGGTTCGGCATACTGATGACTTCGTCGATGTGGGAGAAGCTCATGCGCTCGGTTTTGCCGAGCTTTACGGGCTTGACTTTCATCATAAAATCAACCACTCCTTACTTCTATATTCTACGGGATGTCGTATACACGGGTCAAATTTGAGCAGACACACATAATTCGACCCGTGCTCAAGAGGGTCTTCCGGCGTTTTGCACAAACTTTGTGTCGGAGCACCTCTGCTCCCCACCGGACGACTCCCCTTTTTGGCGCACTAGTCCATTATGTGATACTAATGCAGTATACACCCCAAAACCCTTGCTGTCAAGCCATTTTTGCCTTTTCTATGGAATTTTTTCGATTTGCCCGGGTTTTTGTCGCACGCCCGGTTCCGTGTGTATCTTGTATCATTTAGGGATTGATTTTTTTATTTTGCACGTTCCATACCAAAACACCCTTGTGCATTTTGTCTATCTTGACTCTTGTAATCTGGGCGGGCAGTGTTTTCATCCAAAAAAGGGACCGCTGCACAAAGCCGTGCAGCAGTCCCTCTGCCTTCATTCGTCCAGGTAATCCCGCAGCTGTTTTGCCCGGCTGGGGTGGCGGAGCTTCCGCAGCGCCTTTGCCTCGATCTGCCGCACCCGCTCCCGGGTCACGTTGAACTCCCTGCCCAGCTCTTCCAGGGTCCGGGCACGCCCGTCCTCCAGACCAAACCGCAGGGTAATGACCCGCTCTTCCCGGGGGGTCAGGCTCCGGAGCACCTTTTGCAGCTCCCGGTGCAGCAGCTGCCGTCCCGCCTCGTCCACCGGGGTGCCTGCCTCTCCATCCTGAATAAAGTCCTCCAGATGGGCGTCCTCTTCCTCCCCCACCGGGGTCTCCAGACTGATGGGGTCCTGCGCCAGCTGCAGCAGCTGCCGCACCCGGTCCGGCTCCATGTCCAGCCCTGCTGCGATCTGCTCCGCCGTAGGCTCCCGCCCGTTTTTCCGCAGCAACTCCCCGGCGGTGCGGCGGACCCGATTGATGCTCTCCACCAGATGCACCGGGATCCGGATGGTGCGTCCCTGATCCGCAATGGCACGGGTGATGGACTGCCGGATCCACCAGGTGGCGTAGGTGGAAAAGCGGAAGCCCCGCTGGGGTTCAAACTTTTCCGCCGCCTTCATAAGACCCAGATTGCCCTCCTGGATCAGGTCCAGAAAAGGCAGTCCCCGTCCGGCATACCGCTTTGCCACCGATACCACCAACCGCAGGTTTGCCTCACTGAGACGCCGCCGTGCCTCCGGGTCTCCGGCGTGTGCCGCCGCCGCAAGGGCTGTCTCCTCCTCCGGAGACAGCAGCGGCACCTGCCCGATCTCCTTCAGGTAGGTCCGCACCGGGTCCTCCAGTGCCACTCCCTCGGCGGAAAGCTCCCGCTCCAGCCTGCCGATCTGGGTCTCGTCCAGCTCCGGCAGCCCTTGGGGTTCCTCCTCTGCCAGACGGATGCCCCGCCGCTCCAGTGCGGCGTACAACTCCTCCAGCCGGTCCACGTCATAGTCCTCTGCGTCCATGGCACGGCTGATCTGCTCCGGGGTCAGGGTGCGGCGCTTTGCCTGCGCCGCCAGCTTCCCCGCCAGTTCTTCGGTCTGCGACAATTTCTGCATTTTCCTGCTCCTTTCCTCTCCTGCTCCAGCCGGAGGGAAGGGGGCTTCTCTGCAGATTCAGTCCTCTTTGGGAAGATTCCCCTGCTTTTTTTTGCGCATCGACTGGAAGTAGTCTCTCAGTTCCTCATTGGACATATCTGCTGCCTTGCCTGCACGGGGCATCCCCCGGGCAATACGGTCCAGGTACAGCCGGATATCCTCCGGCGTACAGTTTACATCGCTGTATTGTGCCGCAAGATGGCTCAGTTCATTCAGAGCTTCCTCGCTGACATAGGCACGGAGGGTGGCAAGGCTCAGTTCCACCCCTTCGGCGTGGCAGCGGACCATGGCGGCATACAGCTCCTTCTGCTGGGGCAGCACAAACTGGTCCGCCGTCAGCTGCCCCTGCACCATGTCGATGTACCGGGGCTCCCGCAGCATCGCCGCCAACAGCCGCTGCTGGGCGCTGGCAATGCCCAGTGCCTGAGAGCCACCGGCACTGTAGGGCACGTTGATCTGGTTCATCTCCCCGGACTTCAGCAGCTCCCGGCTGCGCTCCCGGCGGCGCTTGCTGCCTGCCTTTTTTACGGCGGTCTCCAGCTGGGTCATAATGGCGTTCTTGGAGATGTTGGTCTCCTCTGCCAGACGTCCGGCATAGACCTCCTGTTCGGTGGGGTTGGACCGCTGGGCAAGCATGTCCACCGCCTCTTTTACGTATTCCAGCCGCTGGGCATCCTGCGCCAGATCATACTGGTCCCGCAGCCGCTTCAGCCGGAAATCCAGTGCATTGCCTACTCCGTCCAGCAGGGCACTGAACCGCTCTGCGCCGTATTTTTTGATGTACTCGTCCGGGTCCTTTGCTCCGGGGATCTGCAGCACTCCCACCCGTACCGGACTGTTGCGGAAAAGCTCCAAAGACCGCAAAGTCGCCTTCTGTCCCGCCTCGTCGGAGTCGTAGCTCAGGATCACCTCGTCGGCGTACTCGCTGATGAGCCGCACCTGTTCCGGGGTCAAGGCAGTACCGCAGGCGCAGACGGCGGTGTCGATGCCTGCCTGCTGCATACTGATGACGTCCATGTAGCCCTCGCACAGCACGAACCGCCGGGAGGCGCTGCGCTTGGCGATCTGCAAAGCGAATACCGTCTCGGATTTGTGGTACACCAGAGTCTCCGGGCTGTTGACGTACTTGGGCTTGGAGTCGTCCAGCACACGACCGCCAAAGGCGATGATGTTGCCCCGCAGGTCAAAAATGGGGGTCATGACCCGCTTCCAGAACAGGCAGTAGATCCGCCCGGACGGACTGCGCTTGAACAGACCGCTGGCGTCCAGCTCCTGCTGGTTGTAGCCCTTGTCCCGGAGGAACATATACAGTGCCTGCCCATCGTTGGGGGCGTAGCCCAGCCCGAACCGGACGATGGTCTTATCATCCAGCCCCCGGCGCCGCCAGTAGGCGCGCGCCTGCCGTGCCTCCTCCACGGTGGAGTTGAGGCATGCATGGAAAAACCGCGCCGCCTCCTTGTTCATGGACAGCACCCGGCTGCGCATCCGCCCGGTCTTGTCGTCCTCCTGGGGCTCCGGCATACCGGCACGGGCGGCAAGCAGCTTTACCGCCTCCGGGTAGTCGATGCTGTTGATCTTTTTGGCAAAGCTGATGGCATCTCCGCCTGCCCCGCAGCCAAAGCAATAGAAGCTCTGGGTGTCCGGGTAGACGTAGAAGGAGGGAGATTTTTCGCTGTGGAAAGGGCACAAGCCCCCGTACAGTCTGCCCTTCCGCTTCAGCTGCACATAGCTGCCCACCAGCTCCACGATATCGGTGCGGCGGGTCAGTTCCTCAATGTATTCGTGTGGGATCATGGATTTTCAAACGACCTTTCCTTTTATAGGACATGCCACTTCCGGGGCACAAAAAGCTCTTCAAAGGTACGGATGGCAAATTCATCGCTCATGCCGCTGATGTAATCGGTGACGGCACGTTCTCTGCCCTCCTGATACGCCAGCTGCACATAGAAATTGGACATCCGGTCCACGTGGGTCAGGTAGTACTCGTAGAGCTGGGCAATGACGTTGTCCACCTTCTGCTCTTCCTGCTTGGCGCTGCGGTCCACGTAGACGGTGGCGTACATAAAGTCCCGCAGAGCAAGGAATGCCTGCTGCTCCTCACTGCCTATCCGCACATCTCCCTGACTGTGGGTCAGGATACTGCGGATCATAGTGGTGATGCGCTCTGACTTGGTGTTGCCCAGCACCGCTGTGCACTCTTTGGGCAGCAGCGCCGGGTCCAGCACCCCCGCCCGCACGGCATCCTCGATGTCGTGGTTCACAAAGGCGATCTGGTCCGCCATCCGCACGATGCGTCCCTCCGGCGTCGCCGCCCAGGTACCCTTGGTGTGGGTGACGATGCCGTTGCGGACCTCCCAGCTCAGGTTCAGTCCCTGCCCCTCTTTTTCCAGACGGTCCACCACCCGCAGACTCTGCATGTAGTGGTGGAACCCATCGGGACAGAGCTTGTCCAGCGCATTCTCTCCTGCGTGCCCAAAGGGGGTGTGCCCCAGATCGTGTGCCAGACTGATCGCCTCGGTCAGGTCCTCGTTAAGCCGCAGAGCACGGGCGATGGTCCGGGCGATCTGCGCCACCTCCAGGGTGTGGGTCAGCCGGGTGCGATACAGGTCCCCTTCCGGCGAGAGGAATACCTGAGTCTTCTGCTTGAGACGTCGGAACGCCTTGCAGTGGATCACCCGGTCCCGGTCCCGTTGGAACACCGGGCGGATGTCGTCCGGCTCCTCCTGCCGCACCCGTCCCCGGGACCCATCGCTGAAGGTTGCCCATGGTGCAAGGGTAAGGTGCTCGATCTCTTCGGTCCTCTGTCGTACATTCATCCGTGTTCCCTCGCTTTCGCCCCCCTTCCTGTAACGTTCCGGGCAATTGTAGCACACCCGCTGTGTCGAAGGGGGAAATAACCTGTCGCCGTAAAAAATTTTTAAAAAGGTGCGTAGAAGGGGGCGGACACCGTCACCTGCGCCCCGCCCCGGGTCAGCTCCCGCAGCTGTTCCAGCAGAGGTCCCTCGGTGTGTTCCGGCATCTGCCAACACAGGGTGACCCGGTCGGTAAACTGCGGCGCAGCCTGCTTTGCCCCGGCGGCGTCGATGAGCAGGGAGGCACGCTCGTAAAGGGAGTAGTCCACCGTCACCTGCAGTTCCACCACGCTGCGCACCGTCACCACCTGCGCATTTTCCAGCGCACGGGCGGTGGCGGTGGTGTAGGCACGCACCAGCCCGCCGGTGCCCAGCAGCACCCCGCCAAAATACCGGGTCACCACCACGATCAGGTCGGTAAGACCGCTGTGCTGCAGCACCTCCAGCGCCGGGGTCCCGGCGGTCTTTGCCGGCTCCCCGTCATCGGAGTACCGCTCCCGGTTGCCCTCCCGCAGACGATAGGCGTAGACGTTGTGGCGGGCGGTGCGGTTGGCGGCACGGACCTGCTCCAGAAACGCCACCGCAGCCTCCTCGCTGTCCGCATAGGAAAGTGAGGCGATGAACCGGCTCTTTTTTTCTTCGTATTCTCCCACAGCGGTGCCGCGGATGGTACGGTAATCCTCCAAAATGGTCCCTCCTGCTGTGCCGGACCGGCGTTTGCCCCGGCTTTCCGGCACGGTATATTCAGGATAAGTATAACATAAAATGGTATTTCTGCAAGGGAAAAGCCCGGCAGCGACAGCTGCCGGGCTTTTCCTCCTGCCTGTGATCAAAACAGGCTCTGCCTTATTTTGTAAAGATCTGGATCCACTGATGTCCCCAGGTGCTGCTGCTGTTGTAGTAGTAGCCCACCCCCATCTTCCGTGCCTCGGGGTCCAGGATGTTGTTCCGGTGTCCTTCGGAATTCATCCACGCCTTCATCACATCCTGAGGGGAGACACTGCCCCAGGCGGCGTTTTCCCCGATGGGGGCATCCTTCACCCCCTGCTCGGTCAGGACCGTAAAGCAGCTGGTACCATCGGGGCGGGTGTGGGAATTTACGGTGGCGATCTCCACCGCCCTCTCCTGAGCGGCAGCGGTAAGGTCAGCATCCCCCATCTCCAAGGGAACCAGACCCCGCCTGGTGCGCTCCGCATTCACCAGATCCATCATCTGCTGGCGGTAATCCTCGGTGTGGGCGTTTTCCGGATAAGAAAAAATCAGCACCCAGTAGTTGCCGTAGGTGCCGCCTGCGTAGTGCCCCACGCTGACGGTGATGGCATCTGGGTTCAGGATCCGCTCCCGGGTAAAATCCGTCCTCATCCACTGTTCCATGGCAACCTCCGGGGTGGAGACCCCTGCCAGATAATCCTCCCCCGCCGAAACATCCGGGATCTCCTTCTCGGCAAAGACGGTAAAATCCCGCTGACCATTGGGTCGCACATAAGAATAGGTGTTGACCAGCTCCTTGGCACGCTCCATGGCGGCGTCGGTGTGGGTGTCGTCCCCCAGCTGCACCGGGCTTTCGTCTGCTTTGGCACGCGCCTCATTGATGAGCCGCAGAAGATCCTTCTGGCATATCTGATCCTGAGCACCGAGGTTGGAGTTTTCTTGTTCCATACAAAGCGATTTCGTGACCTCCGCTGCCAGCGAATGGACCGGGCTGCCGTTTATCAGCATCGTCAGGATCAGAAACAGGGCAACAAGCTTCTTTTTGGAACGCATTTTCCGGATCATACGGCAGTCTCCCATGCAGCACTTTTGCATAAATATCGATCTGCATTTGCAGGTACGGATGCTTCGGCTGTTGTTTTGTCCGCATTCCGTATCACAAGTGCAACTTAACTGCAACAAAAGTATCACAAAAATGTCTCATGGTCAAGGGTTTTAGGGTAAGTTTCATGATAAAGGTTAAATTTTTTTACTTATTTGACGTTATTCGCCTCCCCTCACGTGTTGCGGTACTGTTACGCACATTCTGCTTATTTCCCAAAACATGCCATTTTATCTCTACAAACTCCGGCACCAGCAGTCCGGATGAGCGTTTTTTAATGTATGTTTTTGCAGAATATACATTTCCACACAGATCCCCTAAAACGCAAAAAGAGAGCGGCTCCGAAGAGCCGCTCTCTTACAATTCAGACTATGCTATAAAAAGGGATCGTGATACGCCGATCACTGAGCAGCCTTTGCTGCCTCGATCTGCTTGATCAGCTCGGGAACCACCTTGAACAGGTCGCCCACGATGCCGTAGTCAGCAACACCGAAGATGGGAGCACCCTCGTTCTTGTTGACAGCGATGATGCACTCGGAATCCTGCATACCGGCGGTGTGCTGGATAGCACCGGAGATACCCAGAGCAACATAGATCTTGGGGTGGACGGTCTTGCCGGTCTGACCAACCTGATGGTCGGCGGTCATCCAGCCTGCATCGGTGACTGCACGGGAAGCGCCCACGACGCCGCCGCCCAGAGCGGCAGCCAGCTGCTCAGCCAGCTCAATGCCCTTGTTGACATCCTTGCTGATGCCACGACCCACGGAGACGATAACGTCTGCGCCGATCAGGTCCACCAGCTTCTCCGCTGCCTTCTCCACGCTCAGCACTTCGGTCTTGATGTCCTCAGCGGTCAGCTCAAAAGCGGGCTTCACGATCTGGCAGGCGTCTGCCTTAGCCTGATCGAAGGGAGCCTTCTTCATGACGCCGGGGCGCACGGTGGACATCTGGGGACGGAAGCGGGGGCAGATGATGGTAGCCATCAGATGACCGCCAAATGCGGGACGGGTCATCTTCAGGTTGCGGTCTTCCATATCGAACTTCTGCTTGGACAGGTCGATGGTGGAGCTTTCCTTCAGGAACTCGATGTACTTGCCGGTGTCAATGTCCAGATGGGTAGCATCGGCAGTCAGACCGGTGTGGAGACGGGCAGCGCAGCGGGGACCCAGGTCACGACCGATGTTGGTAGCACCGATCAGCAGGACCTCAGGCTTGTACTCGTTGACCATGTCGCAGACCACCTTGGCGTATGCGTCGGTGGTGTAGTCTTTCAGCAGGGGGCTCTCGCAGACCATGACCTTGTCGGCACCGTAGCCGCCCAGCTCCTTGGCAATGCCTTCCACCTTGTCGCCCAGCAGCAGACCGGTGACTTCGCAGCCCAGCTCGTCGGCCAGCTTCCGTGCCTCGCTCACCAGCTCGAAATCGGTGGACATCAGAGCGCCCTGGCGCTGCTCGCAAAAGACCCAAACGCCTTTGTATTCATTAAAATCAGCCATTGTAATCCTATGCTCCTTTCATCAGATCAGGTGCTTCTTGACCAGAACACCAGCCAGCTGGGCAGCAACGTCGTCGCCCTTCAGCATAGTGCCTGCGCCCTTCTGCGGAGGAGTGAAGGACTTGAACACATTCGTCGGAGAACCCTTCAGACCGATTGTGTCCACCTCGATCAGCGGATCGTCCTTCAGTGCATTGTAATCGAACACTTCCATGGGCTTGTCGTAGCAGGTAAAGATACCGTTGACGCTCATGTAACGGGGATCGTTCAGCTCCTTGATGCAGGTCAGCAGGCAGGGAGTCTGGACCTTGACCATCATAAAGCCGTCTTCCAGCATACGCTTCACGGTCAGGGTGTTGCCATCCTTCTGGATGTCGGCAACATAGGTGACCTGAGGCAGGTGCAGCTTCTCAGCGATCTGGGGACCGACCTGTGCGGTATCGCCATCGATTGCCTGACGACCACAGAACACCACGTCCTCAGGACCAACACCGATCTTGTTGACGGCAGCAGCCAGGATCTGGCTGGTTGCAAAGGTATCGGAACCGCCGAACTCACGACCGGACACCAGAACTGCCTTGTCGGCGCCCCGTGCCAGCAGCTCACGGAGCATGCCCTCTGCCGGCGGGGGACCCATGGTGACAACCACGACTTCGCAGCCAGTGGCGTCCTTCAGCTTCAGAGCAGCCTCCAGAGCGTTCAGGTCATCGGGGTTGGTGATGGTTGCCATGGATGCACGATCCAGAGTGCCATCGGGCTTGACGGACACCTTGCCGGAGGTATCAGGAACCTGCTTTACACAAACAATTGCTTTCATTGTAACTCTTGCCTCCCTTACT
>SFDE01000009.1 GCA_004558805.1 Faecalibacterium prausnitzii | reverse complement strand
TCAAGAACGACACCGTTCAGGGCACCATCGTTGTCACCCTGAAGTATCAGGCTAACGGTGAGCCCGTTATCGCTGGTCTGCGCCGCGTGTCCAAGCCCGGCCTGCGCATCTACACCAACTGCGAGGATATGCCCAAGGTCATGAAGGGCCTGGGCACCGCAATCATTTCCACCTCTAAGGGCATCATGACTGATAAGGCTGCACGTGCTGCACACGTCGGCGGCGAAGTCCTGGCCTACGTGTGGTAAGAAAGGGGTAAAAGACAATGTCGAGAATTGGAAGAAAACCCATCGTCATTCCTGCCGGCGTCACTGTCACTGTCGATGAGGCAGCACACACCGTCGCTGTCAAGGGCCCCAAGGGCAGCCTGAATTCCAACTATCATCCCCTCATGACCGTTAAGGTCGAGGGCAATGAGGTTTTGGTTACCCGCCCCAATGACGAAGCCGAGGCCCGCAGCCTGCACGGCCTGACCCGTACCAACATCGCTAACATGGTCAGCGGTGTTGTGAACGGTTTTGAGAAGAAGCTGGAGATCGTTGGTGTTGGTCTGCGCTGCCAGAAGCAGGGCTCCAACCTGGTCATGAACCTGGGCTTCTCTCATCAGGTGACCATCCCCGATACCGAGGATTGCACCATCGTTTGGCAGGATCCCAACCACTTCACCGTTTACAAGGGCAAGGGCATCCGCTACGAGGGCGAGGTTGTCAAGCACAAAGAAGGCAAGGCCGGCAAGGGCAAGAAATAAGGTAAGGAGTGAAAGACAATGGTTAAGCAGATCGACAAGAACGAAGCTCGTCTTCGTCGTCATCGCCGCGTTCGCAACAAGATCAGCGGCACCGCAGCACGTCCTCGCCTGGATGTTTTCCGCTCCGCCAAGCACATTTACGCTCAGATCATCGATGATGAGCAGGGCGTGACCCTGGTGTCGGCTTCCACTATGGACAAGGACTTCAACGGCAACGGCGGCAACGTCGAGGCCGCTGCTGAGATCGGCAAGAAGATCGCAGCAAAGGCTCTGGAGAAGGGCATCACCGAGGTCGTGTTCGACCGTGGCGGTTACGTTTATCATGGCCGTGTTAAGGCCCTGGCTGATGGCGCCCGTGAGGGCGGCCTGAAGCTGTAATGAGAGGAGGAAACACATTATGGCTATGAGAAACCGTGAAGACGACGGCATGATCACCAAGGTTGTCTCCATCAACCGCGTTTCCAAGACTGTCAAGGGCGGCCGCATCATGAAGTTCGCTGCTCTGGTTGTCGTGGGCGACGGCAAGGGCACCATCGGTTACGGCATCGGCAAGTCCGGCGAAGTGCCTGAGGCAATCCGCAAGGGCGAAGCTGCTGCTAAGAAGAACATGCACAAGGTTGCCCTGAAGGGCACCACCATCCCCCACGAGATCGTCGGCAAGTACGGCGCAGGCGCCGTTCTGCTCAAGCCGGCTGCACCCGGTACCGGTATGATCGCCGGCGGTCCTGTGCGTGCCGTCATTGAGGCTGCTGGCATCAAGGACATCCGTGCGAAGTCTATGCGTTCCAACAACCCCATCAACGTTGTTGCTGCTACCTTTGCAGGTCTGGGCGGTCTGGTCAGCGCAGAGTCTGTTGCTGAGAAGCGTGGCAAGACCGTGAAAGAAATTCTGGGTTAAGGAGGTAACTAACCATGGCAGATAAGATGCTCAAGATCGAGCTGAAGAAGAGCCTGATTGGCCGCGGTGCAAAGCAGATCGCTACCGCCGAGGCTCTGGGCCTGAAGAAGCCGGGCGACGTTACCGTTCAGCCTGACAACGCCGCTACGCAGGGCAAGATCGCTAAGATCGGCTTCCTGCTCAGCGTCACCGAAGCCTAATAGCAGGGGGTATACGCACAATGAAGCTTCATGAATTGCACGCCAGCAAGGGTGCCAACAAGCCTGCAACCCGCAAGGGTCGTGGCATTGGCTCCGGCAACGGCAAGACTGCCGGCTTCGGCAGCAAGGGCCAGAAGGCCCGTTCCGGCGTGAAGCACGCTGGTTTCGAGGGCGGTCAGATGCCTCTGGCACGCCGCCTGCCCAAGGTTGGCTTTAACAACATCTTCGCTACCCAGTACGCCATCGTTAACGTGGCAGATCTGGAAGCTGCTTTCAACGCCGGCGATGTGGTCGATGCCGATGCTCTGAAGGCAAAGGGTCTGGTCAAGAAGACCCTGGACGGCGTTAAGGTCCTGGGCAACGGCGAGCTGACCAAGGCTCTGACCGTGAAGGCCGCAGCCTATTCCGCTTCTGCCAAAGAGAAAATCGAGAAGGCAGGCGGAAAGGCTGAGGTGATGTAAGGTGTTCCAGACATTCCGTAACGCATGGAAGATCCCCGAGCTTAAAAATCGTCTCCTGTTCACGCTGGCGATCCTCGTGGTGTACCGTCTGGGTTGTGCCATCCCGGTGCCGTTCGTTTCCGGCTCTGCGCTGACGCAGATGTTTGCAAACGGCGACATGCTCTCGTATCTGAATATGATGAGCGGTGGCGCACTGGCACGTTGCACGCTCTTCGCGTTAGGTGTGACACCCTATATCAACGCAACTATTATTGTGCAGCTGCTTACCGTGGCGATCCCTGCCCTGGAAAACATGGCAAAGGAAGCCGACGGTCAGCAGAAGTTGCAGCAGATCAGCCGGTATGCCGGTGCTGTGGTCGCTCTGATCATGGGCATTGGCTACTACTTTGTGATCCGCAACATGGGCGCTCTGAAGTATCCCACCGGTAAGGCTGGCATTTTCGCCGCCGTGGTCATCATCGCAAGCTTTGTGGCAGGTGCTCAGCTGATCACCTGGTGCGGCGAGCAGATCGATGACAAGGGCATCGGCAACGGTGTTTCCCTTCTGATCTTTGCTTCCATCGTGTCCAACTGGTCTTCGCTGTACACCTCCATTACGGGTCTGCTGACCCAGGCGGCGTCCGGCAAGCCCCAGTACTACTTCTTCCTGCCCCTGCTCATCGTGCTGGCACTGGTGGCTGTGGTCTTTGTGGTCATTATGACCAACGCAGAGCGCCGCATCACCATTCAGTACGCCAAGCGTGTGGTAGGTCGCAAGCAGATGGGCGGGCAGAACAGCTATCTGCCCCTGAAGCTGAACATGAGCGGCGTCATGCCCATCATCTTTGCTTCGGCACTGGTCTCCATCCCCGGCACCATCGGAAGCTTTCTGCAGATCGACCAGCAGGCACACCCGGTGTGGTATGCATTCTTCCACACCTTCAATTACACCTCTTGGATGTACATTGTGATCTACCTGCTGCTGATCCTTGCATTCAACTACTTCTATGTCGCCATCCAGTACAACCCCGTTGAGATCGCCAACAATCTGCGCCGCAACAACGGCTCGATTCCCGGCTTCCGTCCTGGCAAGCCCACCAGCGATTTCATCACCCGCACCCTGAACAAGATCACCCTCATCGGTGCCATCTTCCTGGCTGCGGTGGCTGTGCTGCCGATCATTCTGGGTAACCTCACCGGTATGAGCATTCAGCTGGGCGGTACCAGTCTGCTGATCGTGGTAGGTGTGGCACTGGATACCACCCGCAGCCTCGACAGCTTTATGACCATGCGCAACCACAAGGGTTTCCTTGGCTGATCCAACAATAAGATGCAAGAAAGCACTGGAAAGGAGAGCACGCTCGCACTTTTCAGTGCTTTTTGCTTTTTTGTACGGTACGTAATTAAACCTCAACATCAAGAAAGGAAGCGATCCTATGAATCTGATCCTGTTGGGCGCACCCGGCGCCGGTAAAGGCACTCAGGCAGAGATCATCTGCGCAAAGCTGAACATTCCTTCCATCAGCACCGGCAACATCCTGCGTGCTGCTGTCAAGGAAGGCACCGAGATGGGTCTGAAAGCAAAGAGCTTCATGGACGCAGGTGCACTGGTGCCCGATGAGGTGATCATCGGCATCCTGAAGGAGCGTCTGGCACAGCCCGACTGCGCCAACGGCTTTATTCTGGACGGCGTGCCCCGCACCATCGCTCAAGCAGAGGCAATCGAGACCATGGGCATCCGCATCGACAAGGTGCTGGAGCTGCAGGTGGAGGACAACGTCATTGTGGAGCGCATGAGCGGTCGCCGTGTCTGCGAAAAGTGCGGCGCCAGCTACCATATCCTGAACAAGAAGAGCAAGGTGGAGGGCGTCTGCGACCTCTGCGGCGGCAACACCGTCATCCGCAAGGACGACCAGCCTGCCACCGTGCTGGACCGGCTGAAGGCATACCACGAGCAGACTGAGCCTCTGGTGGAGTTCTACCGCACCCGGGGCAAGCTTGCGGAGATCAAGTTCTGCCCCTCCATCGAGGAGACCACGGCTGAAGTCATGAAGGCTCTGGAGGCATAAAAGTGATTCAGATCAAGAACGCGAAAGAACTGGACGGAATGCGCCGGGCAAACGCCCTCAGCGCAGCGGCACTGAAGTACGGCGGCGAGCACATCGAGGCTGGCATGACCACCTGGGAGCTGGATAAGCTGATCTACGATTTTATCGTGAAGCATGGCGGCATCCCCAACTTCAAGGGTCTGTACGGTTTCCCGGGCACGGCGTGCATTAGCCTGAATGACACGGTCATCCACGGCATCCCGTCCCACGATATCGTGATCCGTCCCGGTGACATCGTGAGTATCGACACCGGTGCCAAGGTGGACGGCTTCAACGGCGACAATGCCTGCACCTTTGGGGTGGGCAAGATCGACCTGGAGGCACAGCGTCTGCTGGAGGTCACCAAGGCTTCCCTGTACAAGGGCATCGAGCAGGCGGTGGCGGGCAACCGTATCGGCGATATCGGCTACGCAGTCCAAAGCTACTGCGAGGAGGCAGGTTTCTCGGTGGTGCGGGAGTTCGTGGGGCACGGCACCGGTCGTGAGCTTCACGAGGATCCGGAAGTGCCCAACTACGGGCATCAGGGTCGGGGTCCCCGCCTTGTGCCGGGCATGACCATTGCGGTGGAGCCTATGATCTGCCAGTACGACTGCAAGATCAAGCAGCTCTCCGACGGCTGGACTGTCAAGACCAAGGACGGCGGACTGGCAGCTCACTTTGAGCACTCTCTGGCGATCCTGAAGGACCGCACCGAGATCATGACCCGTGGCTGGGATGATCCGGATTTTGATCCCAACAGCTTCAGCCTGAAGTAAGCATCCTTTAGAAAGAGCCGCTGCACGGACTTGTGTGCAGCGGCTTCTTTTTGCATATAGAGTGCTTTTTTGTTGCAGTTGCTTTCGCTTTAGTGGGCTCGCCCTCTCCGTCTTTGCTTCGCAAATCCACCTCTCCCAAAGGGAGAGACCTTGGCAAAGAGATGAAGTTTGCATGGACTGCCAAGGGCTCCCCCTTTGGGGGAGCTGGCAAATCCCTAGGATTTGACTGAGAGGGCGAGGCGGCTGCCCCATCATGCAGCCATTTTCCCTTTGCGCCCCTCTCGTGAAAAATGCGTTTGGAGCACTCCGCAGAGTGCGACAAACGAAAAAAAATAATTCTTCCGCTGATCATGCCCAGGGCGCAGCGGAGGGCATTTTAAGTCGTTCTGTTGGCAAGAAAAGACCGTCTGCTGAGGGACGGCAGACGGCTTCTTTCTCTCACCACCCCTGCAATTTGTGCAATTCTGACAACTTTTCGTGAAAAAGTTTCACCTTGACGGTGGAGAAATCCGAAAGCCGGAGCAGGCAGCGGAAGCTCTTTTCTTCAAAGAATTTTTTATCGGAAATACGGAAAAAACCTCTTGCAAATTGACAACAAAAGGTGTATAATTTATAAATGGCTGTGGAAGCCAGATACTTCCTCGACGGTCAGGGATTTCCTGCCCGTTTTGCGGATTTCGTGCCGCAGGAGATGAAGTATGTGGCGCTCATCGCCGCCTGTCCGTCTGTGGACCGGCAGCCGGAACCGGAAGATCCTGAAGCGGCAAACTGCAAAAATCGGGCGCAGGCACGAGAGATGCAGTGCTTTCAAGGTTGGAGTTCAACGACAAACTGAGCAGATCCAATGAGGAGGCAAATAGCTTGTCTAAGGAAGACGTTATCGAGATCGAAGGCATTGTGCGTGAAGCCATGCCCAACGCCATCTTTAAGGTGGAAATGTTGAGCGAGGATAAGAACACCGGGAAGCTCACTCCCAGTGGTCACATTCTCTTAGCGCACATCTCCGGCAAGCTGCGGACCAATTTCATCCGTATCCTGCCCGGGGACAAGGTAACCGTGGAAATGTCGCCCTATGATCTTTCTAAGGGCCGCATCACCTGGCGCTCCAAGTAAGCGCCAGGGTATCAACCAAAAGGAGGTTCAACATCATGAAGGTCAAGCCTTCCGTGAAACCCATCTGCGAAAAGTGCAAGGTCATCCGCCGCAAAGGCCGCGTGATGGTCATCTGCCAGAACCCCAAGCATAAGCAGCGCCAGGGCTAATTCGGGCGCCTGGGGGTCAAGTGCGTAGAGTCCCGGCGCAGACCCCGACACTGACATGGGATGATTTTGGAGGAAACTACTATGGCACGTATTGCCGGCGTTGACCTGCCCCGCGAGAAGCGCGTTCAGGTGGGTCTCACCTACGTTTACGGTATCGGTCAGACCACTGCTAACAAGATCCTGGAAGCAACTGGCATCAACCCCGATACCCGCGTCAAGGACCTGACTCTGGAAGAAGAGGCTAAGATCCGTGACTACATCGATCAGGCTAACATCATCGTTGAGGGCGACCTGCGCCGCAACGTTGCTCTGGACATCAAGCGCCTGGTTGAGATCCAGTCCTTCCGTGGCACCCGCCATCGCAAGAATCTGCCCTGCCGCGGCCAGCGCACCAAGACCAATGCACGTACCTGCAAGGGTCCCAAGCGCACTGTCGCCAACAAGAAGAAGTAAGGAGGATTTGAGAAATGGCAAGTGCAAATAACGCCAAGAAGGGCGCAAATGTCCGCATGAAGCGGAAAGAGCGCAAGAACATTGCTGCTGGTCAGGCTCACATCCAGTCTACCTTCAACAATACTGTTGTCACCATCACCGACCTGCAGGGCAATGCAGTGTCCTGGTGCTCCTCCGGCTCCCTGAACTTCCGTGGCAGCCGCAAGAGCACTCCCTTCGCAGCACAGTCCGCTGCTGAGACCGCAGCTAAGACCGCCATCGAGCATGGCATGAAGACTGTTGAAGTTTACGTCAAGGGCCCCGGCGCTGGTCGTGAGTCCGCTATCCGTGCGCTGCAGGCTACCGGTCTGGAAGTCACCCTGATCAAGGACGTGACTCCCATCCCCCACAACGGCTGCCGTCCCCCGAAGCGCCGTCGTGTCTGATCGAAGGAGGAAATTGAATTATGGCAAACAGTCTGAGTACGCATCTCAGCTGAAGGAGAAGCAGAAGGTCAAGTTTATCTACGGCGTTCTGGAGAAGCAGTTCCACAACGCTTACCTGAAGGCAGAGGCTCGCCCCGGCAAGACCGGTGAGAACCTGCTGCAGATCATGGAGTGCCGTCTGGACAGCGTCGTGTTCCGCCTGGGCTTTGCTCAGACCCGCCGCGATGCTCGTCAGCTGGTGTCCCACGCTCACTTCACTGTCAACGGCAAGAAGGTCAACATTCCTTCCTACCAGGTGAAGGCTGGCGACGTGATCGAAGTCCGCGAGTCCAGCCGTTCCTCCGCAAAGTTTGCGAAGCTCACCGGCGCAGAGGCTCCCGTTGTGGCTCTGCCCGCTTGGCTGAACCGCGAGACCGGCTCCCTGAAGGGCGTCGTGACCCGCCTGCCCGAGCGCAGCGATATCGACTACGAAGTCGCAGAGCACCTCATCGTCGAGCTGTACTCCAAGTAATCCATTAAGAAGGACAACCCTCCTTTCTGGATGGCTGTTTTTCACATTCTTTTCTTTGAAAGAATTCAATAATGGGCCGGTGGGTACACCGGTTTGACAAGGAGGGCATAGATATGATGGAGATTGAACGTCCCAAAATCGAAACGGCAAGCCTGTCCCCGGACGGTCGCTACGGCAAGTTCGTGGCAGAGCCGCTGGAGCGTGGCTTTGGCATCACACTGGGCAATAGCCTGCGTCGTGTGCTTCTTTCCTCTCTGCCCGGTGTCGCCGTGACCAGCGTCAAGATCGACGGCGTTGTTCACGAGTTCTCCACCATTGAGGGCGTCAAGGAAGACGTTACCGAGATTGTCCTGAACCTGAAGGGCATTGCTGCAAAGCTGTACTCCGACGGTCCGAAGACAGTGCGTGTTGAGGCAGTGGGTCCCTGTGAAGTCACTGCCGACAACATCAAGCAGGGCGATGATATCGAAATTCTGAACCCTGAGTGGCACATCGCAACCTTGGGCGAGGGCGGCAAGCTCGTCATGGAGCTGACCTTCGATAAGGGTCGCGGCTATGTGCCCGCAGAGCGCAACAAACAGGCTATCATCGAGAAGAATGACATCAACACTCTTCCCGTTGACAGCATTTACACCCCTGTGCTCAAGGTGAATTACAACGTCGAGAGCACCCGTGTTGGTCAGGCGATCGATTACGACAAGCTGACCATCGAGGTTTGGACCGATGGCACGATCAATGCGCAGGAAGCCGTTTCTCTGGCTGCCCGCGTGCTGACCGAGCACCTGAACCTCTTTGTCAACCTGTCCGACGAGGCAGCCGGCGCTGAGATCATGGTGGAGAAGACCAACGACGACAAGGAAAAGGCTCTGGAGATGACCATCGAAGAGCTGGATCTGAGCGTCCGTTCCTTCAACTGCCTGAAGCGTGCAGGCATCAACACGGTGGAAGATCTGGTCAGCAAGAGCGAGGACGAGATGATGAAGGTCCGTAACCTCGGTCGCAAGAGCCTGGAGGAAGTCATGGCTAAGCTGGACTCTCTGGGATTTAAGCTGAACACGGATGACGATAACTAAAAATAATTAAGGAGTGAAACGGGATGCCCGGTACCAGAAAGCTCGGTAGAACCAGCGACAGCCGCAACGCTATGATGCGTGCTATGGTTACCTACCTGTTAGAGAATGGCAAGATTGAGACCACTGTCACTCGCGCTAAGGAAGATGTTGCAAAGAAGCTGTTTGATGAGATCAGCCCCAAGTACGCTGACCGCAACGGCGGCTACACCCGCATCATCAAGATCGGCGCTCGCCGCGGCGATGCAGCTGAGATGGCAGTTCTGGAGCTGGTCTAATCTGCTCTGACTGTTAACTGCAGTTTATCAAAGCCCTTTCCCAGCAATGGGGAGGGGCTTTTTTGCGTCTGCCTGCAGGGGGCAGGTGCGGAACCACTTGGAATTGGGCGGCTTGCGTGGTATACTGACAATAGTTTATTTTGCCGCTGCCGGAACATTTTCCACGAAAGGGGGAGCTGCTGTTGAAGATCTGGCAGAGGATCTGCAGGATCCTTGGATGTGTGGCACTCTGCGTGGCGCTGGCAGGCTGCGACCTCCTTCCCGGGGAACGGGCGCAGGTGGAGGAGCTGCTGCGGGCGCCTCAGCTGTCCGGAGATTACGGTGCAATACAGACCGCCCTCAACGAGTGGCTGGGAGAAAGCGCCCAGCTGAAATATCCCATGCAGGGAGACCTGCTTTCCCCCTTCCTTATGCAGGATCTGGACGGAGACGGGCAGCAGGATGCGGCGGTGCTCTACACTACCCCCCAAAGCTCCAACGTCTGCATCGCCATCCTGCAGCGCCGAGAGGATGGTACATGGAAGGTGCAGCAGAACGTGGAGGGGCTGGCAGACACGGTGGAGACTGTGAGTCTTGCCCAGCTCCGCTCCGGGGAGGCGTGTCAGCTGGTGGTGGGCTACATGGCAGCTCAGGGAGACCACTATCTGGCGGTGTACGCCTACACAGAGGGGGTCCTGTCCACCATCCTGGAGCAGCCCTACCAGCAGTATCTGGTGGAGGATATCACCGGCGGCGGGCATCAGGACCTGATCCTTATGTCCACTCTGGAGGACGGCGGGGTGCAGATCGAGCTGCTCACCGTGAACCGGGACGGGATGTTCCAGCAGCTGGCTGTGATGGGACTGTCTGCCAACAAGTTTTCCGGCTGCGCCGCCGTGGCGGCAGGCA
Source organism: Faecalibacterium prausnitzii (assembly GCA_004558805.1). Lineage (GTDB taxonomy): Bacteria > Bacillota > Clostridia > Oscillospirales > Ruminococcaceae > Faecalibacterium > Faecalibacterium prausnitzii_M. Next base: position 83,756 of record SFDE01000009.1, on the reverse strand, counting down.
TCGGTTCCGACGGCAAGAATTATCTGGTGCTGGACGGCTGGACCGGCATCTCCGGCAACAACCTTGCCTCGGTGCTGCTGCGGTTTGACGAGGACAGCCAGCAGATGGTGCCGGCAAGCCAGATCGGCACCGAGGAGCTGTACAATGCTTCCCTGCGGAACGTGCCGGGGCTGGTGAGCAGGGATCTGGACGAAGACGGGGTGGTGGAGATCCCCACCCAGCCGGAGGAAGCAGGACTGCTGAACATGAGTCAGGGACGCCGCATGGACTTTATCGTCTGGATGGACTACACCAGCCGCCAGCCCAAAAAGAGCTTTGGACTGCTGGACGAGGAGACCAACTGCTATATCGAGCTGCCCATGGAATGGGAGGGCAACCTGAAACTTACCGACAGCGCCGGCTACGAGGGCGCTGTGGAACTGCGCACTCTGGATCAGGATCAGCTGGTGATGACGGTGCGCTATGTAAAGTCCTCGGCAAGTGCCGCCGGATGGACGAAGCTGGGCATCGTGGCATCCCGCCAGATGCAGGCAAAACTCGCCCCGGATGTGGAGATCGAAGACCCCAACTACCGCCTTTCCAAGGCGCTGCATCTGTTGAACTGACAACGGAACGGAGGTAAACATTCATGGTACGAGTGCTTGTAGTAGAAGACGAGGCAAATATCCGGGAGATGATCGCACTGAACCTGCGGCTGGCGGGCATGGATGCGGTGGAGGCGGAAAGCGCCGAGGCGGCACTGTCTCTGCTGGAACAGGGTCCCGCCTGCGACGCAGCGATCCTGGATGTGATGCTGCCGGGCATGAACGGATTCTCCCTCTGCGAGACCATCCGCCGCACCGATCAGAAGATCGGCATCATCATCCTCAGTGCCAAGGGACAGGAACAGGACAAGATCCGGGGACTTTCCATCGGCGCAGACGATTATATGACCAAACCCTTCAGCGTCAGCGAGCTGCTGGCGCGGGTGGGGGCGCTGTGCCGCCGGGTAAGCCGCACTGCCCCCGGGGAAAAGGAGCAGGGCAGCCCGCTGGGAATGTTGACCAGCGGGGATTTTGTGCTGGACGAGAACCGCCGGGTGCTGCTGAAGGCAGGGCAGCCCATTGAACTGACTCAGGTGGAGTTCCAGATCATGGAGCTGTTTTTCCGGAACCCCGGCACCGCTCTGGTGCGGGAAAAGATCCTGAAAGGGGTATGGGGCGAGAACTACTTTGGGGATGTGAAGATCGTGGACGTGAACATCCGCCGCCTGCGCATGAAGGTGGAGGATGAGCCCAGCCACCCTGCCCACATCCTGACGGTCTGGGGCTACGGCTACCGGTGGGAGGAGTAACGGGAATGAAAAGCGGCATCACCCGGCGGTGGCTGCGGGGCAGTCTGCTGATCACGGTGCTCATCGTATTGGCGGCAGAGGCGATGTTTCTGTACAATTACAGCCGCAGCTATTACAACAGCGTGCAGCAGACCATGTACCGGCGTTTCTCCTCCGTGTCCGGTCAGCTGAAGATGTACACCGGCGACACGGTGCAGAATGCGGCGGCGTCCCGCAGCCTTGCGCTGCGCCGGATGGTAGAGCAGTTTGCGGATAAGGAAAAATACGAGTTCATGCTGCTGGACAGCTACGGCGGGGTCATTGCCACGTCCAGCGGCACCGACGCCGGGGGCATCGTCAGCGATGCCGACTTTGATCAGGCACAGCAGTCTCCGGACGGGCTGGGGATGGCAATCTACCGCACCGGGTCCGGGGAGCTGGTGATGTCTGCCTGCACTCTGGTGCCCTACGCCGCCGAGGATGTGGCGGCACTGCGCCTTGTTACCAGTCTGACACTGGTGGCAAAACAGATCAAGAATGTACTGGTCATCAGCCTTGTGGTGGTGGCAATGATCCTCTGCTTCAGCGTCATGTCCGGACTGTTCTTTGTGCGGGGCATCGTGGTACCCCTTGGGCAGGTGGAGCGCACCGCCGCCAGTATCGCCCGGGGCGAGCTGGACGTGCGGCTGCCGGTAAAGGGAGACCCCCTGGATGAGGTGGACCGGCTGCGGGGCACCATCAACCAGATGGCAGAGGGGCTGGAAGAGACCGAAAAGATGAAAAACGAGTTCATCAGCTCGGTGTCCCATGAGCTGCGCACTCCCCTTACCTCCATCCGGGGCTGGGTGGAGACCCTGCGGACTCTGGATGACCCGACGGACGAGAACTACCGCAAGGGATTGGAGATCATCAACAACGAGACCGGGCGGCTCTACAACATGGTGGAGGAGCTGCTGGACTTCAGCCGTCTGCAGAACGGGCGGATCCGGATGGAGTGCTGCCCCCTGGATCTGGTGGCAGAGCTGACGGATGCAGTGCTGTTCTGCGAGGCACGGATCCGGCAGGAAGGGCTGGTGCTGAGCTACAACGAGCCGGAGGAGATGATCCCGGTGTATGCGGACTCCAACCGTCTGCGGCAGGTGTTCATCAATGTGCTGGACAACGCCATCAAGTATTCCGCCCCCGGAGGACGGATCACGGTAAAGCTCTGGGCAGGGGAGTACAAGGCGTTTGTGGAGATACTGGATCAGGGACGGGGCATCCCCCCGGAGGATCTGGAAAACGTCCGCACCAAGTTCTACAAGGGCAGCAACTCGGTGCGGGGCAGCGGCATCGGTCTGGCACTGGTGGATTCCATCATGACGGCGCTGGACGGCACCATGGACATCAAGAGCACGTTGGGACGGGGCACGGTGGTGACTCTGGGACTGCCCCTGTACCGGAAAAGCTGAACCGGCAGTGGAGAAATTTTCACATTCCTGTGATACCATAGAAACATCCGCCCGGAGGGACGGGAAAGCTGAATTTTAAAACTAGGAGAAGCCAATGAATCAACCCAACAAGGAACGCTTTAAAACCAGCGTAGGGGGTCAGGCACTGATGGAAGGCATCATGATGCGGGGACCCCAGCGCATCTGCTGTGCGGTGCGCAAGCCTGACGGCACCATTGATATCCGCATCGACCCGGTAAAGAGCTACGGGGTCTGGAAAAAGATCCCGCTGGTCCGGGGCGCTATCTCCATGATCGAAAGCCTCATCGTGGGCTACCGCTACATGATGTATTCCGCACAGGTAAGCATGGGAGAGGACTACGACCCCGCCGAAGAAGAGACCGCCTTTGAAAAGTGGGTGGGTGACCATCTGGGCAAAAAGGCAGAGGACGCCCTGCTGGCGTGCGCTGCGGTGCTGGGCGGTCTGCTGGCGATCCTGCTGTTTACCGTGCTGCCTACCCTCATCGTAGGCGGAGTGAATCATCTGGTGGAGCTGGGACGCTGGAGCAAGGTGGTGCTGGAAGCGGTGCTGAAGGTGACCATCTTCCTTGGCTACATGGCGGCGATCTCCCGGATGAAGGAGATCCACCGGGTATTTGAGTACCACGGGGCAGAGCACAAGACCATTGCCTGCTACGAGGCAGGGGAAGAGCTGACCGTGGAGAATGTGCGCAAGTACACCCGGTTCCATCCCCGGTGCGGCACCAGTTTTCTGATCCTTGTGGTCATTGTCAGCGTCTTTTTGTACAGTGTGCTGCCCTGGGGCAGCATCGGGCTGCGGGTGGTCTGCAAGCTGCTGCTGCTGCCGCTGGTCATGGGCATCAGCTACGAGCTGCTGAAGTGGTGCGGACGGTCCGACAACCTTGCCACCCGCATCATCCGCCAGCCCGGCATCTGGGTGCAGCACCTGACGGTGTTTGAGCCGGAGGACAGCATGATCGAAGTGGCGATCGCCGCCGTGACCCCGGTGCTGCCGGAGAACCCGGAGGAAGGCAGATGGTAAAGGAAGGGATGCTGCCCCGGGCGGCGGTGAAAGAGGTGGAGACCCGCCTTGCCGCCGCCGGCTGTCCGGATGCAGATTACGATGCCCGGGAGCTGTTCCGGCTTGCCGCCGGGCGGGATATGCGGCTGTCCGACCGGGCGCTGACGGCAAGTCAGGCGCAGGCGCTGGAAGCGCTGTGTCTCCGTCGGGAACAGCGGGAGCCGCTGCAGTATCTGTGCGGCATCTGGAGCTTTCTGGACTTTGATCTGGCAGTAGGTCCCGGGGTGCTGTGCCCCCGGGCGGATACCGAGGTGGTGGCAGAAGCCGCCGCCGGCACCCTGACAGGGGTGGAAGCCCCCCGGGTGCTGGACCTCTGCGCCGGCACCGGCTGTCTGGGGCTGGGCATCAAGCGGTTTTGCCCGGCGGCGCAGGTGACCTGTGTGGAAAAAAGCCCGGAGGCATTTGTCTATCTGGAAAAGAACTGCCGCTGTGCCCTGAAGGGGCAGGACAGGCGTACCGAGGACCTGCTGGAGCCCACCGCCTTTGAGCAGGCAGATGCCCCGGTCTTTGACTGGGGTCCGGCGCTGAACGCCCTGCGCCGGGAAACGAAACCTGCCTACGATGCAGAGCCGGTGCAGGGAGACCTGTTCACGTACTGGCAGCAGCTGCCGGAGGGGCAGCTGGACCTGATCCTTTCTAACCCTCCTTACCTTACCGCCGCCGAGATGCAGCAGCTGCAGCCGGAGGTAGCGCAGGAGCCTGCCATGGCGCTGGAGGCAGGGGAGGACGGGCTTTTGTTCTACCGGGAGCTGGCGCAGCACTACCAGAAGGCACTGCGCCCCGGCGGGGCACTGGTGCTGGAGATCGGCTGGCAGCAGCGGGAGGCAGTGACTGCTCTGCTGGCAGAGAACGGCTGGAGTGATGTGGAATGCCGCCGGGACTTTGGCGGCAACGACCGCTGCATTCTGGCACGGCGTCCGGAAAAATAAACCCCACAAAACAGAAAAAATAAACAACTTCTTGTTGTAATATTCTGATTTTGTGTTATACTATATAGGAAAGAAGTTTATGTTCCCGATCTGTACGGGAACAATGGATAAAGGAGCAGCAGGTTATGGCAAAAAATCAGAACAACCCCGTGGCACCTGCCACCAAAAAGACCGGGGCGGAGGCTAAAAAGGACGCCCTTGCCACCGCACTGGCGCAGATCGAAAAGCAGTTTGGCAAAGGCGCTGTCATGAAGCTGGGCGATAATGCCGCCATGCAGGTGGATGCCGTGTCCACCGGCAGTCTGGGTTTGGATATGGCGCTGGGTGTGGGAGGCGTGCCCCGGGGACGCATCATCGAGGTGTACGGTCCGGAATCCAGTGGTAAGACCACTCTGGCACTGCACGTGCTGGCAGAGGCACAGAAAAAGGGAGGCGAGGTCGCCTTTATCGATGTAGAGCACGCTCTGGACCCGGTGTACGCCGAGGCGCTGGGCGTGGACATCAACAACCTGCTGGTGAGCCAGCCGGACACCGGCGAGCAGGCAATGGAGATCTGCGAGGCGCTGGTGCGCTCCGGTGCCATCGACGCCATCGTGGTGGACTCGGTGGCGGCAATGGTGCCCCGTGCCGAGATCGAGGGCGAGATGGGCGACAGCCACGTGGGTCTGCAGGCACGTCTCATGAGTCAGGCAATGCGCAAGCTCACCAGCGTCATCGGCAAGACCAACACCGTGTGCATCTTTATCAACCAGCTGCGTGAAAAAGTAGGCGTGGTCTACGGCAACCCGGAGGTCACCACCGGCGGTCGTGCCCTGAAGTACTATTCTTCCGTCCGTATCGACATCCGCCGGGTAGAAGGTCTCAAGGACTCCTCCGGTCAGTTCATTGGCAACCACACCCGTGCCAAGATCGTCAAGAACAAGGTGGCACCTCCCTTCCGTGAGGCGGAGTTTGACATCATGTTCGGCGAAGGTATCTCCAAGGTGGGCGAGCTGCTGGATCTGGGCACCAAGCTGGGCATCGTCCAGAAGAGCGGTGCGTGGTTCAACTACGGGGATATCCGTCTGGGACAGGGACGGGACAACTCCAAGCAGTTCCTGAAGGATAACCCGGAGATCGCCAACGACATCGAAGGACAGATCCGTGCCAATGCGGATAAGCTCTACGCCACCCGCCGTCCTGCCGGCAAGAATGCCGCTGCCCCGGAGGCAGAGAGCAGCAAGGATGCGGCAAAGGACGCCAAGGAGCCGGTGGTAAAGGCTCCGGCACGCAGCAGCGAAAGTGAGCTGGATATCATGGTGGAGGACTAAATGTCCTTTTACAGGAGCCGCCCCAAGGCGGAAGAAGAAAAATGTTCCGACCCCGCCAAGGCACGGAGCCGGGCGCTGGATATCCTCTGCGCCCGGGAGATCGGCAGCGCCCAGCTCTATGAGCGGCTGTGCAGCAGCTTTACCCGGCAGGCGGCGGCTGCCGCCGTGGCGGAGATGGTGGAACTGGACTATGTCAACGACCGGCGCTACGCCGAGGTCCGTGCCCACGGGCTGCTGATGGCACGCAAGAGCCGTCGGGCTGCCGCCCAGAACCTGCGGCAGAAAGGGCTGGACCAGCAGCAGATCCAGCAGGCGCTGGAGCAGGTCTATGCGCCGGACGAAGAGGGCAGAGACCCGGAACTTGCCGCCGCCTGTGCGCTGGTGGAAAGCCGTTATCTGGGCAAACTCCGGGCAGGCAGGCGGGATCTGGTGGTCGCCGCCCTCCAGCGCCGGGGCTTTGCCTATCCGGTGATCCGGGAAGCGGTACGGCAGGCGGAAGAAGAGCTGTAAACAGACCTCCCGACCCCAAAAAAGAAAGAGAGTATCATCCCTTATGAAAATTGCATGTATTTCCCTTGGCTGCCCCAAAAATCAGGTGGACCTGGATGTGATGGTGCACACCCTGCTGTCCGCCGGTCATGAGACGGTGGCAGACCTGAACGAAGCAGACGTGATCCTTGTGAACACCTGCGGCTTCATCGAGAGTGCCAAGTCGGAGGCGATCGAGAACATTCTGGAGGCGTGCGCCTGCAAAGAGCAGAACCCGAACCTGAAGGTGGTGGTCACCGGCTGTCTTGCCGAGCGTTACCGCAGCCAGATCCAGCAGGAGATCCCGGAGGTGGACGCCGTGGTGGGCTGCGCCTCCAACAAGGCGATCGACTCCATCATCGCCCGGCTGTTTGACGGCGAGGAGCATCTGGAGACCTACGGTCCCAAGCGGGACTTCCCGCTGGGGGGCAAGCGGGTCATCGGAACCCCGGCACACTATGCGTACTTAAAGATCGCCGAAGGCTGCAACAACCGCTGCCACTACTGCGCCATTCCCGGCATCCGTGGACCCCTCCACAGCCGGGACATGGAGGACTGTGTGGCAGAAGCACGGTGGCTTGCCGGCGAGGGAGTCCGGGAGCTGATCATCGTGGCGCAGGATCCCACCGCCTACGGCGAGGACTGGGGCAAGCCCGGCAGCATCTGCGAGCTGCTGGATAAGCTCAACGGCATCAAGGGCATTGAGTGGATCCGTATCATGTACGCTTACCCGGAGCGCATCACCGATGCCTTTATCGCCGCCATGAAGCGCAACGAAAAGGTAGTGCCCTATCTGGACCTGCCCATCCAGCACTGCAACGATGTGATCCTGAAGAACATGAACCGCCGTTCCACCCGGACAGAGCTGCTGGAAGTCATCGGCAAGCTGCGCCGGGAGATCCCCGGCGTCACCCTGCGCACCACCCTGATTGCCGGCTTCCCCGGGGAGACCGAGGAGCAGTTTGAGGATCTGTGCAACTTTGTCAAGGAGGTGCAGTTTGACCGTCTGGGATGCTTTGCCTACTCCGTTGAGGAGAACACCGTGGCAGCAAAAATGGAGGGGCAGATCCCGGAAGAGATCAAGGAAAAGCGCGCTGAGATCGTGATGCAGATCCAGACCGGCATCATGGCACAGAAGCAGGCGGACAAGGTGGGACAGACGGTGCAGGTCATCTGCGACGGCATCGACGAGGAGAGCGGACTGTATCTGTGCCGCACCGCTGCCGATGCTCCGGAGGTGGACGGCAACGTCTGTGTGGCAAGCGAGGAACCCCTGTACCCCGGGGAGTTCTATCAGGTGCTGGTGGACGACAGCGACCTTTACGATCTGTATGGTACTGTCGTAAAATAACATATCGGAGGAAACTATTATGAATCTGCCCAATAAACTTACCCTGACCCGGATCATTCTGGTGCCGGTGTTCATGGTCTTTGTGTCCCTTACCTGTCTGGACGGCATCGTGGACGGCAACTTCAAGCCCATGTTCTACCTCATTGCAGGCATCGTTTTTGCTGCGGCAAGCTTTACCGACTATCTGGACGGTCATCTGGCACGGAAGTGGAAGATGGTCACCGACTTCGGCAAATTTGCGGACCCGCTGGCAGATAAGCTGCTGACCACCGTTGCCTTCATCTACATGATGCGGGACGGCGTGTGCAGCCCTGTGGTGCTGTGCATCATTCTGGCACGGGAGTTTGCCGTGTCCGGTCTGCGCATGGTGGCGGCAGGTGCCAAGGACGGCAAGGTCATTGCTGCCAACATGTGGGGCAAGGTCAAGACCGTGCTGCAGATGCTGAGCATCATTTTCTACTTCTTTGGCATCGCCCTGACCTACCGGGGCACCGCAGACAGCGTTGCTGTGGTGGTGCTGGTGTCGGTGGCACTGTGCTGGATGGTGGCGGCAGTCACCGCCATTTCCGGCATCAAGTACCTGTGGGATAACCGCAGCTTTATCAACACCGCAAAGTAAATGTGTGGAAAACCCTCTCTGCCCGGCGGGACAGAGAGGGTTTTCTTTAACAGTGAGGAATATTTATGAAAAAAATTGCGGATATTTGCCGCCGGCTGCTGTCCATCGCCCTGAATCTCTTTGTCGTCTGTGCAGAGCCGGTGGCGTTGCCCATGAGTTGGAGCTGGGGGCAGGAGAAGATCTTTACCTTCTACACCGAGGACTGCAACATCTTTGCGGCGCTGGTGTGCGGCATGGTGGCGCTGGGGCAGCTGGTGTGCATCTTTACCGGCGGGGAGCTGCCCCGGTGGCTCAAGCAGCTCAAGCTCATGGCAGCGGGAGGTCTGACCCTGACCCTGATGACGGTGGTGCTGGTGCTTGCCCCCCTCTATCAGGACGGCAACGGCTGGTATGTCATGCTGTGCACCAGCTCCATGCTGTACCATCACCTGCTGAACCCGCTGGCGGCGATGGTCTCCTTTGTGCTGCTGGAACGGCAGCCCCGGCTGCCCCGCAGCGCCACGGTCTGGGCGCTGCTGCCTACGGTGGTGTACGGCAGCATCATCCTGGTGCTGAACCTGCAGCGGAAGGTGGAGGGACCCTACCCCTTTTTGCAGGTGTACAACCAGAGCGTGCCAATGACCATCCTGTGGTGCATCCTCATGCTGGGCACCAACTACCTGTATGTATGGCTACTGTGGCGGCTGGGGGGCAACGCCCGGAAAACAAACTGAAAAAGGGGCTGCAGCACAATTTGTGCCGCAGCCCCTTTTGCCTATCCCTCGGTAAAATAATCCGGGTGGACCCGTTTTGCCTCTTCCACCGACACCTTGTAGCGGCTCAGGTGGGATTCCAGCGCATCGCTTACCTCCTGCAGGTCTCCGTGGAGCAGTGCCTCCAGAATGTGGGTATGGGATGCACACACGGTTTTGTTCTCGTTGGTCTGGAGGCTGAACTTGCGGATCCGCTCCACATGCTGCAGCTCTCCCAGCATGTGATCAAAGTGCGCCTCCATGCCGGTGATCTCAAACGCCTTGCGGTGGAAGGCGTTGTCCAGCTCCAGCAGCCGTTTTTCCCGCTGGGACTCCTCCGGTCGCGCCTCCAGCACCCGGTAGTCCTCGATGATCCACCGGTACTCCGCCTCCTGCTGGGGGGTGAGCCTGCCGCAGACCCGGTTCAGGATCTCTTTTTCCAGGGTGTAGCGGGCAAACTGCTCCAGCTCCATGAGCTTCAGGTCGATGGGTGCCACATAGGTGCCGCTCTGGGGTTTGATGACCACCATGTGGGCAATGTTCAGCATAATCAGCGCTTCCCGCATGGGGGTGCGGCTGATGTTCAGTTCCTCAGCAAGTTCCCGGTCGTTCAGCGGGTCTCCGGGCTTCAATTCCATAGTAATGATCCGGCTGCGGATGGTCTGGTATGCCAGCTCCCGCGCACTCATTGAAGACATGGTCTCTTCCCCCTCAGGTCAGATGTTGGTGATACTGGTATATCAATATATCAGTATCATATTACCCGACCCGGGGGCTGCTGTCAAGTACTGCAGGCACCGAAAATCTCCCGGGTTTTTCTCTGTTTTTACCAGTTTTACCAATTATCTGTTGCGACCCCGATACAGTACCGGCAGCCACACCACCGCCACGGCAAGACCGCACACCACATCCAGCACCGAATGCTGTTTTGTGAACACGGTGGAAAGGCAGATCAGCGCCGCCCACACCAGGGCGATGGGGCGCAGCATCGGGCGCTCTTCTGCCAGTTTGCTCTCGCTGATGGCGATCGCCATGCAGGCGGTGCTCTGGCAGTGGATGGAGGGGCAGACGTTCACCGATGCATCTGCCTTCCACAGCAGCTGCATGACCCACATGGCGGGGTTGGAGCGACCGATCTCCTCCACCGTGGGGCGCAGGTCCAGACCGTTGGGCAGCAGCATGTAGACAATGAGGCAGAAGGTCATGCCGGAAAACATCATGAGGCAGAGCTTGTCGTAGCTGGCGGTATCCTTCCACCACAACAGGGCGGTGACCGCCACCAGCAGCAAAAACCAGCTGCAGTAGGGGATCACGAACCACTCGTTGAAGGGGATAAGGTCGTCCAGAGGGGCGTGGATGATGTACTTGGGCTGGGTGATGGTGTTGTCCAACCAGAAAAACCAGACAAGGTAGATCACCCAGTACAGCTGGTACCACAGATGGGGCTTGCACCGGCTGCGCAGTTGTGTAAGATCCATAGCGAGTCTCCTATATTTTTAGTGATTTGACGTTTCATTGTACCACATTCCGCCATCTTGCGCAAACCCCGGGGCTGTTATAAAATAGAACTATGCCGGAAATACACCCCTGCTGCGGGGGCACTGACCATAAAAGGAGAATCTATGTCTGAACAATTTCCCCCCGTCCGCCTTGCTGCACTGGATCTGGACGGGACCCTTCTGAACCGCCACGGCGAGGTGACCCCCGCCACCCGTGCCGCACTGGAACGTGCCGCCGCCAATGGGGTGGTCATCGTGCCTGCCACCGGTCGCCCCCTTGCCAGCCTGCCGCCGGTGGTGGCACAGCTGCCCGGGGTGCGGTATGCCATCACCTCCAACGGCGCTGCCGTCTGGGATCTGGGCAGAGACCCCCTGGGGGCGGTGTACAGCCGCTACGCCAACGCTGCCCAGCACGCTGTCAGCCAGCCGGAGTGCCTGCTGCACCGGCTGCTGCCGGCGGAAAAGGCACGGGAGGTCTTTGAGGTCTGCATGGACTGCCATGCAGACCTGCGGATCTTTGCCGACGGTTATGCCTGCACCGACCGTGCCAGCATGGAGTACTCCGCCATGCGCTTTGCCCGCAAGGGCAACACCGAGGCGCGGCAGCCTGACGACGGGCGGTTTACCGTGGTGCGGGACTTTCCGGAGTGGATGAGCCGCCACGCCTTTGAGGTGGAAAAGATGTGCGTCTTTTTTGGCAGCGTGGAGCTGACCAACGCCGCCCTGCCCCGGTTCCGTGCCATCCGGGATGTGGAGGTGGTGCAGGGCTCCCCGGAAAACGTGGAGGTCACCGCCGCCGGTGTGGACAAGGGGGAGGCAGTGCTTGCCCTTGCCCGTATGCTGGGCATCCCTGCTGCCCAGACCCTTGCGGTGGGGGACAGCGAGAACGACTGCGCCATGCTGCACAAGGCGGGCATCTCCGCCGTCATGGCAAACGGCATGGCACCGCTGAAGGAGTGGGCAGACCTTGTGAGCGAGGCAGACTGCAACCACGATGGTGTAGCAGAATTGTTTGAACGGCTGCATTTGTGAGCCGATTATCCGGGTTTTTGTGCTCTTTCGGCGTTTTTGTGCAATGTATACAAGCTTTTATTCAAAACGTTGTGCTTGTTGAGCATTACCAAACTTTCGCCATTCGTTTATACTAGTATTACAAGCGCATGGTGGGTGTATCATGCCCCAACGGCAGCCCGCACGCACAAGAGAGTTCAATATAAAAGGAGAAATGCGTTATGAATCCCATCGTAGAAAAGGTCTATCAGATCGGCATTATCCCTGTTATCGCCTTCAACAGCGTTGACGAAGCACTGCCCCTGTGCAAGGCTCTGGCTGCCGGCGGTCTGCCCGCTGCAGAGGTCACCTTCCGCACTGCATGTGCTGAGGAGTGCATCCGCAAGATCCACGAGGAGATGCCCGAGATGCTGCTGGGTGCAGGCACTGTCCTGACCTGCGAGCAGGCTGACCGTGCTATGGCAGCCGGTGCTTCCTTCATCGTGGCTCCCGGCTTTGACCCCGAGGTCTGCAAGCATGTCATCGACAAGGGAGGCATCATGATGCCCGGCACCTGCTCTGCAGGCGAGATGCAGCAGGCTATGAACATGGGCTGCGAGGCTCTGAAGTTCTTCCCCGCTGAGGCAAACGGCGGCGTGGGTATGCTGAAGAATATCGGCGCTGCCCTGAAGAGCGCACGCTGGATGTGCACCGGCGGTGTCAACGCCAAGAACGTCAACGATTATCTGAGCTACGACCAGATCTTTGCTGTGGGCGGCACCTGGATGTGCAAGAGCGACGTCATCAAGGCTGGCGACTGGGCAAAGATCACCGCTCAGAGCAAGGAAGCCGTTGACACCATGCTGGGTCTCAAGCTGGTGCATGTGGGCATCAACACCGGCAATGAGGAAGAGGCTGCAAAGGTGGCTCAGCTCATCGCTACCCTGCTGAACATGAAGGTGACTCCGGGCAACTCCAGCGTCTTTGTGGGCAACAAGGAGTTTGAGATCATGAAGAAGCCGGGCCGCGGCACCAATGGTCACATCGCCATCGGCTGCAACAACGTGGACCGTGCCATCTACCACCTGACCCAGCGGGGCGCAAAGTTCGATCTGGACAGCAAGAACGTGAAGAACGGCAAGACCGTGGCATGCTACTTTGCTGATGAGATCGCAGGCTTCGCCTTCCACCTGGTGCAGGCATAAGCCCAGGGATACCGCAAAAGCCCCGCCCCGCCGGGTGCGCCCCGGGGCGGGATCATTCTGAAGAATATACACTTGCTAACAAAAGGAGAATAACCAATGAAAGTCGTTACTTTTGGCGAACTGATGGTCCGTCTGCAGCCGTTCAACTATGAGCGTTTCGTTCAGGCTAACAGCCTGGAGTTCACCTTTGGCGGCGGCGAGGCAAACGTTGCCGTCTCTCTCGCCAACTACGGTCTGGACGCAGCTTTCGTCACCAAGCTCCCCGCACACGCCATTGGTCAGGCAGCTGTCAACAGCCTGCGCCGCTACGGTGTGGACACCAGCATGATCACCCGTGGTGGTGACCGTGTGGGCATCTACTACAACGAGAAGGGTGCTTCTCAGCGTGGTTCCGTCTGCATCTACGACCGTGCCAACAGCGCTATCCAGCTGGCTCAGCCCTCCGACTTTGATTGGGATAAGATCTTTGAGGGCGTGGACTGGTTCCACTTCACCGGCATCACCCCGGCTCTGGGCGAGAACGTCGTCGAGATCTGCCGCCAGGCTTGCAAGGCTGCTAAGGCACACGGCGTGAAGATCAGCTGCGACCTGAACTACCGCGGCAAGCTGTGGACCCGTGAGCAGGCTCGTGCCGCTATGACCGACCTGTGCCAGTACGTGGACGTCTGCATCTCCAACGAGGAGGATGCTAAGGACGTGTTCGGCATCGAGGCTGAGGCTACCGACATCTACGGCGGCAAGCTGAACGCTGAGGGCTACAAGAGCGTTGCAAAGCAGCTGGCTGACAAGTTCCACTTCGAGAAGGTCGCCATCACCCTGCGTGAGAGCCACAGCGCCTTCGACAACGGCTGGAGCGCTATGCTGTACGACGTTGCTTCGGGCGAGTACTGCTTCTCCAAGAAGTACGACCTGCACATCATCGACCGCGTGGGCGGCGGCGACTCCTTCGGCGGCGGTCTGATCTACAGCCTGCTGACCGGCAAGAGCACTCAGGAAGCAGTTGAGTTCGCTGTTGCTGCTTCTGCTCTGAAGCACTCCATCGAGGGCGACTACAACATGATGACTGTCTCCGAGGTGGAGAAGCTGGCAGGCGGCGACGGCTCCGGTCGTATCCAGCGCTAAGCAGGAGGAGATCCACAATGGATATCCGTTATTCCTGCAACCAGAAGGATTTCAAGCGCTACACCACCGAGGAAATGCGGGACGAGATGCTGATCACCGGTCTGTACAAGGCAGATCAGGTGGTGGCGGTGTACAGCCATGTGGACCGTATGGTGACCTTGGGCTGCATGCCGGTGCACGAGACCGTTTCCATCGACAAGGGCATTGATGTGTGGGCGAACTTTGGTACCCACTACTTCCTGGAGCGCCGTGAGATCGGTATGTTCAACATCGGCAAGGATTCCACCGGTATCGTGATGGCAGACGGTGTGGAGTACAAGCTGGGCTATAAGGACTGCCTGTACATCACCAAGGGCACCAAGGAAGTGACCTTTGCTTCCGCAGACCCGGAGCATCCCGCCAAGTTCTACATGGTGTCTGCTCCGGCACACTGCTCCTACGAGACCCGTCTGATCAAGATGGCGGACGCAAACCACCGTCCTCTGGGCAGCGTGGAGACCTGCAACAAGCGCACCATCAACCAGTTCATCCATCCGGATGTGCTAAAGACCTGCCAGCTGAGCATGGGCATGACCGAACTGGACCCGGGTTCCAACTGGAACACCATGCCCAGCCACACCCATGAGCGGCGCATGGAGATCTATACTTACTTTGAACTGCCCGAGGGGCAGGTGGTGTTCCACATGTGCGGCGAGCCTACCCAGACCCGCCACATCGTGATGCACAACGAGGATGCTGTCATCAGCCCCTCCTGGAGCATCCACAGCGGCGTAGGCACCTCGAACTATACATTTATCTGGGCAATGGGCGGCGAGAACATGGAGTTTGACGACATGGATAACATCGCTACCACTGACCTGCGCTAAAAAGCACCATACAAAGCCCCGTACCGGGAGGACCGGTACGGGGCTTTTTGCTAAAAATTTAACTTGAAACCATGGATCTTGGTAAAAGATGAAAAGGAGAACATCATGGATCTTTCTGCATTTGACCTGAAGGGCAAGGTTGCCCTGATCACCGGCGGTGCCCACGGCATCGGTTTTTCCATTGCCGAGGGCATGGCAAAGTGCGGCGCTACCATCTGCTTCAATTGCTCCTCCGAGGCAAGCCTTGCCAAGGGCATTGCCGCCTACGAGGCAGCAGGCATTGCGGCACACGGCTATGTGGCAGACGTGTCCGATGAGGATGCCGTCAACGCCATGATCGCAAGGATCAAGGCGGAAGTGGGCAGCGTGGACATTCTGGTAAACAACGCCGGTCTCATGAAGCGGGTGCCCATGATCGAGATGAGCCACGCCGACTTTATGCGGGTCATCGACGTCCATGTGGGCGGTGCCTTTAACTGCTCCAAGGCAGTGCTGCCGGACATGATGGAAAAGCGGGAGGGCAAGATCATCAACATCTGCTCCATGATGAGCGAGCTGGGCAGAGAGACCGTCTCCGCCTACGCCGCCGCCAAGGGCGCACTGAAGATGCTCACCAAGAACATCGCTTCCGAGTACGGCGAGTACAACATCCAGTGCAACGGTATGGGACCCGGCTACATCGCCACCGCCCAGACCGCTCCCCTGCGGGAGATCCAGCCCGATGGCAGCCGTCATCCCTTTGACCAGTTCATCGTTGCCAAGACCCCGGCAGGGCGTTGGGGCGAGGCAGAGGACATGGTGGGTCCCTGCGTCTTCCTTGCCTCCCACGCATCGGATTTTGTAAACGGTCAGATCCTGTACGCCGACGGCGGCATCCTTGCCTACATCGGTCGTCAGCCCAAGTAAGACCCGGTAAAAGAAAAACAGCGGAGCCTCCCCGGCAATTGCGGCAGGGGAGGCTCTGCTGTTTGGTTTATTTGGCTTCCGGCAGAGAAAATAACAAAAAGTAGCATTTTTGTTTCAAAACGGTAACAATTCTTGGTTTTCCGTCAAAAAGCGCAAAGGAACCCTTGCGTTTTTGTGCAGAGTTGTATATAATAAATTCTCCTGGACCATCGGACAGGGTGGTCTGGGCGAAAAAAGACGTTTTGTAAGGAGTACGAATATGAGACTGAACAAGATTGCTGTTGCTACCGTTGCAGTTGCACTGGTGATGGGCATGACCGCCTGCGGTGGTTCTTCCTCTACCGCTTCTTCTGTTGCTTCCTCCGCTGCTGCTTCTTCCGAGGCTGCATCCAGCGAGGCTGCCTCGGAGGCTGCTTCTGAGGTAGAGGCACAGAGCGCCGAGTACACTGTGTACAACACCACCGGCACCGCCGTCACCGAGCTGTACCTGTACGATGCAGGCAGCGAGGACAAGGGCGAGAACCTTGCCGGTGAGGGTCTTGCCGACGGTGACAGCCTGGTGATCACCCGGGACGTGGATGCTGATAAGCAGGCAGATGTGGTGTATGTGCTGGAGTTTGTCACCGAGGACGGCGCTACCCAGAGCTTTGACACCCTGCACTACGAGGTGGCTTCCATCTCTCTGAAGAGCGTGGACGCCGCTGCCGGTGCTACCGCCATTGCCTTTGAGGCTCCCCAGAACTAAGGTTCCGGGCTGAAAACAGTTCCTTTGCCGCCTGTGCCTCGTGGAGGTACGGGCGGTTTTGTTTTGCGCTGTTTTCGGGGGCAGAACAGTTTTGCGGCACTGTGTCCTTGCACAAGGAATATCGCGAAAAATTGTGTAAGCTTTATATCAAAATGGTAACAGTTTGCATTTTGTAGGGCATTTTGTGCAAAATTACTCTTGCATTTTTGGGCGAGATGATTATAATAGGCTTCTGCAAGCGGGACCTGTGAGAACCGCCTGCCAAACCATTCTATTTAAAAAAATTCCAAAGGAGTACTTATATTATGAAAATGAAGACTGTTGCTGTTGTTGCTGCTGCTGTTGCCCTGACTGTCGCCATGACTGCTTGCGGCGGCGCTTCCTCTACCGCTGCTTCTTCCACCGCTTCCTCTGCTGCTTCTTCCGAGGCTGTCAGCGAGGTTGCCTCCTCTGAGGCTGCTTCTGAGGTGGAGAGTGAGGCTGTCTCTTCTGAGGCTGCTTCTTCTGAAGTCGCTTCCGAGGCTGCTTCCTCCGAGGCTGTTTCCTCTGCTGCGGTCTGATCTCTGTAAGATCTCCGTATGCCGCCTGTGCCCGTTGCGGGTGCAGGCGGCTTTTATTTTTTGCTGCATTGGTGTGGGAAATCTGAGTACGATACTTGAAAAAACAGGGAAAATCCAGTATTATAAGAACAGGAAAAATTTTCTCATGGAGGCAAAGGAGAAAGTATATTATGGCAGAAAAAAAGATCAAGGGCATCAAGAAATTCTTTGAAGAGTTCAAGGCATTTGCCATGCGGGGCAACGTCATGGACATGGCAGTGGGCGTTGTGGTCGGCGGTGCTTTTACCGCCATCGTCAACTCGCTGGTAAACGACATTATCAACCCCGCCATTGGTCTGTTCTTCAATGCAGACTTCTCGGAGGTGGGCATCCACATCGGGGATGTGATGATCGGCGTGGGCTCCTTTATCAACGCCGTCATCAACTTTGTTATTGTGGCATTTGTGCTGTTTACGGTGGTAAAGTTCATCAACTCCCTCCACAAAAAGCCGGAGGAGCCTGCAGCACCGGCAGAGCCCACCACCAAGGTGTGCCCCTACTGCCAGAGTGAGATCTCCATCAAGGCAGTGCGCTGCCCCCACTGCACCTCCAAGCTGGAGGGATTCCCGGAGGCAGAGGACTGAGCGCCTGGGTCTAAAACCGGAATAAAGATACAAAACCTCCCTGCTCTGCCGTGTCTTGCGGCGTGGAGCAGGGAGGTTTTGCGCTTTATATGTTCAATGGTGTGGAAAAGGGGGATGAGCTGTTTACTGGACCTTGGTGAGGTCGGCGAGCTTGTGGAAGATCTCGGTGTTGTCAAAGACGCCGCCAAACTTGTCCGCACCCACGCCCACCTTGTAGCCCTTCTGCTTGTGGAGCTTCTCGGCGATGGTCTCGTAGGGCACATCCCGGGTCCAGGGGCACATATTGATGACGCCGCTCTCGGTTTTGTTGCCGGATCTTGCGCCGCAGCAGGGGATTTTTCCACCAAACACGGTCCCAAGGGTTGAAAACCGGGGGCGGTTCATTGTACAATAGAAGGAGAACATTCTTGTATACACAGGATCAAAGAGAGGATCTGTTTTATGTCGGATATCAAAGTACTGGCGCTGGATCTGGACGGCACCCTGACCAATGACCAGAAGATCATTACCCCCCGGACCCGGCAGGCGCTGGACCGTGCCATGGCGCAGGGCGTGACGGTGGTGCTTGCCTCCGGTCGTCCCACTGCCGGCATCACCCCGCTGGCAAAGGAGCTGGGGCTGGACAAAAAGGGCGGCTGCATCCTGTCCTACAACGGAGGCAAGATCGTGGACTGCCTCACCGGCAAAGCGCTGTACGAAAAGACGCTGGACCCGGCGCTGGTGCCCCGGCTGTGCGCCTTTGCCCAGGCGCAGGATGTGGCGGTGCTTACCTATAATAACAAGGGCATCGTCTGCCAGCGCCCGGAGGACCCCTGGGCGCTGAAGGAGTGCTTTACCACCAAGCTGCCCATGATCGGGGTGGAGGACCTTGCCGCCTATGTGGACTACCCGGTGTGCAAGATGCTCATTACGGTGGACCCTGCCCGCCGGGATGCGGTGTGCGCCGCCGGAAAGGCAGAGTTTGAGGGACAGGCAGACCTGTACCCCTCCAGCCCTTTCTTTATCGAAGCGGTGCCTATGGGAGTGGCAAAGGATGCCAGCCTTGCCGCCCTGCTGGAGACCATGGGGCTGACCCGGGAAAACCTGATGGTGTGCGGAGACGGGCTTAACGACCGGTCCATGATCCAGTACGCCGGGGTGGGTGTGGCGATGCAGAACGCCGAGCAGCCGGTAAAGGACTGCGCCGACTACGTGACCAAAGCCGACAACAACCACGATGGTGTGGCAGAGGCAGTGGAAAAGTTTATTTTACGAGAGGACTAACAAAGACAATGCCGCGTGAACTGGTTATATTTGATCTGGAATGGAACATCGGCTATCAGCCGTATACCTTTAATTACCATGGGGGCCAGCAGACCCTCCGGGGAGAGATCGTGGAGATCGGCGCTGTGAAGATCGACGAGGACGCCAATGTGCTGGACACCTTTTCCATCCATCTGCGCCCCCGGATCTTCCGGAAGCTGCAGCACCACATCGCCAAGGTCACCGGGCTGACCCAGGCGGATCTGGACAGGGGAGAACCCATCGTTCAGGGTCTGCGGCGGTTTATGCAGTGGTGCGGTGCCGATGCAGAGTTTGCAGAGTGGGGCATGGACGACGTACCGGTGCTGAAGCAGAACCTCTTTTTGTGTAATCTGGACGAGTCCCGCCCCACGGTGTGGTACGACCTGCAGCAGGTGTTTCTGCGGGAGCATCCCCGGAAGGAAGGGGAGGGCATGACGCTGGAAAGCGTGGTGACCCGGCTGGGTCTGCCTACGGAGCGGCAGTTCCACGATGCTTTGTCCGATGCCCTGTACACGGCGGACGTGTGCCGCTGTCTGGACCTCCGTGCCGGGCTTGCCGCCTACCCCTCTGAGGAAGAGGCACTGCGGCAGAGCCTTTGCCCTGTGCCCGGGGACTACCGGGATTTTGCGGTGTTCAAGGGCTATGTGGAGCAGTATACTTGGCGCACCGACCCTAAAATTTATCAGATGTCCTGTCCGGAGTGCGGGGAGCTGCTGCAGCCCGATGAGGTGTGGCTGAAAAAGGGCAGCAACAGCTGGTATACCCTGAGCCGCTGCCCCAGCTGCCACGGCGGCGACAACGCCATGGGAAAGGGTGCCTTCCAGCGGTACAAGTTGGCACGGCGGGACGGTCTCCACTGGAGCTATGCCCGGTGTCTGCAGATGCCGGACGACGCCACCCTTGCACGGTGGGAAAAGCTGCGCACCGCCCAGCTGGAGCGGACCCGTGCCCGTGCCGAAAAGGCAGCGGAAGGGGAAAAGAACTAAAAATTTGCAGGAAAACCGCCTTTTGATTCGTTTTATGAACAGACAGGGCAAAAAAGCTCAGGAACTGTTCACGGCTCTGTCATAGAAACAGGGTATACTGGCAGTATGGAGAGATGTTTTACAGGATGCTGCTGGGATAGAAGGGACGGAAAGACCGATCATGCAGATGGAATGGCTGCGGCAGCTGGGAACACTGGAATTCTGGCTGGCGCTTTTGGATCGTTTTGAAAACCTTGGACCCCTTGCGCCCATTTTGCTGGCAATGGTGGAGTCTTTTTTCCCGCCGCTGCCGCTGGTGGCGATCGTAGCGCTGAACGTTGCCGCCCACGGAGGGCTGCTGGGCTTTTTGTACAGCTGGCTGGGGGTGGCACTGGGGGGCGGCGTCATGTTCCTGTTCTGGCGGCGCATCGTCAAGCGGTATTTCTGGAAGATTGCCAGCCGCTCTGCCAGGCTGGAAAAGGCGCAGCAGTGGGTGAGCCGGTTTGACACCGCCTCCCTGTTCATGCTGGCGCTGCTGCCCTTTACCCCCACCTCCTTTATGCACTTTGCCTTTGGCATCTCAGACTTTGACGAAAAGCGGTATCTGGCAACGGTGCTGCTGGGCAAGGGGGTCATGGTGGGCATGATGGCACTGTTCGGGCAGTCGCTGGTAAGCTCCCTGAAAAACCCGGTGTACCTGCTGCTTGCCATCCTCATCTGGGGAGGTATGTACTGGGCAAGCAAAAAGTTCTGCAGGCGTCACCATCTGGAGTAAAAGCGCCTTTATAGGAAACAAAAACATCCGCAGCGGAAGGTTCGCTGCGGATGTTTTGTTTATGCTGGCATGTGGGTTTCAGATACCGCCGTGACGGTTCTCCTCGGCGGCAAGTTCCTGCTGGAGCGCCGCTTTCCGGTGGTCCAGCAGCAGGTCCTTGTTGTAGCGGAAGTACCGCTCACAGCCGTTTTCGGTAAGGAAGTCGTGGGCGGCGGGGCGGACGGTAAGCTCGGTGACGAACACCACCATCTCCTGTCCCTCCCCAAACGCCTGCTCCATAAAGTCAAAGGCTGCCTCCAGTGCGGCGGAGGCGGCGTTCTGGGCGGCGTCCCGGTCCCCGGCAAGGCTGCGGAACTGGTCCCGCAGCAGGTCGAATGCCTCCTTGGTGCCCACGGCACCGGCGTGGCGCAGCTCTGCCGCCCAGCGCCGCAGCTCGGCTTCGGTCCGGAGCCGGTACCGCAGCTGCTGCTTATCCAGCAGGCTGGCGGTGCGCAGCCGCTGGGTCTCTGCCTCCCGGTCGGTGATCTGCTGTTCAAACAGCTCCACCGATCCGTCGGGGATGTCCTCCGGCAGGGTGGCAAGCGCCTGCTTGGTCTCCCGCAGGAAGGCGTAGCAGGCATCTGCCACGGCGTCTGCCTGCCGGGAAGCGGCAAACCGGGTGTCCAGCCCTGCCAGGATCAGGCTCACAAGGCTCAGCCGCTCGTCAAAGGGAGCGTTCAGGAGCCGGGCGTAGACCGCCGGCTTTACAGTCCCTGCAAGGATGTCCTCCACCCCATAGTCGTCCCGGTACTTGTAGTACAGGTCCAGATAGGCGGAGAAGTCCTCGGCGATCTTGGGATGCTGGATGTACTCCCCGATCAGCTCTTCGTCTGCCTGCAGACCCAGTTTTTCGTAGGTGTCCAGCAGGTTGGACAGGTCCTCCCAGCCCCGGGCGGTGACAAAGCGGGTGCCCTCCACGTCGGCGTTGATCTGATAGAAGTTCTGGGGATGCAGCTCCAGATAGCTCAGAATGGCGCTGTGGATGCCCACGGCACGGGCGTAGTCCTTCCACACCGGCAGGTCCGGCTCAATGTCCATGCGGCGGACCCGGTCCAGAGTGACGATGTCAAAATCCCGCACCGATTTGTTGTATTCCGGGGGGTTGCCTGCCGCCACGATGACCCAGCCCCGGGGCACTGCCTGATTGCCAAAGGTCTTGCACTGCAAAAACTGCAGCATGGTGGGGGCAAGGGTCTCGGAGACGCAGTTGATCTCGTCAATAAAGAGGATGCCCTCCTGCAGACCGGTGGCTTCCATCTTGGCGTAGATGCTGGCGATGATCTCGCTCATGGTGTACTCGGTGACCGACACGTCCTTGTCCCCGTAGTGGCGCTGTCGGATAAAGGGCAGACCCACGGCGCTCTGCCGGGTGTGGTGGGTGATGGTGTATGCCACCAGTGCCACCCCGCACTCCCGCGCTACCTGCTCCATCACCTGGGTCTTGCCGATGCCCGGAGGTCCCATCAGCAGGATGGGACGCTGCCGGATGGCAGGAATGGCATATTCGCCCAGCTCATCCTTGGCAAGGTATGCCTTGACGGTGTGCTGGATCTCTTCTTTGGCACGCTTGATATTCATAACAGTTCCCCCTGTATTTTCAGGTATTATTCAGCTCCCGGAACGGGTCCTCGTCCTCTTCCAGCGCCTTTGCAAGGGCAGAGGAGGGGCGGGGAGTGCCGGTGAACTCTTCTTCTTCCAGTACCAGTTTCATTGCCCATGGAGGCACGTTGGCGTCGTCGAACCGGTCTCCCAGAAAGAGAAAGGCGGTGTCGTAGCCGGGACGCCGCACCGGGTACTGCCCCATGCCGTCGGTAAAGTACAGCAGACCCCGGAGGCTGGTGAACTTTTTCTCGGCGCAGAGCCGGTCCACATAGGCAAAGGCAGGGCGGAAGTCGGTACCGCCGCCGCCCCGCAGCTCAAAGTGATTCATGGCGTGGATCAGCTCCTCCTCGTTGCGGATGAGAAGATCCTGCTGCACGGCGTTGTCCGCCTGGATCAGGTGGAGGTTCATCCGGTGGAAAAAGTTCTCCCGCCCCTTCAGCAGGGTATAGGTCTCTGCCAGAAAGCCCCGGACCAGATCGCCGGAGGTGGAATAGCTGGTGTCGATGACCAGCGCCAGCTCTTCGATCTTCTTACTTTCCCGGGTCTCCAGCGGCTCGATGAGGGGCATGTCCCCGTATACCGACAGTCCGTAGGTGTAAAAGTTCAGATCAAACTCCTCCGGGTCCAGTTTTACCTCCTCCCGGGTGACGCAGAACCGGCGCAGAAAGTCCTTGTAGCTGCGGCGGCTGCGGTTTGCCGCCTTGATCTGCTGCTGCAGGGCGTCGGCGCCCTCGCCGGCCTCCTTGTCCCGCAGCTCCATCTCGGTCTGCATCCGCTCCCCGATCTTCTGCCATGTTTTCTGGGGCAGGGGGGTGGGCAGCTGCTGGGGGGTGTCCGGAGGATCGTCCCGCCACAGCCGGTGGTCATCGGTGCAGAACTCCCGCTCCAGCTGCCGCAGCACCCCGGGGGTCTGCCGGCAGAGCCACCGGTAGGCAGGCGCTGCCGCCACCAGCTTTTCCTCCTCGGTGATGCGGCGGTAGGCGTTCTGCCGCAGGTAGGTCAGGGGGCGGGTGACGCTTTTGCGCCCCAGATGGTCGATGACGTTTTCCACGGCAATATCACATGCCAGATGCCACAGCTGCTTTTCCCGTCTGCCCCGGAGCCACAGGTGGCGGAACACGCAGTGGAACACGGTGTGGAGGTACAGCCGGGTCAGGTATTTGGGGTTTTGCTTGTACAGCCGCAGCAGGGTGCTGGGCTGGTAGTACAGGGTCACCCCGTCGGTGGCAAGCCCCCGGCACATCTCGTCCGGCACCGGGGCAAGTGCCCCCAGTGCCATGTCCAGAAACCGGAAATCCAGATACAGCTCACTGCGCACAACCGCCAATACCTCGCCGCCCATCCGTGCCTGCCACTCTTCGTGGGTCTCCGGACGTGCCGACTTAAAAGGGGTGCGGGGGTCTATGAATTTTTCTTTGGGCAAGGGGATCACCTCTCAAAAATCCAGATCATACCGCTGGCGGGGACGTGCGGCGGCGTACTTTTTGTGCGCAGCATCTGCCAGCAGGGCGGCGGCAGATGCGTTCTGTGCCTTGGCGGCAAGGGCGTCTGCCTCCCGGAAGGCGGCTTTGTCCAGCACATCCAGCGCCAGCAGGTCCCCCAGGGCGTCCATGTCCTGGGCTTTCAGCAGCTTTGCCACGACCCTGCCGGTGTTGGCGGCAAGGAAGCTGCGGTAGTGCGCCGCCGCTGCTTGCGACAGCTGCCACGGGTACCGGAGCCGTGCAAAGCACAGCTGTGCCATGACGTTGGCGTCGTCGGCGTCGTGTCCCTGGGGGAAGATGCTGTCGTATTCCACCGGCAGGAACCGGTTGTCCAGAAAACACTGGCGGTAGTGGTACCCCTGTCCGGAAAAGGTGTGGAGCAGGATGTGGGCGGGAGTCTCCTCGATGTCCTCCCAGTAGGCAGGATACCACAGCGCCGCCGCCGGTTTTGCTGCCCCTGCAGGCTGGAACACTGCCTGCACCGCTTCGGTGATGTTGTTCACCACCGCAAAAAGCCCGGTGGGGGTCTCCGGGGCGGCACGGACCCGCAGGGTCTCCAGAGCAAAGCAGTTCAGGAACACATCGCTGCCCACCGTAAGGGGCTGCGCTCCTATGGACAGCAGCCGGAGGCGGCGGCAGTTGTAGAAGGCGCAGCCGCCCACCACCCGGAGGGAGTCCGGCAGGGTGATCTCCTCCACAAAGCTGCCGCACACCGGGTGCAGCTGTTCCGTCTCCGGGGCGGCGTCAAAATCCAAATCGTACCGTCTGCCGCCGCTGCCGCCCACCGGCTGCCCGTAGGTACGGATGAGCCGGACGGTGCCGGTCTCGGATACTTCGTACCGGCACAGCGCCTCCGGGGCAGGCAGGGCACGGGGCTTTTCGGAAAAACAGTAGTCCCCCAGCTGGGTGACCCAAAAGCTGCCGCCCTCCGGGGCAGGCAGGGCGGCGGGCAGCTCCACGCAGGGGGAAGTGCCGTAGACCCGCACCAGCCGTGCGGTGTCAGCCGTAAGGGGCAGGATGTCCAATGTAAGGGTGTTTTCGTATGCCATGCCGGAGACCTCAACTTCCCAGTTTTCATTCACCCCCTAGTATAAACCATGGGGCAGGGGATGTAAAGCAGAAGGGCAAAACACCCAGAGGGACATCCTGCCAAAACAAAAGGCTGCCCCACCTGCGGTGGGACAGCCCGAGCGGCTTGCCGGTTTACAGTTCCTTGCCGGTGAGCAGCTGATATGCTTCCAGATACTTGGCGATGGTTTTGTCGATGACCTCCTGAGGCAGGTCGTAGTTGCTGTCGGGGTTAGCCTTCAGCCAGTCACGGACAAACTGCTTGTCGAAGGAGGGCTGACCGTGACCCGGCTCGTAGCCCTCCAGCGGCCAGAAGCGGGAGGAATCCGGGGTCAGCATCTCGTCGCCCAGCACCACATTGCCATTCTCGTCCAGACCAAACTCGAATTTGGTGTCCGCAATGATGATACCCCGGGACAGAGCGTACTCGGCGCACTTCTTGTACAGAGCGATGGTGTAGTCCCGCAGCTTGGTGGCGTACTCCTTGCCCTTGCCGGGGAACTGCTTTTCCAGCACTTCGATGCTCTTTTCGTAGGAGATGTTCTCGTCGTGATCACCGATCTCTGCCTTGGTGGAGGGGGTGTAGATAGGCTCCGGCAGCTTGTCGGACTCCTTGAGACCCTCCGGCAGCTGGATGCCGCAGACCTTGCCGGTCTGCTGGTAGCTTGCCCAGCCGCTGCCGGTGATGTAGCCGCGGACGATGCACTCCACCGGCAGCATGGTGAGCTTGCGGCACATCATGCTGTTGCCGTCAAACTGGGGCTGACGGAAGAACTCCGGCATATCCTGCACATCCACGCTGAGCATGTGGTTGGGCAGCAGGTCCTTGGTGAAGTCGAACCAGAATTTGCTCATCTGGGTCAGCACGGTGCCCTTTTTGGTCACCTTGTTCTTCAGGATCACGTCAAAGGCGGAAATGCGGTCGGTGGCAACCATGATCAGGCTGTCGCCGTTGTCATAGATCTCGCGTACTTTACCTTCCTTAATGGGCTTGAACTCTGTCATAATCAAACTCTCCATCTTCCAAGTTGAGCGCCGCACAGGCGGCTTTTCTTACAGGTCTATTTTACCATGTTCACAGCCGGTTTGAAAGGAACAGATAGGAGAGATTTGGCATCTCTTTTGCGAAATTCTCGTGAAAAGTGTGCAAAAAACCGGGGCAAAATTCGGCATTTTGACGATAAAAGTCGTACTTTCACCACGGACAGTTCCCCGGCAGGGGGTGGACAGAGGGCATAAAATGGAGTATGCTATAAAAGTATGGTAAAGGCGGGACCTGCGGCAGAAAGGAACCAATATGACCCCTGAGATCATTGCACACAGAGGCGCATCCTATCTTGCGCCGGAAAATACCCTTACGGCGTTCCGCAAGGCGGTGGAGATCGGCGCAGACGGCGTAGAGATGGACGTACAGCAGACGGTGGACGCCGGGCTGGTGATCCATCATGACTACATTATCGACCTGCACACCGACATCTCCGGAAAGATCTACGATATGACCATGTTCGAGCTGCGGGGGCTGGACTTCGGCAGCTGGAAGGATGCCATCTTCAAGGACGAAAAGATCGCAACCCTCCACGAGGCGCTGCAGCTGTGCCACGACCTGGGCGAGATCACGGTGCAGCTGGAGCTGAAGGCAACGGTGGACAACGACCCGGACTTTGTGCCCCGGGTGCTGGCAGAGATCCGGGACACCCAGATGGTGGACCGGGTGATACTCGTCTCCTTCAACCACGATCTGCTGCGGCAGGCAAAACAGCTGGAGCCTCAGCTCCGGGTGGGGGCACTGGTGTACGGTGCCGTGGAGAGTATGCTCTTTCCTCCGCAGTTCTGGGATCTTACCGGTATTGCCAGCAACTGGCAGGAAGAAAACGGGCTGGAAGAACCGGAGCAGCTGCCGGACACCGTGACCCCGGAGGAGCTGAACGCCGAGAACAGCAGCCAGATGACCCGCTGGCTTACAGACAAGGTCAGCATGCTCCGCGCCAGTTTTCCCGGCGAGAGCCTGCAGGAGATCTACAACCACCTGCAGCAGCAGCGGGACCCAGCAGACTACGCCGCCGGGCTGGACTTTAAGCTGGATTACATCAGCTGCGAGTACCACACCGCCTACAGCAACCCCACCTTTGTCCGGCGGCTCCACCGCATGGGCATCAAGGTGGCACTGTGGACCGTGGACACGCAGGACGCCGTGGACTGGCTGCTGACCGTGGAGCCGGATGCCTTTGTGACCAACCGTCCGGACCGTGTGCGGGAATGGATGGAAAAGGCGCAGACCACCGCTCCTGACCCGGCGGACAGCCCGGAAACAACGGACACCCCGGCAGAATAAGCCGGCTTTTATCTATATGGTATATGCGGTGCCCTCTCCATCTCACATTCGCAAAACAGCTCCCCCGAGGGGGAGCTGTTTTGCTGTGTGTGTAGGATAGTGGTTAGTGGTCAGTAGTCAGCGGATAGCGTCCTCGCCCTCTCCGTCTTTGCTGCGCAAATCCACCTCCCCCAAAGGGGGAGCCCTTGGCAAAACCAGGAGCTTTGCTGTACTGCCAAAACCTCTCCCCTCGACCGACTTCCTCCGGTCTCCACTAAAGCCTTCCCCCGGTCGGGGATAGATTCTCCCCGCTCCGGGGAGAAATGTCACCGCAGGTGACAAAGTGGGGAACGGGTGGCTGCGACCGGAGGGAGCAGACGGAGAGGGCGAGGATGCTGCCCCTTTTGCGGCGACCCGGCGGTCTCCGCCAAAACCTCTCCTTCCGGCACTTTTTTCTTGACAATCGCCTTTTGATGCTGCATAATAGTCCCATATCAAACAGTTTTGTATAAAACAGTTTGACCTATGAACCATCGAAAGGACCTGACCACAATGTGTGACAAAAAACAGACCGACTGCACCCACGCCGATCCCCCGTGGGATGCCCCGCAGGTGATCCCGGCGCAGATCCGCCGGGTGGATAACCTGATCTTCCGCAAGATCAACCAGTTCACCCGCGCCAACGGGGTGGAACAGGCGACCCCCATGCACGGGTGGATCCTGGGATACCTGTACAACCACCGGGACCAGCCGGTGTACCAGCGGGACATTGAGCGGGAGTTTTCCATTACCCGTTCCACGGTCACCAGCATCTTGCAGCTCATGGAGCGCAAGGGCTATATCCAGCGCCTCAGCGTGACCCAGGACGCACGGCTGAAGCAGCTGGTGCTTACCCGGGAAGGGGCGGACTTCCACGAAAAGACCGTGCTGTCCTTCCACCAGATGGACGAATACGTGACAGGGCTGCTCACCGAGGAAGAAAACGCTCAGCTGCTGCGGCTGCTGAACAAGCTGCGGGAAAAGCTGCAGTAAGGCTTGCCTGAAAGGATAGCGTCCTCGCCCTCTCCGTCTTTGCTTCGCAAATCCACCTCCCCCAAAGGGGGAGGCTTTGGCAGTACGGCAAAGTCCTTGGTTTTGCCAAGGGCTCCCCCTTTGGGGGAGCTGTCACCGCAGGTGACTGAGAGGGCGAGGATGCGATCCAGTGGTCAGTCACTAATCACTAGCCACTGACCACCAGCCACCAGCTCACCCTCGTCAAACCGCCGAAAAAGGGGCCGTTAAATTAGTAATTATGAACATTTTCCGAAACCTCTTGACATTAAAATTGTTTTGTATAAAATTGTTTTGTACCAAACAATTAGAGGTCTATATTCTTATATTTTAATCAGGGAGGAAAACACAGATGATCAAAAAGTTAGTGTCACATCTGGGCGAGTACAAGCGCGCTGCGATCCTGACACCCCTCTTTTCGGCTCTGGAAGCCATCATGGATGTGCTGCTGCCAACCATCATGGCGCTCATCATTGATCGGGGCATCGAAAAGGGCGATATGAACGCCATTGTAAAATACGGTCTGCTGACCTTTGGGGTCGCCGCCGTGGCGCTGGTACTGGGTGTGCTGGCAGGTAAGTTTGCCGCCAAGGCATCCACCGGCTTTGCCGGCAACCTGCGGGAGGCAATGTACGAGAACATCCAGCATTTTTCGTTTTCCAACATCGACAAGTTCTCCACCGCCGGTCTGGTGACCCGTATGACCACCGACGTCACCAACCTGCAGAACGCCTTCCAGATGATCGAGCGGATGTGCGTCCGCGCCCCGGTGCATCTGGTGTTTGCACTGGTCATGTCGGTGATCATCGGCGGACCTCTGTCGCTGGTGTTTGTGGTCGCCGTGGTCTTTCTGGTGGCGGTGCTTGCCGGTATCATGGTCCCCACCTTCCGGATCTTTGACCGGGTGTTCAAGAACTACGACAACCTCAACGCCTCGGTGCAGGAGAACATCTCCGCCATCCGGGTGGTCAAGAGCTTTGTCCGGGAAGGCTTTGAAAACGAGAAATACACCGCCGCCTGCCAGAGCCTGTACAACCAGTTTGTCAACGCCGAGAGCCGGCTGAGCTTCAACAATCCCGCCATGCTCACCGCCGTCTACGGCTGCAACATCGCTCTCAGCTGGCTGGGGGCAAAGTATGTGCTCCGCGGTGCCCTTACCACCGGACAGCTCAACGCCCTCTTTGGCTACATCATGAACATCCTTATGGCGCTGATGATGCTGAGCATGGCATTTGTCATGATCGCCATGTCCGCAGCCTCCGCCAAGCGTATCGTGGAGGTGCTGGACGAGACCACCGACCTGCCCCCGGCAAAGCAGCCGGTGAAGCAGGTGGCAGACGGCGGCATCCAGTTTGATCACGTTACCTTTAAGTATAAGCACGGCTCCGGGCAGCCGGTGCTCAACGACATCACCTTTACCATCCGTCCCGGGGAGACCCTGGGCATCATCGGCGGCACCGGCAGTGCAAAATCCAGCCTTGTGCAGCTGATCCCCCGGCTCTACGACCCGGAGACCGGCTCGGTGAAGGTAGGCGGCGTGGACGTGCGGGACTACGATCTGGACGTGCTGCGCCGGGAGGTGTCCATGGTGCTCCAGAAGAACGTGCTGTTCAGCGGTACCATTCTGGACAACCTGCGGTGGGGCGATGAAAACGCCACCGAGGAAGAGTGCATCCGGGCGGCAAAGCTGGCGTGCGCCGACGAGTTCATCCAGCGGTTCCCGGACAAGTACAATACGTGGATCGAGCAGGGCGGCTCCAACGTGTCCGGCGGACAGAAGCAGCGGCTCACCATTGCCCGTGCCCTGCTGCGGAAGCCCAAGGTGCTGATCCTGGACGACTCCACCAGCGCCGTGGACACCGCCACCGACGCCAAGATCCGCAAGGCATTCCGGGAGGAGATCCCCGGCACCACCAAGATCATCATTGCTCAGCGCATCTCCTCGGTGCAGGAGGCAGACCGGATCCTTGTGCTGGATAACGGACAGATCAACGGTCTGGGCACCCATCAGGAACTGCTGGCAACCAATACGATCTATCAGGAAGTCTACAACAGCCAGACGCAGGGCAGCGGCGACTTCGACAAGCAGGGAGGTGAGCAGTAATGGCTCAGGCAAAAGTAGTACAGGGACCCGGAGCACGCCGGATGGGCGGACCCCGTCCCAAGGTAGATAACCCGGGCTTGCTGCTCAAGCGGATCATGGCAGAGGTGTTCCGCCACTATCTGCCCCACTGCATCCTTGTGCTGGTGTGCATCGTGGTCAGTGCGCTGGCAAACGTGCAGGCAAGCCTTTTCCTCCAGACCCTTATGGACGATTACATCCTGCCCATGACAAAGCAGCAGGACCCCAGCTTTGCACCCCTTGCAGGGGCGCTGCTGCGGGTGGGCTGCATCTATGTGGTGGGCATTCTGGCAGCATGGCTCAACGCCCGGATCATGGTAAACGTGACCCAGGGCACCCTGCGGAACCTGCGCATCCAGCTGTTCACCCACATGGAGAGCCTGCCCATCCGGTACTTTGACCAGCATCCCCACGGAGATATCATGTCGGTGTACACCAACGATGTGGACACCCTGCGGCAGATGCTGAGCCAGAGCATTCCCCAGCTGGTGTCCAGCGTCATCACCATCGTGTCGGTGTTCTTCAGCATGTGTATGCTCAGCTGGCAGCTGACCATCGTGACCATGCTGATGGTGGCGCTGATGCTGTTCTGCTCCAAGCAGATCGCCAAAAACTCCGCCAAGTACTTTATCCGGCAGCAGCAGGATCTGGGCAAGGTGAACGGCTACATCGAAGAGATGATGGAAGGGCAGAAGGTGGTAAAGGTCTTTACCCACGAGCAGAAGACCCTGGAAGGCTTCCGGAAGCTCAACGACCAGCTGAAGGAAAGTGCCAACAACGCCAACAGCTATTCCAACATCATGATGCCGGTAAACGCCCAGCTGGGCAATATCAGCTATGCCGTCTGTGCGCTGGTAGGCGCTGCCATGGCAGTCACCGGCGCCGGGGGCATGACCCTTGGCACCGTCATGGCGTTCCTGAGCCTGAACAAGGGCTTCAATATGCCCATCAGTCAGGTGTCCATGCAGGCAAACAGCGTCATCATGGCGCTGGCAGGTGCCGAGCGTATCTTTAAGATGATGGACGCTCCCAGCGAGACCGACGAGGGCTATGTGACCCTTGTAAACGCCAAGTACGACCGGAACGACCAGCTGGTGGAGACCAAAGAGCGCACCGGCATCTGGGCGTGGAAGCACCCCCACCACGACGGCACCACCACCTACCACAAGCTGGCTGGCGACATCACCTTTACGGATGTGGACTTTGGCTATCTGCCGGACAAGACGGTGCTCCACGACATCAACCTTTACGGTCGCCCGGGGCAGAAGATCGCCTTTGTCGGCTCCACCGGTGCCGGCAAGACCACCATCACCAACCTGATCAACCGGTTCTACGACATTCAGGAAGGCAAGATCCGGTACGACGGCATCAACATCCGCAAGATCAAAAAGGCGGACCTGCGCCGGTCTCTGGGCATCGTGCTGCAGGACACCCACCTGTTTACCGGCACGGTGATGGAGAACATCCGCTACGGTCGGCTGGACGCCTCCGATGAGGAGTGCATCGCCGCCGCCCGGCTGGCAAACGCCGATGGCTTTATCAAGCGTCTGCCGGAGGGCTACAACACCATGCTGACCGGCGACGGTGCAAACCTTTCGCAGGGGCAGCGGCAGCTGCTGGCGATCGCCCGTGCCGCCGTGGCAGACCCCCCGGTGCTGATCCTGGACGAGGCGACTTCCTCCATCGATACCCGCACCGAGGTACTGGTGCAGCGGGGCATGGACGGGCTCATGTACGGGCGCACCAGTTTTGTCATTGCCCACCGCCTGTCCACCGTCCGCAATGCGGACTGCATCGTGGTGCTGGAACAGGGACGGATCATCGAGCGGGGCAGCCACGACGAGCTTATTGCCAAAAAGGGCAAGTACTATCAGCTCTACACCGGCAACCTTGCCGAAAACTGAGACATTTTCACCTCCTCAAAGGGCAGGCGCAGCAGTGCGCCTGCCTTTTTTGTTACCGTTTCCGGAGCCAATTTCATCTGAAATGACATTTCTTCGGCTGAAATGTAATCAAATTAACATAAAATCATTGACAATGTTGCTTTTGCGGCGTACAATGGAACCACAAAGGAGGTCATACCCATGTCAACCGTTAGCATACACAGCCAACTGCCCCTTGATAGCTCCTGTAGAAATTGTGGGTCAAGCATGTCAACCGTTAGCACACGCAGCCAACTGCAGACCCTATATCTCACCGCACTGGCACAGAGCCTGCCCCCTATACGGGAGCATCTCCGCTGGAGTCTGGAAGAGACCGGGCAGCTTCTGGGAGGCATTGCCCGGCAGACCGTTGCCAGTATAGGAACCGCCGACCGCCCTGAGCTTACTCAGGCGCAGGGACAGGCGTTCTGTTTCGTGCTGGAACGGCTGGAGCGGGAGCGTCCCGAGTATAAAAACTATATCCGCACCATCTTCGGCAGCAAGATCTCCCCCACAGTGCCCAAAGAGATCCTGGAGGGCAGATGGCAGGACATCTGGTTCCGGCTGTTCCCGACACCGGAGGAAAAGCCCATCGACCTTGATGCCCTGGGCTTTGTATCTCCCTCCTATCAGGTGGTGCTGGACATCCCCCTGCTGGCAGACCCGCTGATCCTGGAGGCATTGGCTCCCATGACCGAGGACATGGTCCGCTACAACGAATTCTGCTGCCAATGGAAACAGCCGGAAAACTGCGTCCGCTATATGGTGGCGCAGGAGAGCGTGGAAGAGCTTGCCTACCGTAAGGATATCTGCAGCCCGGTGTACACGGTCTTGGA
Source organism: Faecalibacterium prausnitzii (assembly GCA_004558805.1). Lineage (GTDB taxonomy): Bacteria > Bacillota > Clostridia > Oscillospirales > Ruminococcaceae > Faecalibacterium > Faecalibacterium prausnitzii_M. The sequence continues at coordinate 50,473 of SFDE01000009.1, read as the reverse complement.
CAGCCTGAAGGCAAAGGATGTCCTGTGTGTGTGCGGCAGCCCGGAGTCCGCTCTCCTGCCCCCAGACGAGGCACTGCTGCGGGGCATCCGGCAGCTTTGCAGCCGCTTCCCGGTGATGGTCATGACCAACCGGAAGGAGCTGGCAGAAACGCTGCAGACCTACCGGCGCACTACCCTTCTGCCCTGGTCCCTGCGGGTGGTATACCACGTGGACGGTCGCTTTATGGACTGGAAGGAGCTGCTGCCGCTGAAGCTGCTGCCTGTCCCGGATCAAAAATTTACCTACCAGAGCACGAGCTGGACGAGCGCACCCAATATCCCCTCCCCGGAAAAATGATCCCGTAAAAAATAGTTCACTGAAAAATAAAAAAGGAGCGCAGGAAGATGTATAACTACTATAATAAACAAAGTCACGATGCCTACGAAAAAGGAAAAACCGCCGTCAACCGTGCGGACATAGTGGTAGCGGCACCCTCCGCTCTGGAAGCGCTGGGATGCGAGGGCTACGACCGTTTTGACGGCAATGTCATGTCCCTGCTGGACCGCCGGGGGCTGTCCCTCTGGCTGCCCTTTGGGGAGAAGGAGCGGCTTGTGGACCGGCAGCGCACCGGCGACCTGAAGGCGCAGAAGTCCTGCGTCCAGATGATGCGCTGGTACAAGAACCATCAGGCAGAATTCTTTCAGGACGACGGGGAAAGCCCGGTGGAGGACGGCTGCGTGCTGAGCTACATCCATAAAAAGCGGCTGGAAGGCAACCGGGTGCTGGTGATCTCCCAGAGCGAGGAGCTTGCCGGCACCCTGATGGCGTGGAACCGGGACGATACGCTGCCCCCCGTCACCATCAAGCAGATCAGCCGCTACGGCTACCTGCGGAACCATCAGGCGTACTACAACTTCGTCAATGACGCCCGGAACCGTGCCACCGAGGACGAGCTGCGGGAACTGGAGGACTTTGATCCCCTGATCACCAACTGAGCCGGAAAGACGCTGGAAAAGGCAGACCCTTTGTGGGATGCTGCCTGCGGAATATCCGGTACAGCCAAAAGGAGCCGGTGCGATCCTGCACCGGCTCCTTTTCCTATTGTAAGGGATACAGCTTTCAGCAGTGCTTTTTTCTGCGTTTGCCCGTCAGTCGGCGCACCAGCTTCCGGATCAGCAGCACCACGCCCACCACCAGCAGCACCGCTACGGCGATGAGGGCAGCAAAGATGGCGGTGAAGCGGTTGGGCTTCTTCAGCAGGGCAGCGGGGCTGCGGCTGGTCTCCACCACCTTCCGGTCGTGAAGGGTCCGGTAGTACTCCGGCACGTTGGGGATGCCGTCGCCGTCGGTATCCTCAAAGGATGCCATGTACCGGGCGATGGCGTCCCACGCCTTCAGCTCCCTGCCGTTTTCGGTGATGATCACGTCCTCAAAGTCCTCGATGGGGGTGCCGTCGGGATATTTGGGCACAATAGACAGAATACCGTAGGACATTTTGGTGACAGCGCTGAGCATCTGCCCGCTGTACAGGTCTGCGATCACCCGGTACAGCTTGTCGTCCTCCAGCTCCACCCGCTGTCCGTCCTGCTCCAGATACACGTCAGTGACCTTGTTCAGCGGCAGCCGGTGGGGGTTGAAGGTAAAGTTCAGCCCGCTGGAATAAAGCCGGGCAGTGGTCATAAGGTCCGAGACCGAGGCGTCGATCTCGGCGGCAGTCTTTAGTTCTTTGCCGGTGAGCCAGACGCTGATCAGGGGATAGCCCGGCACCCCGTCGGCGCCGATGCCCAGAGAGAAGGAGTTGAACACCTGCTCCACCGTAATGTTCCCCCGGGCGTAGGTGTCCCGGACGGTGCCGCTGGGCACCACTGCCACGTCTACCGGCTGCCCGTCGTAGTCGTCAGCGTTCTTTACGGCGTAGATGTAGGCATCGGAGAGGATGTCACCCAGATTGTGTTCGGTGTGGACATCGCCCAGATCTTTCAGCAGAGAAAAGACCACGTCGTTTTCTGCCAGCACCTGATCCTTGGTATAGCCGAACTGCGCCAGATAATCGGTGTCCACCGTGTCCATAAAACGGTCGATGCGCTGCTGGGTGTCGGCATCGGCGGGAACATCAGCGGTAATGGGCAGCAGGGCGTAGTCTGCCAGCTCCCACCGCCCGTCTGCCTTCTGCCGCAGGGAGATGCTGCCCAGATTTCTGCCGTATTCTCCGCAGGACACCACATAGGTGCTGCCGTGGCAGATGGGCTGCCGGATCTCGGTGTGGGTGTGTCCGCTGAGGATCAGGTCCAGCTCCGGCACTGCCTTGGCAAGAAGCTCATCTTCGGACTTTTTGGGGTCCTCCCAGGTGCCGCTGTGAGAGACGCAGACCAGCATGTCCACGTCCTCGGTCGCCTTGATCTGCGCTACGGTCGCTTTTACCGCCTCGATGGGGTCCTTGAACTTCAGCTCACAGGTGGGGGCGCATGCCAGGGCGTCCTTGCCAAAGACGCCTACCACGGCGATCCGCACATCTCCCTTCTGGACGATGGTGTAGTCCCGGACGTCGGCGCAGGCAAAGGCGTCCTTCAGCCGCTGCTGTCCCTCCGTAAGCCCTGCCGACTCCATGGCGTCCCAGTCCACATTGCAGACCACCAGAGCAGGCAGAGGGTCCCCGGAGTCGGTGGCGCTGGTAAGCATATTGGCAAGACCCTTGGAACGGAAGTCGTACTCGTGGTTGCCAAAGGTGGTGGCGTCGCAGCCCATGTAGCCCAGCAGCCGCAGCTCCGCCGCCTGAGACTCAAAGACGGTCTGGATCAGGGTGCCCATAGAAAAGTCGCCGCCATCAATGACCAGTGTGTCCGGGTTCTTTGCCCGCTGCTCTTTGATGAGGGCGTTGGTGCGGGCAAAGCCGCCGGTGTCGGTCTCCTGCCCCTCCACCAGCGAGGTGAAGGGGTCCAGATGGGAGTGGATGTCGTGGGTGAACAGGATGTCCACCTGCTGTCCGGGCACCGCCTGTGCAAAGGCGGTCTGGACCCAGAGGAATACCGCCAGCAGCAATGCGGCTGCGGCAAGAGCTGTGCGCTTTTTCATGGGTGTTCTCCTTTACTGTGTGTCCGTGGCGTGTCGGATGCCCTGCGCCCTCCGGCTCCGCCCCTGCTTCCAAGGGGGACAAAAAAGTGATACTACCGTAAAACTATCCACCATGCGTCTGCTATTTTAGCATAAAAGCACAAAAAGCACAAGCGCACAGGGGGCTTTTTAGGCAGATGGCGGGAAATGATGGGGACCTGTCCAGCCATTGCGAGACGGAGAGGGTTTTGTGGCGGCGATTGCCCGCTGTCTTTGGATGCTGTTGCTATCGGTTCACACTAAAGGCTTTCCCCCAAGGGGGGAAGCCTTCAGTGGAGACCGGCAACTTTGCCGCACAGAAAAAAGGCTCCCCCTTTGGGGGAGCTGTCACCGCAGGTGACTGAGAGGGCGAGGACGCTATCCAGTGGGCAGTGGTCAGTCACTATTCACGATCCACCGCCCAGGACCACAACAATTCTACAACAATATGGTTTGCCATTTTCTGCCCTGCGTGGTACAATAATATAATCAGAGAGTATGTCTACAAGAAACACGGGGAACGAGAGAGAATGGCAACTAGAAAACGAAAATCGACCGCAAAGCGCAGGCAGACCCGGAAAAAGCGGGCGGAGCAGCGTCTGCCTGCCGGGCTTGGCACCCTGCTGGCAGGGCTTTTGCTGGTGGTGCTTGCTTTTGTGGAAGGGGACTCGGTGTGGAAGGTGCTGCACAACGTGCTGTTTGGGCTTTTTGGCTGTGGCAGCTTTGTGCTGGGAGCAGCGGTGTGCTGCCTTGCGGTGCTGTACACCCGGGGGGAGGACCTGCTGCCCCACATCCTCAAGCTTTGTCTGGGGCTGGTGTTTGCCAGCGGCACGGTGATCGTGTTCTCCGGCATTCAGCCCCAGGGGCTGTCTGCCTTCCAGATGGTGGCGGAGTGCTACCGCAACGGCTGCCAGGCGTGGCTGTCCGGCGGTGCTCTGGGAGCGCTGCTGGGGGGCAATCTGCTGCTGCTGTGCGGACGTCCGGCGGCTAATCTTATCATGGTGGTGCTGGCGCTGTGCGTCAGCCTGTATATCTTTGACCTGACCCCGGCACAGGTGTGGCAGTGGCTCTGCGGCGCAGGCAGCCGGGTGCAGGCGCAGAGCAAGGCGCTGTATCAGCAGGGGGCAGAGCACCGTGCCCAGCGCCTTGCCCAAAAGCAGGCGCAGCAGGAGCCGGAGGAGACCGAGGACCCGGAGGCGCTGGAAGAGGACGGGGAGCCGGAGCAGGGGTTCCGCATCGGTCTGCCGGACTGGATGAGCGGGGTGCTGCACTGGGGACACAAGGTGACCCGGGAGATGGAGCAGGAGCCGCCTGCCGCCCCGGCACAGCCGGAGCCGCAGCCGGCGCCCATGGCAGCGCCGGTGCGGGTCAATGTGCCCCGTCCCCGCGCCCCCTTTGATGTGGATCTGGGTCCGGACCACACCCCGGTGCGGGAGGGTGGCAGCGAGCCGATCGAGCCTTTTATCCCGGGACCCGGCGGCACCTTTGGCATGGATCCTCTGGGCACCGGTGCTCCCCGTGCCACCATCCGTCCGGCGATGCCGGATGCGGTGGAGACGGCGGCGGCGGATTTCTTTGCCGCGCCGGAGCCTGAGACCCCGGAAAAGCCCGGGAACGCTCCGGAGCTGGAGCGGCAGCACGCCGACCTGTTTGAGACCGAGATCCGGCAGCCGGCAGCGCAGCCGACAGAGCCGGTGCCTGCCGCACCCATCCAGCCGGTGATGCCCGGTACCCCGCCCCGGGTCAGTGCCGAGACGGCGGTGGCAAAGCAGTCGGCGCCCGACGAGGAGGGCTGGATCAGCATTACCGCCGAGCCGGTGGAGGAAAAGGATCTGGGCACCCTTGCGGCTGCCGCCATGGCAAAGCCAGCGGTGTCCGAGCAGGCAGCGGCAGCTGCCCCGGCAGAGGAGCCGGAGCCGGTGGATACCTATCAGTATCGGTACCCCCCCATTGAGTTGTTTGAAAGCTCCCGGGACGAGACCGACCCCGGGGTGCAGGAAGAGCTGAAGGCAAATGCCCAGAAGCTGGTGGACACTCTGGAGAGCTTCGGGGTCCGCACCCGGGTGCTGGACATCTCCCGGGGCCCCTCGGTGACCCGGTACGAGGTGCAGCCCATGGCAGGCGTCAAGATCAGCCGTATCACCTCGCTGGCAGACGACATCGCCCTGAATCTGGCGGTGGCGGATGTGCGTATGGAAGCACCTATCCCCGGCAAGCCTGCAGTGGGTATCGAAGTGCCCAACCACAAAAAGACCACCGTCTGCATCCGCAGCATCTTTGAGAGCCAGAGCTTCCTGCGGATGACTTCTCCGTTGGGCATTGCTCTGGGCAAGGACATTGCCGGTGTGGCGCAGGTGGCAGACCTGTGCAAGATGCCCCACCTGCTCATTGCCGGCAGCACCGGCAGCGGCAAGTCGGTGTGCGTCAACAGCATCATCATGAGTCTGGTGTTCCGCTCCAGCCCCGAGGATGTGAAGCTGCTGCTCATCGATCCCAAGGTGGTGGAGCTGGCAGAGTACAACGGCATCCCCCACCTGCTGATGCCGGTGGTCACCGAGCCCAAAAAGGCGGCAGGTGCGCTGGGCGGCGCCGTGCAGGAGATGGAGCGCCGGTACCGGCTGTTTGCCGAGAACAACGTCCGGGACATCAAGTCCTTCAACAAGTTGGCGGCAGAGGATCCCATGCTGGAAAAGATGCCCTACATCGCCATTATCATCGACGAGCTGGCAGATCTGATGATGGTGGTGGGCAAGGACGTGGAGGATTCCATCTGCCGCATCGCCCAGAAGGCGCGTGCCGCCGGTATGCACCTGATCGTGGCGACCCAGCGCCCCAGCGTGGACGTCATCACCGGTCTGATCAAGGCAAACATCCCCAGCCGCATCGCCTTTGCGGTGTCCAGTCAGGTGGACAGCCGCACCATTCTGGACGGCGCCGGTGCCGAAAAGCTGCTGGGACAGGGCGATATGCTGTTTATGCCGGTGGGCGCACCCAAGCCCACCCGTATTCAGGGCACCTTTGTGCGGGATGAGGAGATCAGCCGGGTGCTGGACTTCATCAAGCAGAGCGGCACGGTGCAGTACGATGAGGCAATGATCGAGGCGATGGAAAAGCACGCCATTCAGGACGGCAAAAAGGGCAGCGGCGGAGACGCCGAGGAGGGGGACGACTCCGACCCCATGTTCAAGCAGGCAGTGGACGTGGTCATTGACGCCGGGCAGGCGTCCACCAGTCTGCTGCAGCGCCGCTGCAAGCTGGGCTACGCCCGTGCCGCCCGGATCATGGACGAGATGGAGCAAAAGGGGGTCATCGGACCCTACGAGGGCGCCAAGCCCCGTGCCGTGCTCCTCAGCCGCCAGCAGTGGCTGGAAATGCAGATGAACCAGCCGGAGGAATGAGCACAACGCCTTTCCCCCGGAAAACCCAGAGATTGAGGATAACTATGGAACAGAATTCTACTCCCCGGATCTACACCGAATTTCTTCCCATCAGCCGTGCGGACATGGAGGCACGGGGCTGGGACCAGCTGGACTTTGTGGTGGTGGGCGGCGACGCCTATGTGGACCATCCCAGTTTTGGCACCGCCATCATCAGCCGTCTGCTGGAAGCGGAGGGCTATAAGATCGGCGTGCTGGCACAGCCCCGGTACACCGACTGTGAGGACTTTAAGCGGTTTGGCAAGCCGAAATACGGCTTTTTCATCGGCGGCGGCAACGTGGACAGCATGGTGAGCCACTATTCCGTGGCAAAGATCCCCCGTGCCGAGGACGAGTACTCCCCCGGCGGCAAGGGCGGGGCACGCCCGGACCGCAGCGCCACCGTGTATACCCGCCTTGCCAAGCAGGCGTATCCGGACCTGCCGGTGATCCTGGGCGGGCTGGAGGCGTCCCTGCGCCGGTTTGCCCACTACGACTACTGGCTGGACACGGTGCTGCCCAGCATCGCCGAGGATTCCGGCGCAGACCTGATCAGTTTTGGCATGGGCGAGCACCAGACCGTGGAGATCGCCCGGCGGCTGGCGGCAGGGGAGCCGGTGGAGACGATCACCGACGTGGACGGCACCTGCTACCTCACCGACTTTGATCACCTGCCGCCACGGTATGTGGAGTGCGCCGGCTTTAAAAAGGTGGCGTCGGACAAGACCGCCTACGCCAAGGCGTGTCGGATCCAGATGGACAATCAGGACGTGGTCAGCGGACAGATCATCGTGCAGAAGCAGAGCGAAAAGTATCTGGTGCAGAACATCCCCGCAAAGCCTCTGGTGCGCTGGGAGCTGGACAAGGTCTACGCCCTGCCCTACACCCGCCGGTATCACCCCATCTACGAGGAAATGGGGGGCGTGCCTGCCATCCGGGAGGTGCAGTTCTCCATCATCCAGAACCGGGGCTGCTTTGGGGGCTGCAACTTCTGCGCCATCCAGCTCCATCAGGGGCGCCGGGTCACCAGCCGCAGCGCCGACAGCATTGTGGAAGAAGCGGAGCGCATGACCCACGAGCCGGACTTCAAGGGCTACATCCACGACGTAGGTGGTCCCACCGCCAACTTCCGGTTCCCCTCCTGCCGGGAACAGATGCTCCGGGGCATGTGCAACGGCGGCAAGCACTGCCTTGCCCCCACCACTTGCTCCCACATGATCGTGGACCACAGCGATTACCTCAAGATCCTGCGGCGGGTCCGGGAACTGCCGGGGGTAAAAAAGGTGTTCATCCGCAGCGGCATCCGGTTCGACTACCTGATGGCGGACCCTGATGACACCTTCTTTAAAGAGCTGGTGCAGTATCATGTTTCCGGACAGCTGAAGGTGGCACCGGAGCACTGCGCTCCCAATACGCTGGCATACATGGGCAAGCCCCCCATCGAGACCTTTAACCGGTTCAAGGACAAATTCTACGAGCTGAGCAAAAAGGCGGGCAAAAAGCAGTATCTGGTGCCCTACCTCATGTCCAGCCATCCCGGCAGCACCCTGAAGGATGCGGTGTATCTGGCGGAGTACCTCTATAAGAACCATATGCGTCCGGAGCAGGTGCAGGATTTCTACCCCACCCCCGGCACCGTCAGTACCTGTATGTTCTACACCGGGCTGGACCCCTACACCCTCAAGCCGGTGTTTGTGGAAAAGACCGCCGAGGGCAAGGCGCTGCAGCGTGCTCTGCTGCAGTACTACGAGCCTCGCAACGCCGAAAAGGTCATCAAGGCGTTGAAAATGACCCACAGGGAGGATCTGATCCCCCTGCTGGTGCCTGCCGAGGGACGCCGTGCCGTCCAGCGCACCGCCCGCCGGGCAGCACAGTCCCCGGAGGTGACCATCCATCAGGATGGCACCTACACCGTGCATCCGGGGCAAAAGGGCAAGGGAGGCAAAAAGACCTCTGCCGCCCCCGCAGGGCGTGCACCCAGCCCCGGCGCCCGGTTTGCGCCCCACTCTGAACCCGGACATAAACCCAAGACCATTCAACAGAAAGAGAACGCAACGTGGAAAACTTCAAAAAAGAAAAAGTAAACCCCTCCGCCTTCCGGCGGGGACTGGTGCGCCGTCTGCTGGCACTGGCAGTGGCAGCGGCGCTGGCACTGAGCCTTGCCGCCTGTGACGGTTCCGCCGTACTGCCGGGCGGCAGCGCCGGGGTCACGCCGGATCACTCGGTATCCCAGACCGGCACAGAGCAATCCTTTGCCGCCCACTTTATCGACGTGGGGCAGGCGCTGAGCGTGCTGGTGGAGTGTGACGGACAGTTCATGCTCTACGACGGCGGCAACGTGGACGACGGCAGTCTGGTGGTGTCCTACCTCCAGAGCCGGGGTGTGGAGGAGCTGCAGTATGTGTTCTGCTCCCACGCCCACGAGGACCATGTGGGCGGGCTTGCGGCGGCGCTGGCGTACTTCCCCGCCAACCACGTCTACAGCCCGGTGACCGAGAACTCCACCAAGTGCTTCAACGACTTTGTCAAGTACACCCACCAGCAGGGCTTGCAGGTGGAGGTGCCTACGGCAGGCACTGTGTGGCAGCTGGGCAGCGCCACGGTGCGGCTGCTGGGTCCGGTGGCGCAGTACAGCGACACCAACGACACCTCCCTTGTGCTGCGCATCGACTATGGCTCCACCAGCTTTCTGCTGACCGGCGACATGGAAAAGACCGCCGAGACCGACCTTGTGAACAGCGGGGCGGACCTGAAGGCGGATGTGCTGCAGGTGGGACACCACGGCTCCAGCACCAGCACTGGGTATCTGTTCCTGAACGCTGTGCTGCCGGAGATGGGTGTCATCTCCTGCGGTGCCGGCAACAAGTACGGACACCCCCATGAGGAGACCTTGAGCATCCTGCGGGACGCCGGGGTGGACGTGTACCGCACCGACCTGCAGGGAACCATCACTATCGGCAGCGACGGGCAGAACTACACCGTGGGCACCGAGCACTTTGTGCCGGATGCCCAGCTGAACCCCACCGACCCGGCGGCGTCCGGCACCGCCCAGCAGGGGTACATCGGCAACGTGAACAGCAAAAAGTTCCATCTGCCCAGCTGCGCCAACCTGCCGGCAGAAAAGAATCAGATCCTTTTCTCCAGCTATCAGGAGGCGGTGGCGGCAGGCTATACCCCCTGTTCCAGCTGCATCAAGTAACTGCGCACTCTCCCGGCAGATCTCTGCCGGGGGAGTTTTTTCTCCATTTTGCGGGATTGATTAAATCCCACGTCTGCGGTATACTTAAAACCACTTTATTCCACAAAAGTCAGGAGGGACGGCAGATGCAGGTGGGAACGCCCCGCCCCATGGGGGTGGAAAAGCCGGAGCAGGTGGACCTTGCCCAGGCGGCACGATATTTCGGCGCAGGAGGGGAGCCGGACCGGAGCACCATGGCACTGCTGGAACGCTGCGCCGTGCCTTTGCTGGCGGCGGCACAGCCCCGTGCCGTGTGGCTGCAGGCGGATGTGGAGGCACTTGCCCAGGCAGGGATCCTGCGGGGCGAGGATGTGTACCGGCACCTTGCAGGCTGCCGGCAGGCGATCCTGCTGGCGGTGACCCTGGGACCCGGGGCAGATGCTCAGATCCGCCGTGCCGGTGTGGGAGATATTGCGGCAGGGGTCGCCTCTGATGCCCTGGGCAGCGCCCTTGCAGAGCAGGCGGCAGACGCCGCCGAGGCACAGCTGCGGCAGCTGGCGGCGCAGCAGGACCAGTATCTCACCGGGCGGTTCTCCCCCGGATACGGGGACTGGGACATTGCGGTACAGCCTTTGGTGGCGGAGGCGCTGGACACTCCCCGCCGTGCCGGGCTGTACGTTACCGACACCAACCTGATGACCCCCCGCAAAAGCGTGACGGCGGTGCTGGGAGTCAGCGACCATCCGGTAAAGGGACACCTTGCCGGATGCGGACACTGTGTGCTGCGCACCCGGTGCCCATATAGAGAGAGGGGAACGACCTGTGCAGGCGAATGAACTTTTCAAACAGGCAAATACCATCCTGCTGGATGGAGGCATGGGCACCATGCTGCAGGCGTCCGGGCTGAAGCTGGGAGCAAAGCCGGAGGAGCTGAACATCACCGACCCGGAACTGATCCGGAGCATCCACGCAAAGTATGCGGCAGCCGGCAGCCGCATCGTCAACGCCAATACCTTTGGTGCCTCGGCGCACAAGCTGGCGGGCAGCCCCTACAGTCTGGAACAGATCATCACCGCCGGCATCGAAAACTGCCGGAGTGCCTGCGCCCCCTACGGGGCGCTGACGGCGCTGGATGTGGGACCTCTGGGGGAACTGCTGGAGCCCAACGGCACCCTTGCCTTTGAGGACGCCGTTGCGGAGTACGGGCGCATCGTCCGTGCCGGCGTGGCAGCCGGCGCAGACCTGATCTTTTTTGAGACCTTTACAGACCTGTATGAGCTGAAGGCGGCGCTGCTTGCCGCCAAGGAGAACAGCACCCTGCCGGTGCTGGCAAGCATGAGCTTTGAGATGGGGGGACGCACCTTTACCGGCTGCACTGTAGAAAGCTTTGGGGTCACCGCCCGGGGTCTGGGGGCAGACGCTGTGGGCATCAACTGCTCCCTGGGACCCAAGGAGATCTTCCCCATGGCGCAGTGCCTTGCGCAGGCAGTGCCGGGGGATTTCCCGGTGTTCGTAAAGCCCAACGCCGGTCTGCCCCGTGCCGACGGCAGCGGCTACGACATCACCCCCCAGCTGTTTGCCGTGGAGATGAAGCCCTACCGGGAGCTGCACCTCTTTGCCGCCGGCGGCTGCTGCGGCACCACCCCGGAGTTTATCCGGCTGCTGAACGGCACCTTCCGGGGCTGCGTGCCGGGGCGGGGTGCACACCCCCTGCCCTCGGTGCTGTGCACCCCGGTGAACTATGTGGTGGTGGACGGCATCACGGTGGTGGGAGAGCGGATCAACCCCACCGGCAAAAAGCGGTTCCAGCAGGCACTGCGGGACGGGGATATGAACTATGTGCTGGAGCAGGCGGTGAGCCAGAGCGAAGCCGGGGCACAGGTGCTGGACGTGAACGTAGGCGCACCGGGGGTGGACGAGCCGGTGGTGATGGAGCAGGTGGTCAAGGCGCTGCAAAGCGTGGTGAACCTGCCGCTGCAGCTGGATTCCTCCCACGCCGAAGCACTGGAACGGGGCTTGCGGGTGTGCAACGGCAAGCCCATCGTCAACTCAGTAAACGGCGAGGAGGAAAAGCTCCGGACCATCCTGCCCCTGTGCAAAAAATACGGCGCAGCGGTGGTGGGACTGGCGATCGACGAGCGGGGCATCCTGCCTGCCGCCGAGGACCGGGTGGCGATCGCCCGGCGCATCACCGAAGCGGCACTTGCCGCAGGCATCCCCCGGGAGGACATCTACATTGACTGCCTTACCCTTACCGCCAGTGCCCAGCAGCAGGATGTGCTTGCTACGGTGCAGGCGCTGGAACGCTGCAAAAAGGAGCTGGGGGTCCGCACGGTGCTGGGAGTGTCCAATATCAGCTTTGGACTGCCCTGCCGCACCTACCTGAACACCACATTCCTGACCATGGCAATGTATGCCGGGCTGGATCTGGCGATCATGAACCCCTCCAGCGAGGAGATGATGGCGGCGGTATACGCCTACAACGTGCTGACCAACCGGGATAGGCAGAGCACCAGGTACATTGAGCGGTTTGCAGACCGGGTGCCCGCCTCCACCGCACTGGCGCAGGCGGCAAAGACCGCTGCACCGGCGGCGGAAGCAGAGCTTACCGGACCCTACGCCGCCCTGATGAAGGCAGTGGAAAAGGGTCTCAAGGGAGACGCCGCTGCCCGGACCCGGGCGCTGCTGGAGGAAAAGCAGCCGCTGGAAGTGGTGGACGAAGCCCTGATCCCGGCGCTGGATCGGGTGGGAGCAAAATACGAAAAAGGTACCCTGTTCCTGCCCCAGCTTCTGCAGGCAGCAAGCGCGGCACAGAGCGCCTTTGAGGAGATCAAGACCGCTGTGGCAAAAAACGGCGGGGACGGCACCAGCAAGGGGCGCATCGTCCTTGCCACCGTCAAGGGAGATGTCCACGACATCGGCAAGAACATCGTCCGGGTCATTCTGGAAAACTACGGTTTTGAGGTGCTGGACCTGGGACGGGACGTGCCGGTGGAAACGGTGGTGGACACCGTGCGGCAAAGGGACGTGCATCTGGTGGGGCTTTCTGCCCTTATGACCACCACCCTCAAGAGCATGGAGGAGACCATCGCCGCCCTCCACGCCGCAAAGCTGGACTGCAAGATCATGGTGGGGGGCGCAGTGCTGACCCCGGAATACGCCAAAAAGATCGGCGCAGACTGGTACGCCAAGGACGCCAAGTGCAGCGCCGATATCGCCAAGGAGTTCTTTGGGGTGTGACAGAACCGACAAAAGGGCAGCATCCGCCGGGGTGCTGCCCTTTTTGTTTGCAGATTGTTCAAAAAGCCCACAAAGAAATGCCACGATTGGGATGTATAATAAGGGTGCAGTCGGGGAGAGACAGACCGGACGCCCCCCAAACCTCCGGCTCTCCCTACGAAGCCATGCAGGCTATCTTCTGCGGGTGCCGCTGCTTTAGGCAGGACACAGCAGATCCCTTAAAAAAACTGTCCCCCGCCAATGCGAGGCAATAGCCGTGGCGCGGACAGACTACCAAATCCCTCCTGACAGCCGCAAATGTTCAGGGGTTTCCATACCGCAGGCAGTGTCGCTTTCTCCTCCTTTCCACGACACTGCCTGCATTTTGTTTTTGGCGCAAAAAGTACCGGGTGCACTGCCTTTTGGCGGAGTGCACCCGGTTTTGTTATACGTTTGTTTTTTTGCTGGCTGCTTTCAACAGCCGGTCGGCAAGGAGGGAGGCGGCAGCCCCCAGCGCAAGCCCCAGCACCACCCCGCCCAGAATGTCGGTGGGGAAGTGGACGTAGAGGTACAGCCGGGTAAAGGCGATGAAGGCGGCAAGGACCAGCGCTGCCGTTCCCGGTTTGGGCAGCTGCCGATAGAGGGCAAAGGCAGCGGCAAAGCCGGAGGCAGTGTGCCCGGAGGGAAAAGAGTGCCCGTGGGGACGGCGCACCAGCAGGGTGACGGCAGGGTTCAGGTCGCAGGGGCGGGGGCGGGCAAAAAGAGGCTTGAGCAAAAAGTGTCCCGCCGCCATGTACAGCACAAGGGCGATGGACACCGCCACCCCCGCCTTGCGGGTCCGGGGGAAGGCAAGGAGCACCAGCGCAAGGATGATCCACAGTTCCCCGTGGGCACCGGCGTAGTCAAAAAAGATGGCGATCCGGTCCATCACCGGGGTGCGGAACTGCTGCAGCCAGTCCAGAAATGCAAATTCAAAGGGCATAGGGTACCTCCTGTTTTTATCATGGTATCATAAACAGAGGAGAAAGAGCAAGATGTCGCTGCCTTCCAACCGGGGAAAAGTGCCGCTTTTGAGGTGTAAAATGTTGCGAATTGTAGAATTGCAATATAAAAATACAGGGAGTGTCTGATTTAAGGCACTCCCTGTAAGGATCACTGCATCTGTTCCAGAGTGGGGTAGCTGTCCATGGCGCCGTGGCTCTGGACGCTGATGCCGCAGAACCGGTTGGAGAAGGCAAGGTACTCCTGCAGTTTTTTGCGGGACAGCCTGCCCAGTTTGTCCACGGTCACGCCGTCCCGGCACAGCTGCCACAAAAAGGAGCCAATAAAGCCGTCCCCTGCGCCGGTGGTGTCCACCGCCGTTACTTTCTGGCTGGGGGCAAAGCCGGAAGTGCTGCGGGTGTAGGCGCAGGCACCCCTGCTGCCGCAGGTGTACAGCACCAGCTGCACATCTCCCCGCAGCAGCTGAGGCAGGGCGGCTTCCACATCCGGGGTGCCGGTGAGGAACTCCAGCTCCTCCTCCGAAATCTTCAGGATGTGGGAAAGGGGCAAGAATTGCAGCACGGTCTGCCGCAGCATCTCCCGGTCCTTCCACAGGGGGAACCGCAGGTTGGGGTCAAAGCTCACCATGACCCCTGCCTCCCGGGCGGCGGTAATGGCGGCAAGGTGGGCGTAGCGCATGGGGCTGTCCACCAGCGAGACGCTGCAATAATGGAGGGCAAACGCCTCCCCGAACCATGCCGGGTCGATCTGCTCCGGGGCGTACAGCAGGTCTGCCGAGGGCTTGCGGTAGAAGCTGAAGGTGCGGTCGCCGTCCTCCGCCAGACTTACAAAGGCAAGGGCGGTGTTTGCGGCGTCGGTAAATGTCAGATGGGACAGGTCAACGCCACAGGCGGCAAGCTCCCGGGCGATCCTGTGCCCAAAAGGATCGTTGCCCAGCTGGGTCAGCAGGGCGCTTTTGCCCCCCAGACGGGCAAAGGCACTGCAGACATTGGCAGGTGCGCCCCCTACCCGGGGGCTGAAGGACGGCACCTCATCAAAGGCGCAGCCGGTGCGGGAGGGGAGCATTTCGATGAGCGCCTCACCGATGGAAAACAGGGTGTTGCCGGGCATAGGGACCTCCAGAAGATACAAGGATCTTTATTACAAAGTGCAGACCGTCCCGCCGGTGCCGTCCAGCCGCAGGGACACACGCCCCGGGGTGGGGTAGTACCGGGTGGTGAACACCGCAGCGCCTCCGTTGATAAAAAGCTCCAGAGAGGAGGCGTCTCCCACCGCCAGAAGGCGGCGGCAGGGAGCAGCCAGCCGGGCGGTGCGGCAGCTGCGCCCGCCGGAAATGGCAGGATCTGTAAAACGCAGGGTGCACAGACGGTCCCGTTCAGTATACACCAGCTCTACCCCCTTGGCAATGGTGAGAGCAAAGTCTCCCTCCGGCTGGGCGTTTCAGATCCCGATGCAGAGCGTTCATGCAGCGACCTCCTCCGGTTTCCAGATGACCCATGTGACGGCAAAAGATACGCCAAAGGAGATCGCCATGGCAATGATATACTGCACAGGTGCGTGGAGGTGCAGCAGGATGCCGAAGATGCCGGTGACGCCGGTGCCGGTGGCACCCAGTCCCACTATGCTGGCGTACAGTGCGCCGCAGGCACCGCCCACCAGACCGCCAACGAAGGGCTTAAAGTACCGCAGATTGACGCCAAAGATGGCAGGCTCGGTAATGCCCATGCAGGCGGACAGGGCAGAGGGCAGAGCCATTGCCTTGATCTTGGTGTCTTTGCTCTTCAGTGCCACAGCAAGAGCGGCACCGCCCTGCGCCACGTTGGCAGCGCTGGCAAGGGGCAACCAGTAGGTGTAGCCGTAGCGTGCCAGCTGCCCCAGATCAATGAGGGTGTACATATGATGGATGCCTGCCACCACGGTGATGGCATACAGACCGCCCATGATAAAGGAACCGATGCCAAAGGGCAGGGTGATCAGAGTCTGCACGCCGGAGATGATGCTGTTTTCCAGCTTGGTAAAGACGGGACCGATGGCGGCAAGGGTCAGGTAGCCGGTAACGAACACCGATACCAGCGGGGTGACAAAGAGGTCCAACATGGAGGGTACTACCTTATGGAGCCGCTTTTCGATCCGGCACATGAGCCACACGGCGATGATCACCGGGATAACGTGACCCTGATAGCCCACCAACGGTACGCTGTACAGCCCGCCGAACACCGGCTGCATGATGTTGACGCCGGAGGAAACGGTCCAGGCGTTCTGCAGGTCCGGGTGGATCATGATCATGCCAATGACCGCTCCCAGATAAGGATTGCCTCCAAAGACCTTTGCTGCCGAGTAGGCGATGAGAATGGGCAGGAAGGTGTAGGCAGTGTTGGAGAAGATCTTTGCGAACACATACACCGAGCCGGTGGTGTCAATGGTCAGGAAGCTGTTGTTGACCATGAAGTTCAACGCTTCCATGATGCCCATAAGGAAGCCAGAGGCAACGATGGCGGGGATGATGGGCACAAAGATGTCCCCAAGGGTCTTGATGGCACGCTGGTACCAGGGGGCGCGGGCGGCTGCCGCCTGCTTTACCTCTTCCTTGCTGCCGCCCTCAATGCCTGCCAGCCGGATAAAGGCGTCATACACCTTGTTCACCGTACCGGTGCCGAAGATGATCTGAAGCTGTCCCTGTGCCTCGAACACGCCCTTGACACCTTCCGCATTTTCCAGTGCCTTTTTGTCTGCCTTGCTGTTGTCTGCGATCACGAGCCGCAGGCGGGTGGCACAGTGCGCCGCCGAGAGGATGTTGTCCTTACCGCCGATGGAGGCAAGGACCTGTTTTGCCGCATTCTGATGATCCATAAAGTTCTCCTGTTCCCGGCTGGAGCCGGTCTAAAAAGCCCTGCAAGGGGTCTGGCAGCCTCTATTATACGATGGCTGGACCCATAATTCCATGGACAGGGAGCATAAAAATGGGGGGCGGTCCTGCTGCTGTCCTCACCGGGGATATGGCAGAACCACCAGAAAAGAACGGTCGGTTTTGGCAAAGATGCCGCTGGAGTCCGCCTTTTTTGGACGCTGCAGGGAAGTTTTGGGTTGACTTGCCCTGTGGGATATGCTAAAATATCCGGACGTGTGCGGAAAGTATAGAAAAACAACGGAAAGGAAACAACGGATGGATCTGAAAAAACAGTTCTTTAAATATGTGTCCCAGAACATTTTTGGTCTGCTGGGCACCTCCTGCTATATTTTGGTAGATACCTACTTTATTGCGCAGGTGGCGGGCACCGACGGCGTGACCCTGCTGAACCTCTGCCTGCCCATCTACAACTTCATGTTTGCCATTGGCTCCATGATCGCTCTGGGCTCTGCCACCCGCTACGCCATCCTGAAGGCACAGGGGGACAGCCGGTGCAGCCGGTATTTCTCCAACGCCATCCTCTGGGCGGTGCTGCTGAGCATCCCCTTTATGCTGGCGGGGGCGTTCTGCCCCGGGAAGCTGCTGGGGCTTATGGGCGGCGATGCCGGCATCGTGGCGCTGGGTGTGGGCTACACCCGGATCTTTCTGCTGTTCACCCCGTTTTTTATGTGCAACTACATCGTGTCCGCCTTTGTCCGCAACGATGGGGACCCCTCTCTTGCCATGGCGGCGACCCTCAGCGGCAGCCTGTTCAATGTGGTGTTCGACTACATTTTTATGTTCCCCATGGGTCTGGGACTGCCCGGCGCAGCACTTGCCACGGCAGTGTCCCCCCTGCTGAGCATTGCCATCTGCAGCCGTCACTTTTTTAAAAAGGACAACGGAGTGGAGTTTGTCCGGCAGCTGCCCTCGGTAAAGCTGCTGGGGCAGAGCTGTCCGCTGGGCGTCTCCGGCTTTGTGGGAGAGATGAGCTCCGGTGTCACCACTACCGTGTTCAACTTCCTGCTGCTGGGTCTTGCGGGCAACGTGGCAGTTGCCGCCTACGGAGTGGTGGCAAACTGTGCGCTGGTCGCCACTGCCATCTTCAACGGCGTGGCACAGGGGGCGCAGCCGCTGGTAAGCCAGTGCTGCGGCAAAAACGACCGGGAGGGGGCAAAGCGACTGCTGGTCCTTGGCAGCTGCACGGCACTTTGCCTTGCAGCGGTGCTGTACGGGGTGGTGTTTGGTGCCACCGACAGCATAGTGGCGTTCTTCAACAGCGAGGGCTCGCTGGAAATGGCACGGTACGCCCACACCGGCATGCGGCTGTACTTTTTGGGCTACTTCTTTGCCGGCTTCAACATCGTGGCGGCAGGCTACCTCAGTGCCGTGAACCGTCCGGTGGAGGCGTCCATCACCTCCATCTGCCGGGGCATGGTGACCATTGTGGGCTGCTCGCTGGTGCTCAGCGCATGGCTGGGCATGACCGGCGTGTGGGCGGCATTTGCGGTGTCCGAGATGCTCACCGCCCTGCTGACCCTTGGGCTGCTGTTCCGCCGCCGCAGGGCAGAAAACAAGTCGGCTTAAATATACATCTCCTGCTCCCGCAGGGTCTCCTCCGGAGAAAGCCCTGCCTGCAGGGTACGACCGGTCAGCGCACGCCATTGGGCGGGTGACTGACCGGTTTCTTTTTTGAATACCCGGCACAGGTAGTTGGCACCGGAAAAGCCGCACAGGCTTGCCACGATGTCCAGCGTATATTCCCGGTGGAGCAGCAGCCGCTGCGCCGCCTCCACCCGCACCCGGGTCAGGTAGCGTCCCGGAGGGATGCCGATGGCGGCGGTAAAGGTGCGCACCAGATGACTTTTGGATACCCCCAGCCGCTCGCTGAGCTCCTCCACCCCGTAGAGACCGGCGTAGTGGGCACGGATGTCCTCAATTGCCGCCTGCACCAGCGGCGGCAGGGCAGGGGCGGCGCTGTCGGCGTCCGAAAGCTCGCACAGCAGGGCGTATGCAAGCTGGCTCCGGGCACGGCTGTGTCCCTCCGGCTCGGCGGCAAGGCGGTCCAGCAGCTCTGCGGCGGCGGGGCAGGTCTCGCCCTTTGCAAGGAAGGGCAGCTCCTTTAAGGCGGCAAGAAGCTGCCCCCCGGCGTAGCCGGTGATCTGGGCGCACAGCAGGTGGCAGCTGTCCCGGGGCTCCAGCAAAAGGGGAGCATAGCTCAGGATCAGATGCCCCGCCGCCACGGTCTGGGGCGGCAGCACCAGAGCGGAACCGGCAGGCAGGGGGTCGGCACCGGGCAGGGAGGCGGTGCATCTGCCGCTGGAAACAAGGCAGACCCACAGCCCCTCTCCGGTGAGGGTCAGGGGGGCGGAAAGCTGCAGATCCCGCACATCGGCGGGGGCGGCAACGGCGTTCCAGTCAAAAAGCAATATCCGACACCTCTAATCAATAAAATGCTATTTCATATCACAAAATAATCTGTTATTATAATACCAACGAACCGAGGCGTCGTCAAGGCGCTGTGAACCAGAATAATTATGGAGGCAAACGATTATGGCTTCGATTAGCTGCCAGCACATCTATAAGATCTATCCGGGCGCAACCGCTCCGTCTGTTACCGACTTCAACCTGGAGATCCAGGATAAGGAGTTCATCATCTTCGTCGGTCCTTCCGGCTGCGGCAAGTCCACCACCCTGCGTATGATCGCCGGTCTGGAGGAGATCTCCAAGGGCGAAATGTACATCGGCGGTCGTCTGATCAACGATGTTCCCCCCAAGGATCGTGATATCGCCATGGTGTTCCAGAGCTACGCTCTGTACCCCCACATGACCGTGTACAAGAACATTGCTTTCGGTCTGGAGCTGCGCAAGACCCCGAAGGACGAGATCGACAAGCGCGTCCACGAGGCTGCCAAGATCCTGGAGATCGAGCACCTGCTGGATCGTAAGCCCAAGGCTCTGTCCGGTGGTCAGCGTCAGCGTGTTGCTCTGGGTCGTGCAATGGTCCGTAACCCGGCAGTCTTCCTGCTGGACGAGCCCCTGTCCAACCTGGATGCTAAGCTGCGTACCTCCATGCGCACCGAGATCATCAAGCTGCACAAGAAGCTGGCTACCACCTTCATCTACGTTACCCACGACCAGACCGAGGCTATGACCATGGGCGACCGTATCGTGGTCATGAAGGACGGCATCATCCAGCAGGTCGATACTCCTCAGAACCTGTACGATATGCCCTGCAACATGTTCGTGGCAGGCTTCATCGGCAGCCCCCAGATGAACTTCCTGGATGGCACTCTGGTGAAGAACGGCGATGTGTACGCTGTGGATCTGGGCGGCGATGTGATCCCCCTGCCCAAGGAGAAGACTGCAGACGGCAAGCTGGATGCTTACGTCGGCAAGAAGATCAAGATGGGCATCCGTCCCGAGGATATCGATGACGAGCCTGAGTTTATGGCAAAGCACACCGACTGCCAGCTGGATGCAAAGGTGGACGTGTCCGAAATGATGGGTGCCGAGATCTATCTGTACCTGGAGTACAAGGGCAACAAGATGACCGCTCGTGTGGCTCCCACCTCCAAGGCTCGCAACGGAGACACCGTCCGTGTTGCCTTCGATCCCCACAAGGTGCACCTGTTCGACGTCGAGACCGAGCAGACCATCCTGAACTAAGCACTTTAGCGACGATCATTTTTGATCCTCCTACTTATACGAAAAGCCGCCGCAGAGCTCTGCGGCGGCTTTTCGCTTTGGGGGGGTGCTTGAATCCCGTTATTGACCAGAATGGCATTTTGCGGTAAAATCGTGGTAACAAAGTGCGGGCGTTGCGTCCGCCGTATTCCGGACAGACAGGAGGTCCCGAACTATGAAAACCAAGCGTTTGATTGCCTTTATCCTGGCGGTCGTGTTTACCCTCAGTGCAGCGGCAACCCCCGCTCTGGCAGCAGCGGCAGAACAGCCGGTGTCCGCCCTTGTTCTGGAAGAGGAAAACGATATTATCTCCATCCGCATTCAGGCGACCGGTGAGCTGGTGTACGGCTCCCCGTATCAGCTGGAGGTCAAGACCAAACCGGAGAACGCCCAGTACATCGGCGTGGTCATGGGCATCGACGGAGAGGCAAAGGGCTATGTGTCCCTGATGCTGTCGGACAAGATCCGCATCCTGCTCAAGATGATCCCTCTACCCAAAAAGATGTCCAAGACCCCGGACCAGACCGAGGAATTCAACGTTTACAGCTATCTGAAACAGCTTATTGACGGCAACGACGTCAGCGTGCTGCTGCGGGTGGCAGACGAAGCAGTGTCGGTGATGGACGTGCTGCACTTCTATGTGCCCACCATCGACAAGGTGTCCGGTGGGCTGAAACTGGCGCTGCAACTGATCCGCCGCTTTCTGCCGGATGGGGTGTTCAGCCGCATCTATCTGGACGAGCAGCCCTTTGACTCCGGCAAGTACATCGCCGGTGCGGTGGCTCTGGAGACCGGAGACATCAACACCGCCGGTGTGGCAATGTTCCGCATCAAGCCCAAGACCACCGGTGTGCGGATGTACTGGGCGCAGGAGGTGCCTGATTCTATGACCCTGGCAGAGTCCAAGAACATCCGCTTTGCAGCGGTGCTGGAATCCGACGGCGCTGTGGCAGACAACGCAAAGATCACCTACACTTACAAAAAGAAGGAGCTCTTTGGCGCCACCTACAACGATGTGCCCACACAGCCGGGTACCTACACCCAGACTGCCAAGGTCAGCGGCAACTATTCCTGCAGCAAGATCAGCCGCACCATCGTGATCCGCTGAACCCATCCGTGACGCAAAAAGATCCTCCGCACCCCGGTGGTGCGGAGGATCTTTGTTTGTTATGATCGTTATGATCACATCCGGTAGCCGTACCGGGGTCCAAAGCCCCAGCCGCCGCAGCAGCAGTTGCACAGCAGGTTCAGCAGGATCATGCTCCAGCACCAGCGCATCAAGCCGCCGGGCTGAGAATAGGTGGTCTGGGTACGGTAGGTCTGCCCGGGGTTCTGCATCCGGCGCAGGTGCATCTGATACTCGGTGTTGCCCGGGTCCAGCTGCACGGCACGGCGGGCGTCCTGCAGGGCGTCGATGCTGTTGCCCAGCCCCTGATGGGCAAGGGAAGAAAGATAATACCACCGGGCGTTGCGGGCGGTGATGCCGTCCAGCACCCGGCGTGCCTCGGCGTAGCGTCTATTTACCACAAAGTTCCGTGCCGCCTGCATTTCCGGCGTGTCGGAGCCGTTGTAGCTTGCCCCCTGCTGCCCGCCGCCGGTGTAGCCAAAGCCAAAGCCGAAGGGGTCAAAGCCTTCAAAACCGTCAAAGCCGTAGAAGCCGCCGTAATTCTGCTGTCCGTAGCCCTGCTGCTGACGGTAGCCGGAGCCATAGCCATAGCTCTGCTGCCCGTAGCCTGCCCCGGCGGTGGGACCGGTGTCCCCTTTGGTGATGGCATCGTAGGCAGCCTGCACCTCTTTGAAGTGTTCCTCGGCGGTGGGGTCGTTGGGATTCAGGTCCGGATGCCAGCGCTTGCATTTGGCGCGGTATGCCTTTTTGATCTCTTCATCGCTTGCGCCGCGCTGGATGCCCAGCACCTCGTATGGATCTTTCATGGATATACTTCCTCACGTCTCATTCCGTGCAGCCCGGCGGGCGCACAATACACTAAGTCTACCCTATCGGGGCGGAAAAATCAAGCAGAACCGGCGATTTTACCCCTGCCGGGAGGCTTTGGCGTTTTTGCAGTTGTACTTCAGCCATACGCCGGAGTACAGGATGTTCCGCAGAAGGTCCGCATCCTCTACGCAGGGCAGCCGCTCAAAGCTCCGGGAGCAGTGCGCCAGCAGAAGCTCAAAGATCTCCTTCATCTCCTCCTCGTAGCCGGGGCGGGTGCTCAGGGTCTTGAGGGGGTTGTACGCCCCCCGCCGTTTGTCCCGGGGCAGGTCGTCGTAGGCGTCCAGCAGGTAGATGAACTTGCCCAGATGGAAGCCGAGGCTGCGCAGCTCCGGGGACCAGTGGTCCTGTTTGTAGTCAAAGAGCTCTGCCATCAGCTCCCCAAAGCAGCCGGACACAGCGTCCAGGTCCTCGCTGCCGGCAGCCTCATAGGCGGCAAGCCGGTCCAGACAGCGGCGGATGGATTGACACTGACGGGGGTACCGCTGCTCTGCCTCCCGGCGGCAGCTTTCCAGCGCTTTTTCGTAGCCCAGCGCCAGAAGATTCTGGTCATCCTGCCACTTGTCCTGGGCGTTGTAATAATGCAGTGCCACGCTCATGTCGGCGCAGTAGTCGGTGGGACCGCTGGCACGCCAGTCCACCCCGCCCAGCAGATGCACCGGGCAGCGGCTGTGGTCCGTGACGCAGGGAGTCTCCCCCTCGTACAGGCTGCTCAACAGCAGGTTGAGAAAGGTAAGATCGTAGCTCAAAGTAAACCGCCCCCGCAGCCCGTGCAGCGCACCAATGCGGCGGCACAGCCCGCAGTAGGCGGTGCGGTAGCGTGCCTGCGCCTCCGGGGAGAGGGCGGTATGATCCGGTATCACATAACCAAACATGGTATCTCAGCTCTTTTTGATGAACTGGGTGCCGCAGCGGGGGCAGGAGATCTGGATGCGACCCCGTCCCCGGGGCACCCGGAGCTTCTGGCGGCACTTGGGGCAGCGGTAGTAGTGGTAGAGCTTGCGGTTTGCCCACTGGTCCTTCAGTCCCCGCACCTTGCCGTCCAGCCGGTCCTTTAGGGTGTAGTAGCGGTAGTTCTCCTCGGTGCGCTTGGAGATGTTGCGGCTCAGGGAGCGGTAGTAGCACAGCACCAGCAGAGCAACACCCAGCCATGTAAAGACCGAGATCCGGGTGATCAGGGAGATCAGCAGCAGCACGATGGAGGCGATGCTCAGGGACTGGTTCAGACCATCGGTGCCGTAGCGACCTACCATAAATTGACGGAATTTTTCTCTCATACGATCAAGTCCTTTTCACGTTATGACACAAGGCAGGGCGTCAGGCAGCCCCGCATTTTCTCTTGATTTTAGGATACCAGCCAACCATGATAAAACTTTGAACAGACTGCAAATCTATCATGAAAGGGACCGGATTTCAGAGGGTTCAGCCCTCCCGGCGGCGGACCACCAGGGCTGCATGGGTGTCCAGAGCACCCTCCATGCGGCAGTGGAGCACAGCGGGTCCCGCCTCGCCGGTGGTGGCAAGGTAGGTGCCTGCCATGCCGCCCCGCAGGGGCACCACACTGGGTCCCAGGATCTGCAGAGGACCCTCCACCCACAGCTGCACCGCTTCGCTGCAATAGGGCAGCAGGTTGCCGTTCTGGTCGATGGCACGGAGGCTCACGGCAGCACAGTCCCAGGTGGGACCATCGGTGAGCAGGGGATTGTGGACGGTGCACTCCAGCCGCACGCTCTGCACCGGCTCCCGCACTACGGTGCGCACTGCCCGCCCGTGCCACACCGCCTCAAAGCGGTACACCGCCGAGGGGCTGCCCAGCACGCCGATGTATTTGTAGTACATCTGCACAAGGTCGTTCCAGCTCAGCCGCAGGGACAGCATCCGTGCCCGGGACAAAGGCGAAAGCTCCATGGCGTCCCGGCGCATCTCGTTGAGGATCGCCGCCACCTGGGGAGCAACGGCGTGGTCCAGCCCCTCGTACTTTTCCAGCAGGGAGCCGACAAAATCGTTGACCTCGATGGGGGGATGGGGCAGGGCGGCAAAGCGTCCCCGGCGGTCCGGGGCAAACTCCGCCACAAAGTCGTTGTCCCGGTACAGCCGCAGGCTCTCGGCGTTGGTGAACACCCAGCAGGCGCCTGCCATGCCCTCCGGCAGGTCTCCCAGCACCATGCCGGAGGAGACCTCCAGCACGATGTCCGAGGGGGCGCGGGGGATCTTCTGGCTGGCGTAGACGGCGGCGGCAAGCTTCGGGTTCCGGAACAGGTCCAGCACCCCGTGGTAGCAGATCCGGTCTCCGCTGCCAAATTCCCGGTGGGTGTTGTAGTCCGCCATGCACCAGCCAAAGCTGCCTGCCACCCCCTGCTGGGCGATGGTGTCATTGAGGACGGCGGCAATGCGCAAAGC
Organism: Faecalibacterium prausnitzii; assembly: GCA_004558805.1. Classification (GTDB taxonomy): domain Bacteria; phylum Bacillota; class Clostridia; order Oscillospirales; family Ruminococcaceae; genus Faecalibacterium; species Faecalibacterium prausnitzii_M. The sequence goes on along the minus strand of SFDE01000009.1, from coordinate 25,621 downwards.
GTGCATCAGCCGGTGGGACTCGTCGTCAAATGCCTTGGTGGGAAACTGCTGCCCCCCAAACTCGCTGATGAGATAGCCCTTGCGGGTGTCCGGGGTCACAGCGGCACGGGGATCGCAGCCGGTGCCCCGCCCCCGGTAGGAGTAGTCGTTGTAGGCGTACACGTCCTCCAGCAGCAGACCCTTCCGCCGCTGGTGGGTGCCGCCGGTGGGACGGGTGGGGTCCAGCCGGTGGATCGCCTCGTTGGTGCGCTTGCAGAAGGCTTCGTCGTCGGCGCTGCCGCTGACCCGTGCCCCCCACAGGAAGATGCTGGGGTGGTTGCGGCACTGGCACACCATCTCCCGGCAGTTCTGCAATGCCTGCGCCTTCCAGCTGTCGTCGCCTACATGCTGCCAGCCCGGCATCTCTGCAAATACCAGCAGACCCAGCTCATCGCAGGCGTCCAGAAAGGCGGGGTCGTAGCAGCTGGTGCGGACAGCGTTGCAGCCCAGCTGCTTTTTTAAGATCTGGGCGTCCAGCCGCTGGATGCTGTCCGGCATGGCGTAGCCCTGATAAGCGTAGCTCTGGTGGCGGTTGAGTCCCCGCAGCTCCACCCGCTGTCCGTTGAGGTACAGCCCCCCTGCCACGAACTGCAGGGTCCGGAAGCCGAATCGCAGGGTCTTTTCGTCCAGCACCCGGTCCGGCAGACCGCCGGTGCCGGGACGGATCAGCCGCACCGTAAGGGTGTACAGGGTGGGGTGCTCCACGCTCCAGGGATGCACCCCGTTGAGGGTGCCGGTGATGGGCAGGGAAAGCACCCCGTTGTAAAGGGCACGGCTGCCGGCGGGGCTGCGGATCTCTGCCTGCAGGGTGCAGCCCACGGTCTCCCCCACGGTGGAGCTGTAGATACGGAAATCGCCCGCCGCCTTTGCCTCAATGAACACATCCCGCAGGTACGCCGGTTCCTTGATATCCAGACAGACCGCACGGTAGATGCCGCCGTAGGTCAGCTGATCCATCTGCCCGCCAAAGGGGGGAATGTTCAGGTCCTCCCGGCAGTCGCACCGCACCGCCACCACGTTTTTCTGCCCCAGACGCAGGGCGCAGGTCAGGTCCACCGTAAAGGAGGTGTAGCCGCAGCCGTGGTGGAACAGCCGCCGTCCGTTGCAAAAGACGGTGGCGTCGTGGGCGATGGCTCCAAAGGTAAGCAGCACCGTGCGCCCCTCCCACTCTTTGGGGGCAAAAAACTCCCGCCGGTAGCCGCACAGCCGCTGGTACTCGTTTTCGTTGCAGTAATTATAAGGCAGGACCTTGACCGTGTGGGGCAGGCGCACCGGGGTGAGTTCCAGTTGGCACTCCGGGCGCACCAGTGCCGGATCGAATGTGGGGGCAAACAGCCAGCCTTCGTTCCAATCGTAGTGTTCCATAGCAAGTCTCCGTCCGTCAGATAAAATCAACTCTTCCTCTTATAATAACACAAAGATATGAACGAAAAAAGCACCGGCAGGGGATTTGAGGAGATTTTGAGAAAATCGGGGATGCCCCGGGGCAGAAGGGACGTTTGCGGACACGAAAAAGGGGCTGCTGCACATTTTGAGTGCAGCAGCCCCTTGCAGGAATCGGAAGGTTATATCAGAACTTGAACAGATTTACGATGCGCTGCCACAGGCGGGTAAAGACGTTGCCTTCCTTGGCAGCGGCAGCTGCCTCGGCGGCAGTGTCCACAGAGGGCGCAGTCTCGGCAGTCTTATAGATGAACTTGACGGTGCTCTCAGCACCTTCCGGAGCACCGGCAAAGCTGGTGTAGTCCTCCAGACGGCTGCTCATCTCGTCCAGCACGATCTTCAGGTCGTGGATCTGGTCTTCGTCCAGAGCACCGGTGAGCTTGGAGATGCCCTCGTCGTTGAACTGGTTCAGACCGTCCTTCAGCCGACCGGAACCGTCCTTCAGCTGTGCAGCACCGTCGTTGAGGGTGTTCACGCCGTCGTACAGGGTCTGGGTGCCGGCGGCAAGCTGGGCGCTGCCGTCTTTGGCAGAGTGGGCACCATCGGCGGCAGTCTGGACGCCGTTGGTGTACTGGTTCACGCTGGATACAAAGTACTGGATCTTGGCAAGGCTGTCCTTCAGGGCACGGACGTCAGCGATATCCTGACTGTTCTCCACCTGATACTTCAGCTCTGCCTTGGCGGTGTTCCGTGCCTCGGAGCTGGTGACCATCTGCAGCATGCCGCACAGCATGGAGGGGTCATAGTTCTGCATCAGCCGCAGGGCTGCTTCCAGATCGTGGTTGGTCTTGGTGGCGGACAGGTAGAGTGCCAGATCCAGCTGACTGTCCTTAAAGCTGGGCGCCTGCTCCCAGATGGTGCGCACCATCTTTTTACGACCGGCGGCAAGGGTCTTGTCGTTCATGGTCAGGATGTTGTCGATGACCTCGGCGTAGTTGTCCCAGGTCATGTCGGTGTCAATGAGCCCGCCCTCTTTCAGGGTCTTGTTGGCGGAGGCAAGGACGCCGTCTGCCACCTGCTGTGCGCCGCTGTTCAGGGCGGCGTTGTTGGAGCTGAGGGTGTCCAGACCGGTGGTCAGCTGACCCAGACCCTGATCCAGAGCGGCGGCGCCGTTGTTCAGGGTGTTGGCGCCGTCCAGCAGGGCGAGGGTACCCTCTGCCAGCTGTGCGGTACCGTCCACCAGCTGGGCTGCGCCGTCCAGCAGCTGGCTCATGGCGTCGTTCAGCTTGCCGACACCGTCGGTGAGCTCGTCGATGCCGCTGAGGTCAAACACGTTGTCGGTGCCCAGAGCGGCGGTGCTGGTGGCACAGGCGATCATCACCTGAGGGCAGGTAAAGTCGGTGACATCTGCTTCCACCGTAACGGTGTCCTGCAGGTAATCCTCCACGGTGTCCAGATCCTCCGGCAGCAGACCGGACAGGGAGTCCCGGACGCCGGGCAGGGTGACGAAAGCGGCAACGTTGCTCTTGGCAGCACTTTCCACGATGCCGTGTCCGGCGCTGAGGTTGGTGGCATCCTGACCAAAGAGGACGCCCACAGCGGTGATCAGGGGGGTGACGATGGTGCGGGTCTTGCCGTTCACCTCCACGGTGCCGGTCTCGTTGTTGGTCAGGGCAATGGTGACGGTCAGATGACCACTCTTGCCCAGCAGGTCCTCCAGAGGTGCCTCCTGTCCGTCCAGAGTGTAGGTCACCTTTGCCTCAACGGGCAGGGCACGGGTGGTGTCACCCTTATAGTACACATCGGTGTCGTCGGTGTTCCACACCAGTTCTTCCCCGTTCTGGGTGAACGGGGCGTCGCTCTCGGTGTTCTGGATGTTGGTCAGGCTGGTCTTGTCGGTGACAGAGGACAGCCCGGCGGCGTTGTACAGATGCTCGCTGACGGTGGTGCTCTTGATGGAGCCATCCCCGTTCATGACGGCATACACGGTCTCGGATTTGGTAAAGCTGCCGCCTGCAGCAAAGGCAGGGGCGGCACAGCTGGCGGCGAGTGTAAGGGCAAGCGCCGCACTGGCAAAACGAAGCGATTTTTTCATAACAGATTACTCCTTATCAGACTTCTTGGCATTGGCGGACGCGGGCACCATCCACTTGAGGGTGGTGTGGCGGATGATCCAGTCGCACAGCATCAGGGCGGCAGGCAGCACCACAAGAATGACCAGCATACTGATCAGAGCGCCGCGGGAGATCAGCAGGCAGATGCTCCGCAGCAGTTCCATTTTACTGATGGCGGCAACGCCTACAGTGGCGGCAAAGAAGGTCAGACCGCTGGTGAGGATGGACTGGCTGCAGTGTTCCAGAGACTGCTGTGCCGCCTCCTTGGAGGTACGCCCAAAGGCACGCTCCTCGTGATAACGGGTGGTCATCAGGATGGAGTAGTCCACCGTAGCGCCCAGCTGGATGGTACCAATGACGATGCTGGCAATAAAAGGCAGCTGGGTGCCGGTAAAGTAGGGGATGCCCATGTTGATGGCAATTGCCGCCTCGATGCTTGCTACCAGCAGCACCGGGATGGACAGGCTCTTAAAGGAAATGGCGATGATCACCAGAACTGCCATGATGGACCAGACGTTGACATTCTTGAAGTCCACATCTGCCACCTCGATCAGGTCCTTGGTCATGGCACCCTCGCCGGTAATGACGCCCTCGGGGTCTACATTTTTGATCAGACCGATCATTTCGTCCAGCTGACTGTTGATGGCGTCGGTGCCGGTCTTGTAGGAGCTGTTTGCCAGGATCAGTTTGTGACCGCCGGACTGCAGGATCTCCAGGACGCTGTCGGGCAGCAGCTCGGTCTGGAAACCGGGACCGGTGATGGCATCCAGACTCACCACCTGGGTGATGCCGTCCACGTTCTTCAGGTCATCGCACAGGTCGGACACCTGGGTGGCGGTGAGATCCTCATTGACCAGAATGAAGTGGCTGGTGGTCATGCCAAAGTCCTCCCCCAGCTTGTTGGTGCCCACGATGCCGGTAAGGTCCTGCGGCAGGGAATCGAACAGGGTGTAGTACACGCTGGTCTTGTCCTGTGCAATGATAAAGGGGATCAGGATCAGGATAAAGACCGCAACGATGGGCACCGAATGGTTGGAAACAAAGTAGCTCAGCTTGGTCAGCTTGGGGATGACGGTGCGGTGCTTGTATTTTTCCACCCACTTATCAAAGGTAAGGATCAGGGCAGGCAGGATGACCACGGTGCAGATGACGCCCAGCGCCACGCCCTTTGCCATAACGAGACCGATATCCCGACCCAGCGTCAGACGCATGGCACACAGAGCAAGGAAGCCTGCAATGGTGGTCAGGCTGGATGCGGAGATGGAGGTCATGGTCTTGCAGATGGCGCTGACCATTGCCTCCTCGTTGTTGGAGCGCAGCTCCTTTTCTTCCTGATAGCGGTGCAGCAGGAAGATGGAAAAGTCCATGGTGACGCCCAGCTGCAGCACAGTGGCAAGCGCCTCGGTGATGTAGCTGATCTGTCCCAGCAGGATGTTGGTGCCAAAGTTGTACACAATGGGGAACAGCAGACCCAGCATGAACAGCAGGGGGGTGATGGTACTTTCCAGCGAGAGGAACAGCACCACCAGACTTGCCCCCACGGCGATGAGGATGTACATGGGCATTTCCTGATTGACCAGTGCTTTGGTGTCCTGCAGGATAACGCTCATGCCGCCGAAGAAGCAGTCCTTCCGCAGCAGCTTTTCGATCTGCTTGACAGCTTCCATGGTCTCGTCGCTGGCGCTGGGAGCGTCAAAGCGGACGATGAGCATGGTGGAACCGTTTTTGCCGAACATGAACTGCTGCACATCGGCAGGCAGCATCTCGGTGGGGATGCTGGGGTCAATGACATCGCTGAGCCAGAAGGTCTGGGTGACGCCGGGAACGGCATCGATATCACGCTTCATGGCAAGCAGTTCGTTGGTGGGCAAGCCCTCCACCGTGATCATACCGGTGGAGGCAAGGTGAAAGTCATCCTCCAGTGCTACCTCACCGATCATGGAGTCAAGGTCCTGCGGCAGGTAGGTGAGGATGTCATAGTTGATGCGGGTGGCAACAGCGCCGATTGCGGAAGGGATCAACAGCAGGATGGCTGCTGTCAAAATCAGCTTGCGCAGACGCACAATGCCCTGTGCGATCTTTTTCATGAGAACCCTCCATAACAGAAAGTAGGTAAAGAGTTTATCGGAAACTGACCGTTGGTCATTTCCAAGCAAACACTATTATAGCCATGGCAGTGTGGGTGTCAAGAACAAAAATGACTAAAAGTCAGTTTTTTTATCATCGGGGAAAATGTGTATAAGAATTTGGGCTTGCACTGGGCGGCAGGGACTGCTAGAATGGTGAGGACAACACGGACGAACGTGATTAAATAAAGGAGAAAAGAGGAATTGACCCAGAGCATGAGTACCGTGGAGGGTAAAAAACAGGAGAAGCGCCGTGCTTTGCTGGATGCGGCATACGAGCTGTTTCTGGAGCGGGGTACCGCCAAGACCAGCGTGGAGGACATCACCTCCCGCGCCAAGGTGGCAAAGGGCACCTTTTATCTGTACTTCCGGGATAAGGGGGCTGTGATGCAGGCGCTGCTGGGGCGGGTAAGCTACCAGCTGCTCAGTGAGGCGTGTGCTGCGGTGGAGAGCGCTTCCGGCTTGGAAAGCTTCCCGGATAAGATGGTGTTCGTCATTGATCACATCATCGAGGCGCTGCGCCGGGACACGGTGGTGCTGCGGTTTCTGGAGCGGAATTTCGTCTGGCCGGGACTGGACCAGATCGAGGCAAGCCGGGAGGCGGAGCCTCTGATGCGCAAACTGCTGACCGTGGTGATGTCCAGCCCGGAGATGGCGGGACGTACCGAGCGGGAGATGTACCAGCGCATCACCGCCCTTGGCAGTATGTGTATGTCGGTGTGCTACTCCAGTATTCTGGAGGGCAAGCCCGACAACATCGACAGCATGAAGCCGGTGCTCTACGATATCATCCGCAAGGCACTGTAAGTTTTTTGCCGTTCTCTGCAGAAAATTTTAAAAAGCCCTTGCATTCCGGCTGAAAGTGTGGTAAACTATCCAAGTCGATATGACATGGACGGTTAGCTCAGCTGGTAGAGCATCTGCTTGACGTGCAGGAGGTCACAGGTTCGAGTCCTGTACCGTCCACCAAAACAGCCCGACTCATTCGAGTCGGGTCTTTTTGTTTTGGTGGGCGGTACAGGGCGGCGGCGTAAAAAGCGCCGGGGGTTCGGCGGTCTGCCATTGCATCCGGAGCCACGGTGGGGTATACTGGAACTGGTCCCGGCGGCAGCGCCGGTGCCCCACCGATAGATCCGATACAGAAAGGAACGAGGTCTTTATGTCCGCTCTTCAGTCCAAGAATGTCTTAGTCTGTCTGCCTGCTTCCGAAGCGCAGAAGGCGGCGATCGCCGCCAGCGTACCGGAGTACCAGTACCGCTTTACCACTGCCGAGACTGCCACGGAGGAGGATGCTCTGTGGGCGGATCTGGTGCTGGGCAACCTGCCGGTGCCCCTGATCTCCCGGAACAAGAGGATCCGCTGGTTCCAGTCCAACGCCGCCGGTCCCAATGCCTACCTTGTGCCGGGAGTGCTGCCGGAGGAGTGTGTGGTGACCAACGCCACCGGTGCCTACGGTCTGGCGATCAGCGAGTGGATGCTTGCCATGTGGCTGGGGCTGCAGAAGGATCTGTTCCACTATCGGGATAACCAGCATCAGCATCTGTGGCAGCCTATGCCCCGGCAGGTGCGGAGCGTGTACGGCTCCCGGGTGCTGTGCGTGGGCATGGGAGACATCGGCTCCAACTTTGCCCGCCGTGCCCATGCTCTGGGGGCAGAGGTGGTGGGCGTCCGCCGCACGGTGGGACCGGACACCCCCTGCCCGGACTACTGTGTGCGGGTGGTGGCGCAGAGCGATCTGGATAAGGAGCTGCCGGAGGCAGACCTTGTGGCGCTGAGTCTGCCGGGCACCCGGGAGACGACCAATCTTTTTGACGCCCGGCGCATTGCCCTGTGCAAGCCCGGTGCTATCCTGCTGAACGTGGGCAGAGGCACTGTGGTGGACGGAGAGGCGCTTGCCGCCGCCGTCCACAGCGGGCAGCTGTTCGGGGCAGCGGTGGACGTCACCGACCCGGAACCCCTGCCCCCGGATCATCCCCTGTGGGCGGAACCCAATGTCATCATTACGCCTCACGTTTCCGGCGGGTTCAGCCTGCCCCAGACGGTGCAGAACATCGTGGATATCTTTATCCACAACCTGAAGCGGTACGCCGCAGGGCAGCCGCTGGACAATCAGGTAAGCCGCAGCCGGCAGTATGCCACCGGCGAGGGCGGCGGCAGGCGTCTGGTAAGCACCTTATAATATCTATAACAAAAGAACACCGCCGGACGGCAGGAGCGCAGGCTCTCCGCTGTCCGGCGGTGTTCTTTTGCAGGTGGATCACGGGGCAGGGGACTCCGGCACTCTGGCACGCACCAGATCGATAAATACCTTCATCTGGGGGGTCAGCCATTTGTCTCGGTGGTAGTACAGCTGGCGGTGCATGGTCACGGTGCACTCCGGCACGTCCAGCCGTGCCAGAGTGCCGGCGGCAAGCGCCGGGCGCAGGATGTATTCCGGCAGGAAGGAAAGCCCCATGCCCTGTTCCACCATCTGGCACAGCAGGGCGGCGCTGCCCAGCTCAAGATAGGGATGCAGCTCCAGCCCCCGGGCGGCAAAGCACTGGTCCAGCGCATCCCGGTAGCTCATGCCCCGCTCGGTAAGGAGAAACTCCTGCCGGGTCAGCTCCTCCAAGGGGATATTTTTCCGCCCGGCAAGGGGGTGCCCGGCGGGGGCGGCAAAGCACACCGGCTCCGGTACATCTACCGCCCGCAGGATGTTGGGCTGCAAAATGGGGTGGTCCAGAGTGTAGGCAAGGTCGGTCTGGTTGGTGCACAGCATCTGCAGCATTCCGTGGTCGCTGGCGGTGCAGAGCACCAGTTCCACCTGAGGGCAGCGGGCGTGGTACTGCTGCAATAGTTCCGGCAGAAAGGTGCTGCACACCGAGTCTGCCAGCGCCACCCGCAGCACGCCGCTGATCTGCTGGGGCGGCTGCAGGGCGGTCTGCGCCTGTTCGGCGGTGGAAAGGAGGGTGCGGGCGTAGCCCAGAAAGATCTCTCCCGCCCCGGTGAGCCGCACGGTCTTGCCTACCCGGTCAAAGAGAGGGGTGCCCAGCTCTGCTTCCAGCTGGGCGATCTGGGAGGACACCGCCGACTGGGAATAGCCCAGCAGCCGTGCCGTCCGGGAAAAGCTGTGCAGCTCTGCAATATGCAAAAAGGTGTTGATGTTCCGCAGTTCCATGGTCCTGCCTTATCTGCGGGAGATGTCCCGCACCGTGAGGGTGTCCCCGTCCACCGTAAAGTGGACCTCCACCGCCCCGAACTCCATGCCGTACACCCGCTGGGGGTCGTGCTGATAGGAGGGGCGGGGGTCGCTTGCCAGCACCCCCAGCAGCCCTTCCCGGTCCGGTTCCGGCACCGGGTCCAGCAGGGCGGGGGCGCAGTCCACCTGCAGCCGGTGGAGCCGGGTGGTGCCGGTAAAGCCCTCGGCGGCGTCCGGGTGGCAGTCCGCATAGGGAATGTAGGGCTTGATGTCGTAGATGGGGGTGCCGTCCATCAGGTCAGCCCCCCGGACCAGCAGCACGGGACCGGTATCCGGACGGTACTCGATGCCTTCCAGCTTCACGCTGGACAGACCCAGAGGGTTGGGGCGGAAGGGAGAGCGGGTGGCAAACACTCCCACCCGGGTGTTGCCGCCCAGCCGGGGCGGGCGCACCGTGGGGGACCAGCTGTCCCGCACCGCACCGGAAAACTGCCACACCAGCCAGATGTGGCTGAAATCTTCCAGCCCCCGCACGGCGTCCGGGTTGCGGTATTCCGGGGTGAACACCACCTCTCCCCGCAGGCTGTCCACCAGCCCACTTTGCCGGGGGATGCCAAACTTGGTGGGAAAGGCGGTGCGGATATGTGCAATGACCTTCAGGGTCATCTGTTCGGGTGCTTCCATGGAGTGCTCCTTTATTGATACAGTAATTTCAATAGATCTTTTCCAGAACATAGTCCGGGGGGATGCCGTACCGGCGGCGGAAGGCTTCCAGATCCCCGGGGCTGCGGATCAGCTGCACCTCGGCAAAGTGCCCGGTGGCGTTGTCCACAAAGCCTGCCACCTGCTCCCCGGTGCAGATGCTGCACCGCAGCGCCGGGCGCTGGGCGGCAGGGTCGTAGGTGGAATGGGGCTGTCTGCGTTTGAAAAACATGAGATGCCTCCTTTGTTCAAAGACCGGTCTCCTGAATGGAAAGGCGGCAGGGGCGATCACAACCCCCGGCAGAAGCCCACCGCCCTGCCCTCGATCTGGATATCCTCCAGCTGAGATCCGGTGTACACCATGGGCGGGCAGGCGGCGTTGTCGGCGATCAGGATCACAGCGTCCCCCTGCTGGTGAAAGTGCTTGAGGGTCGCTTCCTCTCCGATGCGCACGGCGGCGATCTGCCCCTGTTCCACTTCAGGCTGGCAGCGGATGCACACGATGTCCCCGTCGCAGATGGTGGGGGACATGCTGTCGCCGTGGCAGGTCAGGGCAAAGTCGGCGTGCCATGCGGCAGGAACTCCGATGTAACGCTCGATGTTTTGTTCGGCGGTGATGGGGGTGCCGCAGGCGATGGACCCAACCAGCGGCACCAGCTTCATTTTGGGCAAGGGCTCAAAGCCCGGCGGGATCCGGGGCTCCTCCAGCCCCAGCAGATAGGCGGGGGTGGTCTCCAGTGCGGCAGCAAGCTCTTTCAGCCGGGCGTTGGGCAGGTCGTTGACCCCCTTTTCCAGCTTGGTGATGGAGGATTTGGAGCGGTAGCCCATGCGCTGCGCCAGCTCCTCCTGAGAGAGATGCAGTTCCTCGCGCCGCAGACGGACCCGGGCAGACAGTTCCGACATGATGTTCCCTCCCTGAAAACGAATGGTTGTGGAAAAAGCCGAATGCTTTCTTCTACAGAATACCATAAAAGTTCCTGAAAATCAACTTTTTTCAAACGATTTGAGAAAACCGGTTGACACACCATCAACGCAAAGCTATACTACAACCAAAGATTGTTTTGCGTCACAACGGAAGGAGGAACTCTGATGGCAAATACGGAACTGATCGGGGAGTACATCCGCAGCCGGGGCTACAAGCTGAGCTTTGTAGCACAGATGCTGGACCTGAGCCCCTCGGCACTGCACCACAAACTTGTGGGGGACACCCAGTTTAAACTGGACGAGGCGGCAAAGCTTTCCACCATGCTGGGGCTGACCATGGTGGAGCGGGACGCCTGCTTTTTTGACGAGGCGTACTGGGTGGAGTACACTACCCACCCCAGAATGGAAAGGAGGGATCCCTGTGACAGCAGCACAGCGCAGGTACACCATGGCGGCACTGCGGCAGTACGGCAGACGCCGCTGGCGCCGCACCGAGGCAAATAAACTCTGGGATGAGGCGATTGAGGAGAGCCTGCAGTATTACGAAAAGCACGACCCGGTGCGGGCAGACCTGATGCGGCTGCGGTACTTTGGCAACTGTACCGAACAGCAGGTGCTGGACCAGCTGCACATCGGGCGCACCACCTATCAGAAGGCGCAGCAGGACATGCTCAGCACCGTGGCGATCTGCGCAGCGCAGCGGGGCGTGCTGCCCCCGGGGCTGCAGCGCCGGTAAACCGAACATCCCCCGCACCGCCGTCCTCCAAAGGGGACCGGGTGCGGGGGATGATTTTTTTACGGTTTCTTTTTTTCTTCCGGATGGTCACACCGGCTGTGGCAGGAGGCACAGTTGCCGCCGCAGCCCCCGTTCCAGCCGCCGTTCCGGGAGATCCAGACCACGGCAAGGGCAAACAGCACTGCCAGCACTAGCAGGGTGATGATTCCGCGCAGAGACAGCATTCTTCAAAACCTCTTTTCGTCCGCAGGCGCTGCCCGGTAAAGGGACCGCAGCTGCGCCGTTTTTTTCATTATACACGGTTTTGCGCCCGGGGGCAACAGCCGATGGAAAAATGTTTTGTAAAAAATTTTGCATTTTTGCAAATTGGGGCTTGCATTTGTACAAGGACCATGCTATAATAATCACGTTCCGAGCGCACGGAACGCCAACAGAATATGGAGGATTAGCTCAGCTGGTTAGAGCACCTGCATCACACGCAGGGGGTCTGGGGTTCGAGTCCCTAATTCTCCACCAAACGTAAGGCCGTTTACCTGAAAAGGTAAGCGGCTTTTTCTTGTATCTACGCGCTTTTTGATATGTGAAAGTGAAACGAATTCACTTTTGCAGATTGATAATGAAACGTGTAGGAGGCCCCCTTTTCAGTCGTTTGTAGCAAGTTTGTAGCAGATCTGTAGCAAAATTCGGAGAGGAACGGCAAAATGACCTCAGGAACCCGATTTTTGCAGATTTTTGGGTATAAAATTTTATCATCGAATTTTGTGCAGAATGACGACGGCGCTTTTCATTCGGATTCTGATGCCGTATAATAAAGAAAAAGATCATGGATGAAAGGAGAAATCGCTGTGCGCTACACCATCAGGCATTTTGATTTGCCACTGCTTACCTTTGAAGCAAACATGGACAGTGCAGATACTGACCTCCATATTATAAAGGTCTACGAAGAAAACCGTTCCTTTCTACCATTGAACCTGACTGTATCAGAAGATGGTGTAGAACGCTGGCTGCGGCATCGCACAATTCCGAAGAACCGAGCGTATGTAGATGCTCTGCTCTCTAAGGTGGGGCTTTCTTTGAATCGTCCGCTGGGAATTATCACCGTCTGCAAAGGACTTTCACTCAATGATTGCTTTTGGGTAGATGCAGAGGGCTCCGGTGACACCTTTGAAAAAGTAAATCTTTACGATAACCGATTCAGTCAGGTGCTGGCAGCAATCGCCTTTACAGGATATGGCAGCAGCATACGAACTTCGCTTGCGTCCTGCCCGGAGTTCTCGACCAACGGGATGCTGCCAAAATGCTGGCGCAGACAAAACGGAAAAATCTATCTTTATAAAGGTGGCACGTCAGGGTTCAGCAATCTGGGGTTTGAACCGTACTCGGAACTGTACGCCTATCAAGTTGCGCAGGCAATGGGTGTAAATGCAATTCGCTACACCCTGACAAAAGATATGAAAAAGACGCTCTGTTCCAAGTGTGAGCTGTTCACCAGCCAAGAGTATTCTTATATTCCCATCGGACAGCTTGTGTCCAAAGGTGGAATAAAAGCAATTTTTGCGTATTATCAGACGTTAGGTCAGAACTTTGTGGATGCGCTGGAAGATATGCTGGTCTTTGATGCGATCATCTGCAACACTGACCGCCACTATGGAAATTTTGGTGTGTTGGTAGATAATAAGACCAACACGATTGCGGCACCCGCACCGCTGTTTGACCACGGAAACTCGCTGTTCAGTTTGGGCGGAACGGATCTTTGGGACAACCAGAAAGCATTTGATGAATATGCCCGCACACTGCTTCCGCTTGCATACGATGATTTTTTGGCAGCTGCAAAGAGTGCAATGAAACCTCGTCACCGTGCAATGCTCCATAAGCTGCTGGATTTCCATTTTGACCGCAGAGCGACACGTTATAATCTGCCGCCAAATCGCTTGAAGATGATCGAAAAAGAGGTACAGCGCAGAGCGAGAGTGCTTTTAGTGTAAAAAGGAAATCGCCAAACGTGAGAGATTTTTCTCTCATGCATTGGCGATTTTTTGTATATCTGAAGCCGTCACACCGTGCCAGTTCATCGTGCTGAGGGCGTTGACATATTCCTGCAAGACTTCCTTGTTGGGAATCCTGAAAATATCATTGTATTCATTATACTCTAATCCATCAGGAAGCACAAGAACGGGTTGATCAAAGCGAAAAGAAAACATCTTGTGTTGTGCATAGCGTAATTCTCATATAAAGCTCTTGAGGATATACTCCTGTGGGAGTATAATTAGAGCGAGGAGGTGGTTCTGTGGAAAAAACAATTTATCACGGTTCGGATCATATTATTAAAAAGCCAAAGTTCGGCTATAGCAAGCCCTACAATGACTATGGCATCGGCTTTTACTGCACTCAGAACCCCAACATGGCCAAAGAGTGGGGTGTTGGCATCGACTACAATGGCTACGCTAACCGGTATAAAATCGAATGCGACGGTTTGACCATTCTGGATTTGAACGCTCCCGGTTACACGATGCTGCATTGGCTGACGATTCTTTTGGAGAACCGCGAATTCGATACTTCTGCCCCGCTGGCCGCAGAAGCCAAAGAATACCTGATGAACACTTTTCACCTCGACTATAAGTCTGCTGATATCATCATTGGCTACAGGGCAGATGACAGCTATTTTTCCTTTGCATCCGATTTTATCAACGGTGCAATCTCTTACCGCCAATTGTGCAATGCCATGCGCTTGGGCAAGCTGGGGCAGCAGTTCGTGCTGAAAAGCAAAGCGGCCTTTGAACAGCTGGAATTTCTCGGCTATGAGACCGCAGACTCTAAAGAATGGTATAAGAAAAAGGCCTTCCGTGACCAGACAGCCCGCCGCCAATATTTTGACGTGGAGCGCAACCGCCGTCAGAGGGGAGACCTTTATATTACCACGATTCTCGACGAGGAGATGAAGCCCAATGATCCACGCTTACGATAAAAGCTATCTTTCTGCTGCACAGAAAAATCTTGCCCGGATGTTGGATTATCTTGTCAACGATCTGCATTATCCGTTGGAGACGGCATGGCAGTGGTTTGTGACCAGTGAACTGTCTGCCCGGTTCGAGCAGGGGGATTGTTCTGTGTTGGTGGGCTTGTCCGGTGTAGAACTTGCCCGCGCTGTACTGGAGCAGGCGGGCGAAGTCGTACCTATGCAGAAACCCTTGTATGCCTACGACCGCAGCCCGGAATACTGGACAGGCTGGGCTCTTGCCTATTACCAGTGGCTGACCAGTTTGCGTTTTGCAGAGATTGAGCAGGCGGTGCCCATCACGGCGGTGCGGCTGCTGTATACGCCCTACCACGAGATGGATGTACGGCAGTTTGCAGACAAGATGAACGAGTTGTACCGTGTGGCAAAGCCGGAAACAAACCTGAAAGCCATGCGCACATTGGCCGGATTGAGCCAATCGGAACTGGCAGTACAGGCTGATGTGCCTGTGCGTACCATCCAGCAGTACGAACAGCGACAGAAGGACATTAACAAAGCACAAGCAGAAACGCTGCTTCGCCTTGCGCGTGCGCTGAATTGCAACGTAGAGGATCTGATGGAGAAAGTTCCACCGCTGAATTATATAGCAATTTTCAATAATACAGCAGAGAGTACTTTAACTTTTGAGAAATAGTGATATAACAGGGGCAAAGTGCTTTTCTGTAAACACCTGTTCGATCTATCGTCTGCTGAAGCGTCGAATGGATGCAGCCATCGACTCCCCCGCCACCAAGCAACGAACTATTGGTAGCATTTACGATGGCATCGACGGCCATCTTCGTTATATCGTTCCGAACAATTTGCAATGGCATGTGTTGCTGCACCTCCTCAAACCCATTTTGCCGGAGCCCCGGCCCAGCGCAAAATCCCAGGTGGATACCCCTGCGCCGGGTGTCTGCCGCTCACTTTTTCCGCGTGGCAATGTCCTGAAAGCAGAAATAGTCCGGTTGGTGGCGGGACTGGGTGTACTCGAACAGCATCCCGTCCGAGTTGAAGGTCTGGTTTACCACCACTGCCACGCAATCATAGCCGTCCATATCCAGCAGCTTTTCATCACGGGCAGTTGCGTGTTCCACCGTGATGCGCCGTTTGCTGGTGATGATCTGCATTCCAAGCACGTTTTCAATAAAATCATAGATGGAATGGGATGCGATTTCCTCTGTCAGTCCGGGGACAAACTCCTTTAAAAAGTAGTTGATGTCCAGAATCAGTGCTTTTCCGTCCAGATAACGCACACGCTGTACCGCCCACAATTCATCGCCCTCAGAAAATCCGCTTTCCGCGGCAAACTGTTCCGTTGCGATGACAGTCTCAAACCGAATGACGCGGGTAACGGCTTGCAGACGATTGCGGTTAGCGGTCTCCTGAAAGGTCTCTATTCCACCGATGGTAAAGGTCGTCTTTCCCACCGGCTGGTAGATGACCCGAACGCCCCGTCCTTGCATGGACTGCACATAGCCGTCGGCGATCAGTTCCGCAATTGCACGGCGCACCGTGTTGCGGGAGCAGTCGTATTCTGCAATCAGCGTATTTTCACTGGGAAGCAGGGACTGGTAAGGATAGTCCTGCGCTTCGATCCGTTTTTTGATACTGCGGTAAATTCCTTCATATTTTGCTTTTGGCATGGCTGTTTACCTCAACTTGTTCAAACGTTTGTTTCAGTATACCGTGATTGCGCCTGAATTTCAAGGCATTCTCTTGTCTGAGATGCTGAAAATTTTCAAACATAACATGATTTTTTGTAAACCTGCTTGACTTGTCTGAACAAGCGAACTATACTGAAACCACAAGCAAAACTTGTATGAACAAGTTCGAAGATGCCCGCTCTACCGGGCAAAAGGAGGTAAACATTATGGGTAAATACCAAGAGGACGCAAAGTTGCTGCTTGAGTACGTTGGCGGCAAAGAGAACATCGCGGCAGTTTCGCACTGTGTATCCCGGATGCGTTTTGTGCTGAACGATCCCGCCAAGGCGGACGTTGCCAAGATCGAGGCACTGAAATCCGCCAAGGGCACTTTCACCCAGGCGGGCCAGTTCCAGGTCATCATCGGCAACACGGTCAGCGACTTCTACAACGACTTCATTGCGGTATCCGGCATTGACGGTGTTTCCAAGGATGCCGTCAAGAGCGCAGCCAAGCAGAACCAGAACGCATTGCAGAAGGTCATGAGCGTGCTTGCGGAGATTTTTGCCCCGTTGATTCCCGCCATCATCACCGGCGGTTTGATTCTCGGCTTCCGCAACTGCATTGACAGCATCTACTTTTTTAATAACGGTACCCAGACGCTGTGCAACATCAGCCAGTTCTGGTCCGGCGTTGACAGCTTCCTGTGGCTGATTGGCGAAGCCATCTTCCATATGCTGCCGGTCTGCATCTGCTGGTCTGTCACAAAGAAAATGGGCACGACCCAAAGCCTGGGCATCGTCCTCGGCCTGACGCTCGTCTCCGGCCAGCTGCTCAACGCCTACGCCGTGGCTTCTACTGCGGCGGCGGACATCCCGAAATGGGATTTTGGCTTCTTCACCATCAACATGATTGGCTATCAGGCGCAGGTCATTCCCGCCATGCTGGCTGCGTTCACGCTGGTCTATCTAGAAAAATTCTTCCGCAAGATCTGCCCGCCGGTCATTTCCATGATCGTGGTGCCCTTCTGCTCGCTGGTGCTGTCCGTCATCATTGCCCACACTGTCCTTGGCCCCATCGGCTGGAAGATCGGCACCTTTATTTCTGACATCGTCTACGCCGGCATTTCCGGCTCCTTCCGCGTGGTCTTTGGCGCAATCTTCGGTTTTGTTTATGCCCCGCTGGTCATCACCGGCCTGCATCACATGTCCAACGCCATTGATATGCAGCTGATCGCCGACTTCGGCGGTACGATGCTGTGGCCGATGATCGCCCTTTCCAACATTGCACAGGGCTCCGCCGTGCTGGGCATGATCTACCTGCAGCGCAAGAATGCTGCCGCACAGGAAGTTAACGTTCCCTCCTGCATCTCCTGCTACCTCGGCGTTACCGAGCCCGCTATGTTCGGCGTCAACCTGAAATTCCACTTCCCGTTTATCTGCGGCATGATCGGCTCGGCCATCGCAGCGGTCGTCTGTGTGGCAACTTCCACCACGGCCAACGCCATCGGTGTCGGCGGCATCCCTGGTATTTTGTCAATCCAGCCCGCCTATATGCTCAGTTTTGCGCTGTGCATGGCCATTGCCATCGTCGTCCCCTTTGCGCTGACCGTCATCGTCGGCAGGAAAAAAGGCGTTGCCTGATTTTGTGAGGTGTGTACCATGAATGATTTTAAAGATAAAGTTGTCTACCAGATTTACCCGAAATCCTTCATGGACTCGAACGGTGACGGCTTCGGCGATTTGAAGGGCGTCACCGCGAAACTGGACTACCTCGCCGACCTGGGCGTTGACTATCTCTGGCTGACGCCGTTCTTCCCCTCGCCCCAGCGCGACAACGGCTATGATGTGGCCGACTACCGTGCCGTTGACCCGCGCTACGGCACGATGGAGGATCTGGAGGAGCTTATCCGCGAGGCGGACAGGCGCGGCATCGGCCTGATGCTGGACATGGTGTTCAACCACACCTCCACCGAGCATGAGTGGTTCAAAAAAGCACTGGCAGGCGACAAAAAGTACCAGGACTATTACATCTTCAAGGACGGCACGCCCGACTGCTACCCGACGAACTGGGTTTCAAAATTCGGCGGCCCTGCGTGGGAATATGTACCATGGCTCGGCAAGTGGTATCTGCACCTGTACGATGTTATGCAAGCCGACCTGAACTGGGAGAACCCCGCCGTGCGGGAAGAAATGGCCGACATCCTGCGCTTCTGGAAGGCGAAAGGCATCAAGGGCTTTCGCTTTGACGTCATCAATGTCATCTCCAAGCCGGAATTTTATGAGGACGACTACGAGGGCGACGGCCGCCGCTTCTACACCGATGGCCGCAACGTCCACAAGTACCTGAAGGAGTTGGTCGCCGCGGGCGGCATCGACGGTATGATAACCGTTGGCGAAATGTCCTCCACCACGCTGGAAAACTGCATCGGCTACACCGCTGAGGGCAACCACGAGCTGACGATGTGCTTCAATTTCCACCACCTGAAGGTCGACTACAAGGACGGGCAAAAGTGGGAATTGAGGGAGCCTGATTACCTCGCCATGAAGAAACTGTTCAAGACCTGGCAGGAGGGAATGCAGGCCCACGGCGGCTGGAATGCATTGTTCTGGTGCAACCACGACCAGCCCCGTGCGGTCAGCCGCTTTGGCAGCGACACGACCTACTGGAAGGAAAGCGCCGAGATGCTGGCGGTGGCTATCCACTTTATGCGCGGCACACCGTACATTTATCAGGGTGAGGAGCTGGGCATGACGAACCCGCACTTCACGAAAATCGAGCAGTACCGCGACGTCGAGAGCCTCAACTACTACAGGATCCTGCGAGATCAGGACAAGACCGAGGCCGAGACGCTGGACATTATCGCCCAGCGCAGCCGCGACGACAGCCGCACCCCGATGCAGTGGGACGCGAGCGAGAACGCCGGGTTTACCACCGGTACGCCGTGGATCGGCATTGCCGACAACTACAAGGCCATCAACGCCGCTGCCCAAATGGACGCCCCGGATTCCATCCGCAGCTTTTACAAAACGCTGGTGGCCCTGCGCAAGAAAATGCCGGTCATCAGTGCGGGAAAAATCGAGTTCTTGTACCCCGACAACGCGGATTTGTTAGCCTATCGCCGGTACGACGGCGAGACGGAGCTGCTGATTCTCTGCAACCTGCGGGAGCGGGAAATTGCCAAGCCCCTGCCCGTAGGCTGGACCGATGCCGAGAAACTGCTGGGTAACTACCCCGACACCGCCGACACGCTGCGCCCCTATGAGTGCGTAGTGCTGAAAAAGTGAAGGCTGCCGTATTATCTTTTCGCTATTGGGAGTTGACCGTATCCTTTGCGATAGTAACCTCATAGTGAGCAAGACAAAAGCACTTTCCCTTATTTGCAATGCAAATATAAGGGAAAGTGCTTTTTTGTAAGGGCAAAATTCCGCGTTTAAAGCTGTGCAAGACCTGCCGGGTGCCATTCGTCCCGGATGCCGATGTCGGCACAGACGATCTCACCGCAGAAGGGTGCGGAGCTTGTAGCTGTGTGCAGGGGCTTGCAGCTGTCAAACGTCACGGTCAGGTCTGCGCGGACGGCTCCCTCGGCGGCCTCACCCGTATCGGTGTTGATGCCGCTGGGCAGATCGACGGCCAGCCCGGCGTTTTCCGTCATTTGCAGATATCTTCCACCGTATAGTCCCGATCTGAATCCCATTGAAAAGCTCTGGTCGAAGGTAAAGGCTCTTTTGCGCAAATTCAAAGCAAGGACGCTGGATGCTCTTCCAAATGCGATTCAGAACGCTTTTCACTCTGTTACTGTCTCTGATTGTTCCGGCTAGTTCCGCTTCTGCGGATATGCGCTTTAATTTTGAAAATTACTATAAATAAGAATGAAGCGATGAGACCTGACACAGATTGTGCAAACAAAAAAAGAAAGCTGCCATCCATGAGAGAAAGATTCTCACGGATCGGCAGCTTTTCTCTTTGAAGTTGTTATGCCTTCGTTGTGGTCAGAACTTCATCATTGACCAGCTGATTGGCCTTATCAAATGCTTCGATCATCTGGGTCGCTTTCGGATGGAGATAGACCTCATCCAGCGTTTTGGATTTGGGCGTGTGCCCGACAGCGCGTTTCAGGATATCCTTGTTGACGCCTGCGCGGTCACAAAGGCTGGCGTAGGTATGGCGGGTGGTGTAGGGCGTATAGGTGGCAAGCTTCCCGGCAAACTCCGGTTTGCGCTTACCATTTTCGTCGTAAGGATTCGGCTGGATGCCGATTTCCTCCGCGGTTACGCCAGTTCTTTTCGTTCCAGAAACCGCCTTTTCCATTGGGAAAGAGCGGACCGTTTTCCACAGAGGTGGCATACGCATGTTCAAAAACCGGGATGCCAAAGTCGAGAATGGGAATGATGCGGTTGCGTCCGGTTTCGGTCTTGCAGCCGCCGATCAGATAAGCACCGGATTCCGTGCGGTGAAAATCTTCGTGTTTGAAGTGCAGCAGCTCATAGATACGCACTCCGCAGGCCAGAAGAGCAATTACCATCTGCCCGGTGGGCGTGTTCTTCTGGCTCAGGATCAGCGCCACCTGTTCGTCCGTGAAAATCTCGCGCTCCGGAGATTTGCGCCCTTCGACTTTCAGGACAGATGCAAGGTTGGCATCCACGACACGCCAGCCAATGGCTGTGCGATACAGCTTACTGATAAGAGTACGCTCTTTTTCCAACATACTTTGAGACAGGCCGTTATCGGCCATCTTGTCTAAGATGTTTTGAAAGTCCTGCGCATAGAGGGCGGCAATTTTGAAGTGCCACAGCGGACGGAGATATTTCCACGCAATGTCATAGAGCTCGCGAGCCTTATCGGACCGGCCCTTATATTCACGGGACTCTTTGAACATCCGGAAGCAGTCCTGCAGGGTAGAGTCCTGATAGGGTGTGGCCGGACGCTTCATCATTTCGGCGCGGACAGCTTCTGCTTCTTCACGGGTGACGTAGGTGCCAACAGCCTTCATGACTGTAATTCCGGTGTGAGGATCAGGGAATCGGCATTCGGAGCAGCCATGGCTTCCGGCGTGTTCCGGACATTCGTGTGATGCTGCCATTGCCAGACGAGGCTTTCAGCCGGGGCGATTCTCGTTTGGCTGGAACGGCAGGTGGAGCTACTGCACCGGGGGATGGCGCTGTGCCAACGGGATGACCGCAGGCAGAGCAGAATTTAGCGGTATCTGAGATTTGATGACCGCAATTTTCACAGAACATAGATTGTGTACCTCCAAATAAAAACAGGACAATCCACGCGGACTGCCCTGCAAAAGTAAAGAGGAGCATCCGAAGATACTCCCCAGTAGATAATTATTTTTTCCTTACCATACAGCGCTTCTTGAAGAATGCGATGCCATAGCAGAGGATGTCATCATAGTCGTCCCGGAAATCTGCCGCATACATCCGGTCATTGATCTGCTGAATGGCAGTATCACAGGCATCCGGCAGAGCATCCAGAGTTTTTGCATACTTGGCTTCAAAAATTGCCACACGGCCATTGCGGATGTCCTTTACAATAACATCGCTGCGTCCCTCGCCATGCTCTTTGTTGGATTCCACCACATAGCCAGCACCAGTAAAGATGCCCGCAAGGAAAGCATGGTAAAAATCCTCCCGGTAGTCGTGGTAGCTGATGGTCATACGCAGCAGCTTGGTCATCTCTTTTGTCAGAGCTTCGTTGTTTCCGCTCCAGACTGCATCAAACAAAGGGCTGCGGTTCCATGCCTTTGCACTGTCGTCAAACCATTTGCTTACAGTGGTTTCAAAAATTTCCCAAATCTCTGCATTGGGAATCATCAACGCAGAGCAGCCATCCGGCAGCGAATCCGGCAAATCTTTATCACGCACTTTGGTCAGATAGCCTGTCAGATACAGCACACTCCAAAGATTTTCCTCAGAGGAGTGCAGATAATCGTAGGTCAGGTTTTCTTCAATATGCTGAACGATGAAGCCGCCAGCCATCAGCGTTTCAAGCTTTGTGGTGATATTGTCGCCTGCATAGTCGATGAAAGAACGGATGATGGCGTTATCGCTTGTGTTTTTCCAATAGCTTTTCGGCTTCTGTGCTACACCATACTGGAAATCCCGCAGATAACTGATCACGTCCCATGGACAATAAATGTCTGCATCGCCAAAATGATAGCCGTCGTACCATGCCTTGATTTCAGCAGACTGCGATTCAAGACCAGCATCTTTCAGCATTTGATCTACATCTGCCTGTGTGAAACCAAAGGATTCGCTCAACCGGGGAGAAAGAATCGTATCCGAAACAAAATTGTTCGTCCCGGTAAAAATGCTTTCTTTGGCAATTTTCAGACAGCCGGTAACAACAGCAAAGTCGAGCGAAGTATTGTCTTTGAGCGTGGTGCTCATCATAGCCCGCATCACGTCCAGCATCTGCGAATAATATCCGTTGCTGCTGGCTTTTGCAATGGGAACATCATACTCATCCAGAATGACGACCGCCGACTTTTTGAAATGGATTTCCAGCATCCGGGTCAATAGCAAAAAGCAGCTTTTTGTTTCATCCATTGATGCAGTGCGTCCCAGAATCCGCTTAAAGATGCTTTTGTCATCGTCAGAAATAGCATCGTCATCCAAAAGAAACTGATAATCCTGAAATGCAAATGCCAGCTTCATGCACAGCATTCCATAGGCACTTTCAAAGGTCAGACCGTCCGTATCCTTGAAAGAGAAAAATACCACAGGACACTGGTTCATCCATTTTTTGCAAAGCTCTGTATTTTTGGAGATCGCCAATCCCTCAAACAGTTGCTTGCTGTCTTTGCGGATGTCCAGAAAATTTGCGAGAGTGCTCATACCAAGGGATTTTCCGAAACGGCGAGGACGAGTGATCAATGTTACTTCAGCGATACCACCGCTAAGAAGTTCAGAAATCAGATTGGTCTTGTCGATATAATAATACCCGCCTTCTCGAATCTTTTCAAAATTCGAGATTCCAACAGGAAACTGCAAATCTTTCATGCAATGCTCCTTTCCGCTCACAGAGGAGAGCTTTCAGAACTCACTACTGTAAGTGTACCATGAAATATAGAATCATACAAGAATCAAGTGACATCGAAATAGAGCAGTTTTATTATGCTACGTTCAATCTGGTGGCTTTATAGCAGTCAGCGCACATTCCCTCATGGGTGGCTGCAAACTCTGCCGCCTGCATGATGGAGCCATCTTTCAGCTTGACCCTCTTGATAGGCTGGTTGCACCGGGCACAGATGCAGGGCACAGGCGGCTGTTCCTGCTTCGGGCTAGCGGATCTCGGTTTCGGCTGCTTTTGCGGTTCTGCCTCCGGCTGCGGTGCAGCATCTTCCGGCAAATCCTCTCCGGCATAAACGTACAGGCCAAGACCGAACATAGCAAGGTTCTTCACTAAGCACCGCATGATAGCTTTATTCACATCGAACATGGA
Organism: Faecalibacterium prausnitzii; assembly: GCA_004558805.1. Lineage (GTDB taxonomy): Bacteria > Bacillota > Clostridia > Oscillospirales > Ruminococcaceae > Faecalibacterium > Faecalibacterium prausnitzii_M. The sequence continues at coordinate 2,329 of SFDE01000009.1, read as the reverse complement.
GGCTGCTTCTACGGTGCGCTCTTCCATGCCGATCTTTTCACGGCGGCGAGTCTGCGGATTGTAGTCCCATTTCGGGGTGGTATAGGTGTAAGGCACAGCTTTCATGGCCTTGTTTGCGCCATCCAGCACAGGCAGCCACATTTCATGCGAAACGCCCTCAATCGTGACCGAGGTGTACACCATGAAGCCGGTTATGGGGTCATAAACATAGGGCAGGCCGTTAAATTTCTTGACCTCGTAGCTGGCAGCGGGATACAGCTTCTTCACCTCTGCCCAAGCATACGCCCAGCTTACATATTTCAGTTCCGTGTTGCCGGACTTTTTGACTTCCAGATGATCTTTGAAGTCAATAGCAAATAATTTTACGAATGGGTTTTCCATAAGAATGCCTCCAATTCTGATAAAGAAAAAAGGGCACAACAGCGTCAACTGTTGTGCCCCATGATGTGAAAATTACGGATTGAGCAGAAAATCAATGATGTTTCGATGAATGATTCCGTTTCGGCTTAAATTCATCAAATCACCACTGATAACATACTTAGGATAGTTGTCGTGCAGCCGCTCAAGATTACCGAACTCCCGTTCTTCATCGGCGGGAGTGATCAGGTAAGCAACCTGAATATAGAGCTTTTCATCTCCACGGTAGCAGATAAAATCAATTTCGGTGTCGTCCAGCTTGCCGACCTGAACTTCATAGCCACGGCTCCGCATTTCCAGATATACGATGTTCTCATACAGCTTGTTGCTGTCAAGCTTTTCGCTTTTCTTGATAACGTTCCGCAGCCCAAGATCGACTGCATAGTACTTTTCTGTGCTGGACAGGAGCGCTTTTCCTTTGATATCATAGCGGCTTGCATTCAGAAGGATAAAGGCTTCCTTGAAATAATCAACGTAGTTCAGTACGGTAGCAGTGGTTGTCTTGATTCCTTCCGAAACCATACGTCCACTGATATTACGGGCAGAAAACGGATTGCCGATATTGTCCAGCAGGAATGCAAGGACATTACGTAATGCGGTCTGTTCGCGAATATTGTGGCGCAGCATGATGTCACGGACAATGATAGCTTCGTAAAGATCGTCCAGATAGGTGGTGATTGAATGATCGTCAGGGAGGAAGAAACGCTGCGGAAAACCGCCGTACTTCAAATAGTCTGAGAAGAGCTTTTCATCCGAAGTATAGGTTCCGTTTTCAATGCATTGCTGTTTTGCTTCGGCCAGCGAAAAGGGAAAAACCTGAATCTGGATGTATCGTCCGGAAAGATAGGTTGCCAATTCGCCGGAAAGCAGCTTGGAATTGGAGCCGGTCAGGTAAATATCACAATCGAAATCGACACGAAGAGAATTGATTGCAATCTGCCAGCGCTCCACCTCCTGAATCTCATCCAGAAGAATATAGATTTTGCCGGTACAGCCTTCCGCTTTTTCTGCGATGTAGTCGTAAAGCGTTTCTGCAGTACGGGTGTTGCGGAAGCGCATGGACTCAAAATTGGCCTGAATAATGTTCTGTGCGGGAATGTTGCGCTGGAGGAGCACGTCCTTGATCTGACCGAGAAGGACTGTTTTTCCACAGCGCCGGATTCCAACCAGAACTTTGATCAGATCCTGATCGATAAAAGGAATGATCTTATCCAAATAACTTTTGCGCAGAACCATCGTGCATCACCTCATATTCTTATCTTAGCATACAATTATTGTTGTGTAAACAGTATTGTGCTTTTCTATTAAACAAAAATAGCTGAAGCGCAAATTTTGTGTGCCTATAGGCGTACAAAAATTATGCTGCATGGATAATGGTAAACCTGCGGCTGCTTACATTCTTGCTGTACCGATTGAAAATATCGGGTTGTTCTTTCTTCAAACGCTGGGAGTCTACCCGTTTACTTTCGGAGGATACCCACGACACCTTATAGCCCGGTGCTGTGCCATAGGCGGCGTCCTGCATCTCCAACTTCACCTGCTGTTCAATAGAGGCTTTTTCCTGCTCCAACTGTTCGATCTGATCAGAAAGCTCCTGCCGCTTATCCAACAGGTCGCGGATGGGATTCAGATCGGCAGGTTTGTTTCTATCATCTGCAGAGTACAGCTGATTGATCTGCTGTGTATCCCCCTCGCTTCCGGTAGGTACAGGCGGAATTTCGGGCATTACGTTGTATTTCCAGAAGTGCTCTTCCTTGGCAATGAGGTTATTCAGAACTTCTTTGTCGGTTGTGATCTTGTGAATCACCAGCTCCTTCCCGAAAATCAGAGCAGCAATGTACCAGCAGTCAAAACCGCTGACAGCCAGATAGTGATTGACCTGAGCCATGTAATGTGCAGGGATTTTTCCATC
>SFDE01000001.1 GCA_004558805.1 Faecalibacterium prausnitzii | reverse complement strand
CCTCAACAGCTACTTTGGCTACACCATCCATAACCTCCGGGGCAAGCCCACCAACTCGGAGTTCATTGCGATGATCGCCGACAAGATGCGGCTGGATAAGCGGCAGCGGGTGGGGTAAAAGTGGAAACATTGCCAAAAAATAATCCACGACAGACTGCCGAGAGCTTCCTTTTTTAGGAGGGCTGCACAGGCGATTAACCTATAAATAACAACAGCATCCGCAGCGGGATCCCCTGTATTCTTGCAAATCAGGCAGGTCGGGAACCCGCTGCGGATGCTTTGTGTTTTACGCAGTCCTGCGCCAAAAAGGGCACAGACCTTACTTTTTCTTCTTTTTGGGGAGCGGGATGCCGTGGGTCCGGGCGTTTTCCACAAACGCTCTGTGACGGCGTTCTGTCTGTTCCCGTTCCAAGTGTTCTGCGCAGGCATCGGTGCGCCGTTTTTTCCAATAGCTGCGGTAGTCTTCCGGGGACAGCCAGCCGGGATAGACCAGCAGATGTTTGATCTCTCCCCGATTTTCGGCGGGAGGGTAGCGTCTTTTTGCCATGAAGGCACCTTCCTTTCCTGTGGTACAGGATGCCCGGAGGGATCATTGTATTTAAAGGTTTATGAACGAAAAAAGTTCCTGCGGAACACCGTTGGGTTGCGGCATTTTCAGGGCTGGTCCGGCGCATCGGCATGCTCCACGATGCGGTATTCGGTGCACAGAAGGATCCGGTTCCGCTTCCGGACCGAAGTGGTGACCTGCTCCAGCACGTTCCGGAACGCTTCCGCTTCCTCCCGGGTGTCAAACAGCTTCTCGGACAGGATCTCTTCGCTGCCCTCGCAGACGGAAACAGTCTGCAATGCGTATTTTTTCATAGCCATTCCAATACTCTCTTTCTCTGAACGCAGGCGGAAAGGAGAAGCCCGGCGGCGTGTTCCGGAGCTGCGGGGTCCTCCTTTGTGATCTGAGCAGAGTGTAACAGATAAAAGGTCCCATTAACGGGATGAATGACGCTGCGTCCCGCAAAGGCACCCCGGAAGAGAAAAGTTTTCAAGGCAGCAGAAGGTCTGCACCCCTTTTCTGCTGGGGCAAACCGTGATACAATAAAAAATATCACGACTTTTACGTTATCCTATGAGGTGAATAGATATGAAGATCCGATCGGTGGCAGTGTTGGGAGCGGGGGCAGTGGGCTCCTATGTGATCTGGGGACTTTCGCAGCGGCAGGACATCCGGCTGGGCGTCATTGCGGAAGGGGAGCGGAACCGGCGGCTGCAGCAGGGAGGCTGCACCATCAACGGCAGGGTCTACCGTCCGCAGGTGTGGACGCCGGAGCAGGCACAGGGGGTGGACCTGCTGATCGTGGCGCTGAAATACGGGGCGCTGCCCGGCGCACTGGACAGCATCCGCAGGGCGGTGGGGGAGAACACCATCGTCATGAGCCTGATGAACGGAGTGGACAGCGAAGAGATCATCGGCAGCCGGGTGGGGGCAGAACATCTGCTCCATTCCCTGATCAAGGTCGCCTCTCATAAGGAAGCGGACGGCTACCACTTTGACCCGGAGCACACCGTAGGCATCATCTATGGGGAACTGGAGCCTCCCTACGACAGCCCCCGGGTGCAGGCGGTGCAGGAGCTCTTTGCCGCCAGCGGCACCCGTGCCACCGTGACGGAGCATATCCGGGAGGAGATGTGGAGCAAGTTCCGGCTCAACGTCTGCAACAACCTGCCGCAGGCGATCCTGGGAGCAGGGGTGGGCTGCTACCGGGACAGCCAGCACATGAAGGCGATCAGCGATGGGCTGCGCCGGGAGCTGGAGACCATCGCCGCCGCAAAGGGCATCGACCTTGCCGGTTACGCCAGCAAGGGCTGTACCGTCATGCCGGGAACACGGTATTCCACATTGCAGGATCTGGACGCAGGACGCCACACCGAGATCGACATGTTTTCCGGCGCACTGGTGCGCATGGGCAGGGAACTGGACATCCCGGTGCCCTACAATGAGTATACCTATCACATGATCAAGGCGCTGGAAGAAAAGAACGATGGCAGGTTTGATTACAGCGGACCGGATCAGGAACCCACCTGGGCAAGGTGATCGCCGCCGCAAGATCTGCCGCCGCAAAAAGCCAGCCGGATGCAGGGGTACGGAATTTGCACAAAACCCTTGCACCGGAATGCAAATGGTGATATCATTGTAAAAACAACCTGTCAAGACAGGAAGGTTCGCTCCCGGTGCGGGGATATCCCCCTTGGGAGAAGAAAGACCGGCGGGTCTTGCTGCCGGTCCGGTAGAGAAAAGAGAGGAAATATTCATGGACGAGATCAAGGTTGTGCCCTACATTCCGGATGAGGACTATGACAACCCCGCAATGGTGGTGGACTTCTACGAATTCACCATGACAAACTGCCTGTTCCTGCACGGATTCAAGGACACCACGCTGGTGTTCGATATGTTCTTCCGCAAGAACCCCAACGATCAGGGCTACTCCATCAGCGCCGGGCAGCGCAAACTGACCCGCTTCCTGCTGAATTACCATTTTAATGCGCAGGATATCTGGTGGCTGCGCACCAAGGGCATGAGCGAGGAGTTCTGCGAGTATCTGCGCACCTACCGGTGGAAGGGCGACATGTATGCCCTGCCGGAGGGCACGGTCTGCTACCCCCATGTGCAGATGGTGCGCATCGAGTGCGATCTGGTAGGCGCAATCCTTATTGAGACCTACCTGCTGCAGACCATGAACTTCCACAGCCTGATCGCCACCAAGGCGACCCGGGTCACCGGCTTGAACACCCACACTCCCCGCAGCGTCATGGAGTTCGGCACCCGCCGTGCACAGGGCGAAAGCGCCGGCAACGACGGCGCCTATGCCGCCATCCTCGGCGGTTGTGTGGGCACCGCAAACTGCCTTGCAGAGATGAAGTTTGGTGCAGACGTAAAGGCAGTGGGCACCGTGGCACACAGCTTCATCGAGTTCTTCCCCACCGAGTTTGATGCCTTCAAGGCGTTTGCGGATACCTATCCGGATTCGGTGAGCCTGCTGCTGGATACCTACAACATCATGGAGAGCGGTCTGCCCAACCTGATCAAGCTGGACGATTATCTCATTGAGAAGTACCCCGACGATCCCAACCGCCGGGTCAAGAGCGCCCGCATCGACTCCGGCGACCTTGCCCGTGGCTCCAAGCGCCTGCGCAAGGCTCTGGATGCTGCAGGCAAGCCCTACATCAAGCTGGTTGCCTCCAACGGTCTGGACGAAAAGAAGATCGCCAACATGGAGCTGTATGAGCACGCCCACTTTGATTCCTACGGCGTAGGCGAAAACCTCATCACCTCCGCATCCGATCCGGTGTTCGGCGGCGTGTACAAGCTGGTGGCGGTGAAGAAGCCGGACGGCAGCTACACCCCCAAGATGAAGTGCTCCGACTCCGCCAGCAAGGCGATCATCCCGGGCAAGAAAATGCCCTGGCGTCTCTACGACGAAAATGGTCAGGCACAGTGTGATCTCATCGCCATGGACGGGGAGGTCATCGAGGCAGGCAAGCCCATTACTATGGTAAATCTGGATTCCGATGCCATCGAGCGCACCATTACCATCACCCCCAGCGCCGTAAAGCAGCTGCTGGTGCCCCACATTCTGGCAGGTCAGCTTGCCATTGAGCTGCCCTCCATTGCAGAAAAGAAGGCTTACATTGCAAAGCAGCTCACCGAGGAGACCTGGGAGAGCGAGCTGCGGTTGGAGTGTCCCCACAAGCACTATGTCAACATGACTCCCGCTGTGGCAGAGTGCCGCTCCAAGATGTATGCGGAGCTCCACGGCGGCAAGATGTAATCCTGCTGAATTTCAACAAAACTGTAACGAAAAAGGACAGCAGAGCTATAGCTCTGCTGTCCTCTTTTGTTTGTTGCAGGTTGGTTTACCGGCTGATCTTCTGTCCTACCCAGATGCAGATGCAGGCACCCACCACTGAGATCACAAAGGAGGAAAAGCTGCCGTTGGCATGGACGCCCAGCAGCCCAAACAGAAATTCGCCTACAAAGCTGCCCAGTACGCCCAGCACCACATTGAGACCAAAGGAGGTCTCGGTGCCCATGAACCGTCCTGCCAGCCAGCCTGCCAGCGCACCCACCAACACGCCGGTGAGCAGGGAGAAAAAGACGCCCATAAGCGAAAACAGCCCCATCAGGCAGCCCACAAGGAGGCAGATCAGGGCGATGATAAACAGAATAAGCAAAGTGATCATAGTATACACCTCTCAATTTTCAGCAGTCTCTTTTGCATAGCGGCAGAGATCCGCAAGACAGCATCTTTCGCATTCCGGCTTCCGGGCATTGCATACGGCGCGTCCGTGCATCACAAAGCGATGGCACAGGTCGCTGCCTTCCTCCGGGGGTATGATCTTCCACAGAGCTTTTTCCACCTTCTGGGGTTCTTTGATGTTGTCCACAAGCCCGATGCGGTTGCACAGCCGGATGCAGTGGGTATCCGTGACAATGGCAGGCTTGCCAAACACATCCCCCATGATCAGGTTGGCGCTTTTGCGTCCCACCCCGGGCAGGGCGAGCAGTTCCTCAAAGGTATCGGGCACCCGGCAGTCGTACCGGTCCCGCAGCATCCGCATACAAGCGGAGATGTCCCTCGCCTTGGAGTGTCCCAGTCCGCAGGGCTTGACGATGGCTTCGATCTCTTCCGGCTCCGCCCCGGCAAGGGCGGCAACGCTTGGGTAGCGGGCAAACAGATCTTCCACTACGATGTTCACCCGGGCATCGGTGCACTGGGCGGCAAGCCGGACGCTGACCAGCAGCTGCCACGCATGGTCGTAGTCCAGCGTGCAGCCTGCATCCGGGTACTCTTCTTTCAGCCGCCGGATCACCTCCAGCGCAAGGGCTTTCTTTGCGGTAAGGTCCTCCGGCGGGGCTTTTCTTGCAGGCATCCTATCTCTCCCTTCTATAAAAGACTGGAATAATGATACCATGTTTCACAGAATTTGTAAATGTTTGTCGCCTCGTATCTGAGAATCATTTTCAGAAAATATCTTGTTCTCCGGGGAAAAATGCGCTATACTAAAAGAAAACAGCGGGTATTTCCTGCACCGAACGAGAGGAGGATGGACCGGATGAATCAGCCGCTGGCGCAGCGCCTGCGCCCCAAAACACTGGCGGATGTCTGCGGGCAGCAGCATCTGCTGGCACCGGGACGGGTGTTCCGGCGCACCATCGAAAGCGGGCACATTCCCAATATGATCTTCTACGGACCCTCCGGCACCGGCAAGACCACCGTGGCGCGGATCATTGCCGAGAACAGCGGCATGACCCTGCATAAGCTCAACGGCACCTCCTGCGGCACCGGGGATATCAAGGCAGTGCTGAAGGACATCGGCACACTGGCAGGGGCAGGGGGCATCCTGCTGTATCTGGATGAGATCCAGTACCTGAACAAAAAGCAGCAGCAGAGCCTGCTGGAGTGCATCGAGGACGGCTCGGTGACCCTTATTGCCTCCACCACCGAAAACCCCTATTTCTACATCTATAATGCGCTGCTGTCCCGGTGCACTGTGTTTGAGTTCAAGTCTCTGTCGGCGGCGGACGTGGAACAGGGGCTTCACAACGCCCTGCAAAAGCTTTCCGAAGGGGAGGACGTCCGGATCCAGATGGATGAGGACGCCTGCACCTACCTTGCCGAAAGCGCTGGCGGAGACCTTCGTAAGGCACTGGGCTGTCTGGATTTTGCGGTGACTGCCGCCCCGGTGGAAGAGCAGGAAAAGCACATCACTCTGGACATGATCCGGCAGGTCACCCGCCGCACCGCCATGCGCTACGACCGGGAAGGGGACGATCACTATGATATCGTCTCCGCCTACCAGAAGTCTATGCGGGGGTCGGACCCGGATGCGGCGCTGCACTATCTGGCACGGCTGCTGGAGGCAGGGGACCTGCCCTCCGCCTGTCGCCGGCTCATGGTCTGTGCCTGCGAGGATGTGGGTCTGGCATATCCGCAGATCATCCCCATCGTCAAGGCGGCAGTGGATGCAGCCAACATGGTGGGTCTACCGGAGGCACGGCTGCCTTTGGCGGATGCAGTGATCCTTGTGGCGACCAGCCCCAAATCCAACAGCGCCCACGATGCCATCAACGCCGCCATTGCGGATGTGCAGGCAGGGCGCACCGGACCCATTCCCCGGCAGCTGCAGAACAAGCACTGCGACGGGGAAGATGCACTGGTCAAGGGGCAGAACTACAAATACGCCCACAGCTATGAGCATCACTGGGTGGAACAGCAGTATCTGCCGGACGCCATCAAGGATGTGCGGTACTACACCTACGGGGACAACAAAACAGAGCAGGCGGCACGGTCCTACTGGGCAAAGATCAAAGGGGAGGACAAGGTTTGATCCCTGCAAGAGTAAAGGAGAAGGAGATGCGTTATTCTAAACAGCGGGAGCTGGTCATGCAGACGGTACAGGAACTCTGCGACCATCCCACCGCAGAAGAGATCTACGACACCGCTGCAAAGGCGTGTCCGGGGCTGAGTCTTGGCACCGTATACCGCAACCTGAACAGTCTGGTGGAGGCGGGGCGGGTGCGCCGGGTATCCATCCCTGGCAAGGCGGACCGCTTTGACCACACCCTGCCCTGGCACAGTCACCTGTACTGCACGGTCTGCGGCTGTATCACCGATGCAGAGGTGGATGAAAAACAGGTGATGAAGCTGGTGCGCAACCAGAAAGGCATGGTGCAGGACTGCGCTGTGGTACTTATCGGTATCTGTGCAGATTGCTGCGCAAAGGAACCGAAGCCTGCAGAGTGAAAAATTTGCGTGTTCCCTCTTGCCCGCAGGGAGTAAAGAGGGTATACTATAATGAGTCATGTTCTGAATGACGTGGAAAAAGTTTCGCCGCCGGGAACCGGACATCTGCCCGGCGGAGAAGGATGGTTTTGATTGGAATACATTAACTTTGAACATAACAGCATTGCGGCAGAGCTTGTGCGCAATGCCTATGACACTCCGCCCCTTGCCTTTGTGCACAGCTATGGCTGCCAGCAGAACGTCAACGACGGGGAGCGCATCAAGGGCGTGCTGGTGGATATCGGCTACGGTCTTTGCGACAAGCCCGAGGATGCAGACCTGATCCTTTTTAACACCTGCGCTGTGCGGGAACATGCGGAGCAGCGTGTCTTTGGCAATGTGGGGGCGCTAAAAGGGCTCAAGGAGAAAAAGCCGGGGCTGATCATCGGTCTGTGCGGCTGCATGGCAAACCAGAAGCATGTGGTGGAAAAGCTCCGAAAGAGCTACCCCTATGTGGATCTGGTCTTTGGCGTGGACGGGATCGACACTCTGCCCCAGCTCATTGCCCAGAAACTCCAGAAGCACAAGCGGGTGCTGCTGGACCCGGCACAGCGTCCGGTCATCGTGGAGAATATCCCCATCCGGCGGGAAAGTGAGTTCCGTGCCTGGCTGCCTATCATGTATGGCTGCGATAACTTCTGCACATACTGCATCGTGCCCTATGTCCGGGGACGGGAAAAAAGCCGCAAACCCGGGGACATTCTGGCAGAGTTCCGGGGGCTGGTGGAAGCTGGCTACAAGGAGATCACCCTTCTGGGACAGAACGTCAACAGCTACGGCAAAGGTCTGGAAGAAAAGATCGACTTCTCCGACCTGCTGAACCTGCTGTGCACCGTGCCCGGAGACTACCATATCCGGTTTATGACCAGCCACCCCAAGGATGCCAGCCATAAGCTCATCGACACCATTGCCGCCCAGCCCAAGCTGTGCAAGCACCTGCATCTGCCGGTGCAGTGCGGCTCCGACCGGCTGCTGCGGGAGATGAACCGCCACTACACCGTGGAGCAGTATCTGGAGCTCATCGACTACGCTCGCCGGACCGTGCCCGGCATCACCTTCTCCAGCGACATCATCGTGGGCTTCCCCGGTGAGACGGAAGAGGATTTTGTCAAGACGCTGGAATTGGTGCAGAAGGTGGGCTACATGCAGCTGTTCACCTTTATCTACTCCAAGCGCAGCGGCACCAAGGCGGCAGAAATGCCGGACCCCACCCCCCGGAAGGAAAAAACCGACCGCATGAGCCGCCTGCTGAAGGTGCAGGACGACATTGCCATGGCGCTGGTAAAGGCGCAGGTGGGGCAGACGGTGCGGGTGCTGGTGGAAGGCTACGGTCGTACCGAAGGCAGCCTTTCCGGCAGATTGGATAACAACCTGACTGTAGAGTTTGCGGCAGACCCGGCACTGCTGGGACAGTACGCACAGGTAAAGCTCACCGGTGCCCGTGCTACCGTTCTGCTGGGTGAACTTGCCGGGTAAGGCAAAGACACCGGCAAAAGCATAAATACGATACTTTTAAATTTAAGGAGAATTCAAAAATGGATTGCATTGATCTTTTTAAGCGTGCTGCTATGGCACTGCAGACCGACCCCCGCTACGTTGCACTGGATCAGGCACGGCGGGCAAACGACAAGGATCAGGAGCTGCAGAACCTGATCGGCGAGTTCAACCTTGCCCGCATGGATCTGAACAACGAGATCGGCAAGACCGAGCGCAGCGATGAGCGCATCGCCGAGCTGAACGAAAAGGTCAACAGCCTGTATGGTCAGATCATGGGCGACGAGGGTATGGTGGCATACAACGAGGCAAAGCGTGAGTGCGAGAACCTGGTCAACTACATCGATGCCATCATCAACACTGCCATGAACGGCGGTGATCCCATGACCGTGCAGGAGCCTTCCGCTTCCTGCACCGGCAGCTGTTCCACCTGCGGCGGCTGCCACTGATAACACCGAAAAGCAGAACGCGGCTGTGGAATGCAGACCGCGTTTTGTTTGCAAAAGCGGTTACCGACCACAAACCGGCTGACGGGACCAAACGAGGGAGAGAGGGAAAACCATGGCAGAGCTTTCGCCCATGATGCAGCAGTATCTGGAAATCAAAAAACAACATAAGGACGAGATCCTTTTCTACCGCATCGGTGACTTTTACGAGATGTTCTTCGACGATGCGCTCACCGCATCCCGGGAGCTGGACCTGACCCTGACCGGCAAGCAGTGCGGTCTGGAGGAGCGTGCCCCCATGTGCGGCGTGCCCTTCCACAGCTACGAGGGCTATGTGGCGCGGCTCATTGCCAAGGGCTACAAGGTGGCGATCTGCGAGCAGGTGGAGGACCCGGCAAAGGCAAAGGGGCTGGTAAAGCGGGACATCATCCGGGTGGTGACCCCCGGCACGGTCATCGAAAGCAGTATGCTGCAGGACGACCGCAACAACTACATTGCCAGCATCTACCTCAAGGGCAAAAAGGCAGGTCTCTGCTTTGCGGACGTTTCCACCGGCACGGCGCATATCACCGAGCTGGATGCCGACCGCATTGCCCCTGCTGTGATCACCGAACTCTGCCGCTACCACCCCAGTGAGGTGCTGATGAACCCCGGGCTGCTGGACTGCCGGGAGGTGACCACCTACATCAAAAAGAACATGACCTGTTCGGTGGAGCTGGTGGAAGAGGACCGCTATGCCCCGGGGCTGGTGGCGTCGGCGCTGGAGACACAGTTTGGGCGGCAATGGATCCAGTCCACCGGCATCGCTCCGGATGGTCTGGTGCGGTTTGCCATGGCAGCGCTGCTGGAGTATCTCCACGACACCCAGATCAAGGGCGTGGAGCGGCTCAAGACGGTTATCAGCTACAACGAGGCGCAGTTCATGAGCCTCTCTCCCGTGACCCGTGCCAATCTGGAGCTTACCGAGACCCTCCGTGGACGGGAAAAGCGGGGCACCCTGCTGTGGGTGCTGGATAAGACCAGCACCGCCATGGGCAAGCGGATGCTCCGCAGCTGGATCGAGCAGCCCCTGATCTCCAGTGTCCTCATCAACCACCGGCTCAACGGGGTGGAAAGTCTGGTGCGCCAGACCGTGACCCGGGGAGACCTGACCGAGGAGCTGCATTACATCTTGGACATTGAGCGGCTCATGACCCGTACGGTCTACGGCTCCGCCACCCCCAAGGAGATCTACACTCTGGCGCAGACCTGCGACCGTCTGCCGGTACTGCGTCAGCAGGCAGAAAGCTGCGGCTGTCCGGAGCTGGCAGAACTGGCGGCACAGATCGATCCGCTGGAGGACATCAAAGCACGGATCTACGCCGCCGTGGACCCGGAGGCACCCTCCACCCTGAAGGATGGCGGTGTCATTGCCAGGGGCTACCATGCCGAGGTGGACGAGCTGCGGTCCATCCGGGACAACACCAAGGGAGTGCTGGCGCAGCTGGAGACCCGGCTGCGGCAGGAGACCGGCATCCCCAAGCTGAAGATCGGCTACAACCATGTGTTCGGCTATTTTATCGAGGTCAGCAACTCCTTCAAGAACATGGTGCCGGAGACCTACATCCGCAAGCAGACTCTGACCTCCGGGGAGCGGTATATCACCCAGGAGCTGAAGGAGCTGGAAAGCAAGATCCTTGGCGCCCACGAGCGGCTTATTGCACTGGAACACAGGCTGTTCAGCGAGCTGCTGGAGGGCATCAGCGCCCAGCTGGACCGGATCCAGCGTACTGCCAATGCGGTGGCACAGCTGGATGTGTTCACGGCGCTGGCACAGGTGGCGGCGGAGAACAACTACTGCCGCCCCGTGGTGGATGACAGCGATGTGCTGACCATTACCGAGGGACGCCACCCGGTGGTGGAGCAGATGCTCAAGGGCAGTCTCTTTGTGCCCAACGACACCACCCTCAACTGCGGCACCGACCGCTGCCTCATCATCACCGGTCCCAATATGGCAGGTAAATCTACCTATATGCGTCAGAATGCCCTCATCGCTCTGATGGCGCAGATCGGCTCCTTTGTGCCTGCCACGGCGTGTCATGTAGGCGTGGTGGACGCCATTTTCACCCGCATCGGTGCTTCGGACGACCTGTCGGCGGGGCAGTCCACCTTTATGGTGGAGATGACCGAGGTGGCGGAGATCCTCAAAAAGGCGACCTCCCGGAGCCTTGTGGTGCTGGACGAGATCGGTCGGGGCACCTCCACCTTTGATGGCATGAGCATTGCCCGGGCGGTGGTGGAGCACATTGCAGACCCTGCCAAGGGCTTGGGCTGCAAGACCCTCTTTGCCACCCATTACCACGAACTCACCGAGCTGGAAGGCGAAGTGGACGGGGTGAAAAACTACAACATTGCGGTCAAAAAGCGGGGAGAGGACATCACCTTCCTGCGGCGCATCGTCCGGGGACCTGCCGATGACAGCTACGGCATCGAGGTGGCAAAGCTGGCAGGACTGCCCGGTACTGTGACCCGCCGCGCCCACGAGGTGCTGCGGACTCTGGAAGCCACCGCCCCCAAAAACCGGGTGGAGCAGATGGATTTTGATGCCCTGCAGGAGTACAACTCTCCCGCCGTGCCCAGCGAAATGATGGAAAAGCTGGAAGCGGTGGATGTGGAGACCCTGACCCCCATCGAGGCGTTGAATTTCCTGTATGAACTGAAAAAGACCCTGAAAGGCAGCCTGAACGGCTGAGCCTGTGGGGCAGAATAACCGATAAGGGAGGGAAAGACCATGGCTGTGATCCATGTTCTGGATAAACATACGGCGGAACTGATTGCGGCAGGCGAGGTGGTGGAGCGTCCGGCATCCGTTGTAAAGGAACTGCTGGAAAATTCCATTGACGCCGGAGCCACCCAGGTGACGGTAAGCATCGAATCCGGCGGCGTGAAGCTTATCGAGATCAGCGACAACGGCACCGGTATCGAGGCGGACTACATCTCCACCGCCTTCATCCGCCACGCCACCAGTAAGATCCAGAGCCCGGAGGACCTGAACAGCATTCACACTCTGGGGTTCCGGGGAGAGGCGCTTGCCTCCATTGCCAGTGTGGCACGGGTGGAACTGATCACCCGCACCGCCGCAGACGAGTTTGCTACCGTCTACTGCATCGAGGGCGGGGAAGAACTCTCTCGGGAACCGGGGGCACGTGCCGTGGGTACCACCATCCGGGTGCGGGATCTTTTTTATAACACCCCGGCACGGATGAAGTTCCTCAAAAAGGATTCCAGCGAGGGTACCTTTGTTTCGGATACCGTCACCCACGTGGCGCTGAGCCATCCGGAGGTCAGCATCAAGTTTGTCCGGGAGGGCAAACTGCAGTATGTCACTCCCGGAGACGGGCAGCTGCAGGGGGCGGCGTATGCGGTGCTGGGCAGAGAGTTCAGCCGGGACCTCATCGGGGTGGACGCATCGGAAAGTGTCTACCGGATCCGGGGTCTCATCACCCCGCCCAAGAGCTGCCGCGCCAGCCGCAGTATGCAGCATTTTTACATCAATGGACGGTATGTCCGCAACCGCACCATCATGGCAGCAATGGAGACTGCCTTTAAGGGCACTACCATGCAGGGCAAGTTCCCCGGCGGCATTCTGATGCTGGAAATGCCGGCAGACCTTGTGGATGTCAATGTGCATCCCGCAAAGACCGAGGTGCGCTTTGCCCGGGAAAACGACGTCTTTGACGTGGTCTACCACGGGGTCAAGCTTGCCCTTGCGCAGCCCGGCACCGGGGAACGGCTGTTCACCTTTGAACCGGAGAAAAAGCAGGACAAACCGGACGTTCTTGCCAAAAATCAAAAAGATAACGATATAAAGAACGAAAATGCTGTAAAGAAACCTAACTTTACAGGGCTTTCTGCAGTGATATCCGGGCAGGCAGACCCGGGTGCTTTGCCCGTGGGGCGTGGGTCTGCCGCCGGTGTATCGGCTTCGATTTTTCCGGCGGCGGTGCCGGAGGAAAAACGCCCGGAGCCGATGGATCCTGTGATCCCCCGCTGGCGCAGGGGCGGCAGCCCGGAGGATGTTCTGGACCCGGTGGTGACCCTCCACAGCCCCCGGACGCCGGAAGCCACTGTACCTCAGAGCTTCCGCCCGGCAGCAAGGGAGACTCAGCTGGATGTGGAACCGGAGCAGGATGAAACAGAACTCCATTCCCATGGCGACCGCATGGCGGCGTGGGGCACAGCCGCCGCAGAGCCGATACAGTCCCCTCAGCAGCCACAAGCTGCCCCCGCCGCACCCGAGGAAGAAATTCCTCATCAGCTGGGCTTTGACCCAACGGCAGACGCCCCGGAACCGCTGCACTATGTGGGAGAGGTATTCCGCACCTACATCCTGGCAGAGCGGGGAGATGAGCTGTGCCTCATCGACAAGCACGCCGCCCACGAGCGGCAGCTCTACGAAAAGCTTGCTGCCCAGTACGGCAATGTTCCCAGTCAGATGCTGTTGGAACCCCTGACGGTGGACCTTTCCGCAGAGGAAAAGCAGGCACTGCTGGATAACATCCCCCTGCTGGAAAATGCAGGGCTGGAAGTGGCAGACTTTGGCGGCAGCACCGTGGTGCTCCGTGCGGTGCCTGCCGATGTGGAACCTAAAAATGCCGAGAGCCTGCTGGTGGAGATCGCAGACCGGCTGCTGCGGGGCGGGCACGATGCCCTTAACGAGCACACCGAGTGGGTGCTGCACTCCATCTCCTGCCGTGCCGCCATCAAGGCAGGGGACCGGTCCTCTCCGCAGGAGCTGCTGGCACTGGCAGAAAAGATCCTTTCCGGCGAGGTGCCGCCTTTCTGCCCCCACGGGCGCCCCTGCGTGCTGAAGCTTACCCGAAAGGAGCTGGAAAAACAGTTTGGACGCATTGTTTAAGCCTGCTGTAGCCGCCGTGGTGGGACCCACCGCCACCGGCAAGACAGCGCTGGGCGTGGCGCTTGCCCGGCGTTTTGACGGCGAGATCATCAGCGCAGATTCCATGCAGATCTACAAAGGTCTGGACGTGGGCACCGCCAAGGTGACGCCGGAGGAGACCGGCGGCATCCCTCACCACGGGGTGGACATCCTTGCACCGGACCAGCTTTTCAGCGTGGCGGATTTCACCGCCATGGCAGGGCAGCTGGAGCAGGAGATCACCGGGCGGGGGCATCTGCCCATTTTGGTGGGCGGCACCGGGCTCTATGTCCAGAGCTTTTTAAACGGTGTGCGCTTTACCGAAGAAAAAGCGCAGGAGGGCTTGCGGGAGCAGCTTGCCGCAGAGCTGGCAGAAAAGGGCGGTGCGGCAATGTACGCCCAGCTGCAGGCGGTGGACCCGGAAGCAGCGGCTGCCATCCACCCCAACAATCAGGTGCGGGTGCTGCGGGCGCTGGAACACTACCGCTCCACCGGCAGACGGCTCAGCCAGCAAAAGGCGGATTCCCTGCCGCCGGAGCGCCCCTACCGCAGCCTTGTGCTGGGGTTGGATTTCCCGGACCGGGAACAGCTCTACCGCCGGATCAACCTGCGGGTGGACCGGATGCTGGAGGCAGGGCTTTTGCAGGAGGCGGAGCTGGTGTGGCAGAATCGTCACAGCTACCGCACGGCGGCGCAGGCGATCGGTTATAAGGAATTCTTTCCTTATTTTGAGCAGACCGCAACGCTGGAACAGTGCGCCGAAAAGCTCAAGCAGGCGTCCCGCAACTATGCAAAGCGGCAGCTCACATGGTTCCGCCACATGGACGGGGTGGTCTGGCTGGACGCCGGTGCTCCGGATGTGGTGGAAGCTGCATCCTGCGCTATGCGGGATTTTTTATCGAAAGGATGATGGATCATGCGGGATAAGACCCACAAGGCACAGGGCACAGCCCGTGTGCTGCCCGTTCTGGCGGGTGTTCTGGGTGTGTTTCTGCTGGTGACCTTTTTCTATGTAGGGTATCAGGCAATGCACATCCTCTTTCCACAGAACGTCTACGAGACGGCGCTGCCTGCGGTGGTATCCGATTCCATCGACGCAGACGGGGTGCTGCTGTTTCAGGAGACCTATGTGTCCGGCAGCGGCAATCTGGGCTACCTTGCGGCAGACGGCGAGCGGGTGTCCGCAGGCACTGCAGTGGCGGAGATCTACTCGAACCCCTCTCAGGCAACTTTGCGCCAGCAGCTCACCCAGCTGAACGAACAGATCGGGCTGCTGCAAAAGTCCCAGAATACCACCTCCCTGCAGTTGGACAGCCTGCTGCGGGAGCGCTCCTCGGCGCTCTACGACCTGATGGATGCTCTGGACACAGCGGATTATACCGCAGTGGATGGCGGCGTAAGCACCTATCTGCTGGCGCAGAATAAGCTCGGGATCGTCACCGGGGATGCAGCAAGCTTTACCGATCAGATCACCACCCTTTCCCAGCAGGCACAGAACCTGCAGGCACAGCTGGGCACCCCCACCCAGATCACCGCTCCCCAGACCGGCTACTTCATCCGTGCCGCCAGCAGCGGACGGCTCAACGCCGGTGCGGCGGACATCCTTGCACAGGATGCGGGGCAGCTGAAGGCATATCTGGATTCCAACCCGGAACTGACCCTGGAGGGCTGCGCCGGAAAGATCGTCACCGGTTTCAGCTGGCAGTATGTGGGGGTGTGCACCGCAAAGCAGGGAGAAAAGCTTCTGGGACAGGATGGTAAACCCGGGGTGAAGATCAGCTTCCCCGGCAAAATGGAAAGCGCCCTCAAGGCAACGGTCACGGAAGTGACCATTGATCCGGAGCAGGATCTGGCACGGTTCGTGCTCAGCTGCAACTCCATCAACGGGGATGTGCTCTGCCTGAACCACGCTTCGGCGCGGATCTCCGTAGGGGAGGATTCCGGTCTGCTGGTGCCTGCGGCGGCAGTGCACTATCTGAAAGAGGACGGCAGCGAGGCAGAGGGACAGGGCGAAAATTATGTGCCCGGCGTCTACGTCAAGTACGGCAACATCGCCCGCTTTTGCCGGATCGACCCGGTGGATGCGGACCATCCGCTGGTGACACAGGGGGATTACATCCTCGTTTTGCCCAAGGGAACCGACGGTTCGGTGAGTCAGGTAAGGCTTTATGACGAAATAATCGTCTCCGGACAAAATTTGTATGACGGAAAGCTTTTGTAGTTATTGACATCTGTGTCAAAAAATCCGATAATAGTAAAAGCTATTTGCATTGGTTTTGCAAAGTGTGCAGGGCAGCTCCGGCTGCCGAATGAAAGGAGCAGATGATATGTCTTTGTTTGATAGCCTCAAGAAGGGTCTTATGGGTTCTGAGGATGATTACGAGGATCAGTACATCGATGACGGTCCTCAGATGGTAAATAACAACAGCGGCATGGGGATCGGTGCAGACGATGGTGCAGAGGAATCCGCCGAGGGCGCAAAGAAGAACAAGGTGGTCAACATCCATGCCACCACCCAGCTCAAGGTGGTTCTGGTAAAGCCGGAGCGCTTTGAAGATGCCAGCACCATTGCGGATCACCTGAACAACAAGCGCACCGTGGTGCTGAATCTGGAGTCCACCAACAAGGAGGTCTCCCGCCGTCTGGTAGATTTCCTGTCCGGTGTGGCGTACGCCAACAACGGTCAGATCAAGCGGGTGGCAAACAGCACCTTTATTATTACCCCCTATAACGTAGACATTATGGGTGACCTGCTGGACGAGCTGGAGAACAATGGTGCGTTCTATTGATCCTGCGGCAAAGGCGGAGCGGGGCTTTGTGCCTCCCCGCAATGACGAGGAACGCTTTCTCATGCGGCATGTGGAGGACCTTGCCCGGGCGGCACAGACCCGCAGCATCCCCCGGTATTCCGGCTTTCTGAGCGATCGGGAACAGGATCTGGCACGTGCTGCTCTGGGGCGTGCCGGGATGCAGGAGGGCTGGTGCTTCGACGGAGGTTATCCCGATGCCGAGCGCCGGGTGCTCTGCATTGAGCCGGAGTACTGCGATGCTGACAGCCCGGTCTGCTGCGTGCAGCTGTGCTGCCGTGCACAGGCAGGTGCAGCGCTGCCTGCCCACAAGGATTATCTGGGCAGCCTCATGGGGCTGGAGCTGCGGCGGGAGGCTCTGGGAGACATCGTTCTTCCGGAGGACCAGCCCGGCACAGCATACGTCTTTGCGCTGGAGCACGCAGCCCAGCTGATCTGCCAGGAACTGTGTGCTGCGGGACGCACCCAGCTGACCACCCGTCTGCTGGAGCCCGGGGAGATCCCGGACTTTCCCGCCGTGCAGCGGGAGATGCGCACCGCAACGGTATCGTCTCTGCGGCTGGACGCCGTCCTTGCCGCCATGTTACATTGCAGCCGGGGCGTCGCCGTGGAACTGATTACGGCAGGCAGGGTGGAGATCAACCATCTCCCGGCGGACAAGCCCCACGCCCCGGTGTACGAGGGCGATGTGTTCACCGTACGGGGCAAAGGACGCTTCGGTCTGACGGCATTGCCCGGAAAAAGTAAAAAGGATCGATTGATCATCGAATATTTCCAATATTAAATGGAATTGGGAGGAAACTACTATGCTGACCCCGCAGGATGTCCGCACTGTGCAATTTGAAAAGAACCTTCGCGGCTACCGCACCGAGGACGTGGATCGTTTTCTGGATAAGGTAGAAGAGCAGCTGGAACAGAACGATCAGCAGGCGGAGCAGCTCCGCAAGCAGATCGCTGAGCTGACCGCAGAAAATCAGCGTCTGCACCGGGAGCTGCAGAGCTTTGAGGAAGACGGCGAGGTGCTCAAGAGCGCACTGATCAATGCACAGCGCATGGGTGAAAATGTCATCCGTGAAGCAAACCAGAAGGCAGACGACATCATTCACCGTGCAAACCTGCGCGGAGATGACATCATCCACGATGCCAACGAACTGCTGCAGAAGGCAGGGGACCGCGCCGATGAGATCGTCAGCGAGGCAAACGATAAGCGCCTTGCTCAGGAGCGGGAGTATGAGAGAGTGCGTTTGGAAGTGACCCGCTTCAAGTCCGAGGTGCTCAAACTTTACCGCAACCATGTGGAATCCCTGAGCAACCTGCCGGAGTACCACCCGGAGGATGCCGCAGCCGAAGCTCCTGCAAAGGAGCAGCCTGCGGAAGGTAACAGCCTGCAGACGGCGCAGCCCGCATCGGCAGAGATGGCAGAACCGGCGGAAAAGCCCGCAGAACAGCCTGCTCCGGAGGCGGACGACACCGATGCCGTTGAGGAAGATAAAGACGCAGAAAGCAGCGAGGATTTTTGGGCAAAGGACGAAAGTCAGCTCAAGCTGGATCCTCCTCCTGCCGATGCAAAGCCCCAGGAGCCGGACTATGACGCATTTCAGGGCGTCCAGTTCAGCGAGTAAGGCGTTCCATAAGCAAATTTAGAGGAGAGTGTAACCATTGGCTAAGAACAAATCTCAGTACGACAGTACCCTGAATCTGCCCAAGACTCTGTTTGAGATGCGTGCCGGTCTGCCCAAAAAGGAGCCGGTGATGCTGGAGGATTGGAACCAGAATGACCTGTACAACCAGCTCATGAAGCACAACGAGGGCAAGCCCCAGTTCATCCTGCACGACGGTCCTCCGTATGCAAACGGCAACATCCACATGGGCACTGCGCTGAATAAGATCATCAAGGATATCATCATCCGCGACAAGAACATGGAGGGCTATCAGGCTCCCTATGTGCCCGGTTTTGATACCCACGGTCTGCCCATCGAGCTGAAGGCTCTGTCTTCTGTGGGCGACAAGAAGAAGGACATCTCCAAGCTGGAGCTGCGCCAGATCTGCGAGAAGTTTGCCACCGAGCACATCGACATCATGAGCGACCAGTTCAAGCGTCTGGGCGTCATCGGCGACTTTGAGCACCCCTATCTGACCCTCAAGCCCGAGTTTGAGGCACGTCAGATCGAGATCTTTGGCGAAATGGCAAAGAAGGGCTACATCTACAAGGGTCTGAAGCCTGTGTACTGGTGCCCCGACTGCCGCACTGCTCTTGCAGAGGCAGAGATCGAGTACGGCGAGGATGACTGTGATTCCATCTTTGTGCGGTTCCACGTCTCCCAGGATCCCAACGGCACCCTGGCAAAGCACGGCATCCCCATGGACAAGACCTACTTTGTGATCTGGACCACCACCACCTGGACCCTGCCTGCCAACGAGGCGATCTGCCTCAACGGTCAGTTTGAGTATTCCTTCGTCAAGATCGGCGAGGAGTACCACATCATGGCAACCGAGCTGGTCAAGAGCGTTATGGACGCATGCCACATCACCGACTATGAGGTGGTGGGTGAGCCCGTGCCCGGCACTGAGTTTGAGCTGATGCGTTATCAGCACGTCTACCTGCCCAAGGAGGGCTGGGTCATTCTGGGCGACCACGTCACGCTGGAAAGCGGTTCCGGCTGCGTTCATACCGCAGGCGGTCACGGCGTGGACGACTTCAATGTCTGCCAAAAGTATCCTCAGGTGCCCATCACCGTGCCTGTGGACGATGGCGGCTGCCTCACCGAGCTTGCCGGCAAGTACGCCGGACAGCGTGTGTGGGCGGCAAACAAGACCATTCTTGCAGATCTGATCGCTGCCGGCTCCATTCTGGGTCAGGTGCACATCAAGCACCAGTATCCCCACTGCTGGCGCTGCCACAATCCCATCATCTTCCGTGCCACCGAGCAGTGGTTCTGCTCCATCGCCAAGTTCCGTGAGGATGTTTACAAGGCGATCGACACGGTCACCTGGATGCCCGACTGGGGTCATGACCGCATGAAGGGCATGGTCCGGGACCGCAACGACTGGTGCATCAGCCGTCAGCGTACCTGGGGTGTTCCCATCCCCGCCTTCTACTGCAAGAAGTGCGGCGCTTACCACATCACCGACGCTACCATCAAGGCAGTCAGCGCCCTGTTCCGCAAGGAAGGCTCCGACGCTTGGTATAAGTACGACGCTGAGCAGATCATCCCTGCAGGGGAGGTCTGCGAGAAGTGCGGTGCTTCTGACTGGGAGAAGGACTCCGACATCATGGACGTGTGGTTTGACTCCGGTTCCACCCACGCTGCCGTGCTGGACGAGCGTTCTGAGCTGCGTTTCCCCGCCGACATGTACATGGAGGGCGGCGACCAGTTCCGCGGCTGGTTCCAGTCCAGCCTGCTGACCAGCGTGGCAAGCAAGGGCTGCGCACCCTATAAGTCCGTGCTGTGCCACGGCTGGGTGGTGGACGAGCAGGGCAAGCAGATGCACAAGAGCGCCGGCAACGGCGTGGAGCCCAGCGAGATCATCAAGGACTACGGCGCAGACATCATCCGTCTGTGGGTGGCTTCTTCCGACTACACCGTGGACGTGCGTGCCGGCAAGAACATCTTCAAGCAGCTCAGCGAGGCATACCGCAAGATCCGCAACACCGCCCGCTTCATTCTGGGCAATCTGGACGGCTTTGATCCCAACACCGACTGTGTGGCGGACGATCAGCTGCAGGATATCGACCTGTGGGCACTTGCCGCTCTGGATGACCTGATGGTCGCCGCCAGCGCAGGCTACGCTGTCTACGACTTCAACAAGGTCTACCACGCTGTCTACAACTTCTGCGTGGTGGCAATGTCCAACTTCTATCTGGACGTCACCAAGGACCGCCTGTACTGCACCAACGGCATTGCCCGCCGTGCAGCACAGACCACCATGTACAAGATCCTGGTGGCTCTGGACAAGATCATTGCTCCCATCCTCTGCTTCACCAGCCAGGAGATCTGGGACTTCATGCCCAAGATGGAAGGCATGAACAAGTATGTTGTCTTTGAGGATATGCCCAAGGCAGGTCAGTACGCCGCCGATGAGGCATTCAAGGCAAAGTGGGCACAGCTCATCGCAGTCCGTGATGAGGTTAAGAAGGTGCTGGAGCAGGCACGTGCCGAAAAGACCATCGGTGCTTCCCTGGAAGCTTCCGTCACCCTGTACTGCAGCGATGCCGTCTATGACCTGCTGAACAGCATCCCCATGGACGAGCTTGCCGACCTGATGATCGTCTCCCACGTGGAGCTGGTCAAGGGCGAAGGCGGCGCTGCCAGCGCTGTGGAGGGTCTGGGCGTTGCTGCTGCCCATGCAGAGGGTGCCAAGTGTGAGCGCTGCTGGAAGTATTCTGCTTCCATCGGCAGCCACGCTGCACACCCCACCCTGTGCGCACGCTGCGCCAGCGTTGTAGAGGCATAATTCATCATCAGAAACGATCGTTTTTGAGGGCGGCGCTCCCTTAGAGCAGGGGGCGCCGTTTTTATAAGGATCCGTTTCGGGATCGTTTGGGAGAATCCTATGGCTTTTGTTGTTTTCAATCTCATTGCAGTTGCGGCGCTTGTGGGCATCGATCAGGTGGTAAAGCTGTGGGCGGTGGACGTTCTGCAGCCCGTGGGCATCCTGCCGCTGATCCCCCATGTGGTGGAGCTGCGGTTCGTGCTGAATCAGGGCATGGCATTCAGCCTCCTCAGCGGCAAGCAGCTGTTCCTTATCGTTGCCACCAGTGCTGCACTGCTGCTGGTGGCGTACCAGCTGTTTTTCCGCAGCCGGGGCAACCGGCTGCAGCAGGCAGCAATGATCCTGGTGCTGGGCGGCGGCATCGGCAACCTTATCGACCGCGTGCTCAATGGCGAGGTGGTGGACTACATCAACCTGCTGTTCATGCGGTTTGCGGTGTTCAATTTTGCGGATATCTGTGTCTGCGTGGGCGTGGCACTCTGGGTGCTGGAGATCCTGCTGGAAGAGTTCCGCACACCGAAGGAGCCGTGATCCATGGAACAGCGTGAGTATATCGTAGAGCAGGAGGGCGCCGGACAGCGCATCGACCGCTTTCTCAGCGGCGAGGATACCGGGCTGTCCCGCTCGGCGCTGCAGGCACTGGTGACAGAAGGGCACGTCCAGTGCAACGGCAAGCCGGTGGTAAAAAGCCTCAAGCTCAAGGCAGGGGACACCATCCTGCTGGAGATCCCGGATGCAAAGCCCATCGAGGCGGTGCCCCAGGATATCCCTCTGGATATCCTGTACGAGGACGCCCATCTGCTGGTGGTCAACAAGCCCAAGGGCATGGTGGTGCACCCCGCTCCCGGCAACCCGGACGGCACTCTGGTCAACGCCCTGCTGTGGCACTGCAAGGGCAGCCTTTCCGGCATCGGCGGCGAGATCCGTCCCGGCATCGTTCACCGCATCGACAAGGACACCAGTGGTCTGCTGGTGGTCGCCAAGGACGACGCCACCCACATCGGGCTTTCTCAGCAGATGGCGGTGCACAGCGTGGAACGTGCCTACAACACGGTGGTCTACGGCGGCTTTGCGCAGGAAGAAGGCTTTGTGGAGTCCAATCTGGGACGCTCCAAGACCGACCGCAAGAAGATGGCGGTGTATCCGGCGGACGAACCCCACACCAAGTACGCCTACACCGGCTACCGGGTTCTGGAGCGTCTGGGGGAATTTACCATGCTGGAATGCCGCCTCAAGACCGGGCGCACCCATCAGATCCGGGTGCACATGGCGTCCATCCATCATCCGGTGGCGGGGGACCCGGTCTATGGTCCCCACAACTGCATCACCAGCCTTCACGGGCAGTGCCTCCACGCCAAAACGCTGGGCTTTGTCCACCCCATCACCAGGGAACAGATGCGCTTTGACTCCCAGCTGCCGGAGTATTTCACACACTTTCTTGCAACGCTCAGGAGGGGAAGACAATGAGCAATTCCCTTGAATCCACACTGGTCCTCTGTGATCTGGACCATCTTCTTCTCGGCACCGACGGCAACCTGACCCAAGTGGTGCGGGATGTGCTGCAGCTGTTTTGCAGCCGCGGCGGCAGACTCACCGTCTTTTCTCAGCGTGCCCCCCGGGCGGTGCGCGCCATTCTGGGCAGTGTCCGGCTTTCTGCCCCGGCGCTGGTGTGCGGCGGCACTATGGCATTCCACTACGCCGATGGCACCAGCAGCCAGCTGTGCAGCTTTGCCGGACAGGATCAGGATATCTTTCTGCGTCTGCCGGCAGTCTCCGGCGTGGGCATCGCCCTGCAGATGCGGGACGGCACCACCCGGGTGCTGCGGATGAGCGAGGCGCTGGAGCGTCACCTGCGGCAGGAGTGGACCCCCTATCTGCTGACCAATGCGGCGGATGTGTGCCGGGAGGATGTGCTGCGGGTCCTGCTCTATCAGGACAGCAAAAACATCCAGCTGGGTTCTCTGCTGGAAAAAACGCTGGGCAACAGCACGGCAACACTTCTGGCAGAACGGGCGGCGGCAGACCTGGTGGTGCTGACCCCTAAGACCGTCAGCGGTAGCGAGATGCTGGATGCCGTGTGCATGCCGGTGGGGATCCCCACCGAGAATGTTCTGGTGATCGCCGGCAGTCTGCCCATGCTGGACCTTGTCCATGCTGCAGGGCAGAGCGCCGCCGCAGCAGATGCTCCGGCAGAGCTGCGCCTTGCCGCACAGAAGGTCACTTTGACCGACTGCGCAGGAGGTGCCGCTGTGGAGGTTCTGTACCGTATGGTGCGGGGTGCCGAAAACAGAACGTAAAATTTGTGTAATGCTCCCTGCAATTTTCCTGCAGGGGGCTTTCTTTTTAGGAGGATTTCGGGTAGAATGGATAAAACACCTTTGCCGCAGCAGAAAAAACGGGAGGTCCTGTTTCTGCTTCTCACCGGGGCGGCAATCGCACTGTGCGTGGGGCTGGCGTTCTGGTTCACGGTGCCCCTGCGGGGGCAGCAGCCCGGGACGATGCCGGACTCCCGCCCGCTGACGGCGTATCTGCAGGTGGACCTGAACACTGCCGACGAGGATGCCCTGTGCACCCTGCCCGGCGTGGGACCGGTCCTTGCCGGGAAGATCCTGGAAAACCGCCGGCAGTACGGTCCCTTTGGAAAGGTGGAGGATGCCATCCGAGTACAGGGAGTCACCCCGGAAATGGTGGACTCCTGGGCAGGACAGGTCTTTGTGAGCTGAAGCAGCTGCGGCTGCAAAAGAGGAGCAATTATGAGTGACGAAAGTATCTTTATCAACCGGGAACTGAGCTGGCTGGACTTCAACCGTCGGGTGTTGGCATTGGGCAAGGACCGGAACGTCCCCCTTGCGGAACGGGTCAAGTTCCTTGCCATCTACGGCTCCAATCTGGACGAGTTTTTCATGGTGCGGGTCGGCTCCCTGCAGGAGCGTGCCAATCTGGAGCAGGACAAGGGCAAAAAGGTAAAGCGGGAGAACAAGACCAATATGTCTTCCGCCGAGCAGCTTGCCGCCATTATGCCCAAGACGGCGCAATTGCAGGAAGAGTGCGATAAATATTACGAAAAATCGCTGGAATCGCTGGCGGAATACGGCTATCAGAAGGTGGACTTTGACCATCTGACCAAGGAAGAGGAGCATTTCTGGAAGAAGTATTTCCAGACCGAGCTGTTTCCCATCCTCAGTCCCCAGATCGTGGACAATCGCCATCCGTTCCCGTTTTTGCGGAACAAGGAGATCTATCTGGGCGTGCTGCTGAAAGAAAAGCACGCCAACACCCGGAGCCTTGGCATCGTTCCCATTTCCAGCCAGATGGAGCGGCTCCACTTTATCAAAAAGGATGGCGTGACCCGGTATGCACTGGTGGAGGAACTGGTGCTCCACTATGCCGGTGCCATCTTTGGCAAGGAGAATATTCTGGAAAAATGCCTGTTCCGGGTCACCCGCAATGCGGACATCGACGTCAAGGAAGGCATGATGGACCACGACATCGACTACCGGGAGATCATGACCGAGCTGCTGAAGCGCCGCCGCAAGCTTGCTGCCGTGCGTCTGCAGGTGACCCCCGCTCCGGCACCGGAGGTGGAGCGGCTGCTGTGCGACCGGCTGGAGCTGACCCGCAAACGGGTGTTTGAGCAGAAAAGCCCGCTGGACCTGAGCTTTTTCTACATGCTCACCAGACGCATCGAGACGGAGGACCACCCGGGGCTGTTCTATCCGGCGGCACGTCCCATGCTGCCGCCGCCGGACTATGACCTTGCAGCGGAGGTGCAGAAGCGGGATGTGCTGCTGAGCTATCCCTACCAGTCCATCCGTCCCTTTATCGCCATGCTCAAAAAGGCGGCAAACGACCCGGATGTCATCTCTATCAAAATGACCCTGTACCGTATGGCGAGGGAATCCCAGATCGTACAGGCGCTGATGGAGGCTGCCGAAAACGGCAAGGAAGTGGTGGCGCTGGTGGAGCTGCGCGCCCGCTTTGACGAGCAAAACAACATCGACTGGTCCAAGCAGCTGGAAAGCGCAGGCTGCACCGTCATCTACGGCTTTGACGACTACAAGGTCCACTCCAAACTGACCCTTATCACCAAAAAGAAAAAGGAAGGCTACGCCTACATTACCCAGATCGGTACCGGCAACTACAACGAAAAGACCAGTGAGCTGTACACCGACTACTCCTTCATCACCGCCGATGAGCGGATCGGAGAAGAAGCCTCCAAGGTGTTCCGCAACCTTGCGGTGCAGCGGCTCACGGAGGAAAGCGACAAGATGCTGGTGGCACCTCTGCGGTTCAAGAGCGTGCTGTTGGAGGAGATGGATCACGTCATTGCCGCCGCCCGGATGGGTCGCCCCGCCTCCATGATCCTGAAAAACAACTCCATCAGCGACCGGGATATCATCCTCAAGCTGGAGGAGGCAAGCTGCGCCGGGGTGCGCATCGACATGATCGTCCGGGGCATCTGCTGCGTCCGTGCACAGGTACCCGGCAAGACCGAGAACCTGCACATCCGCAGTCTGGTGGGACGGTATCTGGAGCATGGACGGATCTACAGCTTCTTTGACGGGGTGCACACCCGGATCTACATTGCTTCCGGCGACTTCCTCACCCGCAACACCGAGTGCCGGGTAGAGGTGGGCGTCCGGGTGGAGGACCCCCGTCTGGTGCAGAAGCTCACCGACATCCTGCAGCTGCAGCTGCGGGACAACGTCAACGCTCGGGAGATGCAGGCAGACGGCAGCTACCAGAAGGTGAAGCCCGCCGAGGGAGAGCCTGTGGTCAACGGGCAGATGGGTATGTACGAGCTGCTGCGCAACGACTGGTGTGCGGTAAAGGCTCCCGACCCTGCACCGGAAAAGCCCGCCGCCCAGCCGGAAGCCCCTGCTGCCACACCGCTGCCGGAGCCGGAAAAGGCAGCGCCGGATAAAGAAGATCTTCCGGTGGAGCCGGAGATTCCGGAAAAAAAGCCGCTTACCCCGCCGGAGCAGCCCGCAGCCCCGGCACACCCGGCGGAAAAGCCTGCGGCAGAACAGCCCCCGGTGCACCACACACCGGCACCCAGAAGCCAGAAACCGGTGGCACCGCAGCCCCGCCGGACCTTTGCCCAGCGAGTGTGGAACATCTTTAAAAAACGAGGCTAAGATCAGCAGGACCCGACAGCCCAAAAGCTGCCGGGTCTTTTTGCGCCTTCCGGCGCATAGGCTGGTAGCAAAAACCGGAGGGCGCAGAATGAGAGACTGTCACGCTGCCAGACGAAAAACCATGGAGAAACGAAAGATCCTGCGCTGGGTCGCAGCATTTGTGCTGGCGTGGGGGATGCTGGGCGCAGCGGCAGCTTTCCCTGCCGCTGCAAAGGGCAAGACCTGCTTTCCATTAAAAACCGACCGCTGGCGGGTCTCGGACCCCTACGGCTGGCGGCAGGACCCTTTCACCGGCAAAAACGCCTTCCATCACGGGGTGGACATTGCCTGCGCCGAGGGCACGGAGGTGCTCTGCGTACAGGCGGGGGCGGTGACCGGTGCCGGCAGCGGCGGCAGCTACGGCAATTGCCTGCGGGTGCAGCACCCGGACGGCAGCGAGACCCGCTATGCCCACCTGCAATATCTCTATGTCCGTGCCGGGGAGGTGGTGGCGGCGGGGCAGCGTCTGGGTACGGCGGGGCAGACCGGGCGTGCCACCGGGGCGCATCTGCATTTTGAGCTGCGCCGGGGCGGGGAAGCCGAGGACCCGGCGACGCTGCTGGGGTTGGCACATGCGCCATGACCGGCTGCAGCTGGGACCTTTGCAGTTCCGGGACCCGGTGCCTCTGTGCGGGGTGCTGTACCTGCTGCTGTACTTTGATGCCAGCGGTTTCTTGCGGCTGGGTCTGCTGGCGGCGTTCCTCCACGAGTGGGGGCATATCGGGGTATACCTGCTGCTGTTCCGTCGTTTTCCGTTGATCGAGGTGACTCTCACCGGCTTTTGTATGCAGGTCCGGCAGGACCGGCTCACAGACCGGCAGCGGTTCTGCCTTGCGGCAGCAGGTCCCGGTGCAAACCTGATCCTGGCGCTGCTCTGGTGGGGACGGCTCTGCCGCAGGGCGACCGTACCGGGCAGCGCTTTTCTGGCAGCAAATCTGCTGACCGGGGCGTTCAATCTGCTGCCGATGCCGCCGCTGGACGGCGCACAGCTGGCAGAAAGCGGCTGCCGGATGCTGGCGCATGCCCTGCAGCGGCGGAAAGGCTAGGAAAGAAGGGTGTTTTCTGCTTGCTTTTTTGCCAGTGTTATGATACTATATATTCGTATTTTTGCGCAGTTTTCAATGTATTATGATAAAGGAGCGTTTCAATCCATGTCTGTTATCGAAATTGTTGGCGGTGCGATCCTGCTGGTCGCTTCTCTGGTCATCGTTTTCCTCACCCTCATGCAGCACACCCATGGTCAGGGTCTGTCCGGGGCGATCAATGGCAGCTATGGCGGCGCAAACAACGCCCGTCTGACCCCTGCAGATCAGATGCTCGCCAAGGTGACCCGCATTGCAGGTGTCGTGTTCTTTGTGGTGGCAATCCTCGCCTGCATTTTTGCAGGTCGTCTTGCCGGTTGACAAGGTCCGCTCAGCCCCGTACAGGACGGGGCTGTTTTTCTGTTCACAGATCGTAGCATCATAGAGTCAAAGGCAGGGTGGGGCAGGTGGCTGCCCGCAGCCGGAATGGGAGCGTCCTCCGTCGGAGAGGGCGCTCATGGAAGAGCAAGGAGTAAAATTTATTATGGCAATGCGCGATAAAATTGAGCATGCGATCCAGAACCAGCCGTGTACCGTCCGGGACCTGAAGTCCAAGTTTGGCGGCGATCGTGGTTCGGACCGCAAGGTTATGGAAGCCGTGGACCAGCTGGTCCACGACGCAGTGATCTGCCAGCGGCAGGGCGTCTTTTTCACGGTGCGCTCCGGTCGTGCCGACAAGGCGCTGCCGTGCAAGGTGGTCAAACTGGGCAAGAACTTTGCCTTCGTCATGCTGGAGGACGAGACCAGCGACATCTTTATCCCCGGTCGCTACACCCACGGCGCCATGCCCGGTGACAAGGTCCTGGTGGAAAAGTTCGATCATCCCCGGGTGGAAGGCAGCGATGAGGGACAGATCCTTGCAGTGCTGGAAGAAAAGAACGACCTTGTGGGTACCGTGCGCCGGATGGAAGGTCGGCTGAAGTTTGTGCCCGACGACTGCCCTGCCATCTCCATGCAGATGATGCGGGACTGCGAGGGTGGTGCCAAGGACGGCGACAAGGTGGCAGTGGAGATCCTGCTGCGCGGCAACCGTCAGGAGGACCACCGGGTAGGCGTGGCAATGCGGTTTGGCAGCTGCGATGAGGCAAAGCGCTGTGCAAAGGCACTGCTCTACGCCCAGGACATCCGCTCCCGTTTCCCGGATAAGGTCCGGGAAGAGGCAAAGAAGCTGGACAACGCCACGGTCACCGAGGCGGACACCGAAGGCCGCATGGACCTGCGTGCCCTGCCCATCTTTACCATCGACAGCGCCGAGACCAAGGACATCGACGATGCCGTCAGTCTCACCAAGACCTCCGATGGAGGGTTTGAGCTGGGCGTCCACATTGCAGACGTTTCCAACTACGTCAAGCCCGGCAGCGAGCTGGACAACGAGGCGTTCAACCGTGCCACCAGCGTGTACTATGCCGATCAGGTGGTGCCCATGCTGCCCAAGCAGCTGTCCAATGGCATCTGCAGCCTCAATGAGGGCGTGCTGCGCCTTGCCTTCTCCTGCCTGATGCGTCTGGACAAGGAGGGCAACCTGACCGATTACCGCTTTGTCAAGTCGGTGATCCGCAGTCGGGTCAAGGGCGTGTATTCCGAAATCAACGCCCTGCTTGCCGGCACTGCCGATGCCGAGATCAAGGCAAAGTATGCTGAGGTCATCAGCCAGCTGCCTGCCATGAAGGAGCTGTACGGACACCGTGCCCGCCTGCGTAAGGAGCGGGGCTGCATGGACATCGAGAGCGGAGAAGTCAAGCTGATCCTGGACGAGGACGGGCACTGCATCGACGTCAAGAAGCGCACCTCCGGCGAGAGCGAATCCATGATCGAGGAGTTTATGCTGCTGGCTAACCAGTGCGCTGCTCACTTTGCCCGGGTTAAGCAGATCCCCTTTGTGTACCGTGTCCACGAGGAACCCAACGCCGAAAAGCTGGAGCGCCTGCACACCCTGCTGCAGGCATGCGGCATCAACGACCACTTTGCCAAGGATGTGCCGGTCCCCAAGGAGCTCAGCGCCATTCTGGAAGGGGTCCGGGGCACTGCCTATGAGCAGATCATCAACACCGGTATGCTGCGCTGCATGTCCAAGGCAGTGTATGAGGACAAGCCCAAGGGACACTATGGTCTGGTGCTGAAGGATTACGCCCACTTCACCAGCCCCATCCGCCGCTATCCGGATCTGGCGATCCACCGCATCATGACCGCCCAGCTCAAGGGTGCCGACAAGGAGACCATGACCCTGCGCTACGGTGATTTTGCCGAAAAGGCAAGCAAGCAGTCCAGCGAGCGGGAGATCATCGCCATGCAGATCGAGCGGAAGGCAGAGGACTGCTACAAGGCAGAATACGCCCGCCGCCATCTGGGCGAGTGCTACGAGGGTCGCATCTCCGGCGTGACCCAGCGGGGTCTGT
Source organism: Faecalibacterium prausnitzii (assembly GCA_004558805.1). Taxonomy (GTDB): domain Bacteria; phylum Bacillota; class Clostridia; order Oscillospirales; family Ruminococcaceae; genus Faecalibacterium; species Faecalibacterium prausnitzii_M. The sequence goes on along the minus strand of SFDE01000001.1, from coordinate 167,275 downwards.
TCATCGAACTGGAGAACGGCGTGGAGGGCTTTGTGCCTGCTTCCAGCCTGACCCCCTCCGGCACTATGCTCACCGAGGGCGTCCGCCTGTCGGACCCCGTTTCCGGCAAGAGCTGGAGCCTGGGTGACACCATGATGATCACCATCGTCCGTGCCGACGTCAATCTGGGCAAGATCGACTTTGAGGTGGCACCCTCCAACGCAAAGTAAGACAAAATAAAAGAATCTGTCATCCAGAACGCCTGTTCTTCCTGCGGGAAGGACAGGCGCTTTTTGTCACAATTTGTACGCATTTCCAACAAATCAAAGGGGATGTATAAATTTTATACACCCGATGGAGTTTGTTTGTTGTTCACCGGAGTGGGGCAGGGTATACTGTTGCCATAGGAACGGCACACAGGTGCCGGAAGCACTGAACACAAAAGCAAGGAGGCTTTTTCTATGTACTATTCCAGTGGCAACTACGAAGCATTTGCACACCCCAAGAAGCCCGCAGGGGTCGATCATAAATCCGCCTATATCATCGGTTCCGGTCTGGCTGCACTGACGGCAGCGTGCTATCTGGTACGGGATGGTCAGATGAAGGGTGAGCATGTCCATGTGTTCGAGAAGGATCCCATCCCCGGCGGTGCCTGCGACGGCTACAAGTATGACATTGGCTATGTGATGCGCGGCGGTCGTGAGATGGACAACCACTTCGAGGTCATGTGGGATCTGCTGCGTTCCATCCCTTCTCTGGAGACCGACGGTGCCAGCGTGCTGGACGAGTACTACTGGCTCAACAAGGAGGACCCCAACTTCTCCCTCTGCCGTGCTACCGTCAACCGGGGAGAGGATGCCCACACTGATGGCAAGTTTGGTCTGTCCGATAAGGGCGCCATGGAGATAATGAAGCTGTTCTTCACCCCCGATGAAGACCTGCAGGATAAGAAGATCACCGATTTCTTTGACGATGAGGTGCTGAACTCCAACTTCTGGCTTTACTGGCGCACCATGTTCGCCTTTGAAAACTGGCACAGCGCACTGGAGATGAAGCTGTATATCAAGCGCTTCATCCACCACATCGGCGGTCTGCCGGACTTTACCGCCCTGCGATTCACCCGCTACAACCAGTATGAGTCCATCATCCTGCCCATGGTCAGCTACCTGAAGGACCACGGCGTTCAGTTCCACTATGACACCAAGGTGGTGGATGTAAAGTTCGACATTCAGAGCAGCCACAAGCAGGCAAGCAGCATAGTGGTGGAGCACGCCGGCGAGACCACCGCCATCGACCTCACCGAGAACGACCTGCTGTTTATTACCAACGGCGGCTGCGTGGAAAGCAGCACCATGGGTGCACAGGACAAGGCGGCAGGCTTTGATCCCACCCAGAAGCCCGGCAACGGCTGGGATCTGTGGAAGAAGATCGCAGCTCAGGACCCTGCCTTTGGTCACCCCGAAAAGTTCTGCAGCGACCCGGAGCTGTCCAACTGGGAAAGCGCTACCATCACTACCTTGGACGACAAGATCCCCCAGTATATCCGCAAGATCTGCAAGCGTGACCCCTTCAGCGGTCATACCGTCACCGGTGGCATCGTCACGGTAAAGGATTCCAGCTGGCTCATGAGCTGGACCTTGAACCGTCAGCAGCAGTTCCGTGATCAGCCCAAGGACCAGCTCTGCGTCTGGGTCTACGGTCTGTTCAGCGACAAGCCCGGCGACTACGTCAAAAAAGCAATGCGGGACTGCACCGGCAAGGAGATCTGCATGGAGTGGCTGTACCACATCGGTGTGCCGGAAGACCAGATCGAAGAGCTGGCAGAGCACAGCGCCAACACCATCCCTGTGATGATGCCCTATATTGACGCCTTCTTTATGCCCCGTGCCATGGGCGACCGTCCCAACATCGTGCCGGAAGGCGCTGTCAACTTTGCCTTCATCGGTCAGTTTGCCGAGACCAAGCGGGACACCATCTTCACCACCGAATACTCCATGCGCACCGGCATGGAGGCGGTGTACACCCTGCTGAACGTGGACCGCGGCGTGCCGGAGGTCTGGGGCAGCACCTATGATGTGCGCTCCCTCATCGATGCCACTGTCAAACTGCGGGACGGCAAAAAGATCACGGACATGGATCTGCCCCTGATTCCCCGTCTGGCACTGAAGGAAGCGCTGAAGAAGATCGAGGGCACCGACATCGAGAAATTCCTCAAGGAATATCATGCCATCTGACCCTGACTCTCTCTGACCCGGCAATGCCGGTTCCCCCATAAAAAGCAGACATCCCTGTACGCTGAGGCAGCTGCAGGGGTGTCTGCTTTTGCAATTCTGTGCAAAATAAATATACTTACAAAACAAATAATATAAAAATGATACAAAATGTCTTGCTCTGGGCGGATTTCTGTGATATGCTAGTTCCAACAGGGCACGGAGGAGCATCTGTGTCCAAAACGCCAAAAAAAGAGGAGGTCGTTTTTTGTGAAACATCTTATTTCCCGTCGCAGCTTCCTGAAGGCTGCCGGCATCACCTCTGCTGCAACCGCTATGGCGCTGGGTGCGCCTGCCGCATCTGCATGCTGGAGCAGTGACAAATCGGATGTCACCATCCTTTACACCAATGACGTCCACACCTACATCGACAAACAGGCTCCCAAGCTGACCTACGCATCCATTGCTGCCCTGAAGCAGAGCTACCGGGATGCAGGCAAGCCGGTGCTGCTGGTGGACGCTGGCGACCATGTGCAGGGCACCGCTTACGGCTCCATGGACGAGGGCGCATCCATCATCGAGCTGATGAACGCTGCAGGCTATGATGTTGCCACCCCGGGCAACCATGAGTTTGACTACGGCATGGACCGTGCAAAGCAGATCATCAAGGATGCAGATTTCCCCTATCTGTCCTGTAACTGGGTGGACCTGCGCACCAACCTGCGGGTGCTGCCCTCCGTCAAGGTGTTCGTAAAGGGCGGCGTGCGCATTGCATTCGTGGGCGTCACTACTCCCGAGACCTTCACCAAGTCCACCCCCGCGTACTTCATGAACAAGGCACAGACCAAGTACATTTACGACATTCTGGGCGGCGAGGACGGACAGAAACTCTACGATGCTGTGCAGAAGGCAATCGACAAGGCAAAGATCCTTGCCGACTACGTCATCGGTCTGGGACATCTGGGCGTGGATCCCTCTTCCTCTCCCTGGACCAGTGAGGAAGTCATTGCCCACACCAGCGGCTTTGACGCCTTCATCGACGGTCACTCCCACACCGTGATGGAAAACAAGCAGGTGGCAGATGCTTCCGGCAAGATGGTCACCCTGACCCAGACCGGTTCCTACTTTGCCAACGTGGGCGAGATGACCATTGCCGCAGACGGCACCATCTCCACCCGTCTGGTCTCCACCTGCGATGCTGTGGACAGTGCCGTTGCCGCAGCGCAGACCGCATGGGTCAACTCTGTAGACGACATGCTGGGCGAGAAGATCGCTGTGGGCGACGCCAACTTCTACATCAACGACCCCGAGACCGGCAAGCGCCGCATCCGCTCCGGCGAGACCAACCTCGGCGACTTTGTGGCAGACGGCATCTACACCTACTTCAATGAGGTGGAGCAGCTCCACTGCGATATTGCCCTGATGAACGGCGGCGGCATCCGCACCGATGTGGCGGCAGGCTACTGGACCTTTAAGACCTGCAAGCAGGTCAGCCCTTTTGGCAACGTGGCATGTCTGATGTCTGTCACCGGCAAGCAGATTCAGGACGCTCTGGAGTTTGCAGCACGGTTTGCCGGCGAGAGCGGCAAGGAGAACGGCGGCTTCCTGCACGTGGCAGGTGCCAGCTACGAGATCCACACCGATATCCCTAACACGGTGCAGACCGACGACAAGAACGTCTGGATCGGCAGCGCCACCGGCACGCCCCGTGTCCAGAACGTGAAGATCTACGATAAGGCTTCTGGCAGCTACCTGCCGCTGGATCCCGCCAAGACCTACGCGCTTGCCGGCATGAACTACACCCTGCGTAATCTGGGCGACGGCTTTGCCATGTTTGACGGCGCAGAGCTGATCAAGGATTACGTCTCCGAGGATTACCTTGTGATGTCCACCTACGCCATGAGCTTTGGCGGCGTGGATGCCGAGGGTCTGCCGCACCTTGCCACCGCAAACAGCCCGCTGGCAGAGTATCCCGGCTACCTGATCAACTACGAGAACCCCTACGGCGCAGGACGCATCGCCATCCTGTAAAATACTCCTGAAACGCCCGCCGCTGTAGGCGTAATGGAATAGAACAATGCCGGGCAGCCCACACAGGCTGCCCGGCATTTCTTTGCGGCTATGCGGCAAGAAAACTGGACGCCGCACAATGCAGAAAAGATAAAAAGAAAAGCCACCCGACATTCCTCGGACGGCTTTGTTCTGGTTGGGGATGAGAGAATCGAACTCCCACAAGTAGAGTCAGAGTCTACCGCACTACCACTATGCAAATCCCCAATATTCTTTTTTGTCTTGCGGGGTGAGCCGCTCAACGTGTGCTATTATATGCGAAAAAGGCATACTTGTCAAGCATATTTTTGAAATTTTTTAAAGCTTTGCAAAATACTGCGCTGATGCGCGAGTTGTTCGCACCGTCGGCTGCCATAAAACGGCAGGATCTGCATCTGGGAGGGCGTATACTGGTTCCATACAGATACCAGAAGCCCAAAAAGGAGGATGCTTATGCCGGAATATACTCTTGCCCGGACAGCCGGGACCATGCTTTCACCCCATGTTCCCCGGGATACGGAACACGAGCGCTACCACCCGGAACTGGAGACAGAGCTGCAGGAATGCCTGTTCTGTCTGCGGCGCAACCAGATGATGTTTGATCTGGAGGTGGACACCGACCTGATCGAACAGCGCATCTACGAAAGGCAGGCGCTGCTTTGCCGGTACCGCTACCTGCTGGCAAAGGCACGGGAGCTGGGGCTGCACACGGTGCTGGCAGAATACCGCCCCTCTGCAGAGGGCTGAAAGGGAAGAACCACTGCGAAAAAATCTTGACAGAATGCGCCCTCCGTGTTATCATACCTAAAGATAAATGTGTGCGCAGGTCGTCTGCGCATGAGATATTTTTAGAGCTAGAGAGGTTTTCTACTATGGAACGTATTAAGACGATCGCTACTCGTGACCTGACCAAGAGCGTTAAGACCGGCGGCTGCGGCGAGTGCCAGACTTCCTGCCAGTCCGCTTGCAAGACCTCCTGCGGCGTGGCTAACCAGCAGTGCGAGAACAGCAACAAGTAATTTCTGCAAACCCCATGCCGCCTTTGCCGGGCGGCATTTTTTTGTGTAAACTGAAATGGAGAGTAAAATGGTACATCAGTATCAACTGAACGGCTATAACATCGTGCTGGACACCTGCAGCGGCTCTGTGCACGTGGTGGATGAGGTGGCATACGACATCATTGCCATGTACCCGGACCACAGCCCTGAGGAGATCGTGGCAGCGATGATGGCAAAGTACGGCGAGCGGGAGGACGTGACGGAAGAAGATCTGCGTCAGTGCATCGATGATGTTACCGCTCTGAAAGAAAACGGCAAGCTCTGGACGCCGGATGTCTACGAGAACATGGCGTTCGATTTCAAGAACCGCAACACGGTGGTCAAGGCACTCTGCCTCCATGTGGCGCACACCTGCAACCTGAGCTGCTCTTACTGCTTTGCCTCGCAAGGGCGCTACCACGGCGACCGTGCCCTTATGAGTCTGGAAGTGGGCAAGCGTGCCATGGACTTCCTCATTGAGAACTCCGGCACCCGCCGCAATCTGGAAGTGGACTTCTTTGGCGGTGAGCCTCTGATGAACTTTGGCATGGTCAAGGAGCTGGTGGCATACTGCCGGGAGCAGGAAAAGATCCACGACAAGAAGTTCCGCTTCACCATGACCACCAACGGCGTGCTCATTGACGATGATGTCATTGACTTCTGCAATAAGGAGTGCCACAACGTGGTGCTGAGTCTGGACGGACGCAAGGAAGTCAACGACCGCTTCCGTGTGGACTGCGCCGGTCACGGCAGCTATGACCGCATCGTGCCCAAGTTCCAGGAGTTCGTCAAGAAGCGTGGCGACAAGAACTACTACATGCGGGGCACCTACACCCACTACAACACCGACTTTACCAATGACATCTTCCACATGGCAGATCTGGGCTTTACCGAGCTGAGCATGGAGCCGGTGGTCTGTGACCCCAGCGACCCCAGCGCCCTTACCGAGGCGGACCTGCCCATCCTCAAGGAGCAGTACGAGATCCTTGCCAAGGAGATGATCAAGCGCAACCGGGAGGGTCGGGGCTTTACCTTCTATCACTACATGATCGACCTCACCGGCGGTCCCTGCATCTATAAGCGCATCTCCGGCTGCGGTTCTGGCACCGAGTATATGGCTGTGACCCCTTGGGGCGACCTGTATCCCTGCCATCAGTTTGTGGGCGACCCCAAGTACCGGATGGGCGATATCTGGAAGGGCGTCACCAACACCGCCGTCCGGGATGAGTTCAAGCACTGCAACGCCTACGCCCGCAAGGAGTGCCAGGATTGCTGGGCAAAGCTGTACTGCTCCGGCGGCTGTGCTGCAAACTCTTACCACGCCACCGGCAGCATCACCGGCGTCTACGAGTACGGCTGTGAGCTGTTCAAAAAGCGCATGGAGTGTGCCATTATGATCAAGGTGGCAGAGAATCAGGACCTTGCTGCCAAGGGCATCGAGGTACCCATTGAGATGGGCACCACCTGCAACGCCTGCGCCGACGGCGAAGCCTGCGAATGAACATGACCACCCCCATTGTGGATTTTGTCCGGCAGTATGCAGGGTCCGGCATCTCCCGGCTCCATATGCCGGGGCACAAGGGACAGTCCCTGCTGGGCTTTGAGCCGCTGGATATCACCGAGATCCGGGGTGCCGATGAGCTGTACGAGCCGGAAGGCATCATTGCCCAGAGCGAGGCAAACGCCACCGCACTTTTCGGCACGGTGCATACCTACTACAGCACCGAAGGTTCGTCTCAGTGCATCCGTGCCATGCTGTTCCTTGCCCTGCAGGGGGCGCCGGATATGGGGCACCGCCCGGTGCTGCTTGCTGCCCGCAATGCTCACAAGGCACTGCTGTACAGCGCAGCCCTGCTGGATTTTGACATCCGGTGGCTCTGGGCGGCTGCAGATGCCTCCGGTGCCCTGTGCAGCTGTCCGGTAACGGTGCAGCAGCTGAAAAAAGAACTGCAGCAGCTGGCAGAGCAGGGGAAAAAGCCCTTTGGCGTGTATGTCACCAGCCCGGATTATCTGGGCGGGATGCAGGACATTGCTGCTCTGGGGGCGGTATGCCGGCAGGCAGGGGTGCCTCTGCTGGTGGACAATGCCCACGGGGCGTATCTGCGCTTTCTGCCGGAGAACCGCCACCCCATTGCACTGGGAGCGGCGATGTGCTGCGACTCCGGGCATAAGACCCTGCCGGTGGTCACCGGGGGAGCTTACCTGCATCTGGGAGCGGCAGCTCCGGTGCAGGGGGAAGCGGCGGTACGGGGGGCGCTTGCCCTTTTTGGCTCCACAAGCCCTTCCTACCTGATCCTGCAATCTCTGGACCGGTGCAACCGGACCCTGTCTCAGGGATACCCGAAAAAGCTGGAGCAGTGCTGCCGTCAGCTGGCAGACCTGCGTCAGCGGCTGAACAGCCGTGCCTGTGCCTGCCACGCCCCGGTGCCGCTGGCACTGTGGGGGGCACAGCAGGAGCCGCTGAAGCTTACGCTGGACGCTGCCGCACTGGGGCTTACCGGCACGGTACTGGCGGACCAGCTGCGCCGGGAGCAGATCGAGTGCGAATACGCAGATCCCCGCTATGTGGTGCTGATGTTCACCCCGGAAAATCCGCAGCAGGATCACCAGCGGGTGCAGGCGGCAATGGAGCGGGTCCTCTGTGCCGCTCCGGCGCAGATCCCCATACCGATATCTGCGGCAGGGGAGTTTGCAGAATTGGAGCGCTGCGCCCGGCAGTGCTGCACCATCCGGCAGGCGGTCTTTGCACCTCAGCAGCGAATCCCGGTGCAGGAGGCAGAGGGAAGCATCTGCGCTATGCCTACGGTCTCCTGTCCGCCGGCGATTCCCATCGTGGTCAGCGGAGAGCGGATCACGACGGCGGCAGTCCGCCTGATGCAGCGCTATCAAATCAACGAAGTGGCAGTGATCCGGGACTCCCGGGAGAATACAAAATAAAAGCAGACGGTCGGCTCCGGAACAGGAACCGACCGTCTGCTTTGTTGTTTTTACAGGATCATGCTTCGTCCAGCACCTCTTCCGGGTCCTGGATCGCTTCCTCAATGACTTCATCCTCCGGATCGGGACCGGCAGTTTCTTCTGCAGCCCCCAGCAGGCTGCGGAGTGAATCCCGCAGGCTCAGCAGGCGGCTGTCCTCATCGGAGGTACGGTCCAGAAGCTGCTGCACCATTTCCGGCTTGTCGGTGATCAGATCATCCACTCCCAGCTTCAGCAGGTTGGAAGCGTCCTGCTCCCGGTTGATGGTCCACGCCGAGACAGTCTTGCCCCGGAGATGGATCTGCTTGACCATGCTGGCGGTGATAAAGGTGGATTCAATGCTGAAAAAGTCTGCAGCAGGCAGGTCGTAGCAGCTGCCTACACCCAGCGCAAGGATATACCCGGTGGGGATCTCCGGAGCAAGCTCCTTGACCCGGCACAGGGTCTCATAACTCTGGGATGTGACCACGCAGCTGCCGATAAAGCCTTTTTCCTTCAGCAGCCGGACGGTCTCTTCTTCCAGCCGAGGGGTTGCGGCATTGGGTTTGATCTCTACATTCAGCTGGATCTTTCCCTGGCACAGGTCCAGGACCTCCTCCAGAGTGGGAACCTTTTCGGCGGCAAACCGTGCCCCGAACCAGCGTCCGGCGCTGAGCTGCTGCACCTGCTCACAGGTCAGGTCGTAAATGTTGGCACTGGTGCCGGTGCACCGGCGCAGGCTGGTGTCGTGGGTCACCATCACCACCCCGTCCTTTGTCATCTGCACATCCAGCTCGGCACGTTCGCTGCCACTGTTGATCGCCGCCTGAAATGCCGCAAGGGTGTTTTCCGGTGCAGCGGAGGAATAGCCCCGGTGCGCCGTGACAATGGGCACAGCACCGCCCAGCACGGTGCGCAGGCTGTCTTTGGCGGGCAGGGTGTAGTAGACCATCGATAGGGCAAGGGTCAGCACAGCGGGACCCACAAGGGCGGCGGAAACCAGCTTCCGGTACAGGGAAGAGAACTGCTTTTGGGAAGGCATCTGTACACTTTCTGTCGGTGATTCGTGCAGAAGTGTAAAAAGCAGACAGAGGGACAGGGTCATGGCACAGTCTATAAAAAAGCCCCAGAAGGGCATTTCCACCAGTAGCATGGCACGGGACAAAGCAAGCATCCCGGAGGAGCTGCGCATCCCTACCCCCAGCACAAGGGCATACAGCAGGGCGATGACGGACAGGGCGGGAAGAGCGGCACCCAGAAATGCCCCAAGCACCCAACGGACCGTCAGGCAGGAAAGCTGTACCGGATGTCGCCGGAAAAAGCGGAAGCTCTCTCGGGCGCTCTGCACCGCATTTTTGCCCTCCAGCGTAAAATAAGGTAATATCTTTGTCCAGAAGAAAAAGAGGCTCAGGATCACCAGAAGCGCCGCTGCTGCCCAGAGACGCATGACCGGTCTTGCCCGCAGGACCCTCAGCAGGTATTCCGGCACTGCGAACTGGGTGACATAACTCCAGGCAAGAAAGAACCCGGTAAAGGGGATCAGGGTGATGCAGTACAAAAGCAGCACCCCGTTCCGGGGCAGCAGGGCGTGACGGATGGCAGACAGAGAGCCGCCCAGCAAAGACAGGCGGATCCTTTTTCCCTGCTGCACAGCGGAGAGGGCATGGAGCAGCAGGGAAAAACCATATAGGACCCAGAATGCCGTCAGGATCACGATGAGAGCAATGCCGCAGAGGATGGCAGGGGAGCGGTAGATCTGCCCGGCGCTGCTGTTGTTCAGGTATCGGATAGGCGCAAAGCGCAGGGTCAGCGCCCACAGCAGCTGCATAGCGGGAATAAACAGCAGTACCGTGGCGACCTTGTAGAGCAAAAGCAGCCCCAGCAGCGGCAGTCCTGCCTTTTGCAGCAGAGCGCGGGCAGACAGATGAAGTTGGCGGTAGGACTGCAGTGGTGATGGATTTATCAAAGCAAAGACCTTCCTTTTTTAGACTTCCTGGACAGAAGCTTTCTGTATTTTTGCATAAGTTTTGTGCTTATAATACAGTTTATCACAAAAAACAAAAAAGGAAAACGTCTTTCTGCCCAAAAGATTGGCAGCCCAGCCGTTATTCGGCAAAAACTGACCCTGCCATGCGGTATACTGGAACAATAGATGAAAAAACCATTGTCAAAAAATTGACATATGTTGATTTATATGGACTTTTATAGAATGTCTTGCAATTTTTTGCCAAATTCAGTATAATAAAACCAATTTTGAAAGCTCACACAGACAACCAGGAGGTCTTATTATGGCTTCAAAGATCAATAAGGGAGAAATCCTCGCCAAGTTCTTCGATGACGGGGAGTACACTGCGCTGTTTGCTGATGGTGCAGTGAGCGCTGCCTGCGGCTATGCTGCGGGTCAGCAGGCTTACGCTGTCTATCAGGATGGCGAAGCTGTAACCGTAAAGGATGTCGAAAAGAACATCAAGGTTCTGGAGATGGCTGCACAGACCGGCTGCCCGGTGGTCACCTTCTACAACTCGGTGGGTGCAAAGCTTGCTGAGGGTCTGGATGTTCTTACCGCCAGCGCAAAGCTGAACGCACAGATCGCCAAGGTCTCCGGTGTCGTGCCGCAGGTCGCAGTGGTTCTGGGCGTGTGCGGCGGCACCAGCGCACTGAGCGCAGCAAATGCGGATGTCTGCATCGTTGCTCAGGGCGCAGAGCTGTTCTTTACCGCTCCGTTCACCTCCGCCGCCAAGGGCGATAAGGTCGCCGATGCCGGCACCGCCGCTGCTGCCGCCAAGGCAGGTGTGGCTTCCATCGTGGCTGCCGATGCCGCAGAGGCTGCCGAGAAGGCTGCCCACATCGTGGGTCTGCTGCCCGCCAACAACCTCACCGGTCCTGCCATCTTTGAGTTTGAGCAGCCCGCTGCCGTTATGACCGCCGGTGCAGAGCCTGCAAAGGCTGCCGCCGCCATCGTTGACAAGGACAGCACTGTGGAACTGTATGCGGACTTTGGCAAGTCTGTCTACACTGCCTTTGCAACTGTTAACGGCAATGCCGTGGGCGTTGTTGCAGCAGGCAAGCAGCTGTGCCATAACTGTGTGGCAAAGGCATCCCGCTTTGTGCGTCTGTGCGATGCCTTCAACGTTCCGGTGGTCACCATCGTGGACACCGAGGGCTTTGTGCCCAGCGTCAGCGAGGACATCACCGGCGGTATCCGTGAGGCTGCACGCCTTGCTGCTACCTACGCCGACGCTACCACCGCCAAGGTGGCAGTGCTGTACGGCAAGGCTGTGGGTCCCGTTTACACCGCTCTGGCAGCAGCAGACCTGCGCATCGCTGTCAACGGCTGCGTGGTCAGCGCTCTGGAGCCCAGTGCAGCGGTCAGCGTTCTGTACAAGGACGAGATCGATGCTTCCGACAACATCATCGCTGCCACCAATGCAAAGGCTGCCGCTTACACCGCTGAGGTGTGCTGCGCAGCAAACGCCGTTGCATCCGGTGCTGCCGATATGGTCTGCGATGCAGCAAATGTCCGTGCCAGCGTTGTGGCTGCACTGGAACTGCTGAGCACCAAGCGTGCTGCCCGTCTGCCCAAGAAGCACGGCAACATGGCCCTGTAAGCATCCGAACGTACATCTGATTACGATTTTGAATTGGAGGATCCTTCCATGAAGTACTACAATATTACCGTCAATGGCGTTGCTTACAGCGTCTCCGTGGAGGAGACTGCCGCAGGCGCTGCTCCTGTTGCTGCTGCTCCGGCTGCACCCACCGCTCCCAAGGCTGCTGCCCCCGCACCCGCTGCTGCTCCCAAGGCTGCTGCCGGTGCCGCAGGCGCTGTTTCCGTCAAGGCTCCCATGCCCGGCAACATTCTGGACGTTAAGGTCAGTGCCGGTGCATCCGTCAAGGCTGGCGACGTGCTGGTCATCCTCGAGGCAATGAAGATGGAGAACGAGATCCTGGCTCCCCAGGACGGCACTGTTGCATCCGTCAACGTGAACAAGGGCGATACCGTCAATTCCGGTGACGTTCTGGTTTCCATGAACTGAGGAAGAGGTGACAATCATGGCGAAAAAGCCGATCAAGGTTACCGAGGTCGTCCTGCGTGATGCCCACCAGTCTCTGCTGGCGACCCGTATGACTATGGACGAGATGCGTCCCATCCTGCCCGAAATGGACAAGATCAACTACTTCTCTGTGGAGTGCTGGGGCGGTGCTACCTTCGACAGCTGCATCCGTTTCCTGGACGAGGATCCCTGGGAGCGTCTGCGCATCCTGCGCAAGGAGCTGCCCCACCAGAAGCTGCAGATGCTGTTCCGCGGTCAGAATATGCTGGGCTACCGCCCCTACGCCGATGACGCCGTGGAGTACTTCGTACAGAAGTCTGTGGCAAACGGCATTGATGTGATCCGCATCTTTGACGCACTGAACGATCCCCGCAACCTGCAGACTGCCATCAAGTCTGCCAACAAGGAAGGCGCACATGTTCAGGGCTGCATCAGCTACACCCTCAGCCCTGTGCACAACAACGAGTACTTTGCTGCCTACGCCAAGACCCTGGAGGAGATGGGTGCAAACTCCATCTGCATCAAGGACATGGCTGGTCTGCTCACTCCCTACACCTGCTACGATCTGGTGAAGAAGCTGAAGGAGACCGTCAGCATTCCTGTGGACGTCCACAGCCACTACACCGCTGGTCTTGCTTCCATGTCCATCCTGAAGGGCATTGAGGCAGGCGCTGACATCGTGGATACTGCCATGAGTCCCCTGAGCCTTGGCACCAGCCATATGCCCACCGAGAGTCTGGTTGCTGCCCTGCAGGGCACCGACTACGATACCGGTCTGGACCTGAAGCAGCTGAACGTGGTGCGTGCATACTTTGCAAAGCTCCGCGAGAAGTACATCGCCAATGGTCAGATCAGCCCCAAGAGCCTGGGCGTGGATGCCAACACCCTGCTGTATCAGGTGCCGGGCGGCATGTTCTCCAACATGCTCAAGCAGCTGAAGGATGCCGGCAAGGAAGACAAGTTGGATGAAGTGTTGGCAGAGATCCCCCGCGTCCGTGAGGATGCAGGCTATCCTCCGCTGGTCACCCCCACCAGCCAGATCGTTGGCACTCAGGCTGTGTTCAACGTCATCCTGGGCGAGCGCTACAAGATGGTAACCAAGGAGTTCAAGGGTCTGGTCCACGGCGACTACGGCAAGACTCCCGCTCCCATCAAGCCCGAGTTCACCAAGAAGATCCTGGGCGATGAGCAGCCCATCACCTGCCGCTTTGCCGACACCCTTGCTCCCGAGATGGACAAGCTGAAGGCAGAAGCTGCCAAGTGGGCAACTCAGGAAGAGGATGTGCTGACCTACGCAATGTTCCCCCAGGTTGCACCCAAGTTCTTCGACAAGCGCAATGCAAAAAAGCAGGGCGTTGACGGTGACCACGCAGATTATGCAAACAAGTCCCACCCGGTCTGATGACTGAGAGATAACAGGAGACTTATTCGCCTCCCGCTGCAAAGCGGGAGGTTTTTGTTTGCGGCAAAGGCGGCAAAATACCTCGAAATGTGTCGAAAAACAACATGGTCCTGCAAAAAGTCCCCCGTTTCATTGACTTGCGCCCCGGAAGCTCTTATAATAAAACCGGAGAGATGCTTGGTGCATTCTGCAGCCGGGCAGAGAGAATAAAAGGGGGTATAGACCATGAGGACCATCACCGAACAGCGCCTTGCAGAGTTCCAGGAAGTGGATTACTGGGTGAATTTTGGCGTTACCATGTGTCAGTTCGAAAATATGCTGGAGGCTCTCAACGTTGCGTACCAGAAGGAGCATAAGCGGAAGCCCCGCTTTACCAAGGTGACCATGGTGGATAAACTGATCCTTACCCTGCTTTATCGTTTTCAGTACCGCAGTATGGACAGCATCGCCAAGGAGTATGAGGTCTCCTGGGATACCATTTCCGACAATATCCACTGGGTGGAGCAGACCCTGCTGAATGCCGACCTGCTGGAAAGCAGCGTCACCTGCGTCTACAAGACAAAATGAATCGATCCCGACGCCCCGATGTACTGTTGCGTAAATATCACATCGGGGCGTTTTGCTGCGTAGCTGCGCAGAACATTTGGCTTTGGACCGAAATGCCCCGGAGAGTGTCCCTTGAATTTTTCAGGAAAGAATAGTAAAATGATGTCATATGTATCGTAACATGGGCTTGTGTACCCAAAGGCGGATACATATACCGAAAACTGTACGCAACACACAGAAAAAGGAGAACGTATGATCTTAAGCATGACCGGTTTCGGCAGAGGAACCGCCGTGCGCAACGGCCGTGAGATCACGGTGGAGCTGCGCAGCGTAAACTCCCGTTACTTCGAGTATTCTTCCCGAATCCCCCGTACCTGCAGCTACATGGACAGCCGCCTGAAAAAGCTGCTCAATGAGCGCATTTCCCGTGGCAAGGTGGAGCTGAGCATGACGGTGCAGAATGTGGACGCCGCCGACACGGTGGTTGCCGTGAACATGGACCTGGCACGGAGCTACCAGAATGCTCTGCGGGACCTTTCGGAACAGCTGGGGGTCAAGAATGACATCACCGCCGGGATGCTGACCCGCTTCCCGGATGTTCTTGCCACCCGCCACGCCGATGTGGATGAGGAGCAGCTGTGGGAGGATGTTTCCGCAGTGACTGCTGAGGCACTGGACCGCTTTGTGGAGATGCGGGCGGTGGAAGGCGCAAAGATGAAGGCGGATATCGAGTCCCGCCTGGTCCATCTGGATGAGTGGGTAGGCAAGGTGGAATCCCTCAGTGCAGGCAGGGTGGAAGCATACACCAGCCGCCTGTACGAAAAGCTCAAGGTAATCCTGGAGGACCGGGACATCGACGATGCACGGGTCCTTACTGAAGCGGCGATCTTTGGTGACAAGACTGCCATCGACGAGGAAACGGTGCGCCTGCGCAGCCATATCTCCCAGTACCGGGAGATCCTGCAGCTGGATGAGCCAGTGGGACGCAAGCTGGACTTCCTGACCCAGGAACTGAACCGGGAGACCAACACCATCGGGTCCAAGTGTCAGGATCTGGACATCACCCGCATCGTGGTGGACATGAAAGCAGAAATTGAAAAGATCCGGGAACAGATCCAGAACCTTGAGTAATACAGACAAGACCGTTGGGAGGAGTTTATGAAACTGGTGAACATCGGGTTTGGTAATATGGTCAGCGCAGACCGGGTAGTGGCAGTGGTCAGCCCGGATTCTGCCCCGGTCAAACGCCTTGTAAAGGAGGCGCGGGAGCGAGGGATGCTGATCGACGCGTCCTACGGACGCAGCACCCGTGCGGTGCTCATCATGGACTCCGATCATGTGGTGCTCTCGGCGCTTCAGCCGGAAACGGTGGCAAACCGTGCGGCGGGGCAGGAGAGCCGGACGACAACAGAGGAGGAAACGCCCCATGGCGAATGATAAGTATCTTTTTGTAGTGTCTGGTGCAGCAGGCACCGGCAAGGACAGCGTGGTCAAGGCACTGCGGCAGGCACATCCGGAGATCGAAAAGACCGTCTCCGCTACTACTCGTGCCCCTCGCCCCGGTGAGCAGGAGGGTGTGGATTATTACTACCGCACCCGGGAGGAATTCCAGCAGCTCATCGAGAAGGATCAGGTGGTGGAGCACAACTTCTACAACGGCAACTTCTACGGTACCCTGCGGGAAGAGGTGGACAAGCGCCTTGCTGCCGGCAAAGTGGTGGTGCTGGTCATCGATGTCCACGGCGCCGAGAATATCCGCCGGATGTTCCCCGGAGCCACCACCGTGTTCCTGCTGCCTCCCTCCGAGGAGGAGCTGGAGCGCCGCCTGCGGGGTCGGGGCACCGAGACCGAGGAGAGCATCCGGGAGCGTCTTGCAACGGCACAGAAAGAGCTTGCCCAGCAGGACAAGTTTACCCTCAAGCTGGTCAACGATGAGGTGGAGCACTGTGCAGCGGAGCTGTACGACGTCATCTGCCGCCGTGCCGGCATCTCCCGGTAATCTGTTTTTGAAGGAGCTGGACCCATGCCCAGAACGGTGGGTGTTGCCGTAAGCAACGCAACCTTTCATTTTGATAAGATCTACACCTATGCCGTCATGCCGGACCAGCAGAACACCGTCCGTCTGGGCAGCATGGTGCTGGTGCCCTTTGGCAGAGGCAGCCGCCCCCGCATGGGGGTGGTGCTGGCATGCGATGCCGAACCGGAAAACTCCAAGCTGAAGTTCCTCTTCGACGTTGCTCCCGCCTCCGCCTGCCTGACCCCGGAACTGCTGGGGCTGGTGCATTTTCTGAAGGAGCGCACCTTCTGCACCTACTACGAGGCGGTAAAAGCGGTGATCCCCTACGGGGCACAGTACAAGCCTACGGTGGCGGCAGACGGGGTGACCCCGGTGCTGCAGAAACAGTTGGTCCGCCACACCGAAAATTCCTATCGTCTGGTGGGGCAGCTGCCGGCAAAGCCCAAGCCCACCGCCAAGCAGCTGGCGGTGGTGACCCTGCTCAGCGGCGGGGCGCGCACCCTGACAGAGCTGGAAGAAAAGGGCATCAGCCGGGCGGTGCTGGACAATCTGTGCACAAAAGGGGTGCTGGAGTGCAGCAAGGTGAACAAATCCATCGACCTGTACGCCTCCATCCCGCAACGGAACGATCCCGTGACCCTTACCCAGGAGCAGCAGACGGCATACAATGCCCTTGCACCGCAGCTGGAGGACGACGCCCCCCACTCGGCGCTGCTGTACGGCGTCACCGGCAGCGGAAAAACGCTGGTGTTTTTAAAGCTCATTGCCCGCTGTCTGGAAATGGGACGCCGGGCGCTGGTACTGGTGCCGGAGATCAGCCTGACGCCCCAGATGATCCTGCGTCTGAAAAGTCAGTTCGGCAAACGGGTGGCGGTGCAGCATTCTGCCCTGAACCATACGGAGCGGCTGCTGCAGTGGCAGATGATCCAGGATGGCGGCGCAGACATCGTGGTAGGCACCCGCAGCGCCATCTTCTCACCGCTGGAAAACATCGGGCTGATCATCATTGACGAGGAGCAGGAACACACCTACCGCTCCGAGTCCGCTCCCCGTTACTCGGCACACGAGGTGGCGCGGCAGCGCACCGCCGAAAACGGTGCCCTGCTGCTGCTTGCCAGCGCCACCCCCAGCACAGAGAGCTTTTACGCAGCGCAGAAGGGTCGCACCCGGCTGGTGCGGCTGACCCGGCGCTACGGGGGCAACCCTTTGCCCAGTGTCCGCATCGTGGATATGCGGGCAGAACTGGCTGCCGGCAACCCCCGGGAGATCAGTCTGACGCTGGAGGACGCCATCCGCCGGAATCTGGAGGCAAAAAAGCAGACCATCCTGCTGCTGAATCGCCGGGGCTACCAGACCATGGCACAGTGCGAGGATTGCCGGGAGGTGCTGAAGTGCCCCAAATGCAGCGTCCCCATGGTCTACCATAAATCGGCGCGGCGGGTCATGTGCCACTACTGCGGCACCCAGATGGAGCCGCCCACCCTTTGCCCCGCCTGCGGCGGGAAGCTGCAGTACCGGGGCTTTGGCACCCAGAAGGCAGAGGAGGAGCTTGCATCTCTTTTCCCACAGGCAAGGGTGCTGCGGATGGATCAGGATTCCACCGCCGCCAAGGACGCCCACGAAAAGATGCTTGCAAAATTTGCAAACCATGAGTACGATATCATGGTGGGCACCCAGATGGTGGCAAAGGGGCTGGATTTTGAGGACGTGACCCTTGTGGGAGTCCTGGGCATCGACTCGCTGCTGTTTGCTCAGGGGTTCCGTGCCTACGAGAATGTGTTCAGCCTCATTACGCAGGTGGTGGGGCGCAGCGGCAGAGCAAAGGATCCCGGTCATGCCATCATCCAGACCACCGACCCGGACAATCCGGTGCTGAATCTTGCCGCCGCTCAGGACTACGATGCGTTTTTTGAGCAGGAGATCTCCTACCGCAAACTGGGCTTGTATCCGCCCTTCTGCGGGCTGTGCGTCATAGGCTTTGCCGGAGCAAAGGAGATAGATACCGCCCGGGCTGCGGCACGGTTCTCGGAGATCCTGGGGCAGCACGCCTCCCGGCAGCCGGACCTGCCTTTGCGGGTGCTGGGACCGGTGCCCGGCAGCATCGAAAAGATCAACGATACCTATCGCTACAAACTTACCGTCAAGTGCCGCAACGACCGCCGTTTCCGGGATCTGGTACGCAGCGCACTGGAACAATACGAAAAAGAAAAACTGCCGTCCAAAGCAACCGTTGTGGTGGATCTGCATTCGGACGGCGATATCTGAATTTTGGAGGTACCATTCATGGCTATCCGTAACATTGTAAAAGAAGGCGACCCCATCCTGAACAAGGTCTGCCGCCCTGTGACCAACTTTGATGACCGCCTTGCCACCCTGCTGGACGACATGCGGGAAACGATGATCGCTGCCGATGGTGTGGGTCTGGCAGGACCGCAGGTGGGCATGCTGCGTCGCCTGTTCGTGGTGTGGGATACCACCGATGCGCCGGAGGAGATCCCTGCAGACTACCAGTACAAGTTTATCGACTTTGTGAACCCGGAGATCATCGCTGTGTCCGAGGATGAGGAGACTGCCTACGAGGGCTGCCTGTCCTTCCCGGGGCACAACGGCGCTGTGACCCGTCCGGCTGCAGTAAAGGTCCGTGCACAGGACCGCCACGGCGAGTGGTTCGAGCTGGAGGCAGAGGACCTCCTGGCACGGTGCATCCAGCACGAGAACGACCATCTGGACGGCATCACCATCATGGAGTCCAGCGAGTATTTCTACGAGGATACCGAAGAGGGCAAGGAAGCTGCCCGGAAAGCGAAAGGAAACAAGTAATGCGCATTCTTTTCATGGGTACCCCGGACATTGCCGCAGAGTGCCTCAAAGCGCTGTACGCCGCCGGTCATGAGATCTGCGGCGTATACACCCGCCGGGATAAACCGGTGGGACGCAAGCAGGTGCTCACCGCACCTCCGGTAAAGGAAGTGGCACTGGAGCATGGCACCCCGGTGTTCCAGCCCCGGACCCTACGGGACGGCAGCGAGGACGAAAATATCCGTACCCTTGCGCCGGAACTGATCGTGGTGGTGGCATACGGCTGCATTCTGCCCGCCAGCGTGCTGAGCATCCCGAAGCATGGCTGCATCAACCTCCATGTTTCCCTGCTGCCCAAGTACCGGGGCAGCGCACCGGTACAGTGGTCGGTGCTGAACGGGGACCCGGAGACCGGCGTGTCCATCATGCAGATGGATGAGGGTCTGGATACCGGCGATGTGCTCCGCTGTGAGAGGATCGCCATTGACCCGGAGGAGACCAGCGGCGAGCTGTTCGACCGGGTGACGGCGGTGGGTGCACAGGTCCTGTGCCAGACCATCCCCGCCATAGAGCAGGGCAGGCTGAAGCCTGTGGTGCAGGACCATGAGCATGCCACCCTTGCCCCCATGCTCAGCAAGGAGATGGCAGAGTTCCATCTTACGGATACGGCGGAACACATCCACAACTGGGTCCGGGGCATGAATCCCTGGCCCGGGGCATGGTTTGTGACCTCCGGCGGCAAAAAGCTCAAGGTGAATCAGTGCCGTGTGGCGGCATCGGCGGGGGAGGCTCCGGGCACGGTGCTTGCCACCAAGCCCTTGACCGTGGCATGCGGTGAAGGCGCCGTCCAGTTGCTGCAGGTGGTACCGGAGGGCAAGAAGCCCATGGAGGGCACTGCCTTTGCTGCCGGTCTGCGTCTGAAAACGGGGGACCTGCTCTGATGGGGGCGAATCCCCGGGCAGCAGCGGTGGCAGCGCTGGTGCGTCAGGAACAGGACGGCTTTTCCAATCTTGTTCTGGATGCCGAGCTGCGGCGTCAGGAGCTGGAAGGGCGGGATAAAGCATTTGCCAGCGCCATTTTCTATACGGTGCTGGAACACCGGGGCACTCTGGACTATATTCTGGAGCAGTTTCTGCCCAAGGGTCTTGCCAAGCTGGACCCCCCGGTGCGGGAGATCCTGCGTTCCGCTCTGGCACAGGCGCGCTATATGCAGGTGCCGGTGTCTGCCGCCGTGAACGAGGCGGTCAAGCTGACCCGAAGCTTTAAAAAGTCCAGCGCCTCCGGGCTGGTCAATGCGGTCCTCCGCCGTGCCTGCGGATACGATCTGGACAAGGCGGTCTTTGCCGACGAAGTCCAGCGGCTTATGGTGCTGGGTTCTGCCGGGCAGGATGTGGCGCAGTTCCTTAGCAGGAACTATCCGGAGGAGGCACTGGAGATTTTGACCCGCAGCGCAGACAGCGGACTTACCAGCCTCCGTGCAAACCCCCTCCGGACCACCGTGCCGGAGCTTTGTGCAAATCTTGCAGAATGCGGCGTGGAGGCGCAGCCCGGCATTGTGCCCGGCAGCGTTCTGGCACGGTTTCAGGGCAGCCCGGCGGAGCAGGAGCTGTTCCGCAAGGGCTATTACCATGTGGAAGGGCAGGCGAGTCAGCTTGCCGCCCTTTGCGTGGGGGCAAAGCCCGGGGAAACGGTGCTGGACCTGTGCGCTGCCCCCGGCGGCAAGACCATCCTGCTGGCGGAACAGATGCAGAATACCGGCACGCTTTTCAGCTGCGATGCAGCCGAGAACCGTGTGGGGCTGATCCGCACAGCAGTGGACCGCATGGGTCTTACCAACGTAAAGACCCGGTGCAGCGATGCCACAAAGCGGGACCCCTCTTTGCCGCTGGCAGACCGCATCCTTACGGATGTACCCTGCAGCGGGCTGGGCATACTGGCAAAAAAGCCGGACCTGCGCTACAAAAAACTGGAGCCGCAGCGGCAGGCAGAGCTGCACGCCGTGCAGGCGTCCATTCTGGATACGGCAGCGCAGCTGCTCAAACCCGGGGGACGGCTGGTGTACTCCACCTGCACCATCGATCCGGCAGAAAATCAGCAGCAGGTCGCCGCATTTCTGCAGCGTCACCCGGAGTTTTCGGTGCTGGAGCCGGAGGTGGAGATGCCTGCAGGCATGACGGTGGGAGAATGGGGCTGTCTTTCAGTGCCCAGCCGTACCGGTATGGATGGCTTTTTCCTGTGTGCCATGAAAAAAGCACCCTGAACCCTGCAAGAAAAGGCATGGCTCATTCGTAGTAAACAATAGGAGAACACAATGGAACAAAAACGCTGTATTTCTTCTCTGACGCTGGAACAGCTGTCCGCTGAGCTGAAAGCACTGGGACAGCCGGGTTTCCGGGCAAAGCAGATCTTCCACTGGGTGCATCAGAAGCTGGTCACCGAGTTTTCGGCAATGACCGATCAGCCCAAGACTCTGCTGGCAAAACTGGAAGAAAACTTTTATATTGCCGCCCCCCGGATCCAGCGTCGTCAGGAAGCAAAGGACGGCACGGTGAAATATCTGCTGCAGATGGCAGACGGCAACTGCATCGAAACGGTGGTCATGCGCTACCACTACGGCAACACGGTGTGCGTGTCCACCCAGGTGGGCTGCCGCATGGGCTGCCGGTTCTGCGCTTCCACGCAGGCAGGACGGGTGCGCAATCTGGAAGCAGGAGAGATCTGCTCCGAGATCTACACTGCCCAAAAGGACATCGGGGAGCGTATTTCCCACATCGTGCTGATGGGCATCGGGGAGCCACTGGATAATTTTGACGAAGTGATGCGGTTTCTGGAAAATATCACCTCCCCGGAGGGCGTCAACATCGGGATGCGCAACATCAGCCTTTCCACCTGCGGTCTGGTGCCCAAGATCGATCAGCTGGCAGAAAAGAAATTGCAGCTGACCCTTTCGGTGTCCCTGCACGCCCCCAACAACCAGATCCGCAGCAGCATGATGCCGGTCAACGACGCCTACCCGGTGGAGCAGCTCATGGAGGCGGTGCGCCGCTATCAGGACACCACCGGGCGCCGGGTCAGCTTTGAATATTCCATGGTGCGGGGGGTCAATGATTCCGATGCCTGCGCAAAGCAGCTGTCGGATCTGATCCGTGGCATGGGCGCTCATGTGAACCTTATCCCCATCAACCCGGTGGACGGCAGCCCCTACTCTGCCACCGATGCGGCAAATGTGCGGCGGTTCCAGCAGAAGCTGGAAAGCCTCGGGGTCAATGCCACGGTGCGCCGCCGTCTGGGAAGTGAGATCAGTGCCGCCTGCGGACAGCTGCGCCGGGATGAGATGAACGGAAAGGCATGAGCAGAAGGAGAAGGCTATGAAACTTGCAGGAAAAACGGACGTAGGGCGGGTCCGGCAGGATAATCAGGACGACTACCGTGCCGGGGAACTGCCCGGCGATGCGGCGTGGGGGCTGGTCTGTGACGGTATGGGCGGCGCACGAGGCGGGCAGGAAGCATCCCGCAGCGCCTGCGATGTGATCGAGCGCTGCTTCCAGCAGCAGTACAGCCGCTGCCTGCCCGGGGAAGAAGAGGATTTTCTGCGCAAGACCCTGCTCAGCGCCAACCGCTTTGTATTCCAGAAAGCGGCGCAGGACGAGACCCTTGCCGGCATGGGAACAACGGCGGTGTGCGCACTGGTGCGCTCCGGCAAGGCGTACCTGTGCCATGCGGGAGATTCCCGTGGGTATCTGTTCCGGGATGGGAAACTTACCCAGCTCACCCACGACCACTCCTATGTACAGGAACTGGTAGACTGCGGTACCATCACGGTGGAGGAAGCAGAGCACCATCCCCAGAAAAACATCATCACCCGGGCACTGGGGGTGGATTACCGGCTGGTTCCGGAGTTCACCCAGCTGGAGGTGCAGCCGGGGGATGAACTGCTGCTGTGTTCCGACGGGCTGACCAATGCGGTGCCCAAGGCACAGCTGGAACAGCTGCTGCGCACGGAGAGCTTTTACGATCTGCCAGACCGGATGATCCGCACCGCCAACGAGAACGGCGGGTCGGACAACATCACCGCCCTGCTGATGCAGGTGGAACCCATGGAGGTGCGTCATGGATAATCTGATCGGCAAAAAGCTGGACGGGCTGTACGAGGTCCGGGAACTCATCGGATCCGGCGGCATGGCAAACGTCTACAAGGCAGTGATGCTGGGACACAACGGTCCCGTGCCGGTGGGCACGGTGGTGGCGGTAAAGGTGCTGCGGCAGGAATACACGCACGACCCGGATCTGGTCCGCCGCTTCAAAAACGAATCCAAGGCGATCTCGCTGCTGAACCATCCCAACATCGTCAAGGTCTATGACGTGTCGGTCAACAACGATCTGCAGTATATCGTCATGGAATACGTGGACGGCATGACCCTGCGGGAGTACCTGAACGAGCGGGGAGGAAAGCTCAGCAGCCGGGAAACGGTGCACTTTATCTCTCAGATCCTCAAGGCACTGGAACACGCCCACGCAAACGGGGTGGTCCACCGGGATATCAAGCCCCAGAACATCATGCTGCTGGACAACGGGCAGCTGCGGATGATGGATTTTGGCATTGCACGGATCTCCCGGGCAGACAATCAGCTGCTGGTGGGCAAGGCAATGGGCAGCGTCCACTATATCAGCCCGGAGCAGGCAAAAGGCGACGAGACCGACTGCACCAGCGACATCTACTCCGTAGGCGTCATGATGTACGAGATGCTTTCCGGTCATCTGCCCTTTGACGCCGACGATGTGGTGGAGGTGGCGATCAAACAGATCTCGGATCAGCCCAAGTCCCTGCGGGAGATCGCACCGGAAGTGCCCGGCGCACTGGTGGAGATCACCGAAAAGGCAATGGCAAAGCTGCCCCAGAACCGCTACGCTTCCGCCCGGGAGATGCTGGACGCACTGGACACCTATGTCCAGAATCCCTCGGTCATGTTTGAATATCAGTATATTACAGAAGATGCACCCGAAAAGGTGGTGAAACGCACGATGAATCAGAACAGAGCACATCGCCAGCCGGAGCCTTCCGCTCCCCGCAGAAAAAAACGCAAGACGATCTTCCTTCCGGCACTGCTGGGCATTACCATTGCATTCTGTATTGCCTGCATGCTGCTGAACTATCTGATCCTGAATGATTCCTCCAACCTGATGAACAACAAGGCGGATATCGTGCTGGGGGACTATATCGGTATGACCCAGGAACAGGCACAGGCGGTGGATCAGATCGCCTCCGGTCAGATCAAGGTCACATGGGAGCAGGAATACAACAGCAACTATGCGGCAGGCTATATCTACAAGCAGTCCCCGGTCTCCGGACGCAACGTGCGGGAGGGGCAGAGCGTGACCCTTACCGTCAGTCTGGGCACCCAGTATGTCACGGTGCCGGATCTGACCAACTACGTCCAGTCGGATGCGGAACAGCAGCTGAAGGATCTGGGAGTCTCGGTGCTGGTGACCCAGGCTGTGGACACCTCGGTCGCCTCCGGTGCGGTCATCCGCACTGACCCCGCCGCAGGCACTCAGGTGGAGGCGGGTAGCACCGTCATCGTCTATATCAGCCGTCCCCAGGTGGCAACCACCACCAAGGTACCCTCGCTGATCGGCTTGACCGTGGATGATGCCCGCACCCTGCTGGTGCAGAACCGTCTGGGTCTGGGCAGCCAGACCGAGCAGTACAGCGACCAGCCTGCAGGTGCCATCATCGGGCAGGATCCTCAGGCTGGTTCCACCGTAAAGCTGAACGATCGGGTCAACATCGTGGTCAGCGCCGGACCGGAACCCGAATCGGAGGCACCTTCGTCCTCCGGAGAAGGCGGCTGGTGGGATGAGCTGTGGGGCGGAAGTTCTTCTTCCAGCTCCGCAGCTACTGAGGAACCCAGCTCCGGCGGCGGATTTTCCGGCGGCTTTGGCGACTTCTGGTCGTCGCTGCTGGGCTGACGGAGGATGTGCATGAAGGGCTATATCGTAAAAGGCATCGGCGGATTTTACTATGTCAAGACGCCGGAGGGCATCGTGGAGTGCAAGCCCCGGGGCATCTTCCGCAAAAAGAAGATCGTGCCGGTGGCAGGGGATGAGGTCACACTGGAAACCGAAAACGGTGCGGCAGTCATCGCCGAGATCGCACCCCGCCGGAATGTGTTCGTGCGTCCCCCGGTGGCAAATCTGGATGTGCTGTTCCTTGTGGCAAGCACCACCCAGCCCACCCCCAGCACTCTGGTGCTGGATAAGCTTTCGGCGATCGCCGTGGATAAAGGAGTGCAGCCGGTGATCGTCTGCACCAAGGGCGACCTTGCCGAGGCGGCATTTTTGCAGCAGGCATACGAAAAGTCCACCCTGCCCTTTATCCGGATCAGCTATGACACTGGCGAAGGACTGGAAGAGGTCAGGCAGTGGATCAACGGGCGGCTGTGTGCCTTTTGCGGCAACTCCGGCGTGGGCAAATCCACCCTGTTGAATGCGCTGCTGCCGGAGGTGGAACGGGAGACCGGTGAGATCAGCCAGAAACTGGGACGTGGTCGCCATACCACACGGGAGGTGACCATTTTCGAGGCATTCGGCGGACGCATTGCGGACACCCCGGGCTTTGCCAGTCTGGAAGCAAACCGTGCCGGCTTTATCCCAAAGGAAAATCTGGAGCACGCCTTTCCGGAATTTGGACCCTATCTGGGGGAGTGCCAGTTTACCGGCTGCTCCCACCGCTCCGAAAAGGGCTGTGCCGTCCGTGCCGCACTGGCGGAGGGCAAGCTGTCCCAGACCCGGTACGACAGCTATTGTGCCATGTACGACGAGGTCAAGGATGTCAAGGACTGGCAGCGCCCCCGAAC
The DNA here is from genome assembly GCA_004558805.1 of Faecalibacterium prausnitzii. Lineage (GTDB taxonomy): Bacteria > Bacillota > Clostridia > Oscillospirales > Ruminococcaceae > Faecalibacterium > Faecalibacterium prausnitzii_M. Next base: position 141,369 of record SFDE01000001.1, on the reverse strand, counting down.
GCTGTAAAAACAAGGAATGAGGATACTATGTCGCGTTGTGTGATCTTGTCGGCGTGCCCGGTCTCGCCGGAACTTGCGGGGCTGCTGCGGGAGGATGATTTTATCATCGCCTGCGATGCAGGCTACCGCAACTGTGTGCCTCTGGGCTGCAAACCGGACATTATCGTAGGGGATTTTGACACCGCACCCTGTCCCCCGCAGGAGGACGATGTGGTGGTCCTGCCCCACGTCAAGGACGATACGGACACCGAGTATGCTGCAAAGCTTGCCACCCAGAAAGGCTTTGATGAGGTACTGCTGCTGGGGGTGCTGGGGGGCAGGCGGATGGAGCACACGCTGGCAAATCTCTGCACCGGTCTTGGGCTGGAACAGCGGGGGACCCGTGCCACCCTGCAGGATGAGCGCTCCCGCATCACCTTTGTGATGCCGGGGGAGACCCGCCGCTACCCCAGAGAACAGTTTTTTTACCTCTCAGTCTTTCCCACGGAAGGTCGTTCTGAGGGGGTCTGTGAGCAGGGGTCTTTCTACGAGCTGACGGATGCTGTGCTGACCGCAGGCTACCCGCTGGGGGTCAGCAATGAATATGCCCAAGGCTCGGACTGCATCACCATCTCCACCCGCAAGGGTGCGCTGGTGGTGGTGGAGACCCTGCCGGATTAAAAAAGGAACATTCCGGACCCCGGCTGCCTATACTGTAGTATCCGAAGGAAAGGCGGGATGGGTATGCAGGTCATCGTTCTCAAAAGCCCCAGATGTCTGCGGGGCGTGCTGCGCAGGCTTTTTGGAATCTCCGGCAAAACACAGGAATAACGCTTGCAAAACTCCTGCAGGACAGATGCTCTGCAGGAGTTTTTTTGCGCATATTTTTCCCGCCGGGCACATACCTTGAGATAGAAAACGGAACGGGGAAGGAGCGCACTGCATGGAGCTGAAGATCTTCCGGGATACCATGCCATATGCCGGTACGGGCTGTACCGTCAAGGCGGAACTCCCGCTGGAAACCGAGGTGCTGATCTCGGATTATCTGCCGCCGGTGTTCAAACTTGTAAAATGCTTTGCAAAGACCGTAGTGCTGCAAAAACAGCTGCAGCCCGGCAGGCTGACACTGGAGGGGTACCTGCGCTGTACCATCTTTTATCAGGGAGAGGAGGGGGCAGGTCTTTGCCAGACCGAGCAGAAGCTGCCCTTCAGCCGACAGCTGGAGCTGCCGGAGTTTGATTTTACCGCATGGACGGCGGTGGTGGAGGGGCAGACCGAGTACCTGAACAGCCGTGCCCTTACCCCCCGACGGATCGAGGTGCGGGGTGCCGTGGGACTGGTGGTGTCGGTGTATGCCCAGAACAACACCGAAGTCATTACGGCGTTGGCAGAGGGCGGTATCCAGCAGCAGCTGCGGACGCTGAAGGGGCTCCGCAGTACCGCAGTACTGGACAAACTGGTGACTGTTCAGGGAGAACTGTCTTTTCCGCAGGAACCGGCGGCGGTGCTGGACATCACCGGTACGGCGCAGGTCCGGGAGGTAAAGCTCCTGTCCGGCAAAGGGGTAGTCAAGGGGGAGCTTCAGGTCAGCTGTGCATGGCGTGCAGAAGGAGACACCACCCTGCAGTGCCGGACAACGGTTTTAGGGATCAATCAGGTTCTGGACCTCCCCGGCGTTACCGAGGACTGCCGGTGTCTGGTGGTGCTGGAGCCCATCGGTTTTACGCTGGAACAGGGGGGACAGGACGCCCCGGCATCCCTGACGGCAAGCGTGATGCTTCACTTGCGGAGCTGGCGGGAATATCAATTACAATATGTCTCCGATGCTTTCTCCACAAAGTATGAGACCACCCTTTCTTCCCGGGAACTGGCGACTCAGCAGCTGGTATGTATGCTGGATGATACGGTCACCGTCACCGGTTCCGGGGCGCTGCCGGATGCGGGGGCACAGCTGCGGGCGTGCTTTGTGTCCTACGGTCCGGTGCAGGTGACGGCACAGGGAGAAGGCTGTGCTCTCACGGCACATGCCGTTGCCACCGCCTTTGTGGAGAACAGCCTTGGGGAGCTGGAAAATTACGAAAAAACGCTGGAAGTCTGTATGCCGCTGGAGCCTTCTGTGCCGCCGGAGCAGCAGCTCTATCCGGAGTGCTGGCTGAGCACTCTGGACGTCCGATGCAGCTGTTCCAACGGAAAACTGGAGGTCGCCATTACGGTGCGTGCCGAGGGAGCGGTCTACCGGCAGACCGCAGCGCAGGGCATCGACACCATAGAACTGGGCGGGGAGCTGGTGCCCGCAGACCCGGAGATCTCTCTGCGGATCTACTACGCACAGGCAGGAGAAGAAGTGTTTTCCATTGCCCGGCGGTTCCATGTATCCCCGGCGCAGATGGTGGCGGCAAACGGACTGGAGGAAGGTACCGAGGTGCTGCCTCAGCCCCGGCATTTTCTGGTGCCGGGCACCTGAGCGCAAAAAACGCCGTCTCCCCATGGAAACGGCGTTTCAATTTCTTTGCGGTTTCTGCCTGACGGAGTGGGTTCTGCTCCGTCAGGCTTTTGTTATGTCCACGGCTCAGAGAAGCTCTGCTTTTTTGGCAGCGGCAGCCACCACATGTCCCACAAGAACCGAGGTGGTGACGGTACCTACCCCGCCGGGCACCGGGGTGATGGCATCCACCACCGGTTCTGCAGCGGCAAACTGTACGTCACCGCACAGCCTGCCCTCCTCGTTGACATGGATGCCCACATCCACCACCGTCTGCCCGGCACGCAGGCAGTCTGCACCTACGGCTCCCATCCTGCCCATGGCGACCACCACCACGTCTGCCTCTTTGCACACGGCAGGCAGGTCCCGGGTGCGGGAGTTGCACAGGGTAACGGTGGCATTTTCCCGGTCCAGCATCATGGCGGCGGGCTTGCCCACCACAAGGCTGCGGCCCACCACCACGGCACGCTTGCCGGACAGGGGTACGCCGTAGTATTTCAGGATCTCCAGACACGCCTGCGCCGTGCAGGGCGGATAGCCCAGCTCCGTATTGGTAAATACGCCTGCAAGGGAGGCGTCGGTGATGCCGTCAATGTCCTTTTCCGGCGCAAGGGCGGCACGGACAGTAGTATCGTCAAACTGCTTGGGCAGGGGACGGAACAGCAGGCAGCCGTGGATGCTGTCGTCCTTGTTGATCTGCCGGATCACTTCCAGCAGCTGCTCCTGCTGTGCATCGGCGGGCAGCAGATACTGCTTTACCTTCACGCCAACTTTGCCGCAGCGGGTCATGACCCCCCGCTCGTAGGAGAGGTCATCCTCCCGTTCACCTACCCGCACGACAGCGAGGGTGGGCAGGACGCCCTTTGCTTTCAGCTGCTCACACAGGGCAGCGTTGTGTTCGTTCATAGCGGCGACCACCGGTGCGCCTTTCAAGATCGTTGCCATTGATCAGTCCTCCCTCAGTCTGCGGTCTACCCGGGTAAATACTGCGTCGGCGCAGGGCAGATATCGTTCCAGCAGCCCCTGTGCCTGCTGATTCAGCTGTTCCGCACGGCTGCGGTCCGTCATCAGCTTTGTGTTGACAAAAACATTCAGGCTCGCCGCCTGCAGTGCCGCCTTGCAGAGCACAGCGGCGCAGCCTGCGTCCGAAAGAGCAAGCACGCTGCCCTTGGCGGCGTATTCCTCTGCCAGAAGGATTCCCTCTGCGCAGCAGCCCATGATCTGCAGCGGCACGGCACAGGCGGTGTTCAGAGCGGTTTCCAGTACAGCAGCCTTGTGCGCCTGCTGCTCCGGGGTGTCCTTGGGCATGCCGTAGGCAGCAGCAAGGGGAGCAAAGCCCTCAGCGTCTGCCTGCACCAGCTCTTCCAGCTCCCGGCGCAGGGTCTCGGCACGGGCGTTCAGGGACTGGATCTCTGCCTCCACTGCTGCGTATTTCTTTTTGCCTGTGGTCAGGCTGCCCACCATGTTGCCCAGGGCAACACCTGCAGCCCCCACCAGGGCAGCAGCGCCTCCGCCCCCCGGAGCAGGCGCTTTGCCGGCAAGGTCGCTGAGAAACTGCCTGCAGCTCAGGTCCATCATTTCCATTGGTAAACCTCTCTCTCTGTTACAAATACGTCCAGTCGCTTGTCATGCAGGTCTGTGACCACCTGCTCCACCCGCTGCACCTCAAAGGCAACGCCGATCTGCACCGCTTTTTTGCAGCGGGGCAGGTAGCGGTCATAATATCCCTTGCCCATGCCCACCCGGCAGCACCGGGCGTCAAAAGCGGTGCAGGGCACCAGCACAAGGTCCAGTTGTTCCGGCGCCAGCAGCACCGACCGCTGCAGCACCGGGGTGCGGATACCGTAGCGTCCGGTCTCCCAGCCATCCGCTGCCGGTACGGCGGCAGTAAGGGAAAGCCCCTCGCCGCATACCGGGTAGGCGACCGTTTTGCCCTCCTGCACCGCTGCATCTGCAAGGGCAGCAAGGTCTGCCTCGCCGCCAAACGCCGCATAAAGCAGGATGGTATCTGCCCGGCGGTAGGGCTCCAGCTCCAGCAGACGGCGGCACAGTGCCCGGTTTGCCGCTGCCCGGACATCTTCCGGCAGGGCACGGCGGGCGGCTATCCCGCTTTTACGCTGCTGCTGTTTCGCCTCGACTGTGGTCACACAAAACACCTCGCTTCATCTTCCGGAACAGGGACCTGAAAAATACACAAAAACGGCGGTGCATTTTTATACAAGTATAATAAACACTTCACTAAAAAAAAGCAAGCCTTTTGGCAAAATAGAAGTTGAAGGTTTTACAGCTTTCTGCTATGATAGTAAAAAAGAAATGCGGTCTCTGTCCCGGCAGAGCAGGCGTTTTTTGCGATGTATCAAAAAAGAGAGGGTAACTACTATGTACAAAGAAATGATGGACACCATCGGTCTGGTAAACACGGCAGACCCGGAGCTTGCAGCGGCAATGGACCGGGAGCTGACCCGTCAGCGCCAGAATATCGAACTCATCGCCAGCGAGAATATCGTTTCCCCGGCGGTCATGGCGGCAATGGGCAGCGTCCTCACCAATAAGTACGCCGAGGGTCTGCCCGGTAAGCGTTACTACGGCGGCTGCGTCTGTGTGGACGAGGTGGAGAACATCGCCATTGAGCGTGCCTGCAAGCTGTTTGGGGCAAAGTATGCCAACGTCCAGCCTCACTCCGGTGCACAGGCAAACCTTGCGGTCTATTTTGCGCTGCTGGAGCTGGGGGACACGGTCATGGGCATGGACCTGTCTCAGGGCGGTCATCTGACCCACGGCTCTCCGGTGAATATGTCCGGCAAGAACTACCACTTTGTCTCCTACGGCGTCAACGATGATGGCGTCATCGACTATGCGGAGCTGGAAAAGCAGGTCAAAAAGGTGCGCCCCAGAATGATCGTGGCAGGTGCCTCTGCCTATCCCCGTGCCATTGATTTTGAAAAGATCGCCCAGATCGCCCACGGCTACGGCGCCTACCTGATGGTGGACATGGCGCACATTGCCGGTCTGGTGGCAGGCGGTCAGCACCAGAGCCCGGTGCCCTACGCCGATGTGGTGACCACCACCACCCACAAGACCCTGCGGGGACCCCGGGGCGGTCTGATCCTCACCAACAACCCCATCCTTGCCAAGCGCATCAACTCTGCGGTGTTCCCCGGCACCCAGGGCGGACCTCTGGAGCACGTCATTGCTGCCAAGGCAGTCTGCTTTGGAGAGGCTCTGAAGCCGGAGTTCAAGGAATACGCCCGTAAGATCGTGGAAAATGCGCAGGCACTGGCAGCGGCGCTGCAGGACCGGGGGGTCAAGCTGGTCTCCGGCGGCACCGACAACCACCTGATGCTGGTGGACCTGCGGGATGAGGAGTGCACCGGCAAGGAACTGGAAGCACGTCTGGACAGCGTCCACATCACCGCCAACAAGAACACTGTCCCCGGCGAGACCCGCAGCCCCTTTGTCACCTCTGGCGTCCGTCTGGGCACCCCTGCTGTCACCACCCGGGGCATGGGCAAAGCGGAAATGAAGGTGATCGCAGACTGCATTGCGGACTGCATCTGGAACTACGATGAAAAGCGTGACGACATCGCTGCCCGGGTGCTCAAGCTGACCCACGACTTCCCGCTGTATCAGTAAGCGGAACTCCTGAAACCAACCTGCGGAGCCATCTGTGCCATAATGCGGTGCAGGTGGCTCTGTTTTTGAGAAAACTGTGTTATACTGGGGAAAATCAGCCGAGGAGGACGTAGAATGAAACAGAATTTTTGGCTTGCGGCGGCAGGGATGGCTCTGCTGTTGGGGATGTGCCTGACTGCCTGCACACCAACGACCGAGGAGGCAGCAGTATCTTCTCAGACCGAACCGGAAACCGCCGGAACGGTATATCTGTACGGAGAAGAACACGCAAATGAGGAAATGATCGCACAGGAGCTGGAGCAGTGGGAAGAACTCTATGCCGCAGGGGCACGAGACCTGTTTTTGGAAGATGGTTACGCAAGCGCACAGCTTTTAAATCGATGGATGCAGGCGGAGGATGATGCGCTCCTAAACGAACACTTTAAAGCGCTGCAGGGAACCTATGGCGGCAGTGAGTCCTATCAGGCATTTTACGAGAAAATCAAACAGAACTGCCCGGAAACGATTTTTCATGGAACGGATATCGAGCATCAGTATCGATCACTGGGGTATCAGTATCTGACCTGTCTGGCAGCGGAAGGCAAAAAGGATTCGCCGGAGTATGCGCAGGTGCTGGAAAGCATCCAGCAGGCAAAGCAGTATTACAGTTATAGCTATGCAGGAAAGGAAGCAGAAGCAGATGTCTACCGGGAAAACTGTATGGCGGAAAACTTCATGCGGGAACTGGATGCGTTGGATGCCAAGAAAAAGACCGATGTGATGGGGATCTACGGCGCAGTCCATACGGCGCTGGATGGAATGAACTACGAGGACGGTACGGTGCCCTGTATGGCAAATCAGCTCCGCCAGAAATATGGGGAGCGGATCGTCTCCAAAGACCTGAGGAGCAACTCAAAGGACCTGCCGAAAGAAACAACACTTACCATTGCAGGCAAGACATACACGGCGATCTATCTGGGAGAAGAGAATATCGCTGCCTGGGCAGACAAAGCGGTAAGCCGGAAATTTTGGCGGGTAGAAGATGCGTATGCAGACTTTACGGCACAGCCCAAAACCAATGATGTACTTCCCTGCAATGGTTATCCGGTACCGGTGCAGGAGGGGCAGGCATTTGCGCTGGAGTATATCTTAAAAGACGGCACCACCCAGTGGAAGTATTATGCGGCAGACGGCACAGTCTGGCAGGAGATGCCCTCCACGAGGGAATATGCCGTGGAACCGTCTGAAGATTCCTGATGATGAGAAAAGGAGCGAAACAGAATGCGAGACCAGGCGATCGACCTGTGCGGACGGGTGGATTTTACCCGTACCGACGACATGCCCCTGCTGGAACGGCAAAGTGCCTTCCGCTTTGCCTGCGCCGGCTGCGGCAACTGCTGCCGGGGCAGGGAAGATATCGTGCTGTCCGGCTTTGACCTGTGGCGGATCGCTGCACGGCTGCGGCTGCCGCCCCGGATGGTGGCACGGGGATACTGCCGTGCCGCCATTGGCAGGGTGAGCCATCTGCCGGTACTGCGGCTTGCCCCGGTAAAAGAAAACCGGAACAACTGCCCCTTTCTGGAACAGGACCACTGTGCCATCCACGATGCAGAGCCGCTGGTGTGTGCTTTGTATCCGCTGGCGCAGGAGATCAGCAAAGACGGCACCGTAAGCTATTTTCTTCAGCCCACCGGCTGCGGCGGACAGGTCATAGAGGCACGGGTGCAGGACTACCTGGACCGCTATCAGGTCCCTGCCCGGGAGCAGACCGATGTGCTGTGGGCACAGAGCTGCATGGCGCTGGAGGACCGGGTAGAGCAGCTGGAGGCAGAGCTGGAACCGGTTCTGGTGCGGCGGATGCAGGATAAGCTCTGGCAGGGGCTGTACTACAGCTATGACTACGCAAAGCCCTTTACCTCGCAGCTGAAGGCAAACCTCGACTGGCTGGAAGGGGAATTTGCGAAACTGGCGGACTATCAGCAAAAACGAAACAATCTATCAAAATAATTGATAGATATCTTTTCTATAATCGATAATAAGGGCGGTTTTGCGGAAATAAACCATTGTTTTGCAGAAAGAACTGTGCTATACTTCACGAGTGTAAAGCGAAGGCGATCAAATAGAGGATCAAAAAGCGCTTGCCGGTGCGGCGTCCTGTCTGCCGTCCCAATGAATGTATAGAGGAGATAGATCATTATGCGTAAAATCACTCGTCGTTCTTTTCTGACTGCTGCTATGTCTTGTGGTGCAGCAGCTGCCCTGTCTGCCTGCGGCGGTTCCACCGCTTCTTCTGCAGCGGCATCTTCGGTTGCATCTGCAGCTTCCGCCTCCGGCTCTGCCGCTGGCAAAAAGTTCACCGTGGGTATCTGCCAGCTGGTGCAGCACGCTGCGCTGGATGCGGCGACCCAGGGCTTTGAGGATGCTCTCACCGATTCCTTCGGTGAGGATGTCACCTTTGATTTCCAGAACGCTCAGGGTGATTCCGCCACCTGCGCCACCATCACCAACGGCTTTGTTTCTGCCGGCGTGGACCTGATCATGGCAAACGCTACCCCCGCCCTGCAGGCAGCACAGGCGGCTACCAACGATATCCCCATTCTGGGCACTTCCGTCACCGAGTACGGTGTGGCGCTGGGTCTTACCGATTTCAGCGGCGTTGTGGGTGGCAACATCTCCGGCACCTCGGACCTTGCCCCGCTGGACCAGCAGGCAGCCATGATCGTGGAGTGGATGCCGGAGGTCAAAAAGGTGGGTCTGCTGTACTGCTCCGCCGAGGCAAACAGCCAGTATCAGGTGGACGAGGTACAGAAGTATCTGGAGGAGAAGGGCGTGGTGGTCACCCAGTACTCCTTTGCCGATTCCAACGATCTGTCCTCTGTGTGCCAGAATGCCGCCAACGAGAACGATGCACTGTATGTTCCCACCGACAACACCGTTGCAGCAAACACCGGCATCGTGGACGGTATCTGCCGCCCCGCCAAGAAGCCTGTGTTTGCCGGTGAGGAGGGCATCTGCTCCGGCTGCGGTGTGGCGACTCTGTCCATCAGCTACTACGATCTGGGCTACACCACCGGCGAGATGGCAGTCAAGATCCTGAACGGTGAGGCAGACATCTCCAGCATGCCCATCGAGTACACCGATGTGACCAAGAAGTACAACAAGACCATCTGCGATGATCTGGGACTGACCGTGCCGGAAGGCTACGTTGCGATCGAGGCATAAAAAGTCTTACCATAAAAGTTAGCGGAGGAGAGCAGAAAATACTCTTCTCCGCTTTCCCGTATCAAGAAAAAAGTGTATTTACAGGAGGAAAACGTTTTGGACATCATTGCAAGAATTGCCAACCTGCCGGGCGCTTTGCCGGGGGCATGTGCGCAGGGACTGATCTGGGGCATTATGGCGATCGGCGTCTACCTGACCTACCGCATTCTGGACGTGGCAGACCTGACAGTGGACGGCTCCTTTGGTACCGGCGGTGCGGTCTGTGTCATGTGTCTGCTGTCCGGGCAGAACATTTGGGTCTCGCTGCTGATCGCCGTGCTGGCGGGTCTCGCCACCGGTCTTGTCACCGGTCTGCTCCACACCTTTATGGGTATCCCGGCGATCCTTGCCGGCATCCTGACCCAGCTGGCACTGTATTCCATCAACCTGAAGATCATGGGCAAGGCAAACCAGTCCATCAATGTGGATAAGTACGGTCTGCTCATCTCTCTGCGCTGGGTCAAGGACTTTGCCCTGCGCAACCCCATTGTGATGGTGCTGCTGGTCACCGCTGTGGTCATCGGAGTGCTGTACTGGTTCTTTGGCACCGAGCTGGGCTGCAGCATCCGTGCCACCGGTTCCAACCCCGCCATGTCCCGGGCACAGGGCATCAATACCAACCTTAACATCGTGTTGGGTCTGGCGGTGTCCAACGGACTGGTGGCACTGTCCGGCGCACTGCTGAGCCAGTATCAGGGCTTTGCCGATGTGGGTATGGGACGAGGAGCCATCGTCATCGGACTTGCCGCAGTGATCATTGGCGAGGCAGTGTTCGGGCGCATCTTCCACAATTTCGCCCTCAAGATGGTTTCGGTCTCTCTGGGCGCCATCATTTACTACATCGTGATCCAGCTGGTGCTGACTCTGGGCTTTGACGCAAACCTGCTGAAGCTGCTGAGTGCCGCCGTGGTGGCTGTTTTCCTTGCCGTGCCGTATTGGAAGGGCAAGTACTTCTCAAAGCCGGTGAAAAAGGCAAAGGAGGACGCAAAAAATGCTTGAGATCCAGAATGTTTCCAAGACCTTTAACGCTGGCACGGTCAACCAGAAAACCGCTTTGAACGGGCTGAACCTGAAGCTCAACGAGGGAGATTTTGTCACAGTCATCGGCGGCAACGGCGCCGGCAAATCCACCATGCTCAATGCAGTGGCGGGTGTCTGGCCGGTGGATGAAGGCAAAATCCTCATTGATGGGGTGGATGTCACCCGTCTGGGAGAGCATCAGCGTGCTGCCTACATCGGACGGGTCTTTCAGGACCCCATGACCGGCACCGCCGCCACCATGCAGATCGAAGAAAACCTTGCCCTTGCCGCACGCCGGGGCAAGCGGCGCACCCTGCGCATCGGCATCACTAAGGCAGAACGGGAACAGTACCGGGAGCTGCTCAAGACTCTGGATCTGGGTCTGGAGGATCGGCTTACCGCCCGGGTGGGGCTGCTTTCCGGCGGTCAGCGTCAGGCGCTGACCCTGCTGATGGCAACCATGAACAAGCCCAAGCTCCTGCTGCTGGACGAGCACACCGCAGCGCTGGACCCCAAGACCGCCCTGAAGGTGCTGACCCTCTCCGCCAAGATCGTGGAAGAGAACCACCTTACCACCATGATGATCACCCACAACATGAAGGACGCCATCCGCTATGGCAACCGGCTCATCATGATGCACGAGGGTCACATCATCTACGACGTCTCCGGGGAGGAAAAAAAGAATCTCCACGTGTCGGACCTTCTTGCCAAGTTCCAGATCGCCAGTGGCGGCGAGTTTGCTAACGACCGCATGATCCTGACCTGAAGAGAAAATGCGATGACAGGATTTTGGAAACGAGTAGCGGCGATGGTCGTTAGCGCTGCATTGGTCGGCGCTATGCTTCCCAGTGCATTCTCGGAAGGAGCAACGGATGCCGTGGAAGCAAAACTCACAGAAATGACTTTACGGGAAAAGGTTGGGCAGTTGTTTTGGGTGCGCCCCGAAGCGCTGGACTTTTCACTGAATCCTGAGAAAAAGAAGCTGACGCAGACCATGCGGCAGAATCTGGAACAGTATCCGGTGGGCGGAATCGTGGTTTTTAAGGGGAACATTCAGGACGAAAGCCAGCTTTCCTCTTTGATTGCGGATTTCCAAAGTGCCTCCAAAATACCGATGATCGTGGCAGTTGATGAAGAGGGCGGCTCAGTGGCCCGGCTGGCAAACCATGAGGCTTTCTCTCTGCCTAAATATAAGAGCGCCCGGGATATTGGCGCTACGGGCGATCCGGAGCAGGCACGTCAGATGGGGCGGACCATCGGTAGCTACCTGCGAGCTTACGGGTTCAATCTGGACTTTGCGCCGGTTGCAGATGTGGATTCCAACCCAGCCAATCCGGTCATCGGCAGGCGGGCTTATTCCACGGACGCGCAGCAGACAGCGCAGATGGTGGCCGCTGCAGTGGAGGGCTTCCACGAGGCCGGAATGCTTTGCACGGTAAAGCATTTTCCGGGTCATGGGGATACCGGGCAGGATAGCCACTATGGAACGGCGACATCCTACAAGACCTGGGAAGAAATGAAAGCAACAGAGATGCTACCCTTTGAGGCGGGGATCGCCGCCGGGGTCGATGTGGTCATGACAGCACACATCACCACCCCAAATGCGACTGCGGATGGTCTGCCGGCATCGCTATCCTACACGATGATCACAGAGCGGCTGCGCGGAGAATTGGGTTTTCAGGGGGTGATCGTAACCGATGCACTGGGAATGAATGCCATCAAAAAATACTTTGCGCCTGCGGAATCGGCTGTGGCAGCACTTTGTGCGGGTGTGGATGTGCTATTGATGCCCAGTGACCTGCGTACAGCCTTTGACGGTGTGGTTCGAGCGGTGGAGGACGGCACGCTCTCAGAAGAACGCCTGAACGAAAGCGTCCGGCGGATCCTGACCCTCAAACAAAAGACTGGACTGGATCTCCGCGGATCGGCTGCAGCAGGGCAGCCTCTGCCGGAGAAGACCCCCGATACAAAGTGCAGCTTTTCAGACTGGCTGAAAAAGCTATGGTCTGGGGCTGATTCGGCAGCGTGAAATCTAAAAAGGTACAAAAACAGGCTCCCTGCCAATGGCAGGGAGCCTGTTTTTTGTATGCGGCTTACCGCTTGATATCGTAGTTCATGTTCATCAGGTTGCGGATGGAGCTGACATCATCGGTGATGTTGGCATCACCGTGGATGGTGTGCTTGATGGCACTGCTTGCCACCGCAAAGTTGATCATATCCATCGCCTTGTAATCATGGAGCATGGCGTAGATCAAACCGCTGGCAAAGGCATCGCCGCCGCCCACACGGTCCAGAATATTGAAAGTGAACAGCTTGCTCTCAAAAGTGTGTCCATCGTACCACATAAAAGCCTTCAGGCTGTTCTCGCTGCCGCTGTGGGCGTAGCGCACGTGGCGGGCGATGCACTTCAGGTTGGGATACCGTGCGATGAAATGCTGGAAGATCTCATCCTGCTGCTCGTAGCTGGGCTGCAGGGGCACGCCGTCTTTCCAGTCGCCCTTGGAGTGGTCGTTTTCGTCCTTCCACAGGTGGTAGGGCTCAATGCCCAGCAGCACATCCACATAGGGCAGGCACTCGGTACAGAAGTCCCGTGCCTCCTCCCAGCTCCACAGGGTGGAACGGAAGTTGCCGTCAAAGCTTACGGTGAGACCCTTCTTCTTTGCCACCTTGAGCATCTCAAGGATCAGGCTGCGGCAGTTGGGGGCAAGAGCGGGGGTAATGCCGCTGAGGTGCAGCCAGTCAAAACCCTCCAGCAGAGCGTCCAGGTCTACCTGCGAGAAGTCGTACTCGGTAATGGCACTGTGCTTGCGGTCGTAGATGACCTTGGAGGGGCGGATGCCGTAGCCGGTCTCCAGATAGTAGGTGCCCAGACGGTTCGAAGGGGTCTCGTTGGGCTCGGTGAGGATCATGGGGGTGCAATGTACATCATTGGAACGCAGCCAGCGCACGGCACTCTTGCCAAGGCTGTTGTTGGGCACTACGCTGAAAAAGGTGCTGTCCACACCAAGGTTTGCCAGAGCGAGGGCAATGTTTGCCTCGCTGCCGCCGTAGCTTGCCTCAAAGCCGGATGCCATGCGGATCTTTTCGTAGTTCGGCGGGGTCAGGCGCAGCATGATCTCGCCGCAGGTGATGAATTTCAGACCGGTGGTTTCGCTTCCAAGGATCGGGTTAAAGTGTTCCATAACGCTCCTCCAAATATTGCAAATAGTATCCGGGTCACAATTAACACATCGTTGTATCCATTATAGTGCCTCCGCCGCCGGATTGCAAGAGGCTGCAGGGAAATGGCAGAGAAAATAATCGCCTTTTTTTGGAGATATTGACGAATTTACACTCCGGTCAGATCAAAGCTGGGGGTGTATTCCTCTTTGGCGCTGCTCTTTTGCTGCATATAGCCCTCCGACAGCCCCTTATCCATGGCGTAATTGACCACCCGGCGGTACTCGTAGGTGGTGATGCGCCGCCCGATGCCGTGTTCCGCCGCCTTGTAGAAGGGAGTGTACTGGCTCATGACACTGGGGATGAAGCAGCCGGGGTCTGCCTTGTTCCATGCGGCAAGCTGGTCCAGCACCGCAAAGCTGTCCTCGGTGTGTCCGGGCAGGGCGAGATGCCGCAGGATGACCCCCTTTTGCAGGATGCCCTCTGCATCATACACCGGGTGCCCGGTCTGGTGCATCATCGCTTCGATGGCAGGTCCCGCACAGGCAAAATAATCCGGGGCAGCGCTCAATTCTGCCGAAAGGGCGGGGGAGATGTACTTCAGGTCTGCCAGCCAGATATCCACGTATCCCTGCCATGCGGCGACGCTTTCCACCGTTTCATAGCCACCGGTGTTGCATACGATGGGCAGGTGCAGCCCCTGCTCCCGTGCCGTGTCCAGCGCAGCCATGATCCACGGACGCCACTGTCCGGGGGTCACCAGATTGATGTTGTGTGCCCCCTGTGCCTGCAGGCTGAGAAAGATCTCTGCCAGATGCTCCACGGTGATCTCTTTGCCCAGCCCCTGTGCGCTGATGGGATAGTTCTGGCAGAAGCAGCATTTAAGGGTGCAGCCGGAGAAAAACACGGTGCCGCTGCCTCGGGTGCCGCTGATACAGGGCTCCTCCCAGAAATGCAGGGCGGCACGTGCTACTTTTAAGGTGCTGCCCGCCCCGCAGAAGCCGGTGTTCCCGGCGGCACGGTCTGCCCCGCATCGGCGGGGACAGAGCTGGCAATGGGAGGGAGGAGAAACGAAATGGGTTTTCGGCATAATATCCAAAGTCCTTTGCATAAAGTTTGTTACCCTAAGTATACCACTTTTGATACCGGTCGTGCTATACTATAACACAAGGAAAAAAGAATCTATAAAACCGGCAACATCTTTGCACGGCACAGCCGGTAATAACTGTTGTGATGGAGGAGACCATGCGTACCGAAAAGGACGAGATCCGCGACAACCTCAAATATCTGAGCCTGCTGGCACGGGATTACCCCTCTCAGGCAGCGGCGGCAAGCGAGATCATCAGCACCCAGGCACTGCTGAAGCTGCCCAAAGGCACCGAGCATTTCATGAGTGACCTTCACGGCGAGAATGAGGCATTTGTACATATCCTCAATTCCGCATCCGGCGTTATCCGGGAAAAGGTGGATCAGGTGCTGCGGGACACCGTGTCCGAGAGCCACCGCGCAGAGCTTGCCACCCTGATCTATTACCCCAACGAAAAGCTGCCTCAGCTCAAGGAGCGCTGCCGGGATGAGGCAGAGCTGGACCAGTGGTATACCCAGACCCTTTTGCAGCTTATCGACATCTGCCGTCTGGTTTCCTCCAAACACACCCGGGACCACGTGCGGCAGTGCCTGCCGGTGAGCTGCGGCTATATTCTGGACGAGCTGCTCCACGCCCACTTCGAGGACCACGACAAGGACCTATATTACGGGCAAATCGTAGGCAGCATTATCGAAAACGGACGTGCCGATCGGTTTATCGTTCGATTGTGTGAGCTGATCAAGCATCTGGCAGTGGATAAGCTGCACATTGTAGGCGACCTGTTCGACCGGGGACCCCGCCCGGACATTATTCTGGACCTGCTGATGCGCCACCATAATGTGGATATCCAGTGGGGCAACCACGACGTGGTGTGGATGGGCGCCGCCGCAGGCAGCCCGGTTTGCATCTGCACTGTGCTCAAGACCACGCTGGCATACCACAACCACGGCATGATTGAGGACTGCTATGGCATCAATCTGCGGCATCTGCAGCGGATGGCAGAGCAGTTCTATGGGGAGGACGACCTGAGCATCTGGATGCCCCATACCGATGCAGCACGGGGACCCTATACGGAAGGTATGCTCCACCGGTGCGCCGTGATGCACAAGGCAATCAGCATCATGATGTTCAAGCTGGAATGTCAGGTCATAGACCGGAATCCGGATTTCCAGATGCAGGGACGGGACTATCTGCGCCGCATCGACTGGACGAACCATACGGTCCGGATCGGGGAAAAGGAATATCCCCTGCGGGATACCTCTTTCCCCACGGTGGACCCGGTAGACCCGGCGGAGCTGAATCCGGACGAAGAACTGGTGCTGAAAAAGCTGGTGGAAAGCTTCACCCGCAGCGAAAAACTGCGGCAGCATGTGGAGTTCCTCTACACCAAGGGCAGCGTCTACCACATCGAAAACGGCAATTTGCTGTACCACGGGGTTGTGCCCATGACCGTCAACGGCAGCTTTGCGGTGGAACGGTTTGAAGGACAGCGCTACTCCGGACGACCGTTGATGGACTACTGCGATGCCCGGGCACGCCGGGGCTACTATGCACCTCCGGGCAGCGCCGCCCGCCAGAAAGGGCAGGATTTTTTGTGGTATCTGTGGTGCGGCAAGCTTTCGCCCCTGTTCGGACGCAGCGCCATGACCACCTTTGAGCGGCTCTATGTGGCGGACCCCGCCACCCACGATGAGGTCAAGGACCCCTACTACACCTGGTACAACGACGAGGCGGCATGCCGCCGCATTCTGTCAGAGTTTGGTCTGCCGGGCACCAGCCACATCGTCAACGGACACGTGCCGGTGCGGGAGAAAAACGGCGAAAGTCCCATCAAGGGCGGGGGACGGCTGGTGGTCATTGACGGCGGATTCTGCCGTGCCTACCACGAAAAGACCGGCATTGCCGGTTATACGCTGGTGTATTCCAGCCGCACCATGTCCCTGCGCACCCACCAGCCCTTTGAAAGTGCCGAAAAGGCGGTGAAGGAGAATCTGGATATCATTTCCCAGAAAAACATTCTGGAGACCGAGAACCACCGCATTCTGGTGGAGGACACCGATGAGGGTGAGGCACTGCGGGAGCAGGTACATGACCTGAAACAGCTGGTGATGGCATACCAGCTGGGCTGGATCCAGGAGACCCATTGTGAGGATCAGGTGTGGTAAAACAGGAGCGCAACGGGCAAAGTATGCAAAATCGCCGTGAATTTTTTGAAAAAAGAAACAAAATTTTGGAATATCCGGCGGGAATATGGGCAAAACAGAAAATAATAAAACAGGTGCCCGGGGGGCTTTGCTTTTTTGTGGAAGTTGTGTATAATAAGATAGCTGTAACTTTGCGTCTGCTTGTCTGCTTTGCACAGCGGTCGAAGAAAAAGTGGCAGTATCTGGAATGCTTTTTGGAGCCTTATTGGGTCTGCGGATGACAGACCTCTGACAAGGAGATCATAAAATTGGAGAAATTTGTTATTACGGGCGGCAAGCCCCTGCACGGTGAAGTCGTTATTTCCGGCGCAAAGAATGCAGCCGTAGGCATTTTGCCTGCAACTATTCTGGCGGCGGATGTATGCGTCATCGAGAATCTGCCGGATATCAGCGATGTGGCAGTGAGCCTGAAGATCCTGAGCACCCTGGGTGCTCAGATCCGCATGATCAACCGCAACACCTACGAGATCGACACCACCCACCTGACCACCACCAACGTGCCGGACGATCTGTCCCGGCAGATGCGTGCCAGCTACTACTTCCTGGGTGCGCTGTTGTCCCGCTTTGGCAAGGCACAGGTCGCCATGCCCGGCGGCTGCAATCTGGGTCCCCGCCCCATCGACCAGCACCTGAAGGTGTTCAGTGCACTGGGCGCAGAGGACAGCGTAGATTACGGCATGATTACCGTCCGTGCCAAGGAGCTCAACGGGGCACACATCTTCTTTGATAAGGTCAGCGTAGGCGCTACCATGAACGGTATGCTCAGCGCTGTTATGGCAAAGGGACAGACCATTCTGGAAAACTGCGCCAAGGAACCCCACGTGGTGGATCTGGCAAACTTCCTGAATATGTGTGGTGCCGATGTCCGCGGCGCAGGCACCGATGTCATCAAGGTGCGGGGCGTGGAAAAGATGCACGGCTGTACCTACAGCATCATCCCGGATCAGATCGAGGCAGGCAGCTACATGGTTGCTGCTGCTGCCACCGGCGGCGATGTGCTGATCAAGAACGTGACCCCCAAGCATCTGGATCCCATCACCGCCAAGCTCCGCCGTGCCGGTGTGACGGTGGAAGAATTCGACGATGCAGTGCGGGTGACCCGCACCGGCGATATCCTGCCCCTGAAGATCAACACCATGCCCCACCCCGGCTTCCCCACCGATATGCAGCCCCTGATGGGCGTGCTGCTGAGCGTGGCAAAGGGCACCAGCACCGTCACCGAGAGCGTGTGGGACAACCGTTTCCGCTATGTGGACGAGCTGCGCAAGATGGGCGCCAGCGTGCAGGTGGACGGTCAGGTCGCTGTGTTTGAGGGTGTAGAAAAGCTGAGCCCCGCACCCCTGCGTGCCTCCGACCTCCGTGCAGGTGCTGCATTGGTGGTTGCCGCCCTCATGACCGAGGGCACCAGCGAGATCGAGGAGATCGGTCATATTGAGCGCGGCTACGAGAATATCGTGGAAAAGCTGCGGGGTCTGGGTGCCGACATCCGCAAGGTGGAACGTGTACCCGCTGCACTGGAACAGGCACTGTAACAACAAGTAAACAGGGGGCTGTGCCCCTCTCAGGCGCAGACGTGCCGGCTCCCCCGGAAGGGGGAGCTTTTTTGCATGGTCCGGAGAGAGGACCGCAGAAAAACGGGACCCTGTTTTGAGGATATAAAGGGGTTTTCATGGCAGAATTCATCTCATTGTACTCCGGTTCTTCCGGCAACAGCAGCGTGATACGCTGCGGACAGCGTTACCTCATTGTGGATATGGGCAAAGGGGTGCGCACCACCACAGCTGCCCTCAAGGCACTGGGACTGGCGGTCAGCGATTGCGACGGTATCCTTGTGACCCACGAGCACAGCGACCACGTAAAGGGACTTTCCACCTTCCTAAAAAAAAATCCGCTGCCGGTGTACGGTGCAGCGGATACGCTGGATTTTCTGGACGCCAACGGCATTGTTCCTGCCAGCTGTGAGCTGAACACCCTGGAGGGCAGGGAAGAGGATATCGGCTGTTTCGGGGTACAGTCCTTTCCCACCAGCCACGATGTGCCCTGTGTGGGCTACCGCATCCATACCCCGGACGGCAAGACCATGACCATTGCCACCGACCTGGGCAAGCTTACCGAGCCGGTACATAAGGCACTTTCCGGCTGCAATCTGGTGGCGCTGGAAAGCAACTATGATCTGCATATGCTCCGCAACGGACCCTATCCCTACTATCTGAGGGCACGCATCGAGAGCACCCGGGGGCATCTGTCCAACGACGAATGCGCCGCAAAGATCATGGAACTGATCCAGGAGGGATGCAAAAAATTTGCCCTGTGCCACCTGTCGCAGGAGAACAACACCCCCATGCTGGCACTGCAGACGGTGTTCAACACCCTTGGAGCCGCCGGCGTAGTGCCGGATAAGGACTGCATCGTGCAGGCACAGCGCCGCAGTGAGATCAGTCCTGCATTGGAATTCTAAAAAGCAGCGCTTTTGCGCTGCTTTTTTGCGTTATTCAGCTGCCTTCTGTGCCCGGATGTCCTCTCCCGCAAACAGGCAGGGGACAAAGGAGGACAGACGGCTGGAGATTTTTTCGGTGTAGAGTTTTTCCAGCAGTGCACCGTCGGTGATATTGGTGGTGACGATGGTGGGCAGCTTTGCCCCGATGCGATTGTTCAGCAGGCTGTACAGAGTGCTGATAAAAAAGCTGGAATTGAACTCGGTGCCCAGATCGTCCAGGATCAGCAGGTCTGCACCGGCAGCAGTCTGCAGCAGAGTCTCTTCCTCGTCGGCAGGGTCAGTGCCAAAATGCAGTGCCTCCAGCCTGCCAAAAAAGTCCGGGCTGGATACATAGATCACATCGTAGCCCTTTTCCAGCACCATACCTGCGATCGCCAGTGCGGCGTGGGTCTTGCCCAGTCCGGCGTTTCCCAGCAGCATAAGACTTTCGCTGCTGTGGTCAAACTCCTGTGCGTAGTCTTTCAGGTCCTCCAGCAGGGTGCCCATGTAGCTGCGCACCGGTTCCCCCAGTTTTTCGTCCATGCGGTTGGGGTAATACCGCAGTTCCATGGTGTCAAAACTGGATATGGACAGGCTGGACAGCGCCTCGATCTCTTCCCGCCGCAGCTTCTGCATCACCCGGCGCACACACTGGCAGGTACGTCCTTCCACGCTGCCGGTGTCCTGACAGAGCTTGCAGCGGAACTTGGGCTCCAAAGCATCTGCCGGGCGTCCGCTTGCTGCCAGCAGGGTGGTAAGCTGCTGCTTTGCCTCTTTCAGGGCAGCTGCCGCAGCGGTGCGGTCCTTGCCGGCAGCTCCCGCCATGGCACAGCGGATCCCCCGGACCCGCACTTCTTCTTCGGCGTGGCGCAGGGCGGGGATCGCCGCTTCCGCCTCGGTGCGGGCGTCCTGCGCCCGTGCCCTTGCCATCTGTCGCCGTGCGGCTACGGTCCGCAGCGCTTCCTGATACAGTTCGTTTTTGGTACGCATAGTTGCTCCTTACGCCGGGGGTCACTCCGGCTTTTTTTTCAGCGGACGGCGGCGTGCCGCATTCCGCAAAAAATCGTTTCCGCTGGGTTCCGCACGGTCCACCCGGAGGTTCCGGCTTGCTCCGGCAGCTGCCACAGGTCCCCGCACATCGTGGACGGTGCGCAAGCCCTTGGCGTTCCATGTTTTAAGGATGCTGTTCCAGTACCACAGATCCCGCTTGGACCCTGCCTGTACGGCAGCTTCCTGCACCATGGCGTCATCGTAGCCGTACACCTCGTACCACCGGGCAATCGCCTTGCGTCCCCCAAGGGTCAGCTCGCTTTCCGGGACACCCAGCAGCCCGCTGACGTACTGCTCCCGGGTCTTTCGCAGGGCAAGGAGCTGGAGGTGGGCGTCTGCCTGCTCTCCGGTCTCTACCCCCTCGGCACGCCAGACCTTCAGTTCGTGGACCACAGCGGCAAGGGTGCGCCGCTCGCCGGCTGCCACGTATGCCACGCAGAGCATGACGGTCTCCGGGGCAAAGCCCTCCTGAATGTAGAGGTTCACCAGCTTTTCCATTTCCTTGTGAGTCAGCGGGCGGGCAAAACTGGTCTGGGCACAGTCGATAAGGCTGGAGATCATGGGGTCGGTGCGGCTTGCGGCGGCGATCTCTGCCCAGGTCATGGGAGCGGGAGCGGAGGGCTCTTCCCCCGGAGCAGCGTTTTCTTCGTAGCGTTCCAGCAGACCTGCGCCTGCCCAGAAAGAGAGGGCGCTTTCGGCACTGATGCGGCTGCGGAGCTTGAGGTCAGCGCAGATCTTGTCCGGGTCGGTGACACCGGTGGCGAGCACATACAGCGCCACCCGCACATTATATTCTTCTGCAATGCCCAGCTTGGAAAAAACCAGCTGAGGCACTGCAATGGTATCGCCTTTGAGTTCTTTTAAACGATAAATCATGGGTCTCCTCGATCACTTTTGTTCAGCTGCATCATCCTCCGGGTCCGGCTCCGGCGGGGTCCACGGGTCGCAGTCCATCATGTCCGGGCAGTTTTTCCAGCCTTCGGGATCTGCGTCAAACACCGCTTTCAGCCGCTCTGCCACGGCGTTCCGTCCGGTATCGGTGAGGGGGAAAACCTCCTGATGCCGCAGAGCCGGGTCGGTCATTTCCAAAGTCCAGGGGTCCGACCAGTAGTCCAGGGTAAGGATGCTTTCTTCTTTCTGTGCGCCTTCGCCGCCTTCCGGGTCCGGTACGCTGCGTTTGCCGGGGGTGAGCCGGTAGCGCAGCCCATACTCGTTGCCGCTGTAGATATTCTTGCACTTGAAATAATGCAAAAGGGGAACAAAGATCATATTGCACAGTCCTTTCGGGGAAAATTGCGTTGCCTTTATTATAGGAATTGTTCCGGCAAAAAGCAACCGGTTTTGCTCATGCCGCAGCGAAACAAAAAACGGCAAACCGTCTTGTTACGATTTGCCGTTCATTCTGGAGCAGGATACGGGACTCGAACCCGCCGCCTACTGCTTGGGAAGCAGTCGCTCTACCGGATGAGCTAACCCTGCGCACTGCTCCATTATTTTAGCAGAGAGGCACAGGATTGTCAAGGGTAAAATCCGGCGGATCTTGTCCTGTCGCAAAAACTTTTTTAGGGACCGGTCTCAGCCCTTGCGGGTATAGGTCAGGTCCAGCACCGGCGTAAAGGGGTCGAACACCAGCCCTTCGATGCCGTCAGCGATGAGCAGCCGTTTCTGCTGCGCCACAAGGGGGACCACAGTGCAGCTCTGCAGCAGCTGGCGCTCGCACTGGGCAAGCAGCTCGCACCGTGCCTTGCCGGTACGGAGGGCACTTTCGGCAAGGAGCTGGCTGTACAGCGGGTCGGAGTAGCCGGTGAGTGCGCTGTCCTCTCCGGAAAACTGCTGCAGCATCTGGTATACGCTGCCACCCTCTGCATGGATGGGGGCAAGGGCGATGGTGTATTTGCCTGCGGCGACCCGGGCGTCAAATTCCTCCTGCGGCACCTCCTCAATGGCAAAGAACAGGGAGAAATCCCGCTGCCATCCGCCGTTTACCTGTTCTGCAAGCCCGGTCAGCCCCGCCTCTTTGGGGAGCAGAAGGGTCACGCCGGAAAAATCCGAACTTGCCATGCCCTGCCGTGCTGCCATGTACAGCTCCTTGGGGTTTTCGATGACCGGCGTGGGATCTCCTGCCAGGGTGCGGTAGTCGTTGCCGTCTACCGTAAGCCCCGCCGGTACAAGTCCCGTGGCAGTGGTGTACAAGCCATCCTTGGATACCGCTGCATTGTCCTGTGCAAGGGCTGCCAGCGCCTGCCGCAGGGCTTCGTTTTCAAACACCGAGCCTTCGGCGCTGTTGAACAGCAATGCCCAGGTGGTATCGGAATAGGAAACGGACCGCAGGGAAGTGGCTTCGCCGGTGTCATCCAGAGCGGCGGAACATTTTTCGTCGGTGATGAGCTGTGCCGGGCTTTTACCGGAACCGGAGGTGTCCTGCACCAGACGCAGGCTGCCCACCAGCGGAGAAGCGGCGCTCCGGCGCAAAAACAAACCGTTGACGGTCCAGTTATAGATGTAAAAGCTGCCGCTGGAAAGGGTGGAGGCAGTATTCAGTCCGTAGGTGCCCCGGGTGCTTTCAAAAAAGGTCTCGTCACAGGGCATTGCTCCGGGAAGGGCGAGTTTGGCAAGGAAATTGTCGTCCCGGTCACTGAGACGGAACACAAGGGTGTTTTCCCCGGTGGCAGAGACCCCCAGTGCACTTTCCGGCATCTCGCCGTTCAGCACGGCAGCGCTGTTCTCAATGGCGGAGAACTCCACTGCATAGGGGGAGGCGGTCTGTGCCCGGAAGATGCGGCGGAAAGCGAACGCAAAGTCCTCGGCGGTGATGGCGTAATCGGTGGCGGCACCCTTGGCACCGGTGTAGGTGAGCCCATCCTTTATAGTAAAGGTATAGGTGCAGCCGTCGGGGGAGACGGTCCAGTTTTCGCACAGGTCCGGCACCAGCTCTCCGTCTGCATTACGGCGCATAAGACCACCGTAGAGATTCTCGCAGGCGATGATGTCCGCAGCGGTGGATGCTACCTGAGGGTCAAGATTTGCGGGGATCTGGTCCACGAACCATGTAAAGCTGATCGAGCCGGAGGAACCGCCGCAGCCGGTCAGGACAAAAAGAAACGCAGCAGCAAGCACTGCTGCGGTAATACGCAGAAAACGCTTCAAAAGGGATACCTCATTCCATTGGTGATCGGACATGATGGCGCTGTATACCACCTGTCCTGACAAGTGTAGCAGAAAAAGGAGCAAAAGACAATTGCATTTTCGTGAATTTAGAGGGCATTTGTTGTAAAGTGCGTCCTTCCCGTTGCCAATTTGAAGCAAATGCACTATAATGATACAGCGAAAACAATGGGTGCCGATCCACGGCGCTTTAAGAACATATGGAGGAGGTACTGTTTTTATGCAGAAGGATCAACAAAAACTGGAGCAGCTCATCAAGGGCAAAAAGGTCGCCTTTATCGGTGCAGGTGTCAGCCACAAGACCCTGATCCGGGAGTTTGTAGAAATGGGAGCGCAGGTGACCCTGTGCGACCAGAAAAAGAGCGTGGAGGACTTTGGAGATTATGCAGCCACCATCCGCGAGCTGGGCATCGGGCTGAGTCTGGGCGAGAATTATCTGGACGGCTTCAAGGGGCAGGACATCATCATGCGCACCCCGGGCTTTGTGGGCTATTTTGAAAAGCCCCTGCAGGACGCTATGGCGGCAGGCACCATGGTCACCAGTGAGGTGGAGCTGTTCTTTGATTTCTGTCCCTGTGAGATCGTGGCAGTGACCGGCTCTGATGGCAAGACCACCACTACCACCCTGATCTCCAAGTTCTTTGAAGCAGCGGGGCGCAAAGTACATCTGGGCGGCAACATCGGTGCCGCTCTGCTGCCCATGCTGCCGGAGGTGAGCCCCGACGATGTGGCAGTGGTGGAACTGTCCAGCTTCCAGCTCATCAGCATGCACAAGAGCCCCAATGTGGCGGTGGTGACCAACGTTACCCCCAACCACCTGGACCATCACAAAGATATGCAGGAGTACATCGATGCCAAGCGGAATATCCTGCTGTACCAGAATCCGCCCTGCCGTGCGGTGCTGGGCTATGAAAACGAGATCAGCCGCTCCATGCAGAAGGACTGCAAGGGCAAGCAGGTGTGGTTCACCCGGCTCCACGACACCGACAACGGTGCCTTCCTGCGCAGCGACGGGATGCTGTGCATGGCAGAGGATGGGGTGGTGACCCCCTTCCTTGCCCAGAAAGACGTGAAGCTCCGGGGTCTCCACAACATCGAGAACCTTCTTGCTGCCGCTGCTGCTGTGTGGGGACAGGTGCCGGTGGAGGCGATCCAGAAAGTGGGCAGCACCTTTACCGGGGTGGAACACCGCATCGAGCCGGTGCGTGTGCTGGACGGCGTGACCTGGTACAACGACTCCATCGCATCCAGCCCTACCCGCACCATTGCGGGTCTGCGCAGCTTTAATCAGAAAGTGATCCTCATTGCCGGCGGCTACGACAAGAAGATCCCCTACGAACCCCTTGCACCGGAAGTGATTCGTCACGTAAAGCTGCTCATCCTCATGGGCGCTACCGGTCCCCGCATCGAAAAGGCAGTGCGGGAGCATCCGGATTTCAACGAGGCAGAGCTGCCCATCCTCCATGCCGCCAACATGAAGGAGGCTGTGGAGCTTGCCCGTGCCAACGCAAAGCCCGGCGATGAGGTGACTATGTCCCCGGCGAGCGCCTCCTTTGACCTGTATCCCAACTTTGAGGTCCGGGGTCGGGACTATAAGAATATCGTCAATAGCCTGAAATGATCGCACAGCTCACTACGCCCCGGCGGCAGAAACGTTTCCGGCAGGCGTGCCGGGGAAAACTGGCGCTGGGCACATTTATGGCGTTGGACGCTGCCCTTTTTTGCAAAAGCCAGCCCTGGCGGTTTTATGCTGCCCCTACCCTTGCACTGGAATTGAACGGTACCACTGCGTGGGCGGCAGGGCACGCAAACCCGGAGGAGCTGGCAGGCTTTCTGGGCTTCTGCGGCTGTGAGCAGGTGGTGCTGGACGACAAAGAATGCCCGCCTCCTGCGGGCTGGCACAGGACCGGGACCCTTACCGTGTTTGGACTTGCCTCTGCCGCTGCGCTGCCTCTGCCCGAGGTGGACGAAACGCTGTGGTCGCAGCTGACCCTTGACCGGAACCCTCCTTCCGGGGAGGTGGCAAAGGCGCTCTACCCGGAAGAAGGGGCAAAGCAGGAGGACCTTTATTCCGAGCTGTGTTCCAAGCGCATCCGCAGCAAAGCACAGGTCTGGGCACTGCGGAAAGATGGCAGTATCCTGTGCACCGTGGGGGCATATGCCATCCAGGATGGCTGCGCCTATATGGCATGTGGGCAGACTGACCCCACGCTGCGGGGCAGGGGCATCGGCGGGAGACTCATCGTGCAGTTTGCCAACGAGTTTGCCGCCGCCGGGATGCAGCCGGTTTTTCTCTGCGCAGAGCAGAGGGTACACTTTTACACCCGCCTTGGCTTTAAAAAGCTGGGGGAATACGCACAATACGGACCCTCGCAAAAAGATGACCGTGGGTCGGATCCACAGGAAGGAATCAGAAGATCAAAATGTCAATGCTGAATCACTTTTTCGATTATAAACCCGAGGTGCTGGCGCTGGATGAAAAGGCAATGGAGCTGTGCCAGCCCTATTTCCGCCACATGGAGGAGATCCGGGATTACAACCAGCTCAAGATGCTTCGGGCGTTTGCAGATACCCAGATGTCCTCCACGGATATGCTGGGCACCACCGGCTACGGTCTGTGGGATACCGGTCGCGCAAAGCTGGAACAGATCTTTGCGCAGGTGATGGGCGCCGAGGATGCTTTGGTGCGCAGCCAGTTCCAGAGCGGGACCCACACCCTTGCGGTGGCACTTTTTGGTCTGTTGCGTGCCGGGGATACCCTGCTTGCTGCTACCGGTCGCCCCTACGATACGCTGGAAGGGGTCATTGGTTTGGATGGCAAGGGCAAGGGCACCGGTACCCTGATGGACTACGGCATCCTGTACGACGAAGCACCCCTGAAAGCCGACTTTACCCCGGACTACGAGTTGATTGCCCGCAAGGCTCCTGCCGCAAAGGTCTGCCATATCCAGCGCAGCCGCGGCTATCTCCAGCGCAACGCCTTTGATCTGGACACCATCCGGAAGATCGCCGACACCGCCCGTGCCGCCAACCCGGATATCATCATTTTTGTGGACAACTGCTACGGCGAGTTCACCCAGACCCAGGAGCCCTGCCAGGCAGGTGCGGACATTGCCGTGGGCAGCCTCATCAAGAACCCCGGCGGCGGCATTGCCCCCACCGGCGGTTACATCGTGGGACGCAAGGACCTTGTGGAGCTGTGCGCCTACCGGCTCAACGCCCCGGGGCTGGGCAAGGAGTTGGGCTGCACGCTGGAAACGCCCCGGGATATGTATCTGGGCTTCTACTATGCCCCCGGCGTGGTGTGCGAGGCAATCAAGACCGCCATCTACGCCCAGTGTATGCTGGAGCTTCTGGGCAAAAATCCCATCCCCCGCTACTGTGAGGACCACAACGACATCGTCACCTGCTTTGACGCAGGCACGGCAGATGCGCTGATCGGTTTCTGCCGTGGCGTACAGGCGGCAAGCCCGGTGGACAGCTACGCAGCCCCGGAACCCTCTCCGGAACCGGGCTACACCGATGAGGTCATTATGGCAAGCGGCAGCTTTACCCAGGGCAGCACCATCGAGCTTTCCTGCGATGGTCCCCTGCGTGCACCCTACACCTGCTACCTGCAGGGCGGCTTGAACTTTGCTGCCAGCCGTGCCGGTGTGCTGCTGGCGATCCAGAACGCCTATTTCGAGGACTGATCTGCGGATAGTCCATCCTTAATACAAAACGATCCCCCTGTGGGGTGCCGGACGTGCACCTGCAGGGGGATCGTTGTCTGTAGACGGGATGTCCGGCATAAAAGGGCGTGGTTCTAAGGGCAGAGCCTGCGCATAAAATGGTAGCACAGATCACCGACGGAGAGGGGGTAAAAGATGGACGAGTATTATAGGGTGGTCCGCTCGCTGCCTCCGTGGCTGGCACAGCCATTGGCTGCGCTGCTGCCGGAAACAGCGTCAGAAGTACAGGAGATCCGTCTGCGCCTCGGTGCGCCGGTGATCCTTACCCTCCGGGGCAGGCAGTGCCCCGTGAACACCCTGCCGGAATGCCCGGAACAGCTGCGGAAGCTCCGGCTCACCGGGACCCGGCTGGAAGAGACCTTCCACATCCTCTGCGGCGGGACGGTCCACGCCCATCAGACAGAACTTGCGCAAGGGTACCTGACCACCGGAGAAGGCTGTCGGGTGGGTGTCGCCGGAAACTTTGTGGAGCAGGTAGGCAGGGAGACCGTGCTGCGGTACGTCACCTCACTGAATCTGCGGATCGCAAGAGCAAAGCAGACCGACCTGCCGGAAGTCTTGCGTCAGCTTTTACGGGGGCACTTTACCGGGCTGGCAGTGATCGGAGAACCGGGCAGCGGAAAGACTACGATCCTGCGTCAGATGGCACAGGAGCTTACCGCCCTTGGGAAAACAGTAACGGTAATCGACCAGCGAAGGGAGCTTTTTCCGCTGCCGTATCTGGCACAGGGGGCGGTAGTGGACTGCCTTTCCGGACTTTCCAAGCAGAAGGCAGTGCAGATGGCGCTGCGGACGTTATCTCCGCAGGTGATCCTGCTGGATGAGCTGGGCGGGATGAAAGAGGTCCTTGGGCTGGAACAGGGCTTTTTCAGCGGGGTGGATCTTGTGGTAACTCTTCATGCGCCGGATCTGGAGGAAGCGTTCCGCCGTCCGCAGGTACAGGCACTGTATCGGAAAGGGATGCTGCGGGCAGCCGTGCTCCTTGCGGACCGGAGCACGCCGGGGCAGATCCGGGAGGTGAGACAGCTGTGACCGTATTGCGGGGGATGGGAGCGCTTCTTTTGCCGGTATGCGGCTGGCTGGCAGGAAACGCTGTGGAAGAAAAAGACATCGGGCACCTCACAGCGCTGGAACAGACCATCCGGCTGCTGCAGCGGCTCCGGCAGGAGATACAGTTCCGTCGTGCGGACCTGCAGCAGTTGTTTTACCAACTCCGGCAGGAAGAGGTGTTTTCACTTTCCGGCGGTTCCTTCCGGACCATGCCTGCTCCTGCCGCTTTGTCTCAGCCAGAAAAGCAGTGCTTTGCCGAATGTATGTCAGGCTTGGGAAAAAGCACTGCAGAGCAGGAATGTCAGCGTCTGGACTACTACATTGCACGATTTACCGGAGGGCTGCAGCAGGCGCAGCAGTTTGCACGGGCACGGGCGGGACTGCCCCGGCGTCTGGGACTTGCCGCCGGGACAGTGCTTGCATTGATGATTCTGTAGCAGGTGGGAGGATCTTGTGTGGAAATCGATCTTGTGTTTAAAATTGCGGCGATCGGCATTATCGTGGCGGTACTCAACCAGCTGCTGATCCGCTCCGGCAGGGAAGATCAGGCAATGATGACCACCCTTGCGGGGCTTGTGGTGGTACTGTCCATTCTGGTAAAGCAGATCAGTACCCTGTTTGTCACCATCAAGTCCCTGTTTGCCTTATGAGCCTGCCGATCTCCCTCTTTGCCGCCCTGCTCCTGCTGACCGTGTTGCAGCTGGTGCTGCAAAAATGCTCGCCGCTGTTTGCCTTTCTGCTTTCGCTGGCAGGGGCGGTGCTGCTGGCATTCCGGATCGGAGATATTTTGCAGCCGGTCTTTGCGGGACTTGCACTTTTTGTCCGGCGCACAGATGGACAGGCATTCCGCTGTCTTGTGCGCTGCGCAGGGATCCTGCTGATCACCGATTACACCCGCACCCTGTGTCAGGAGGCAGGGGCGGATTCTCTGGGATGGTGTGCGGACTTTGTCGGGCGGTGCCTTGTGCTGGCGGCTGCGTTTCCGCTGCTGGAGGAGATCGGCGGGAAGATATGGGGGATCGCCGGATGAATAGTTTTATGGGTCTGCCGGGAACTGCCGCACCGGCTTCTTTGCTCCTCTCCGGGTCTGCTGCACTGCCCGGCGATCTGCCCGGTGCAGCTCTGTGGCAGCCCTATCTGGATGGCGCACCCCGGACAGCTCTGGATTTTGCCAAAGATCCATGGGCGGCACTGTGGGGGCTGCTTCCCTCCTCGCCTTTGCAGCTGCTGAGGGGTGTTCTGCAGCACTACGCCGGACTTTTGCTGTTTCTGTGCCTTTTGACCCTAGCCGCCTTTCTTCTGGAAGGGCACGGAGACCGGGAACTGCTGAACTTTACCGCCGTCTGCGGCTGTGGGGTTCTGGCATGGGACCCTATGATGACCCTTGCGGGAACGGTGTGCGAGAAGATGGAGGAATGGAAACGGTTCCTTGTAAATTTTCTGCCGGTGTACGGGGGAGTACTGGCTGCCGGCGGCGAGAGCTGCGGGGGCGCTGCGGCAGGAGGCTTTCTGCTTTCCGGATTGTGCGTGCTGGCGCAATGCACGGCAGCAGGCATCATACCCCTGCTGCAAAGCTATCTTGCGGTCAGCATGACCTGCTGCATCAGCAGTCAGAAGGGTCTGGCTCCCCTTTGTCGTACACTGGGCGGCACTCTGCGGGGAATGCTTCTGCTGATCGGCAAGATTTTGACCATCCTGCTGGGAGTACAGCGCATTATGACCCTGCAGCTGGACCGGACCACATTGCAGCTGAGGCAGATGCTTGCAGGCAGCGTCCCCATCATTGGACAGACCCTGAGTCAGGCAGCGGATACAGTGCTGGCAGGGTTTCAGTTGCTCAAAAGTTCTCTGGGCATTGCGGCATTGCTGATCCTGGGGGCGGAATTTGTTCCCCTATACATGGAACTGATGCTGCATCTGCTGTTTCTTACCGGATGCAGTCTGCTGTGCGGCTTGTCTGCAAGCGAAAAATGCCGGGAGTTGTTTCTCTGTCTGGCGCAGGCAGTGCGCTGTATGGCGGCGGTGGTGGCGCTGTTTTTTGAACTGGTGGCGGCAGGGGTCGTACTGATGATGGCAGTGGGAGGTGGATAAGACATGAAGGCTGTGGGCAGCATGGCGGCGGTGTTCTGTCTCGGCTGCCTCTGCGCCGAACTGGTATCCCGGCTCGTGGGTCCCGGCTGGGCGGGACGGTGCATAAAAGCGGTGGCGGGACTATATATTTTAGTGGTGCTTTTCCGGTTGCTGCCGGGGAAACTGCCGGAGCTTCCGGGCAAAGGAATGTCGGCGGCATCGCCGGTGGACCTTGGCAGTGCGGAACAGATGATCCTTTCTGAAACCGAAACGCAGCTGGAGACCCGGCTTGCAGAAGAGTGCCGGAGCCGGTTTGGCATACCGGTGACGGTGGATGTGACCCTGAAAGAGGGGGAGGGCACCGTCTCGGCAGCAGCGGTTCTTGTGTACATCCCGGCGGAGTGTCCGGAGGCGGTGCGCCGGGAACTGACGGAATATATGCAGAACACCCTTGCGGTAGAGCCGGAACTGCGGGAGGGAGGACCGGATGAGTGACCTTCTTGTCACCCTGCAAAAAAAGCTCCAGGGCAGGCAGGGAAAGACCGTTCTTGCAGCAGGGATCGGTCTGCTGGCAATGCTTCTGATCCTGCTTTCGGAGCTGCTGCCTTCCGGCAAAACGCCGTCAGCGGAGCCGGCGGGACAGACGGTGACGGAGTACCAGACCCAGCTGGAGACCAGACTGGAAAAGCTGATCTCCCAGATGGCAGGGGCGGGGAAAACAACGGTGATGATCACGCTGGAAAACGGAGAGGAGACTCTTTATGCACTGGATACCCAGTCCGGTCAGATGCAGCAGCAACAGACCCATGTGCTTCTGGAGGACGGCACGGCACTGGCAGAAACTATCTATCAGCCTCAGGTGCGGGGAGTAGCCGTCCTGTGCGAGGGCGGCGACGACGTGGGAGTGGCTGCACGGATCACAGAACTGGTCAGCGCCCTGCTGGACCTGCCCTCCAACCGCATCTGTGTGGAACGGCGCAGAACATAAGCTTTTTTGCCTGAAGGAGGTACTGTTATGAGAGCACTGTCCAAGAATACCCGGCGGGTCACCGCCCTGACCCTCGCGGCGGCACTGGTGGTGGCGGTATATCTGAACTGGCAGTATGCCAATGCAGATCTGCCGCTGGCGGGAGAGGAAACGACCCTGCAGGTCTCCGCAGAGGTGGACACCCCGCCGGCAGTTCAGGACGAACTGATGACGGAGGCGGAAGCGACATCCGGGGTAGGAAAGAATTATGGGGAGGCACAGCTGGTAAGCGTGGCAAACAGCAGCGGCGCCGAGTTTTTTGAGGAGGCACGGCTCAAGCGGGACAAGGCACACGATGAGGCACTGGATACCATCCGCAAGACCCTGAAGTCCTCCTCGCTTTCCCCTGAAGAAAAGAAGGAATATACGGCACAGATCGCTGCAAATCTGGAGGATCTCCATGCCGAAAATGAGATCGAGACCCTGATCCGTGCCAAGGGCTTTGCGGATTGCCTGTGCTTTTTGCAGTCCGGACGGGCGGACCTTACCGTGATGACCGCCGGAGACGGATTGACCGGTGCGCAGGTAGCGCAGATCCGGGATGTGGTACTCAACAAAAGCAGCGTGACAGCGCAGAACATTACGGTCACCGAGGTGAAATGACGGTGGAAACTTCCCTGCAGGGGTTCTTTGGCTTGCAGGATGGCGGCAGAGCATTTCCCGGCGGAATCCAGAGTTTTGTAAACAAGTATTGAAATCGACCCTGCTTTAATGGTATAATAACTCTATCATAGACTGATGACAGTATCCTGTGCCTCTGTGGCGCGGCGATGCTTTAAACCAGAAAAAGCAGGTGCAACACCCTGCTTTTAGGATGGAGGACAGCACAATGGATTTACAGAATCAGGGCAGCAGCCTTCAGATCTCTACCGAGGTCATTGCCAAGATCGCACACTGCGCAGCGCTTGAAGTCGACGGCGTGGCAGAAGTGTCCTGCGGCAGACAGAACAAAAAGCTGCAGGGTCTGCTGGAAGCTTCCAGCATCCAGCCGCCGGTCGTCGTGGTAATGCGGGACGGCACTGCAGAGATCACCCTGAACCTGATGATGAAAGCAGATGCACGGGTGCCTGCAGTGGCAGAAAAGGTACAGAAAAATGTCAAGAGTTCCGTACAGAACATGACCAACGTCACCGTCAGCCGGGTCAACCTCGTTATTGCGGGGGTCGCCGGCACCGAAGAACAGTAAACAATCGAACAAAGAGAACGCAGCTCTTCCTGTGGGGTCTCCGGCAGGGGGAGCTTGTGTTGTGAAAGGACCATTATGGAAAATATTTTGCCCCGCCGACAGGCTCGTGAGAACGCATTCCTCCTTGCTTTTTCCCAGACTTTTGGGGATGTGCCTCTGGACGAAGCACTGTTGAACCATGCAGAAAACGACGAGGAATACCCGGTAGATGCCTTCAGCCGGATGCTGCTGAACGCCTACTATGACCACTCGGCAGAGGTAGACGATGAGATCCGTGCGCATCTGCGCAACTGGACTATGGAGCGCCTGCCCCGGGTCAGCCTGACCGTGCTGCGTCTTGCCATCGCTGAGATGCTGTTTGGTGAAGAGAACAAGCCCGGTGTGGCGATCAATGAAGCCGTTGAACTGACCAAAAAGTACGGCGCAGACGAGGATTATCAGTTCGTGAACGGTCTGCTGGGTGCTGTGGCACGGGAGCACGGTCTGGAAGAAGAAGCCGCACCGGAGTCGGCTGAACTGTGAGCCGGTATACACTCGGGGTAGATACAAGCAACTACGCAACCTCTCTGGCAGTTTTTGATACAGCCGGAGAGGTTGTTTGTGCAAAAAAGCGTTTTCTGCCGGTAAAGCCCGGTCAGCTGGGTCTGCGGCAGAGCGATGCTTTGTTCCATCACACGGCGGCACTGCCGGAGATGATGGAGGAGCTGGCACAGGAGTTTGATCTTACCCGCATCGAGGCAGTGGGTGTCTCCCGGAAGCCCCGCCCTGCAGAGGGCAGCTATATGCCCTGCTTTCTGGCAGGCGTGAATGCCGCCACCGCCTTTTCGCTGGCAAAGGGGATTCCTCTGGTCTATACTACCCACCAGCAGGGACACGCTGCTGCGGCTCTTTTTGCAGCGAAAGGAGAAGAACTTTTTCGCCGGAAGGTGCTGCTGTTTCATATTTCCGGCGGCACAACCGACCTTTTGCTCTGCGATCAGGTAGACCGGATCAGCCTTCTTGGCACCAGTTCGGACCTCTATGCCGGGCAGGCAGTGGACCGGGTAGGGGTCAAGCTGGGCTTTGGCTTCCCGGCGGGAGCGGAAGTTTCCCGTCTGGCTGCCCAGTGCCCGGAAACGATCAAACCCAAGTCCAGCGTAAGGGGGATGGAATGCAGCCTTTCCGGGCTGGAAAACCAGTGCAACGCCCTGCTTGATGCGGGAAAATCCCCGGAATATGTCTGCAAATACTGCCTGCTCTGCGTGGCAGACACGGTGGTAAGGATGACCAAAGCCGCACAGAAAGAATATCCGGGGCTGCCGGTGGTCTGTGCCGGCGGTGTCATGAGCAGTGATGTGATCCGCAGCTGGGTACAGCAGCGGCTGCCGGAGGTGTTTTTTGTACCCGGACAGTATTCCAGTGACAACGCCATCGGCGTATCCATCCTTGCCGCACGGGAGGCAGGTCTATGGCTGAAGTGATCTCGGTCTCAGAGCTGAACCGCTATGTCAAGAGACTGTTCGATACTAACGACCTGCTGTTTGACCTTGCCCTGCGGGGAGAGATCGCAAACTTTGTGCAGAACGCCCGCAGTGGGCATTGCTACTTTTCCCTGCGGGATGAAGAAAGCAGCGTAAAAGCGGTGATGTTCCGGTCGGATGCACGCAGGCTCGCCTTCCGTCCGGAAGAGGGGATGCGAGTGGTGGTGCGCTGCCGTGCCACCCTGTATGAGCGGGACGGTGCATTTCAGGTCTATGTCAACGAAATGTTCCCTGATGGCATCGGCGCAGCGCAGCTGGCATTGGAACAGCTCAAGGCAAAGTTGAACGCAGAGGGACTTTTTGATACCGCTCATAAAAAACTACTGCCCCGGTATCCGGAGTGCATCGGCATCGTCACCAGTAAAACCGGCGCTGCGCTGCAGGATATCCGCAATGTGATCCGCCGCAGGATGCCTTCGGTGCGGCTGCTGCTCTGCCCGGTGACAGTGCAGGGGTTTGAAGCAGCAGAACAGGTTGCCGCAGCGATCCGGACGCTGGATGCCAGTGGAAAGGTGGACGAGATCATCGTGGCACGGGGCGGCGGCAGCCGAGAGGACCTTTGGGTATTCAACGCAGAGGTGATCGCCCGCGCCGCTTTTGCCTGCCAGACCCCTCTTATCAGCGCTATCGGGCATGAGATCGACTATACCATTCTGGACTTTGTGGCAGACCAGCGTGCCCCTACCCCATCGGCAGCGGCAGAGCTTGCAGTGCCGGATCGGGCAGAACTTTTGCGGACTTTGCAGGATCTACAACAAAATATTTGCAAAAATATGCAAAAACGTCTCGATTTATGCTATAATGGTCTGGAGCAATACAACTATGCGTTGGAACAGGGACTGCCGCACAGAACTTTACAGCGCAGCGAGGCGCAATTGCAGGCAGTCCGGCAGGCGATCTGCACCCAGATGACCAGCCGGAAGACCCTGTGCACCCAACAGCTGCACCACGCTGCCGCCCTTGCCGCATCGCTGAATCCCTATCAGGTACTGGCAAGAGGATACGCCATGGTCCGGACGCCGGATGACCGGATCTGCACAGTAGGGCAGCTGCACCCCGGAGAGACCATCCGGCTGCGGGATGCTTTGCACTGCGCAGAATGCCGGGTAGAAACTGTGGAGGAGATCAATGAAAGCACCCAAGAGCTTTGAAGAGGGAATGGAACGGCTCAACGATATCCTGACCCGGATGCAGAGCGAGGAGACCTCGCTGGCAGACTCGGTAAAGTTATACGCTGAGGCAGCCTCCCTCATGGAGTACTGCCACACGGTACTGGAAAAAACTTCCCTCAAGATGGAAGAGATCGATGCAAAGCTTGCACAGACGATGCAGGCAGCTGAGGAGGAAAACTGAGATGGACTACAAGGAACAGTATCAAGCATACCTTTCGCAGGCAACTTCCGCACTGGAAGAGACCTGCAGCCGTTTTCTGCCGGAAGAGTCCGAGGTCTGCCGTGCAGCACGCTACAGCCTGCTGGGCGGCGGCAAGCGGATCCGTGCCGTGCTGGTGCTCAGCGTCTGTGATATGCTGGGCGGCAACATGGCGGCGGCAGAGCAGTTCTGCGCTGCGGTGGAGATGCTGCATTGCTATTCCCTGATCCACGATGACCTGCCCTGCATGGACAACGACGACCTGCGCCGGGGACGTCCCTCCTGCCACAAGGCATTCAGCGAGTCTACCGCTATGCTGGCAGGTGACGTTCTGCTTACCGAGGCGTTTGAGGTTGTGGCAAATGCCCCTGCATCTCCGCTTGCCTCTGTCCGTGCCGCGCAGGCACTGGGTCTTGGTGCCGGCAGCCGGGGCATGGTGTACGGGCAGGAGCTGGACCTGAAATACGAAGCTCTTGCTGCCACAGAGGAGCAGCTGCGGCTGATCCATCGCAATAAGACCGGTGCCTTGATCAATGCTGCCGTCCAGATGGGTGCCGCCGCCGCAGATGCGGAGCCTGCCCAGTGCAAGGCGCTGGAGGATTATGCCTACGGGCTGGGACTGGTGTTCCAGATCGTGGACGATGTGCTGGATGTTACCAGTACGCCGGAGCAGCTGGGCAAGCCCATTGGCAGCGACAGTGAAAACGGCAAGACCACCTTTGTCACCCTGTATGGCGTGGAGGGAGCAATGGACCTTGCCCGCAGACTGAACCAGAACGTCTGCCAGACGCTGGAAGAAAACTTTGGCGATAAGGCGGAGTTTTTGCTGCGGCTGGCACAGCAGCTGCTGGTGCGGAAAAACTGAGCGGGGAAATACCGGCTCTATATAAAATAAAGGTGACAGAAACATGAAGCTTATTCAGGATATTCTTTCGTTCAATCCCATTCTTACGGTGTCCCTGCTGGGATGGTTCGTTGCGCAGGTCCTCAAGACCATTATCAACTTTATCCTGCTGGGCAAGTTCCAGCTGGAGCGCATGTGGGGAGACGGCGGTATGCCCAGTGCCCACAGTGCAACGGTGTGTGCTATGGTCATTGCTACGGCACGAATCGAAGGCATTGCCTCCTCCATCTTTGCGGTGGCATCGGTGGTGGCAATCATCACCATGCACGATGCCATGGGTGTCCGCCACGAGACCGGCGAGCAGGCAAAGGTGCTGAACCAGATGATCGCCCAGTGGATCGACGTAAGTGAAAAGAACGCCCCCTTCCTTCAGAATATGCACCTGAAGGAAATGGTGGGTCACACCCCCCTTCAGGTGGTGGCAGGTGTGCTGGTGGGGATTGCCGTGGGCTTTTTGTACCCCCTTGCCTGATGGTGCGGAGAACTACAGGCAAGACCACTAAAAAACCAATACCGTAAATTTCTCGCAAAGGACGTGTGACTATGGGATCACCGCTGTTGAACAGCATCAATCAGCCCAGTGATTTAAAAAAACTGAATCATAAACAGGTGGAGCAGCTGTGTTCCGAGATCCGGAGCTTCCTGCTGGAGAACATTTCCAAAACCGGCGGGCATCTCGCCTCCAATCTGGGAACCGTGGAACTTACTGTGGCACTGCACCGTGTACTGCACACCCCCAAAGACAAGATCGTCTTTGACGTGGGGCATCAGTGTTATACCCACAAGCTTCTTACCGGACGCCGGGACCGTTTTGACAAGCTGCGGCAGCTGGACGGCATTTCCGGCTTCCCTAACCCCGGAGAAAGCGTCCATGATGCCTTCATTGCGGGACACGGAAACACGGCGTTGTCCCTTGCGGTGGGCATGGCGTGGGCAAAAAAGATCCGTCGGGAGCCGGGGCTTGTGGTGGCGGTCATTGGCGATGGAGCTTTTACCGGCGGCATGGTTTACGAAGGTATGAACAACATCGGAGGGTTGGACAACCTGCTGGTGATCCTGAACGACAACAAGATGTCCATCTCCAAAAACGTGGGTGCGCTGGCACGGTATCTGACCCATTTGCGCACCACCACCGCCTACTTTTATGCCAAGGACAGGGTGCAGAGTTTTCTGGACGGGGTGCCTGTGGTAGGCGCTCCGCTGAAAAACGCTATCACGGATAGCAAGACACTGCTGCGCCGTGCCATGTATCATTCCACCATGTTTGAGGACATGGGGTTCCAGTATATCGGACCGGTGGATGGCAACAACGAGGAAGAACTGGAACGGACGCTGCGGACCATCAGCCAGCGCCCGGGTCCTCATTTTCTGCACATCGTGACCAAAAAGGGGAAAGGCTATAAACCGGCGGAGATCAATCCGGGCAACTACCACGGTGTTTCCGCCTTTGACCCGGACGGAATGCCGGACCCGGAAGTGGCACCGAAGGAATCCTTCTCCACCACGTTTGGGCATCTGCTGGAACGGGAGGCGGCAAAGAACAAGCGGATCTGCGCCATTACTGCTGCCATGAAATACGGTACCGGGCTGCAGTTTTTTGCCCACAGCCATCCCAACCGCTTCTTTGACGTGGGCATGGCGGAGCAGCATGCCGTGACCTTTGCTGCCGGGCTTGCAAGTCAGGGAATGCTGCCGGTGGTGTGCATTTATTCCACCTTCCTGCAGCGTTCCTACGACCAGATCATCCATGACGTCAACCTGCTGAAGGAGAACGTGGTCTTTGCCATTGACCGGGCAGGGTTTGTTCCCGCAGACGGCGAGACCCATCAGGGCATTTATGACGCAGCCTTCCTCAGTCAGGTGGGGATGCCCATCTATGCTCCCTCCAACTATGCGGAACTGAACTACTGGCTCCATGTGTTGCTGGACAGCGGATACCGGGGTCCTCGTGCTATCCGCTACCCCCGGGGAGGCGAAAACAGCTGCCTTTCCGGTTACGGCTGCAGCGGGAAGGAGTATGACATCCTGCTGAAAACGCCGGGCGCAAAGGTGGCAATGATCAGCTATGCGGACGAAGTGGAGGATACTCTCCACGCTGCAGAAAAACTGACGCAGGAAGGCACAAAATGCGATGCGGTCAAGCTTGTAAAGATATTCCCCTTTACAGAAGAACTCATCGATTCTATGTGTAATTATGAAATCCTGCTTTTTGCCGAGGAGTGCGTTGCACTGGGCGGTATCGGTGAACATCTGGAGTTTGCATTGCAGCAGAGGGGCTGGCAAGGCAGATTTATCCACTGTGCGGTCCGCACGGCATGCCTGCCTCATGCAACCGTGGCACAGATCAAACAGAGCGTAGGATTGGATGCAGAACAGCTGGCACAGCAGGTGCGGAATGTTCTGCCGAAAGGAGAAGCAACACTGTGAAAATTCGATTAGATCAATATCTAGTTCAGCATGGTATGATCCAGAGCCGCGAACGGGCAAAGGCAATGATCATGTCCGGCGTGGTCTTTGTCAATGAACAGAAGGTGGACAAAGCCGGTGAGATGATCAAAGAGGACGCCAAGGTGGAAGTCCGCGGGCACGATATTGGCTATGTCAGCCGGGGCGGTCTGAAGCTGGAAAAGGCAATGCAGTGCTTCCCCCTCACACCCAAAGGCAAGGTCTGCATGGATATCGGTGCCTCTACCGGCGGCTTCACCGACTGTATGCTGCAGAACGGTGCAGTCAAGGTCTACGCAGTGGATGTGGGCTATGGGCAGCTGGCATGGAGCCTGCGCACCGATGAGCGGGTGGTAAACATGGAACGCACCAATATCCGGAACGTGAAGCCGGAGGATTTGGCAGACCCTATCGAGTTCTTCAGTGTGGATGTCTCCTTCATCTCGCTGCACCATATTTTCCCGGTGGCGCAGACCATCACCACGCCGGATGCAATGGGCGTCTGCCTTGTGAAGCCTCAGTTTGAGGCAGGGCGTGAAAAGGTTGGCAAGAACGGTGTGGTTCGCGACCCTGCCACCCACCGTGAGGTGCTGCACAACGCCATGGGTTATGCAGCAGCAAATGGCTTTGTTGTCCGGGGACTGGATTTCAGCCCGGTAAAGGGACCGGAAGGCAACATTGAATATCTGATGTTTGTGCAGAAGAGCAGCGAGCCCGGTGTGCTGGATGATTCCGTTGCCGAGCAGGTGGTGCAGGCAAGCCATTCTTCGTTGGATCGTTGAATCGGCTGCACAGGAAGATAGAACGAAGGGAGTCCAAGGAATGACGGTCTATATTTCCCCGAACCCCGAAAAAGTAACTGCCAACGAAATCGCTTTGCGTGCGGCACAGATCCTGCTGACCCACAGAGCTTCTGTGCTGATGTGTGAGAATCTGCGGGAAAGCTGCAGCACCATGGGGGTGGTTTACCTCCCGCTGGAAGAGTGCCTGGAGCGGGCAGATGTAATCCTGACCATTGGCGGAGACGGAACCATCCTGCACGAGGCAAATCTGTCACTTCGCTACTCCAAGCCCATTCTGGGCATCAATCTGGGACGCTGCGGGTTCCTTGCCACCTGCGAGATCAGCGAGATGGAGACCAAACTGGCAGCGGTAGCACGGGGAGAATTTCAGCTGGACAACCGGATGCTGCTATATGCCCACATCCTGGGCAACGATGGCTGGGAAGGACACGCTCTGAACGATGTGGTGGTCACCAAGGGACGGCTGCAGCAGGCGATCGACTTTAGTGTCTATTGCGACGATATTCTGGTGGAGCACTTCCGGGGTGATGGTGTCATCGTGGCTACCCCCACCGGCTCTACTGCCTACTCCCTTGCAGCCGGGGGACCGATCCTGGATTCTCAGACCAAGGGTATCGTAGTAACACCCATCTGTCCCCACGGTCTGGCAAACCCCGCCATGGTGTTTGCACAGGAGCGCAAACTGAATGTCTGCGTAGGACAGGTGGCGGACGATGAAGTGTTCATCAGCTGCGATGGTGCAGCCGGCTTCCCCCTGAAAGCAGGGGCGACTGCAGAGATTCGGCTTTCGGATCAGATCGTAAAGCTCATCACCTTTGGCAGAGCAGATCAATTTCAGGCGATCGACCAGAAGCTGCGGAACAGACGATAAAGACAGGAGGCGATTTGATTGGCACGCAATCGCAAAGAGGATACCAGAACCAAGGCGGAACGTCTGCAGACCATCCAGCGGCTGGTACAGGAATATCCCATCAGCCGGCAGGAGGTGTTGCTGGACTACCTGCGGCAGGAAGGCTTTGAGGTCACACAGGCAACCGTTTCCCGAGACATCCGGGAGCTGAGCCTTGTAAAAGCGGCTACGCCGGAAGGGTACCGCTATGTTTCCAGCCGCAACGAGAGCTTCAACCCCAAGACCCAGGGACGCTTTGAGACCATTTTTAGGGAGTCTGTCATCGGGGTGGACTATGCGGGACACGTGGTCCTTGTAAAGTGTTACTCCGGCATGGCAAATGCTGCATGTGAGGTTTTTGACGCCTTGCAGTGGAAAAATGTCGTTGGCACCCTGTCTGGCGACGATACCTTTCTGGTAGTTGCCCGTTCTGAACGGGACGCCAAGACCATCTGCACGGAACTGATGCGGCACATAGGGTGACTGCAGCAGTTGGGTCTGGGACACGGTTACGGCTGATCTGCCCTTTGAGTTAAAATCAGCCGATGCAGAGCCTTGTTTTGAAAAAAGCATAATCCGGGAGAGTAGACGCAAATGTTAAGCAGCCTGCAAATTGAAAATGTTGCGGTCATCCAAAAGGCGGAAGTCCATTTCCAGCCTGGACTGAATGTTCTTACCGGCGAGACCGGTGCGGGCAAGTCCATTCTGATCGATTCCATCAATGCCATCCTTGGCAACCGTACCTCCAAAGATCTGGTCCGCACCGGTGCGGCAAAGGCTGTGATCCGTGCCGCATTTGAACAGGTGCCGGTT
The DNA here is from genome assembly GCA_004558805.1 of Faecalibacterium prausnitzii. Classification (GTDB taxonomy): domain Bacteria; phylum Bacillota; class Clostridia; order Oscillospirales; family Ruminococcaceae; genus Faecalibacterium; species Faecalibacterium prausnitzii_M. Next base: position 100,065 of record SFDE01000001.1, on the reverse strand, counting down.
CCGGTGCAGGACCGGCTGGAAAAGGCAGGGTACGAGCGCTCGGAGGAACTGATGCTCAGCCGGGAGATCACGGCGGAAGGCAAAAGCTCCTGCCGGATCAACGGTATGCCTGCAACAGCAGCCATCCTCCGGGAGCTGTGCGGGGGTCTGATCAACATCAACGGTCAGCACGACTCGGTTGGTCTGCTGAATCCTGCACGGCATCTGGGTATTCTGGACGACTACGCCCAGAATCAGGAGGTCTTTCAGGACTACTACCGGCTTTACCGGGAGCTGGTCCGGATCAAAAAAGAACTGGATGCCATGATCACCGACGAGGCGGAAAAGCAGCGCCGGATCGATCTGCTGACCTATCAGGTGCAGGAAATCGAGGATGCAGGACTTACGGCAGGGGAGGACCAGACGCTGGAAAACCGCCGCAGAGTCCTTGCCAATGCCTCCACCATCCGGGACCGTGTTGCCAAAAGCTACGCCTTACTTTCCGGTGATGACGAGAGCGCAGGCGGTGTGGACCTGCTGGGAGAGGCATCCAACGCAATGGAGACCGCTGCCCAGCTGGACGACAGTCTTTCCGGGGCAGCAGGGCAGCTGATGGACCTGTACTATACCGCCAAGGATGTGGCGGCAGAACTGATCGGGCGGCTGGAGTCCTACGGTACAAACGATGCGGAGCTGGACGATATTGAACAGCGGCTGGATCTTCTGTACAAGCTCAAGCGCAAGTATGGAGAGACCGTTGAAGATGTCATTGCCTTCGGGCAGAAGGCACGGGAGGAATTGGAGCACATCCAGACCTCTCAGGAGCGGTACGATGCCCTGCAGGCGGAGAAGCTGCGCCTGTACCGTCTGGCACGGGAAAAGGCGGAGGCACTGACCCGGACCCGCTTAAACGCTTTTGAAGAGCTGAACAAGCGTATTTCCGGCACTCTGGATTTTCTGAACATGCCGGGAGTCCGGATGACCTTGCAGCACAGCCGGGGACCGCTGGCGAGCCACGGGCAGGACAGTGTGGAGTTCTATATCTCCACCAACCCCGGAGAAGCCCCCAAGCCTCTGGCAAAGATCGCTTCCGGCGGCGAGTTGAGCCGCATCACGCTGGCGATCAAAAACGCTATGGCGGACAAAGACGCCGTGCCCACCGTGATCTACGACGAGATCGACAGCGGTGTTTCCGGCAAGGCGGCAAGCCGCATCGGCGAGGTACTGCGGCAGAGTGCACAGGGACATCAGATCCTTTGCATCACCCATACGGCGCAGATCGCAGCCCTTGCCGACTGCCACCTGCTGATCCAGAAAAATATCACCAATGAGCGTACCTATACCGAGATCCACCCTCTGGACGAAAACGGACGGGTAGAGGCGCTGGCTCGGCTGATCTCCGGCGACCATGTGACAGAACTTTCCCTTGCTAACGCACGGGAGATGCTGGGACTCAGTGCCCGGTAAAACGGTTTTTTCCATACCGCCCCGCAGACAAAAAGCTGTGCTTGACAAGCCGGAAAGCTTGTGGTACAGTTATATCTGTTAATGGCTGAGAAGGGAACAAGTACCCGGAGCTGTTCTGCCCAGAGAAGTCCCGGCTGGTGAAAGGGACCGCAGAACGACCGGAGAAATACCTCCCGGAGCCGCAGGCTGAATGCAATTGCTAGTAGGCTGTGCCGCGTGCGAGCGTTACAAACGCAGGAATGTCACTCTACTCTGGGGTGTGCACTCGTGAGGTCGTTTTCGTGAGGGAACGGCAAACAGAGGTGGTACCGCGATTTTTCTCGCCCTCTGCCAAATTTATTTTTGGCAGAGGGCGTTTTGTTTTGCCCTCTGCCCGCAAAACAGGAGGATGTTTCCATGACTTTGTACGAAGAACTCAAGGCACGCGGTCTGGTGGCGCAGATCACCGATGAAGAGATCATTGATTTGATCAACAACGGCAAGGCTACCTTCTACATCGGCTTTGACTGCACTGCCGACAGTCTGACTGCCGGTCACTTCATGGCACTGACCCTGATGAAGCGTCTGCAGATGGCAGGCAACAAGCCCATTGCCCTGATCGGCGGAGGCACTACCATGATCGGCGACCCCTCCGGTCGTACGGATATGCGCAAGATGCTGACCAAGGAGGACATTGCCCACAATGCCGCCTGCTTCAAAAAGCAGATGGAGAACTTCATCGACTTCTCGGAAGACAAGGCACTGATGCTGAACAACGCCGACTGGCTGCTGAACCTGAATTATGTGGAACTGCTGCGTGAAGTGGGTGCCTGCTTCTCTGTGAACAACATGCTGCGTGCCGAGTGCTACAAGCAGCGCATGGAGAAGGGACTGTCCTTCCTGGAATTCAATTACATGATCATGCAGAGCTACGACTTCTACTACATGTTCCAGCACTACGGCTGCAACATGCAGTTCGGCGGCGATGATCAGTGGAGCAATATGCTGGGCGGCACCGAACTGATCCGCCGCAAGCTGGGCAAGGATGCCTACGCCATGACCATCACCCTGCTGACCGATTCTCAGGGCAAGAAGATGGGCAAGACTGCCGGCAATGCGGTCTGGCTGGATCCCAACAAGACCAGCCCCTTCGAGTTCTACCAGTACTGGCGCAACGTGGGCGACGCCGACGTGATGAAGTGCATCCGTATGCTGACCTTCCTGCCTCTGGAGCAGATCGATGAGATGAGCAGCTGGAAGGATCAGCGGCTGAACGAGGCAAAGGAGATCCTTGCCTACGAGCTCACCAGCATGGTCCACGGCAAGGAAGAGGCAGAGAAGGCACAGAATGCTGCCCGTGCCCTGTTCAGCGGCAATGCCATGGATACCGAGCACATGCCCTGCACCCAGCTCACTGAGGCAGACTTGACCGATGGCTCCATCGGTATCCTGACCCTGATGGTCAAGGCTGGTCTTGCCGCTTCCAACGGTGAGGCACGCCGTCTGGTGGTTCAGGGTGGTGTCCTGGTGGATGGCGAAAAGGTTGCTGCCCCCACCGTCAGCTTCACTGCTGAGCAGCTGTCTAAGGGCATTGTCATCAAGAAGGGCAAAAAGATCTACCACAAGGTCACTCTGTAAATCGTTTGTGCTATAATAAAAAGGACGGAGATACGCTGGATCTCCGTCCTTTTTGTGTGCTATGATCCCGAGGCGGTCATCCCGCCGGCCTCCGAAACGACAACGGGTTACAGCTGGTATGCCTTCTTCAGTACTTCGTATGCGGCGTCTTCGTTTTCCGCACGGACCAGCAGAGAAATGTCCAAGTCGCTGGTAGTGATGAGCAGTACCTCGATGTTCGCCGTTGCAAGGGCATTCAGGGCACGTGCCGCCACACCGCAGCTTGCCACCATTTCCTCACCGAACAGATTCAGTTTGGAGTAGCCCACACTGATCAGGGGAGCCGCCTTGGTATCCTTGTCCAGATTTACCGCAGTGATCGCCTTCATCACCTGGGGCAGATCGCTGCTGGAGGCGGTAAAGCTGAAATCAATTGTGGTGCCGTGGGGAGCACTCTGGCTGATCATATCCACCACCACGCCATTGTCGGCAAAGATCTGCAGGTAACGGGCAAGGCTGTTTCCCTTGAACTCCACATCCTGCACACTGATCATCATAAGACTGGTCTCAATGTTGATTTTTGATACTCCGTACATAATGACACTCCATTCTGCCCGTCTACGGGCGTGAATACAAGGGATCGTACTTGATGGAATTTATGTAAGGTCCAGAAAATCACTGCTGATGTTATTTTCTGCGATCTGCCCTGCCTTTTCCAGACTGAAGCCGGGGTAGTTTCCCCGGGCGCCGTGGCTTGCTGCCAGCTCCTGGGTATAATCCCGCAGAAGGTAGGTGCGTACATTGGACTTGCCGGCATCGTAGTGGGTGACGGTGGGATGGAGCTTCGGCTCCAGTACCACCCGGTGCACGGTGCCGTCCGGATCTGTGGTCTTTTGCATCTGCAGGGTCAGGATGGCACCCACCAGCTGGTCCGGGCGCTTCTGGGTGCTAAGGAAATTGCCCAGAGAATATGCCACAAAAGTCTGCCGACCGTCCTCAGCGGTGAGCCACTGGGCATCCTGCAGCACGTGGGGATGGGTACCCACGATGACATCTGCTCCCCAGTTGGCAAGCTGCTGCGCCAGCGTCCGCTGAGAATCCACAATGGTATGGCTGTCCTCCACACCCCAGTGGACGCCCACCACCACAAAATCCGCCTGCTGCCGTGCCGTCTGCACCTGCCGCTGGATCACATCGGTCTGGCTGGTGTAGATGACATTTGCGGTCATGGAGCTGTTCTGAGGGATGCCGTTGGTGTGCTCGGTGTAGGAGAGATAGGCGATGGTCACGCCATTTACCGTCTGAAGGGGGATGCGGTCGTAGTCGCTTTCGCCTGCCCACAGACCGGTGGTGACAACGTCTTCCGGCATACTCTCCCAGAAGCGCAGGGTCGCTGCAATGCCCTTTGCCCCCTTGTCGTAGGTGTGATTGTTGGAAAGGCTGAATACCCGGACCCCAGCACGGTACAGCGCCCGGGCACAGTCTCCCGGCGTGGAAAAGCAGGGATAGGTGGAGGGTTCCAGTTCATCGTTACAGAGGGTCTCCTGATTGATCCAGTTCACATCCTGCTGGGCATAGAAGGGGGCGATGTGCTCGTAGCAGTAGTCAAAGCTGTACTTCTCGTCTCCGGAGGCACGCCGTGCTGCCTGCTTGTAGATAGGGGAATGGATCAGGTCATCTCCCGTTGCCGAAAAAGTGACGGTCTCCACCACCGGTTCCGGTTCCACTTCCGGCACCGAGGATGCCGGTGCTTCCGGCAGGGCGCTGTCTGCTGCCTGCATCCCGCCCACAGGGATCTTATCCCGGGCAGGCAGCAGGCTGAGGCATACGGCTATAAGCCCTATCGAAACCGCTGCGCACAGCAGCAGCGGCAGGATCCCCCGCTTTCCCGCTGTGGGGCGGCGTCTGGGAGCTGCATGTTTTGCCATTGGATTCAAACCTCCTCACTTTGCTGGATCCGTTGTGGGAAAAAATCAGATCGCTGCGATCAGGTCTCCCATATCGTACAGACCCGGTTCCTTCTCTGCCAGATAGACTGCCGCATTGATGGCTCCGTTGGCAAAGATGCTGCGGGAATAGGCGGTGTGCCGGAGAGTGATCACCTCATCGGGACCGCAGAAAAGGACCTCGTGGTCACCCACGATGCTGCCGCCCCGCACCGAGCTGATGCCGATCTCCTTGGGATCCCGTTTCTGACGCACCGCAGAGCGGTCATACACGTAGTGATACTCTCCGTTGTTCTGCTGGTTGATGGCGTCTGCCAGCATCAGTGCGGTGCCGCTGGGTGCATCCAGCTTGTTGTGATGGTGCTGCTCCACGATCTCCACATCATAGTTCACGCCCAGGATCGCCGAGGCACGTTTGCACAGCTCAGACAGCACGTTGATGCCCATGGACATGTTGGCGCTCTTGAACACCGGCACGGTCCGGGACAGCTGCACCAGCTTGAGCTGCAGCTCTTCCGAAAGACCGGTGGTGCAGACCACGATGGGCAGCTTGTGCGTCTCACAGTAGGGCAGCGCCTTTTCCACCGCAGCAGGGGAGCTGAAGTCGATGATCACATCACCCTTGCCCTCCAGCTTTTCCAGACTGTCGTAAACAGGAATGCCGTTCTGTTCGCCGTCCTTCACATCGATACCGGCGATCACCCGGCAGTCATCCCGCTGTGCGATCATCTCACACAGGACATGTCCCATGCGCCCGCCAATGCCCTGAATCACAATTTCCGTCATGATAGTATTCCTTTCTGTTTTCTGCAGTGCATGTTTGGCACTGCAGCAGATACGGCAAATGCCCGGAGACGAAACCGCGCCGGGCATTTGCATAATGCTGTATTATTTCTGAAGAAGTCCTGCCACGTTAAGGGTCTCCTCGATCAGCTTCTGATGTGCCTCGCTGGGGTCCACCAGAGGCAGACGGCAGCCGCCCGCATTCCAGCCCAGCACGTTCATGGCGTACTTCACCGGGATGGGGTTCACCTCGCAGAACAGAGCTTCCGACAGAGGCAGCATGGCAAGCTGCAGCTGGCATGCCCGGGCAGTGTCGCCCTCAAAGAACGCCTGGCAGCAGTCGTGGACCAGCTCCGGTGCCACATTGGACACCACGCTGATGACGCCCTTGCCGCCCAGAGACAGCAGGGGAACCACCTGATCGTCGTTGCCGGAATAGATATTCAGCTCGTCGCCGCACAGAGCAGCGATCTTTGCTACCTGCGAGATATTGCCAGAAGCTTCCTTGATGCCGTTGATCAGCGGGTGACGGCTCAGCTCCATAGCGGTCTCCGGGGCAATGTTCAGTCCCGTGCGGGAGGGGACATTGTACAGGATCACAGGAATACCGCCTGCCTCTGCCATGGCGGTAAAGTGTGCCACCAAGCCTGCCTGAGAGGTCTTGTTGTAATAGGGGGTAACCATCAGCAGAGCGTCTGCGCCGCAAGCAGCGGACTTTGCCGCCAGTGCACAGCCGTGGTCGGTATCATTGGAGCCGGCACCGGCAATGACCGGGATGCGGTGCGCCACCGTATCAACCGTGAACTTGATGGTGGCAAGCTGCTCCTCGTCGGTCATGGTAGAGCACTCGCCGGTGGTGCCACAAATGACGATGGCGTCGGTGCCCCGGGCGATCTGGTCTTCCAGGATCCGTCCCAACTCGTCAAAATTGATGCTTCCGTCCTCGTACATGGGGGTGATGATCGCCACACCCGCACCGGTAAAGACAGGATTCTTCATAAGCTAAAACTCCTTTGCTGCGTTTTCACGCAAGATATGCTCAGTCAAAATAGCCCTTTGCTGCAAGCAGCTCTGCCAGCAGAACTGCACCGCCTGCTGCACCCCGCAGGGTGTTGTGACTCATGCAGGCAAACTTGTAGTCGAACAGGGTATCCTCCCGGAGACGACCGATGCACACAGCCATGCCGTTTTCGGTGTTGCGGTCCAGCTTGGGCTGGGGACGGTCCGGCTCGGTAAAGTAGTGCAGGAACTGCTTGGGTGCGCTGGGCAGACCCAGTTCCTGTGCGGGACCCCGGAATGCCTCCCATGCCTCGATCATCTGCTCCTTGGTGGGCTTCTTCTCAAAGCTCACGAACACGGCAGCGGTGTGACCGTCCGAAACCGGAACACGGAAGCACTGTGCAGTGATGGTGGGCTTTTCGGCGTTGACGATGTGGTCGCCCTCAATGTGACCCCACAGCTTCAGCGGCTCCCGCTCGCTCTTTTCTTCCTCGCCACCGATGTAGGGGATCACGTTGTCCAGGATCTCGGGCATCCGGTCAAAGGTCTTGCCTGCGCCGGAAATTGCCTGATAGGTGCAGACCAGTGCCTTGCTGACCCCAAAATCCTTCATGAGGGGATGCAAGGCAGGCACATAGCTCTGCAAGCTGCAGTTGGATTTTACGGCGATAAAGCCCCGCTTGGTGCCCAGACGCTTGCGCTGAGCGGGAATGATCTCGATGTGGTCGGCGTTGATCTCGGGCACCACCATGGGTACATCCGGGGTAAAGCGGTTTGCGCTGTTGTTGGACACCACAGGGCACTCTGCCTTGGCATATGCCTCTTCCAGTGCCTTGATCTCATCCTTGGGCATGTTGACGGCGCAGAAGATGAAGTCCACCTGAGAGGCAACGTCCTCTACCTGGGAAGCATCCTGCACCACCATCTTTTTTACCTTCTCCGGCATGGGAGAGGTCATTGCCCAGCGGCTGCCTACGGCGTCCTCATAGGTCTTGCCTGCGCTGCGGCCAGAAGCAGCCAGGACAGTCAAATCGAACCAGGGATGGTTCTCCATCAGCGTGACAAAACGCTGACCCACCATACCGGTTGCGCCTACGATACCCACTTTATATTTTTTTTCCATTTCCAGCACCGTTCCTTTCTCTAAGAGACAAATCTATTCTTTGCACCGAAGATGACTTGCAAACAGAAAGCCTATGCAATATAATAGATACTGTCTATACAGATTTTATGATATCATTGATACGGTGTCCGTGTCAATCATCGGAAAGGCAAATGCACACTATGTTGAAAAAAGATTTTTGGTATGATTTACCCAAAGAGCTCATTGCACAGGAGCCTGCGGACCCCCGGGACTCCGCACGATTGATGGTCCTGAGCCAGAAAGACGACAGCATCCAGCATCGTATTTTCCACGACCTGCCGGAATATCTGGAGCCGGGAGACCTTCTGGTGGTAAATAATTCCAAGGTGCTGCCTGCCCGCATCGTAGGCGTCAAGCAGCCCACCGGTGCGGTATGCGAGCTGCTTCTGCTGCGTCAGGTAAAGGGAGACCAGTGGGAGTGCCTTGCAAAGCCCGGCAAGCGGATGCAGCCCGGCACCAAGGTCAGCTTTGGCGATGGCAGTCTTACCGCTGTGGTAGACCAGACCATGGAGGACGGCAACAAGTACGTTACATTCTACTACGATACCGAGACACTTTATGAAAAGCTGGATGAGTTTGGCAAGATGCCGCTGCCTCCCTACATCACCAAGCAGCTGGAGGATCAGAGCCAGTACCAGACCGTCTACGCCAAGGAGCTGGGCAGTGCCGCTGCTCCCACCGCAGGTCTGCACTTTACCTCGGCACTGATGGATACCATCCGTGCCAAGGGGGTAGGCATCGCAGAGGTCACCCTGCATGTTGGTTTGGGCACCTTCCGTCCTGTACAGGAGGATGAGATCACCGACCACAAGATGCACACCGAATGGTATTCCGTCAGTGAAGAGACCGCCCGGCGGATCCGGGAGACCAAAGCAGCCGGACACCGGGTCATTGCCGTGGGCACTACCAGCTGCCGCACCCTGGAGGCAGTTGCCGCAAAATACGGCGAGATCCGTGCCTGCAGCGGCAACACTTCTATTTTCCTGTACCCGGGTGTGAAGTTCAACTGCATCGATGGTCTGATCACCAACTTCCATCTGCCGGAAAGTACTCTGATCATGCTTGTGTCCGCCCTCTACGGCTACGAAAAGACCATGCACGCCTATGACGTTGCGGTAAAGGAACGTTACCGCTTCTTCAGCTTTGGCGATGCGATGCTGATCCTGTAAACAACCTGCTGAAAAACATGAGCGACCCGGCGGCAAGAATGCCGCCGGGTCGCTTACTGTTTCCGGAAAGAACACCGCCGGGGCAGGCTTACTCCTTGCCGATCATCATGGTCAGGATGGTAACATCGGTGGATGCCATGCCCACCCGACCCATACGGGTGTAGGCGTTGACGGTGTCCTGTAGACAGTCCATTCAGTGCGCTGATGGCAATGCCCCGCAGACCACCGGTGGCAGGCACCACCACACCCTTGATGTTTTTGATAATGTTTCCGCTGCATTGAGCAAGGAGCTTTTCCGGCATTTTGCCCAGTACTTCTCTTGCTTTTGCGGCAGCATACGCCACGGCGATAGGCTCGGTGCAGCCCAATGCCATGATCAGCTCATGCTTCAGGATCTCGGTATAGAGTTGCTGTGTTTTCGGTTCCATGATCTTCTCCTTTTTATGCTTTTTTCAAAAAGGCACCGTATTCCGCTTCTACAAGTATAAGGCAAGGAATGTTCATGTCAATATCTATTTTCCCATAAACATACCGTGTTGCTTGCATATGAACCGGACCATGCCGGGATCTGCTGCTTTTGCGCTTGAAATGCCCGGAGTGCAAGTGTATAATAAAATCAGTTCGCAGTCATTTTGTATGACCTGCCGTAAGATCGCACGGCTGTTTTCCGTGCACAGGAAAGGGAAGAGATTATGCCTTCTTTAACGACCTATAAACTGCTCAAGCAGGAACACAACGCCCGGCGGGGCGAGTTCCATACCGTGCATGGCACGGTACAGACCCCTGCTTTCCAGAACGTGGCAACCGCCGGAGCCATCAAGGGTGGTCTGTCCGCTCAGGATCTGAAAGAGATCGGTACCCAGGTGATGCTGTGCAACACCTATCATCTGCACCTTCGTCCCGGCGACAAGCTGGTGGCAGAAATGGGCGGTCTGCACAAGTTTACCCGCTGGGACGGTCCTATCCTGACCGACAGCGGCGGATTTCAGGTGTTCAGCCTTGCCAAGCTGCGCAAGATCACCGAAGAGGGCGTTACTTTTGCCTCCCATCTGGATGGACATCGGATCTTTATGGGACCGGAAGAGAGTATGCAGATCCAGGCAAATCTGGGCTCCACCATTGCCATGGCATTTGACGAGTGCGTGGAGAACCCGGCACAGCACGATTACTCCAAGGCAAGCTGTGAGCGCACCACCCGCTGGCTGAAGCGCTGCAAGGCAGAAATGGCACGTCTGAAGCAGGAGGGTCTTGCCACCAACCCGGATCAGCTGCTGTTTGGCATCAATCAGGGCTGCACCTTTGCGGACCTGCGGGTGGAGCACATGAAGCAGATCGCAGATCTGGATCTGGATGGCTACGCCATCGGCGGTCTTGCCGTGGGTGAGCCCACTGAGCTTATGTACGAGATGATCAGTGAAGTGGAACCCCATATGCCCAAGGACAAGATCCGCTACCTGATGGGCGTAGGCACCCCCGGCAACATCATCGAGGCAGTCTACCGGGGCGTAGACCTGTTTGACTGCGTGATGCCCAGCCGCAACGCACGCCACGGTCATCTGAACACCTGGGGCGGCATCATCAATATCAAAAACGCCAAGTATGAGCGGGACGAGCGCCCCATCGACCCCACCTGCGGCTGCCCTGCCTGCCGGAACTACTCCCGTGCCTATATCCGCCACCTGTTCAAGGCGGAAGAGCTGCTGGGCATGCGCCTTGCAGTCATGCACAACCTGTGGTTCTACAACCACCTGATGGAGCGCATCCGGGATGAGCTGGACGCAGGCACCTTTACTGCCTTCCATGACAGGTATGTAAAGCTTCTGGATACCAGAATTTGAGAGAAAGTCTTGAAACGCCCCGTATAAGAGGGTATAATAAGGATATCTGAATTTTTGAGAGGAGATTTTGCCAAATGCAATTTCTGACTACCACGTCCGAAGGCTATATCAGCCTGTTCTTCACCCTCGCCCTGATGCTGGTGCTGCTGTACTTCATGATCTACCGTCCCCAGAAGAAGCAGGAAAAGAAGGATGCTGCCATGCGCAGCAGCCTTGAGATCGGCGATCAGGTCACCACCATCGGCGGCATCATTGGTCGAGTCGTTGCCATCAAGGACGACACCTTTGTGCTGGAGACCGGTGCAGACCGGGTGAAGATCCGCTTCACCAAGACTGCCATCTCCTCTGTTGAGAAGCTGAACATGGACAAGGCTTCCGATAAGAAGTAAGCCTTACGCATACTCCATACGCCTCCCTGCATAGATTACTGGCAGGGAGGCGTATTTTTATGTCTGTAAAACGGAATATCCCGGCGGGGACCGTGGTCCTGCCTGCTGCCGTGAGTATGGGGCTCCTTGCCGCTGCTCTTTGCTTTGCCGGCACGGCGCAGCTGATGGTGATAAAGGAGCTGCCGGTGTCCATCGCACCGCTGCTTGCCACCATCCCGGTCTGCAGTGGCAGCCTTGTTGGCGGCGCTGTGTTCGCCTTTTTCAAAAAGGAGAGGGGACTGCTGAACGGACTGCTGCAGGGAACGGTTTTTGCTGCGGTACTTATGCTGATCACGCTATCATCCGGCGGGACCTTGTCACCCCTGCAGGGAGCACGAATTGCCGCCGCTGTGGTCTGCGGAGGCATCGGCGGCTTTGGGGGAATGAAACTGCGGGAAAAGCCCCGTGGTAGAGGAAAACACCTTGTTGCATAAAACAGATATGGGAGGAACAAAACAATGTGGGTCTATCAGCCGCAGATCCTGCTGCCGGAAAGTGCAGCGCCGCCGCCGGAACATCCGGTGCACACCATATCCTGCCCAGTGCAGCTGCTGGAAAAATCTCCGGAGCCGTCAACGCCGGAAGCTGTTGAGCAGGCTGCTGCCCCGAAGCCTCCGCAGCCTGTACGGTGGAAACGCCGACAGCCTACCCGGGATTGCTGGATGCTGGCAGCGGCATTCCTGCTGGGCACCGCTGCGGCAGGATGGATCCAGGCAATGTGCGATGCGCAGCAACTGGAACTGCTGGCGTACTACCTGAAGGTATGGCAGGACCTGTTTACGGTGCCGGATTTCCACGGGGCGGCACGGCTGTTCTGTGCGGAATACGCAGCGCTTACCGTCGCCGCCACCCTGCTGTTATGGCTGGGGCTTTCGGCGCTGGGTCCAGCGTTGATCTTTCTTTTTTCCATGGTCTATGGGCTGGGCAGTGGACTGTTATTTTCCCGGGTCTTTTCCGGCACGGGATGGACAGCTGCGGTGCTGCTTTTGCTGCTGACGGCAGTTCCCGGGGCATGTGCAGCAGCGTGTCTGTGCGTCTTTGGGGCATCGGCGCTGCAGGTCAGCGGAAGGATCCGTGCCTATTCTTTTTTGCAACAGGGGGGACATGCTGTCTGCGGTGCACGGACCCTGCTGGGACAGTATATCCTTACCCTTGTAGCGCTGCTGCCCCTGTGCGGAGCTGCCACAGCGGCGGCATATCTGTATGGACATTTCTGAGGTGCTTTTCTTGCGGGTTGCCACCGTGTATGTTACAATAGGAAAGAAAAACAGAGACTGCAAAACGCAGATACCATAACAGGAGCGGGATCCATGAGAGAACCTAAACTGAAAACCGTATATGTTTGTTCCAACTGCGGGGAGACAAGCCCCCGCTGGATGGGACGCTGCCCCAGCTGTGGCAGCTGGAACACCATGAATGAGGACGTGATCGCCGAAGCGCCGAAAGCGGGAACTGCCGCTGCAAGACAGGCAGCCGCTGCACGCCCGGAAGGTGTGACGACCCTGACCGCAAAGCGCCTTTCTGAGATCAGCACCACCGAAGAAAAAAGCCGCATCCTTACCGGCATCTCGGAGCTGGACCGGGTGCTGGGCGGCGGCATCGTGCTGGGCGGCGTGGTGCTGCTGAGCGGCGAACCCGGCGTAGGCAAATCCACCATGCTGCTGCAGCTGTGCGGTGCCATTTCCAACCAGCACAGCGTGCTGTATATCACCGGCGAGGAGTCGGTGCGGCAGGTCAAACTCCGTGCGGCACGGCTGAAGGTGCCTCAGGACAACATCTTCCTTGCGGCGGAAAACGATGTAGACGAGATCTGCGGGCTCATCGAAAAAGAAAAGCCGGATCTTGTGGTCATTGATTCCATCCAGACCATGCGCTGTATGGACATTTCTTCCTCCTCCGGTACAGTAAGTCAGGTAAAGGAGAGCGCTGCACGGCTGCTTGCGGTGGCAAAAAAGCAGGAGATCCCCATGTTCATCGTGGGTCATGTGAACAAAGACGGTGCCATTGCCGGACCCAAGGTCATGGAACACATCGTGGATACGGTACTGTATTTCGAGGGGGACAAAATGCTGCCCTACCGCATCCTCCGTGCCGCAAAGAACCGCTATGGCTCTACCAATGAGCTGGGCATGTTCGACATGACGGGGCAGGGGCTTGCGGAGATCGAAAACCCCTCTCAGATGCTGCTGGAAGGGCGTCCGCTGGGAGTTTCCGGCAACTGTGTGGCGTGTACCATGGAAGGCAGCCGTCCCATCCTCAGTGAGATCCAGGCGCTTGCTACCAAAACGAATTTTCCTGCACCCCGGCGTGCATGCAGCGGTTACGACTATAACCGCATGAACCTGCTCATTGCCGTGCTGGAAAAGCGTGCAGGCTACTTTTTTGGCAACCTGGACGTCTATATCAACATCGTGGGCGGTATTGCGCTGCGGGACACGGCATGTGATCTCTCGGTGTGTCTGAGTATGGTATCCTCTCTGCTGGACCGTCCCGTCAGCGACAAGCTTATTGCCATCGGGGAGGTGGGTCTCGGCGGCGAGGTCCGCAGCGTGCCCAATCTGGAACAGCGTCTCCATGAGGCGGAGCGCATCGGCTTTGAGCGTGCCGTGATCCCCAAACACAGTCTGAATCACCTGAACCCTGCGGACTATCCGGGCATGAAACTGATCGGGGCGGCGTATATCTCGGATGCCATCAACGCACTGAAGACTGACCGCCTGTAAGAGGAAACTATGTCGATATATCTGAACGAAAAAAACCCGGGGAAACACCCGCCCTTCGACGATGCTTCGCCGGATATCGTGGAATATGTGCGGTATCTGGAAGTGATCGCCGGCAAAAGCGCCAACACCGCCTTCAGCTATTACTGCGACCTGCGGGGCTTCAGCCGCTTTATGAAGCGTCGCCGGGGGCTTGTGCCTGCCGATGCAGAGATGAAGGAGATCGACCCAAAGGGGCTGGATACAGCCTTCTGGGCAGAGGTCACCAAGGAGGATATCTACGAATACCTGTATTTCCTGAATCGGGAATGCGGAAACAAAAAGTCTTCCACTGCGCGGCGGCTTGCCAGCCTCCACGGCTTTTACGATTACCTTGTCAATCAGGTCAATAAATTGTCTGCCGACCCCACAGCGGCGATCCATCCGCCCAAGCAGGATAAGGTCCTGCCCAAATATCTGACGGCGGAACAGTCCATCGATCTTTTGGAAAGCACCCAGAGCCAGAGCGATTTCCCGGAGCGGGATTACTGCATGGTGGTGCTCTTTTTGAACTGCGGAATGCGTCTGGCGGAGCTGGTGGGCATGGATCTGGAGGATATCGATCTTGAAAATCGTCAGATCCGGCTCTTTGGCAAGGGACATAAGGAACGCATGGTCTACCTGAATGATGCCTGCATGGAGGCGCTGCAGCTTTATCTGCGCAAGCGCAATACCATGGAAGGACTGTCGCCTAAGGAAAAGGCAGTGTTCATTACCCGGCGGCGCAAGGAACGCATTTCCAACCGCAGGGTAGAGCAGCTGGTCACCGGGGCAATGAAGGCTGCGGGGCTGAAGGGCTTTTCCACCCACAAACTGCGTCATACCGCTGCCACCCTGATGTACCAGACCGGAAATGTGGACATCCTTACGCTGAAACAGCTGCTGGGTCACAGCAGCGTATCCACCACCCAGATCTACACCCATCTGCAGGAATTTCAGGTCCGGGCAGCAATTGAGGAAAACCCGTTGGGCAGCGTTTCTCGTAAAAAAGCAAGCTTGGATACAACATATGCAGAGACAGGGGAGAGAGAGGATACGATTTCCCCGGAAGAAGAAAACAACGATGCTGCGCAACCAATGGAGGCTTTTACCGGTGCTGCTCAGGAAGGCATCCGGAGCGGTATATCCGAAATGACTTCCCCCAATCCAACGGAACCAGTGCAAAAAAATCCTTGCAACGACAAAAACTGACCAAAAGAAGCTACCAGGCATCCATAAGCAACGAAACGATCCGATACCAGTTTGTACCTCAGAAGCCGGAGATCCTATAAACCGGCGAAGGGGTGCCGGTATCGGATTGTTTGCGCCACGAGATCGTCAGGCGCAGACCAGCCGGACAAACATAAGTGTATAGACCAATCCGCTGATGATCGACACGGCTGAAGATCTCTGTACAGATGAAAACGAATAAAAGATACTGCGAAGAGATCTGCAAGAAAGCTGCATGACGTCTGGAAAAGCTGACACGCAGACCGATGAAAGAATGCACTATAAAAGAACAAAAAATGTGTATCAAACACGGAATACAGAAAAAACGGCAGATCGGGGTCCGGACTGGACCAGAGACCCCAAAAGCCGAAAATCCAGAAAAGAGGCTTTTTTCACTCCCCTATATTTCACATAACGTGCATTATACGAAAAGACATATAATAAAAAAGAGGACCCCTTCCCGGTCTTTGCACCGTTGCGGAGGTCCTGTAGAAAGTTTTTGCGGAAGTAGAAATTCCGGTCCTCCCCTGCACGCCTTGTGGTTTTCTGATGCAGCAGCTGCTTGCTCTTCAGATCGTCTTACTTCTGCGGCAGTGGATCGGTTCCAAAATACCGGCAGATCGCCTCGTAGTAGATCCTCGCCACCTTTTTGCATCCTTCTTCGCTGCCAAACTGTGCCACGTCTTCTTCGCTGGTCACAAAGCACTGTTCCGCCAGTACTGCCGGACAATTTACATCCTCCAGCAAAGTAAAGCTCCGTTCTGCACGGATCCCTGCATAGGTGCTTTCCACCAACTGCTTCTGATCGTTTTCCAGATAATAAATGTACCGTATCCCTCCCTGCCCCCGCAGATGCGCCCCGGCGGTGCACATACCGCTGGCAAGCTGCTGGGCAAAGTAGAAGCTCTCCTGATGCCAGGTCCTTCCCGGCACAGCGGGATAGCATTCAAAGCCTGCTGCCGTAGAGCCGTTTGCCGCCGAGTTGCCATGGATCGAAAGCAGCAGCTGCGGAGTCTGGGCATTTGCCGCCGCCGCACGCTGGGCAGGGGTCGCAGTGTCCTCGTAGCTGTTTCTTGTCTGCAGCGGGATGAAGTTGGGATCCCGGTCCAGCCATTCCACCAGAGCGGAAGCTGTGGCGGCAGTCATATTTTTTTCTTCCACCACACCCCTTGCCCCCGGGTCGGTTCCTCCGTGTCCGGCATCTACCACCACCCGGTAAGGCGGGTCCCCCACCTGTGGGCGGTAATCCTCTGCCGAGACCTGCGTTTCCTGCCGCTCCAGAACATCTCCTGAAAGAGCCGCTTTCCAAAGCCACGCCGACGCACAAAACGTAATAATGCAAAAAACAATGGCTGCACAGTGACCGGGAGAATGGGCTCTTCTCCCCTTTTTTCTGCTGACTTTTCTTCGTCGTTTCTGTGATCCTGCCATACCTTCACTTCCTGCTTTTTATTCTCTTATATATAAACGAATGTGCAGTTGGTTTTCCTGCAAAAAAAGACCGTCCGCAAGGATCCCGGACAGTCTTTTCAAAGATTATTTCAGTTCTACTACGGTCACGCCGCTTTCGCCTTCGCCGTAGCGACCCAGACGGAAGCTCTTGACCATACGATTGCCCCGTAGGTGCTTGTGAATCGCTGTGCGCAGAGCACCGGTGCCGTTGCCGTGGATCAGATACACCACGGTCTGTCCGTTCAGGATCGCCCGGTCGATGAAGGAATCCACCTCCGGCAGCGCCTCGTCTACGGTCAGACCCAGCAGGTTGCACTCCATCTTGGCTGTGCGCTGCACCCGCTCTACCCTGCCATTGGGACGGTTGGAGTCCCCTGTCAGGCGGGAATACCGCTGCTGCGCCTTGGTCTGGGGTTTGGTCTCCTTGACCAGCTTTTCCGGCTGCTTCAAGCCCTTGAGCGGCACCTTGGTCTTGATGATGCCGGCACGCACCAGCACATCTCCGTTTTTGTCCGGCAGTGCCAGAACGGTGGCAAGCTGGTTCAGCTCTGCAATGCAGACTTCCTGCCCTACCCGGACCTCCTTCAGGGGCACAAACTCCTTTACCGGGTTGTGCACCACTTCGGTGCCCATAAAGAGCTTCTCAGACTCCTTTTTGGCGATCTCCCGGGCACGCTGTGCCTTTTGCTGGGTGCTCAGCCGCTCGTCCTTTTGCAGCTGGCGCAGCTCGTCGGTCAGCGCATATGCCTGACTTTCCACCTGCTGTGCCAGAGCACGTGCCTTGGCACGGGCAGCTTCCAGCTCGTTCTCGCCCTGCCGGATCAGTTCATCCCGCTTTTTCTGGGCAGCTTCCAGCTGGTGGGATGCCTCGTTTTTCAGCTCCTCCACCTCATTCTGGCTTTCCTTCAGCTGAAGCTTCAGATCGTCCAACTGTCCCAGCACTGCATTCAGACGCTTATCCTCCGCAGACAGATGCTGCTGCGCCGCCTCAATGACCCGCTGAGGGATGCCCAGCTTTTCACTGATGAGGAAGGCGTTGGATTTACCCGGCACGCCAACACTCAGCTTGTATGTGGGGCGGAGAGTCTCTAAATCGAATTCACAGCTGGCGTTGACCACACCTTTGGTCTCCAGAGCAAAGACTTTCAGCTCTGCATAGTGGGTGGTTGCCATCAGCCGCACGCCCCGGCGGCGCAGCTCCTCGATGATCGCCACCGCAAGGGCTGCGCCCTCGGCGGGGTCGGTGCCTGCGCCCAGCTCGTCCAGCAATACCAGGGTCCGGGGCATTGCCAGCTCCAGAATGCCGGTGATCTTTTTCATGTGACCGGAGAAGGTGGAAAGGCTCTGTTCAATGCTCTGCTCATCGCCAATGTCCACCAGAAACTCATCAAACACACAGATCTCGCTGCGCTCATCTGCCGGGATCAGAAAACCGCACTGCGCCATGGCACACAGCAGTCCGGCGGTTTTCAGGGTCACCGTCTTACCGCCGGTATTGGGACCGGTGATGATCAGGGAGTCGTAATCCTTGCCCAGCGCAATATCCACCGGTACGCACTTCTGAGGGTCGATAAGGGGATGCCGGGCACGGACCAGAGAAAAAGAACTGTCGGTGCGCACGGCAGGTTTGAACGCCTTCAGGTCCAGTGCCAGACGAGCCTTGGCAAGTAGAACATCAATGTCCAGCATTGCCTGATAGCTGTACTGGAACTGTGGCTCGATCTGTGCCACCTGCGCCGTAAATGCCACCAGAATGCGCTCGATCTCCTGAGCTTCCTGAGCACGGTATTGCAGGATCCTTGCGTTTGCCTCCACCACAGCCTGCGGCTCCACAAAGACGGTTGCACCGGTGGAGGATACATCGTGGATGATACCGCTTACTTCCCCGCGGTATTCACTTTTGACCGGCACCACATACCGCCCGTTGCGCATGGAGACCACACTCTCCTGCAGATACTTGGAGGTATCCATATTGCGCACCATGCTTTCCAGCCGGTCACGGATGCTGTTTTCGGTAGCACGGATCTTTTTGCGCAGGTCGTTCAGGGTATGAGAGGCGGTATCTGCCATGGCATCCGGGGCAAGGATGGCACTGGATATCTGCTGCTCCAGCCCCGGCTGAGGTGCCAGTGCATAGAACAGATCATCCGTAGGCAGTGCCTCGTGGTCCGAGGAACCATACCAGCTGGTAAGGTTCTGGAAATTCCGCAGAGCACCTGCCACCATCAGCAGCTCGCCCATGGAGAGCACGCCGCCCTTGACAGCACGCACCGCCAGTGCGCTAACCCCCTCTACCCCGCCAAACCGGGGCGAACCATTTTTGATCAGCAGGGTGTTGATGGCATTGGTCTGTTCCAGAGCATACCGGACTTCATCCGGGTCGCACTGGGGTTGGATGTGCAGCAGTTTTTCCTTTGCTTCCTTGCACACACAGCCTTCGGCGGCACGGGCGATGATCTTATCCAGTTCTAATGTTCTTAAATAGGTCGTTTCCATTTCTATCCTTTTTGCTCAGGGCAGCACGGTCTTTAAAAAATCGTAGCTTTTCAGCGGCTTATCCAGATGAGTCAACGCATATTGCTCTGCCGCTATGGAAAGCTTTGCCAGGCTGCCCACAGAAATTTTGAATGCAAATATTTTTTTGTCGTCCACAAGACAGATATGCCGCAATGCGAACAGGGCTCCCCGGTCCAGATTGCAGCTCTTGCCTGCCTTTGCCGCACAATCCGCACAGAGCAGATGCCCCTCCTGCAGATCCAGGTAAAAGGCGCTGCCCTCGTAGGCACCGCAGTCCCGGCAGCAGACCAGCTGCGGCATAAAACCACACTCGCTCATGGTGCGCAGTTCAAACACGGCTTTTATCACCCGCAGGTCGGTGCGGTTTTCGTTGATCATGTAAAGACAGTTGAGCAGGAGGCGCAGCTCCCGCTGTGCCTCCTCCCCTGTCGGCGAAAGGGTCGCTGCCATCTCCGAAAGGTACATGGCAAGGCTCATACCCTCGATGGAAGCGGAAATGCCGTGAAAGACATTTTTGACAGACGCTTCCCGCACGGTGTACATATTCCGCCCCGGGACCAGGACGAACTCGGAGTAGCAGAACAGTCCGCAGGCGCTGAACAGCTTATTTTTCAGCCGCAGACTGCCCTGTGCCGCCGCCGAGATCACCCCCAGTTCCGGGGTCAAGATCGTAAGGATACGGTCCGCTTCCTTATAGCGGGTCTCTTTCAGCACAAGACCCGGTGTTACAACTGGTTCCATCCTCTGTTTCTCCCGCCGGGTGCTCCGGGTTCTGCCCTGCTCTGTAATCCAGATAGCGGAGAATGTTCCCCGTACAGGCAAAAGCTTCCCAATCCGTTTGTTCATCCATCTGCAGATACCTCCCTTATGCTTCAGTATCTGCAGACCGGTCGCTGTTATCCAAGGAAAAGGTTCTCAGCGGCTGCCGTTGTTCTGCTTAAAGCCGAAATTGTTCAGCAGGAACTCGTTGTCCCGCCAGTCCGACTTCACCTTGACCCAGCACTGCAGATTGACTCTGCAGCCCAGAAACTCTTCGCAGTCCATCCGTGCCGCACTGGCGATCTTTTTGAGCATAGCGCCGCCCTTGCCGATGACCATACCCTTATGACTATCCCGCTCGCAGTAGATGTTGACATCAATGTCGATGAGGTCAGTGTCCGGGCGCTCCTTGAAGCGTTCTACCACCACGGCGATGCCATGGGGGATCTCATCCCGCATGTAAAGCAATGCCTTCTCCCGGATGACCTCTGCCACCAGTTCCTTTTCCGGCATGTCGGTATAGGCATCGTCGTCAAAGTAGTGAGGACCTTCCACGGCATAGCGGCTCAGTACCTCAAAAAGATCTTCGCAACCTTCGTTGCCCCGGACGCTGACGGCGTAGATGTCATCAAAAACACCCAGAGCCTTCAGCTCCTCCTTCCGTGCATCCAGATCCGCCGGTTCCTTTACCAGATCCGTCTTGTTGATCACGGCGATTGCTGGTCCGCCGCTGCTGCGCAGCATATCCACAAGGGTCATTTCCGATTCGTTCAGCGCCCCATAAGGCTCAAAGAGCATCATGGAAACGTCCACATCCGCAATGGAATCGCTGGCAGTCTTATCCATGCGCTTGCCCAACTTGTTGCGTGCCTTGTGTACGCCCGGCGTGTCCAGCAGAACATACTGTAGCGGTCCCCGGGTAATGACGCCGGTAATGCGGGTACGGGTGGTCTGGGGCTTGGAGGTGACGATCGCCACTTTTTCGCCTACCAGAAGGTTTGTCAGGCTGGATTTGCCCACGTTGGGGCGACCGATCACGGCAACAAAGACCGAAGAGGTATCATAATGACCCTGAATGGGTGTAGCGTTACTCAAAATCAAACTCCTGTCTGTTTTTGTGCGGCATCCGCACGGTAGGATGAGGCGGTAATACCGCCGGTCATTCGGTGTAGCTCACAGTGCGGGGCAGACCCAGCTGCAGCAGAACGGCTTCTTCCTTCTCCCGCATACGCATGGCTTCCAGACCGCCATTTTCGTGGTCATAGCCCAGCAGATGCAGCATGGAGTGCACCGTCAGGAATGCCACCTCCCGCTGCAGGGGGTGACCATACAGGTTTGCCTGTTCCAGAGCACGCTCCATGCTGATGACAATATCTCCCAGCATCTTGCAGCCGTTGTTCTCATCCACATCATAGTTGCCATCCACGCCCAGAGGGAAGCTCAGCACATCGGTGGGCATGGGTTTATTGCGATACTGGTTGTTCAGCTCAGCGATCTCGGCATTATCCACAAAGGTAACGCTGATCTCCGCCGGGGCGTCGAAATGCTCATATTCCAGCACGGCATTACAAGCCCGGCGGATCAGGATCCGGAGACCGGAGGGCACCTTGACGGCTTTCTGGGAATTAGTGATCAAAACTTTATTGGACATATTCAGTCCTCTCCTTCCTGGTTTTGGTGTCTTTTATTTATACTGTCATTTTGCCGGATGATCGGCTTTTTCGTATGCTTTAATGATCTCCTGCACAAGACGGTGGCGCACAACATCCTTCTCTGTAAAATAGCACTGTGCGATCCCGCCCACCCCTTTCAGTACCTGCAGCGCATCCACAAGACCGCTGCGGGTACGTTCCGGCAGGTCGATCTGGGTCACATCGCCGGTGACCACCACTTTGGAGCCGACGCCCATACGGGTCAAAAACATCTTCATCTGCTCCGGCGTGGTGTTCTGCGCCTCGTCCAGAATGATAAAGGAGTCGTCCAGAGTGCGTCCCCGCATATAGGCAAGGGGTGCGACTTCAATGATCTGCTTTTCTACAAGCCGCTCGTAGGTCTCTGCCCCCAGCATATCAAATAGTCCATCGTACAGCGGGCGGAGGTACGGGTCCACCTTCTGCTGCAGGTCTCCGGGCAGAAAGCCCAGCTTCTCCCCTGCCTCCACCGCCGGACGGGTCAGGATAATGCGGGAGACCTCCTTTGCTTTGAACGCCTTGACCGCCATGGCGACCGCAAGATAAGTCTTGCCGGTACCTGCCGGACCTACGCCAAAGGTGATGGCATGGCTGCGGATGGCGCTCAGGTATTCCTTCTGTCCCAGCGTTTTGGGGCGGATGGGGCGTCCTTTCACGGTCACCGTAACAAAATCCTCGGTGAGCTCCCGGACCCGCTTTTCCTCTCCGCCGTGTGCCAGACTGATGCAGTAGTTCACGGTCTGATCTTCCAGCGGAGTATGATTCTCGATCAGCAGGAGCATACCGTCTACTGCCCGGGATGCCGCTGCAACATTTGCAGCTTCACCGGAGAGCCGGAGCTGCGTGCCTCGGCAGACAGCCGTGACCGAAAACTCCTTTTCCAGCAGCCGGATATTCCGGTCGCAGTTGCCAAAAACCGCAGCAGCGATCTCCACGCTATCCAGTTCAATGCACTTTTCTGCCATGGGCGCCTCCTGATACGCACAATTTAATAATTATATTGTACCACCAAAATCAGCAGAAGAAAACTGTGAAAAACGCACAAAATCTTTTCCCTGCTTCTATTGCTTTTTCCATATACTCAAAAGGCTCTTGACAAATATATCGAATGGCGATATACTCAAAACACGATATATCGGTTGGCGATATATAAAAGGACAACGGATTGGAGGTCGATCCCCGCCATGGAGATCCCGGCACTGACAGAATCAACTTACTACATCCTGCTTTCCCTGTATCATCCGCAGCACGGCTATGGCATTATGCAGCAGACCGAAGAGCTTTCCGGTGGGAGGGTCCATCTTGCCGCCGGGACACTGTATGGTGCACTGACTTCGTTGTGCGAAAAGGGCTGGATCCGCCCGCTGCCCATGGAAAGCGGCAGCCGCAAAAAGGAATACCAGCTGACTGCCGATGGATTACAGGTATTGAAGAGGGAACTTGCCCGGCTGCAGCAGCTGGTGGCAAACGGTGAGAGCATCCTGAGGGAGGAAGGGCTATGAACAAGACGAAAAAAGTTTTCAAGATATTTTTTGTGTGGGACTTTGAAAAAGAAGAACGCTGGCTGAACCAGATGGCGATGGAAGGCTGGGTGCTGGAAGAGGTAAGCTTTTTTGGCTATACCTTCCGGCGCTGCGAACCGGGAGAATACATCCTCCGTCTGGAGATGAACCCCAGTGAGGATTACCGCCGCTTTGTGGAAGAACTGGGAGCAGAATACATTGGCAGCATCGTCAACTGGTGCTACTTCCGCCGGAAGGCAGAGCTGGGCAGCTTTGACCTGCTATCGGATATAGACTCCCGTATTACACATCTGGATCGTATCGGACGGATGCTTGCGCTGATCTGCCTGGCAAACCTGATCATGGGCGTGACGAACTCTCTGGACCAAGCCCGCTTCGGCTTGCTCAATCTGCTGTGCGCTGCCCTGCTCTCCTATGCACTGGGACGCATCCACGGCTCCAAAGCAGCTCTGGAACAGGAACGCACCCTCCACGAATGACAGTGTTCTCCATTTAAAAACAAACACGCCTCCCTTTCCCGGTGGATCATAGACCGGAAAAGGGAGGCGTATTTATTTGTTTATTTCCACAGCCGGGCACAGACCAATTCCAGTACGCTGCCGGCAATGCAGCGGGATTTGTCCGAGATCAGAAAACAGTTTGCCAGTTCTTCTTTCCTGGGGTCCACATCTGCCACCTTAAAGCCCTTTGTCACGGGGTAGCCGCTGCGCAGCAGTCCCCGCAGGATGCCGGGGATCCGGGTGGTCACCGGGATCTGTTCTCCCTCCGGGGTCTGGATCCGGGCAATGATCTCTCCGGCTTCCACCAGATCTCCAATGGCATGTACATCGTAAAACACGCCGGCTTCCGGAGCATGGATCACCCGCTCCGCTCCGTAACCTGCGATCACGCCGGGGATGCCGGTGTTGGGTGCCGCCGTTCCTTCCCGGATGATCTGAGCCAGCCGGTGTCCTCGCTTGGTTTCCACCACAAAGTCCACATCCTGCCCGGCGGTAAAACCCGGACCCAGTGCAATAGTCAGAGGTGCCATGCTGCGGCTCGTGCCACAGTTTTTCTTTGCAAGGATGGCATCCACCACCACATCCGGCTTTACCTCCGGGATGCAGCTTCCCTCCGGGTCCACAAGCACCGGCACGGCATTTTCTGTCCACACTGCCGGTGCCTGCGCCGGAGAACCGATCCGGACGGCACGCAGATCCTCCACGGTGGTCTCTCCCTCGTAAACCGCTTCCGACAGAGCCACCTGCCGCCGGATCGCCGCCGGACGTTCTGCTTCCAGCACAAGGACCCGCAGCCCCGCCGACCACAGCCGATGTATGGTGCCGGTGGCAAGGTCTCCGCCGCCCCGCACAAGGATCAAAGCATCTTTTTTCATAAACGATCCTCCCCGGTGGTCACGATTTGCAGCAGCAGATCCATGGAACCTCCACAGGCGGCAACCGCCGTATCCTCGCCGTTGCCCTCGGTGGTACAGCGGAGCACCCGTTGCTGCCGCCCCTTTGCGAGCATTTCCTGTGCAGAAAGGGTGGTCTGGTATTCCATAATGCCGCCGCCCACACTGCCTGCGGTCTTACCGTCCGAGAACACCAGCATCTTTGCTCCCACGTCCCGGGGGGTGGAACCGTGGCGGGAAACGATGGTGGCAAGCACTGCCTGCCGTCCCATACGCTCTGCCTTTTCCATTGCTTCCAGAATCGCCGGGACAAAGCCCTCGGTCTGGGTGCGGGCGTTTTTGACCTCTACGATCTGTGCCAGAATAGAAAGGGCGATTTCCTGCGCAGTCTGTGCGCCAATGGAAAGCCCGATGGGGGCATGGAGGGCTTCGATCCGTGCAGAGTCTGCACCGGCTTGGGTCAGCTGCTGGCGTACCAGCATAGCACGCCGATGACTGCCCAGCATTCCCACATAGGCGGCAGGCTTCTGCAGGATCTGTTTCAGGCAGACAAGATCAAAGGCATGGGCACGGGTCAATACGGCAAAATAGGTCTCCGCTCCCCCGGGCACCTGTTGCAGTGCTTCCTCAAAGGGGGCGCAAAGCACGGTATCCGCACCGGCTTCCCGCAGCTGAGCGGCAAACTCCAGACGGTCTTCCACCGCAGTCACCGGCAGACACAGCAGTTTTGCCAGCCGTACCACCGCCGCCGCAACGTGCCCGCCGCCGCAGACCACCAGCTGAGGAGCGGCACCAAAGCGCTCTGCGAACACACGTCCGCAGCCAAGCTCCAGAAAGCCGGTGGAGGTACAGCTTTGCAGGGCGCAAAGGTCCGCCTTTTCCGGCAGCGTGCCCTCCAGCCATATCGGTTCTCCGCCGCTGAAAAGGATCTGTGTGCCTGCAGCACTCCCATCCAACACCGTAGCAAAAAGGCAGTCTCCTGCCTGCTGCCCGGAACGCAGGGCATGATAAAGGGGTATCCTGTTCATTTTGTTGTTCTCCTGTTCACTGCTCCACAGTTGTTATTGCCTCGAACCGGCAGTCTTTCAGTTTCATCTGCCAAAGTTCCCACTCTTCCGGCGGCATCCGCCATGCCAGCCCGCAGCCCGCAGAGATCTCCCGGGGCAGCGGAATGAGTCGTCCCGGGATACAGGATGCAAGGCAATGTTTTTCCCACTCCATTGCTTCCAGAGTGGTGTGGAACGAAAGAACGATATAGGGTCTTTTTGCACGCATTATATCTCCTGCGCCAGCTCCCGCACCGCCTTGGCGGCGCAAAGCGCATCCTCTTCGGTATTGAAGTGGGAAAAGCTGAACCGCACCACGCCCTGTGCCTCTGTGCCCAGTGCCTGATGCATCCGGGGCGCACAATGTGCCCCGGCACGGACGCAGATGCCGTACTCTTCCCACAGGATATCCGCCACCCGTGCCGAATCCTCGGTGCCTATGTTCAGCGATACGATGGGAGCGCGGGGGATCATGGTCATGTCTCCGTAGACCTTTACCGCCGGGATATCCTGGACCTGTCCGTAAAATAATGCGGCAAGTTCCGCTTCCCGCTGTGCCAGCTGCCTCACATCCTGTTCCAGCAGCCATTGCACCCCTGCGCAAAGCCCTGCCAGTCCGGGAACATTCAGGGTGCCTGCTTCCAGTGCGGTGGGCATCTGCGTCGGATGGTGCCGGTCAAAGCTGTGGACCCCGCTGCCGCCTACCAGCAGCGGCGCAACCGACAGCCCCGGGCGCAGGTACAAGCCGCCGGTGCCCTGAGGACCCAGCAATGCCTTGTGCCCGGTAAAGCACAGCACATCCACCCCCAGCTGCTGCACATCCATGGTCTGCGCCCCGGCGGTCTGTGCTCCGTCTACGACAAAAAGCAGCCCATGCCGGTGTGCAAACTGCGCTGCCTTTTGCAGATCCGTGCCGTTTCCGGTGACATTGGAAGCCCCAGTCACCACCAGTGCCCGGGTGTTGGGACGCAACAGCTTTTCCCACTGGTCGTATTGCAGCCGTGCCTTTTCGTCCACCGGGGTAAAGGACAGCTCTGCGCCCTGTTCTTCCAGCCGGTAAAGGGGGCGCAGCACCGAGTTGTGCTCGCAGACCGTTGTGATCACATGATCTCCCGGTGCCAGCAGTCCTGCCAGCGCAATGTTCAGCGCTTCCGTGGCATTGGCTGCAAAGGCAATGCAGGAGGGGTCCGGTGCATGTAGAAGCTCTGCCACTGCTTCCCGGGCGGCATAGACCAGCCGGGAGGCGTGCAGAGTAGGCTCATGGGCACCCCGTCCCGGATTTCCGGCGGTGCGCAGGGCATCCAGCATGGCTTTTTCCACCTGTGGCGGCTTGCACAGGGTGGTGGCGGCATTGTCCAGATAGATCACGGCTTGATCACACTGCCTGCCTGCATCAGCGTCTCAACGATAGAATACATATTGGTGACGCTGCCCACCGCCAGCTTCTCGGTGAGACCGTAAAAATTCAGGCAGGTGCCGCAGGTCATGATCTCCACACCCTGTGCCTCCAGTGCCCGGAGGTCCTCCAACATGGGAGAACCTTCGCAGCTCAGTGCAGCGCCGCCGTTGTAGAACAAGATCGTTTTGGGCAGCTTTTCCTGCTGGGTCAAGGCAAATACAAATGCCTTCAGCAGGGTCTTGCCCAGTTCCTCGGCACCGGTGCCCATTTTGTCCGAGCTGATCGCCACCACCGTATCGGTACGGGCGTCCGGCTGGCACGCCGGTGCTTCCGGCGCAGGGGCAGGCGCTGCATTGCCCACCGTAAACAGCACCCGGTATTCCCGGTCTGCCAGCTTCTCAGCGCTGTAGAGGTAGCCCTTCTGCTGTGCCATCTTGGTCAGGTTCTGTACGGCGATCTCGTTATCCACCAGCACTTCCACCTCACCGGCGCCCTTCAGATCCAGGATTGCTTTTTTCGCCTTGACCACCGGCAGCGGGCAGGCGTCTCCTCTTGCGTCTACTTTGAACATAATCATTTTCCTTTCTATTCTATGTTTTAGTATGCTACGATGATCTCCGGATCCGTTTTGTCCAGTATCTCGCCCACGATCTTTGCCGCAAGAGCTGCCTGCTGCAGTTCCTGCTCCAGTTCATTGGCATCCGCCGGGTCTACTGCAAAAAGCAGACCTCCGGAAGTCTGGGGGTCATAGAGGACCTCCTCCATGGAGAACGGGACTCCCTCAAACCGCACAAAGGGCGCCGTGTGATTGCGGTTCCGCTGTCCGGCGGCGGTATAGAGAAAATCCTCTGCTGCTTTTTCCGCCCCCGGCAGCACCGGGACCCGGCGGGCGTCCACCCGGCAGGAAAGCTTTCCTCCCATCATCTCATGGAGGTGTCCCAGAAAACTAAAGCCGGTGACGTCAGTGGCAGCATGGACCCGGTATTTCCGGCTGATCTGCGCTGCGGTGCGGTTCAGGGTAGTCATGGACCGGATCGCGGCAGCAAGATGCTCCGGATCGGCTTCGCCTACCCGGTTGGCAGTGCAGATCAGTCCCACCCCCAGCGCCTTGGTAAGGATCAGCTTGTCGCCCACCTTTCCGGCATCGTTGGCGTACAGATGATGGGGGTCCACAAGTCCCGTGACCGACAAACCGTACTTGACACCGCTGTCGGAAATGGAATGCCCACCGGCAAGGATGCCACCTGCTTCTGCCACCTTTTCGGCACCGCCCCGCAGGATCTCACCCAAAATGTTCAGATCCATGCTTTCCGGGAAGCAGACCAGATTCAGCGCCGTCTTTACCTCTCCCCCCATGGCATAAATATCACTCAAAGCATTTGCCGCAGCGATCTGTCCAAAGGTATAGGGGTCCTCCACCATAGGCGGAAAGAAATCCACCGTCTGCACCAATGCAATATCCTCTGTAATGCGGTAGACCGCCGCATCGTCCCGGCTGTCGTAGCCCACCAGAAGATCCGGATCCTTTTCGCCACGGGGGAGCTTTTCCAGAATATGACTCAGCACGCCTGCCCCCAGCTTGGCGGTGCAGCCGCCGCCGGTGCAGAACACGATCTTTTCTGTCTGGCTCATCTCTAAGCACGTTCTCCTTCCTGAAAGAATGTCAAAAATCCGTTTATTCCGTACTCCTGCTGTAAAATACAGAGCACCTGCTCTCCCAGCATCCTCCGCCGGGAGGTATCCGCCTGATTGAGCACTACATGGAACTGCCGTCTGCCCACATTTTTCCGCCCGCCCTGCGGGTCGGCAAGCATCCGGGCAAGCAGTCCCGGGGTCAGAAGAGTGTCCGGGGCGACAGATAGTACCCTGCACGCCTCCTTCAGACGAAAGCATACTTGCTCCAGCGGTTTTCCCAGTGCCGAAAGCCCTGCCACCGCCAAAACGATGTCGCATTGGGGCAGCAGTACCGGTTCATGCTCTGCCGGGACTTTGCAGGGCAGATGCTTTGCGCCGTCTGCCTCCACAAAAACCGCTTCGGAGCGGGAGATCCAGTCTGCCAACTGCTGCCCGGCGGGTGCGGTCAGCTTGCCTGCCGGGGCGGCAGAGCCAGCCACAGCGTAACTGCCGCTGCGCCACAGAGCTTCCAGTCGGGCATCCGTCTGCGCCCAGCGTCCGCCGCCGGGGCACAGGATGTGGGTGGTGGTGGTGGCAAGGGTCCTCCATCCTTTTTTTGCACAGCAGTCCGCCATGGCATAAAGCAGGGTGGTTTTTCCCCCGCCGCCTACTAGAGACACTATGTGTCCTTTTTCTGCAAGAAAGGGCAGGATGCTCGCATCTACCATCGATTATTCCTCGTTTCTCTTTGCCACCGCCATGGCGATTTTTTCTGGCGTAATGGGCAGCTCGTAGAACCGGGTACCGATGGCGTTGTAAATGGCATCCGAAATGGCAGGCAGCGGTGTGTTGATGACCACCTCGCCAATGGACTTTGCACCAAAGGGACCGTTGGGTTCGTAGCTGCTTTCTACCTCCACATGGATCCTGCCAATATCGGTACGGGCGGGGATCTTGTACTGGAAGAGAGAATTCTCCTCCGGATAACCGTTTTTGTCATAGGTGATGTTTTCGGTCAGGGTCATGCCAATGCCCTGCAGGATGCCGCCTTCTGCCTGCACCCGGACCAAATTGGGGTTGATGGGGGTGCCGCAGTCCACGCAGGAATCAAATTCCAGCACCTGTACTTCGCCAGTCTCGGTGTCCACCTCCACCTCGGCTGCACCCACCATAAAGGGCGGAGGCGACAGCGGAGAGGTGTGGGTCTCGGTTGCCTCCAGAGGGACCATATGACCAAACTGGGAGGCAGCCGCAATGTCGGAAAGGGAGGTCTTGTGGGTGGGGGCGGCGCTCTCGAACACCTCTTTGCCGTCAAACTCCACGTTGCCCTCCGGGCAGCCCAGAAGTTCTGCGCCCAGTTTGCAGATCTGTTCTCGCAGCTTCATGGCGCACTTCTCGGTCGCCTTGCCGGTAACGTAGGTGGTGCTGGAAGCGTAGGAGCCGGAATCGTAGGGGGAGGAGTCCGTATCTGCGCCAAAGACGGTGATGTTGTCCAGAGGGCAATCCAGAACTTCCGCTGCGATCTGTGCCAGCGTGGTATCGCAGCCGGTGCCCATATCCGCAGCGCCGATCATCAGGGTGTAGAAACCCTCATCGTTCAGCTTCAGGGTGGCACTGCCCACGTCCATGCCGGAAATGCCGGAGCCCTGCATTGCCATGCCCATGCCTACGGCACGGATCTTACCGTTGCCCATGTCCCGTGCAGGATATTTGTTGTCCCAGTCGATCATCTCCCGCACCTTTACGAGGCAGCGGTCCAGCGCACAGCTGGTATTCACAGCTCCGTAGTAGGCAGGCATCACGTCTCCCTCCTGCACCGTGTTTTTCAGCCGCAGTTCAATGGGGTCCATGTTCAGCTTCTGTGCCAGCTCGTTGACCGCAGACTCCACCGCAAACAGACCCTGTGTTGCACCGTAGCCCCGGTATGCACCGGCAGACATATGGTTGGTGTAGACCACATCGCTGACAAAGCGGAATGCCTCTGCCTTGCCATACAGGGGGATGGATTTGTGTCCGGTCAGCCCCACCGTGGTGGGACCGTGTTCGCCATAGGCGCCGGTATTGGACAGAGTATACAGGTCGATGCCCTTCACGATGCCATCCTTAGTAGCGCCCAGACGGACGTGCAGCTCCATCTCGTGACGAGGAGAAGATGCCGTCTGGCTTTCCGTCCGGCTGAAAATGATCTTGGAGGGCTTTTTGGTCTTCCATGTAACGAATGCGGGGTACACCTCGCTGACCGCTGTCTGCTTTGCGCCAAAACCGCCGCCGATGCGGGGTTTGGACACCCGTACCATGGACTTGGGGATATGCAGGGCGTTGGCGATGTTGCGGCGGGCGTGGAAAACGATCTGGGTGGAGCTGAGAACATTCAGTCTGCCGTAGGTATCAATGGAACAGTAAGTGCGGAAGGTCTCCATCATTGCCTGCTGACATGCCTTGGTGTGGTAGACGTGGTCGATCACCACATCGCAGCCTGCGAGCACCGCATCAATATCGCCGGAGCCGCACTCGTCATGGGCGCAGAGATTGCGCTTATTGTCGGCACCCACGGGGCTGAGGCTTTCCCAGTTATCCTCCGGGTGCACAAGAATGGGATTATCCTTAGCGGTATGGAAATCCAGCACCGCTTCCAGCACGTCGTACTCCACCCTGATGAGCTTCAGCGCCTTATCCACGCACTTCTCATCCTTGCCTGCCACGATCGCCACCACATCGCCTACAAAACGGACGTGGCGGTCAATGAGCAGACGGTCGTAGGGGCTTGCTTCCGGGTAGGTCTGTCCTGCCTGCGTGTACCGGCGGGCGTCCTGAGGCACATCTTCCCAGGTAAAAATCGCCTCGATGCCGGGCACTTTTTTAGCCACGGCGGTGTTGATGGTCCGCACCATGGCGTTGGCATGGGGAGAACGCAGCAGCTTGACGATAAGACAGTCGGAGGGGATCACATCATCCATGTACACCGGCTGTCCCGTTACCAGCTGCATGGCGTCCTTTTTGCGGAAAGGCTTGTTTACTGTATTCATTCTGCCGCCTCCTTCTGCTTTTTCCATTCCAGAAAGTTCATGATGCCCCGCAGCTGTCCTTCATAACCGGAGCAGCGGCACAGGTTGCCGGCAAGGTATTCCTTCACCTGCTCCGGGGTGGGATAGGGCTCCTCCCGGAACAAGGCGAGCGCATTCATAATAAAGCCCGGATTGCAGAAGCCGCACTGTTCTGCGCCCTGATCTGCAATGAAGGCTCCGAATTCTGCCGCTTCTTCCTGCAGTCCTTCCAGGGTGGTGATGGCGTGACCATCGGCTCTTGCTGCAAGAATGGAGCAGGAAAGCACCGGCTTGTCGTCCATAAACACGGTGCACAGCCCGCAGTTGGACGTCTCACAGCCCCGCTTTACGCTTTTGCAGCCGTGGGCACGGACAAGGTCGATCAACAGCATATCCGGTGCCACCTCGTCGGTGATTCGGACTCCGTTCAACATCAGACTGATCTGCATTTATTTTTCCTCCTGTACTTCACGGTTTTCCAACTCATGGACGGTGCGGCGCACCAGTACACCGGCGAGATGGCGGCGGTACTCTGCGCTGCCCCGCATATTGGAGCCAGTGATCACCTGCTGCTGCACCTGCTCTGCCAGCTGTTCCGCCGGGGCGGCAGGCATCTCAAACAGCACTGCCTTCAAGGGACGTGCTCCGATGGCAAACCGATACCCCCCCTCTGCCAACCGGGCGGCGGCGCAGGTCAGCACCGGGATGTCGGTCTGGCTGTTGCGCACCGACTGGTAGCAGTACTGCGCCGGTTCCTTTTTCAGGATCAGCCGTACCACGATATCCCGGTCGTAGCTGCGCTGTGCATACTCCCGCAGAGGCACGATGCCGCCCTTGTACAGCTCCACAGAACAGTCCATGGCAAGGAACAGCGTCAGCACGTCCGAAAAGCCGAACCGGCTGTAGATACTGCCACCTACGGTGGCAAGGTTGCGCAGCTGAACGCCAACAATATGGCGCAACGCCTCCCGTACCGCACCCTGCGTGTACCGCTCCAGACCGGGGTGCTGTTCCAGCTGGCGCAGGGTGACCATTGCGCCGATGGAAAAGCCGTCGGTGGTCTCCTCAATGGTGTCCAGTCCCAGACCGGACAGGTCAATGGCGGTGCCGACATTGATGGTCTCCATCTTCAGCCAGATCATTCCGCCAATGATGCGGTTCTGCTTTTTCTGATTCAGCTGCCACGCTTCTTCCAGACTTTCGACACGTTTATACTCTCGGATCGTCATCATGTGCAGGTCCCTCTCTTTTTATTGCTTTTTTCTTCTATTTTAACACAGATTGTTTTATAATACCAGTTGAGTTCTATCAGAAACACCGGTTCCGGAAGGAGTATTAAAATGGAAAACTTCCCGCCTGTAGGCTGCGTTATTATGGCATCCGGTCTGAGCCGCCGTTTTGGCTCCAACAAACTGCTGGCTCCCTTTGATGGGCAGCCTCTGCTCTGCCGTGCCTTTGCCGCCACCGATACCCCCCTGTTGGCAGCACGCATTGTGGTGACCCGGTGGGACGCAGTGCGCTCTTTGTGCAGCGGGCAGGGAGTGCCGGTGCTTCTCCACGACCTTCCCGGGCGCAACGACACCGTGAGGCTGGGGCTTTCGGCGCTGCTGGAGCAGACGCCGGACCTTGCGGGGTGCTTTTTTCTGCCCGGGGATCAGCCTCTGCTCCGCCGGGAGACCGTGGAGGAGATGATCCGGGCATTCCGCCGGGACCACCTTACCCGGCTGGGAGGGCAAAAAGAAACAGAACGGCAGATCTTCCGGCTGGGAGCACAGGTCGGAAACGACCCTTCTCCCCTTACCGGAAGCCCCGTTCTGTTTGGAAAAGGCTATTTTGCCCAGCTTCTCTCCCTGCCGGAGGGCAGGGGCGGAAGCGTACTGCTCAAAAAATATCCTTTAAATGTTCACACTGTCTGTGTGGCAGAGCCATGGGAGCTGCTGGATGCAGATACTCCGCAGACGCTGGCACAGCTGGAAACACTGTTGTAAGATCAGTCCTTATCCTTGGGCAGCAGGACATTGAGCAGGATCGCCACAAAGGCAGCCGGAACGATGCCGGACTCGCCGCAGATCAGCTGGAATGCCTGAGGAGCGTGTGCCAGAATGCCGCTGTTGGCACCCATGCCGTAGCCCACACCCAGTGCCACCGACACGATGGTCAGGTGCCGGGGAGTCATCTTTTCCTTGGTGATGAGCTGGATGCCACTGACCACGATGGAAGAGAACATCATAACAGCTGCACCGCCCAAGACTGCCTGGGGCATAATGGAGACCAGAGCACCCAGTTTGGGGATCAGACCGCACAGGATCAGGAAAACAGCGCCAGAGGCAAGAGCCATGCGGTTGACCACCTTAGTCATTGCCACCAGACCCACATTCTGGCTAAAAGAAGTGTTGGGCAGCACGCCGAACAATGCTGCAAAGCTGGAACCCAGACCATCGCAGATGACGCCGCCGGACAGCTCCTTATCAGAGGGCTCACGGCTCATGCCGCCCTCCATAACGCCGGAGATATCACCCACAGTCTCCACAGCAGTAACGATGAACATGATCATCACCGGCAGGATGGCACGCATGTCGAACACGACCTTTACCGGCATCAGTCTGGGCACCGCAAACCAGGAAGCGTGCGCTACCTTGCTCCAGTTCAGCACCCATGCCTTGGTGAACTCTACGCCATCGGCGGTGACACCGGTGGTGGGCAGTACAAAGCCCATGATGAAGGCTGCAATGTAACCGGCGAGGATGCCGATGAGGATCGCCGAGGAGCTGAGGAAGCCGGTGGTCCAGTGCTTGAAGATCAAGATCACCACCAACACGAACAGCGCCAGCAGCAGGTTTTCCATGGAGCCGAAGTCCTTGGCACTGTTACCGCCGCCGAAAGAATTGACGCCCACGGAGATCAGGGACAGACCGATGGAAAGCACCACGGTGCCGGTGACCACCGGCGGGAAGAATTTGCGCAGAGGCTTGAGGAAGAAGCCCAGTACGCTTTCAAAGATGCCGCCGATGATAGAAGCGCCCATGATGGCACCATAGGCGAGCACGCCGCCTCCCATGCTGCCCACAACGCTGTTGAACACCCCGATAAAACCGGAGCTGGTACCCATGATGATGGGCACCTTGCCGCCCACGGGACCCACCGAGAACAGCTGCACCAGAGTGACGATACCTGCCACGAACATGGCACTCTGCAGCAGGGTGACCTGCAGGTCTGCGAACTCGCCGCCTGCAATGCCGCAGGCGCTGGTAATGATCAGCAGCGGGGTCAGGTTGCCCACAAACATGGCACAGACATGCTGCAGACCCAGCGGGATCGCCTGACGCAAAGACATCTTTGCCTCAAACTGATACGCCGCTTCTTCAAGCTTGACTTCCTTCAAATGTTCCACTCTCCTCAAAATTCTCTCATTATTCTCGTTTTCGGTCGTTTTGCCAAAAAAAGCGGGTATATTATAGCAAAACCGAAGAATACTGTAAATTAAGTATGACTTTTCCGCGAAGGCCCTTCGGTGCGTTTTTTCCCGGAGCAGGCAACAAAAAAGCAGGAGGTCCTGCGCTGCGGCTCCTGTGACGGGAGCTTTTTCTCGCAGAATCCCCTGCTTTGGGAGGCTATTTTATCTCTATTTTGTGCGATACGGAAATTTTGCGGCTTTTCCGCTTACAGCACCGCCGAAAGACCGTAATCCTCCATGCAGCGCCGGATCCCCTGCTGGGTGGTGTCCAGCCGGATGCCGTATCCTGCCAGCTTCGTGCCGTCCATCGCCAGATTCCGCTTCCAGTGGGCGGCGTCGATCTCCACCGAAAGCCCCATGGCGTTAGCAAACTGCTCCGCTGTTTCCACCATGTCGCAGGCATTGGAGCTGCCAAAGTTGTATACCCCGCCGGGCAGCTCCATGGCAGGGTCCAGACATTCCACCACCTGCCGCACATAGGTGACTCCCCGGTGATCCTGCCGGGAAAAGCTTACAGCGCGTCCATGCACTGCCGCCTGCAGAAGGTTTAGGGGAAGATTGCCCCGGATGGGCAGCCCGTAACCCGGCAGGTCGTACATCCAGCTGGCACGCAGAAGTACTGCTTCCGGGCAGAGTGCTTGCACCCGCTGTTCCATCTCCAGCTTGTACCTGCCATAGAGGTTTGAGGGCTGAAGTTTCAGCGTTTCCGGCAGAGCGCCAGGCTGTTCGGTACCGGCGTAGACCTGATCCGAGCTAAGCGCCAGCAGCTTTGCGCCGGTGTCCCGTGCTGCAACGGCGACCCACACCGGCAGTTGCACATTAGCACGGTATGCCTGTTCCGGGTATTGTGCGCAGTATCCGGTATCCGACAGCGCCGCTGCATGGAGGATCACCTGCGGGCGCTCCTGCAGGATCCGCTGCCGCACCGCCGCTTCATCTGCACTGTTCAAAAAGCCTTTGGGAAAGCTGCACAACTCATAGCGTCCTTTCCACTGCTCCATGACCCGGGCTCCCAGAAAACCGCCGGCGCCGGTAACGAGTACCTTTTTCATCAGCATTCTCCTGTCCTGTGATCAGATAAGCAGCTCAATGACCAGCACCACGGCGCAGCACGCCACTGCCACCTGAAACAGGCTTGCACCCCACCATGCTGCCACAATGCCGATGACCAGTGCCGCTGCACCAGCCACCGGGCTCTGGGTGGCGTGGACGATCGCCGGAAAAGTCATGACCGCAAGGGTCACATAGGGTACATAGTACAAAAACGACTGGATGAACCGGTTTTTGATGGGTTTGCGGATCAAGGTCAGGGGCAGCACCCGGATGCAATAGGACACCAGCGCCATGATGGCGATGTAGATATAATTGTTATGCGTCATCTTCGTTTGCCTCCTGGTACTTTACCGGGAACAGCACTGCCGCCGCACCGGAGATCAGCACGGTGAGCAGGATGGTCCTCGTTCCGTCCGAGAGAGATGCGATTCCCGGCAGATAGTTGCACACAAAACTCAAGGCAAAACTCACTGCCACCAGCACCGCAACGATCCTGCTTTTCCGTGCCGGAGGAATGATAATGGCAAGAAACATGCCATACAGGGCAACGCTCAGGGCGCTGACTGCCCGCAGAGGCAGCAGATTTCCGGCAATGATGCCCAGTGCCGTGCCGCTTGCCCAAGCCGGTGCCGCCAGCAGGATGGCACCATAGGTATAGTAAGGATCCAGATTGCCGGGACGGGCGATGGTGATGCCAAACAGCTCGTCCGTCACATCGTAGCCGATAACAAACCGATGCCAGATCGGCGTATCCGGTGCAAACCGCTGCGCCAGCGCACAACTCATCAGCAGGTATCGTGCATTGGCAATGAGAGTGATCACCGCCACCTCCAGATAACTGGCATTGGTCATGATCAGGGCAAAAGCCGCATACTCACCTGCCGATGCATTGTTCAGCAGGCTGGCAAGAAAGCCCTGCAGGGGTGTGAACCCCGCCTTGCGTGCTGCAATGCCCAGCGAAAAGGACACTGCAAAATATCCCAGCGCAATGGGCACACCATCCCGCATTCCCTCACAGAAAACTTTGCGGCTGAAGCCGCACGCCGGTCTGCCCCTCTGCACATACTCCGGATCTAGGAGTTTCTCACTGGTTTCCATTGGATTTTCCCCTTTCCCGTATAAAAATATCCAGCCCATTATACTCTTTCCCGCCGGGATAAAAAAGAGGGTGGGGATTTTTTTGTAACAATAAGCAAAAGCGCCGCCCTTTAAGGACAGCGCTTTTGTTCCATTATCTACTATCATAAAGAAGGATGGATCAGCTGCGTACAACGAGCAGCAGCAGAGCAGATGCCACAAACTGCAAAATCAGCCAGCGCATGACCACCTGCTCGTCGCTCCATCCCTTGTTTTTGCGCACATGGTCGTGGAGCGGAGTGCGGGTGTTCTTGAGGATGGAAATGTGCAGGAAACGCTTCAGGCTGATCTTGATGATGCCAAGGCTGCCGTCCACGATGAACACCACTGCCGCCAGCAGGAAGGAGAAGGGATGTCCGCATTTCAGGGACAGGATGGCAATGAAAAAGCCCATGGCACGACTGCCTGCATCGCCCATCAGCAGGGTGGAAGGCTTTGCGTTGGACCACAGGTATGCCAGCAGGGCACCCATGAACACCACCCCGGCGGTGGCGTACTCTCCCAGCTCGGTATGGTAGGCAAGCAGGTAGGTGCCAATAGTCACCACCGCCAGACTTGCCGACAAGCCGTCCACGCCATCGGTGCAGTTGACCACATTGATGCTTGCCCAGATCAGCACCACGATCAGAAACAGGTACAGCTCGTAGGGCAGTGTGAAGGTAAACTGCAGGAAATGGACCTGACAGCCGTTGAAGTTCAGGTAGGTAACGCCTGCCGCCACCGCAATGACAAAGTCGATGATGCCCTTTTTGTATTCGTTCCATGCGGTCTCTGCCGCATCGTCAAAGTAGCCGGACAGCATGGAGGCGATCAGCAGCACCGTGTAGATGATATGCTCCACCCGGAAAGGCAGCGCTGCCATGGATACCAGTGCGATACACAGCACAAAAATGAGTCCGGAGCCTCGCGCCTTGCCCTTGGACAAGCCGCCGTTCACCGCAAACTCACGACCGTGGTCCTGCGGAAGCCGGTCCCGGAAGGCGGAATCCGTCAGAGCTGTCAGCAGAAACGCCAGCAGAAATGCTGCTGCGTCCACACCCCGCTGCCCAAAGGCAGAGATCAATGATTCAATCATATTCAAAATTCCTCTTTCTTTTGGTTTCGTGATGTGAGTGTATCACGCCACAGGCGAAAAATCAATCATCCGGCATACATCCGATGCAAAAACTGCCCTTTGATTGACTTTTACGGTCGGGGTCCTTATAATAGGAATTCAGCCTGTCGGAATTTATCTGTGAACTTTATAAGGAGGAGTCATGTCCATCACCCTCGAACAACTCTCGGCAAAAATGCGCCGGGGAGAACAGGTGCCCCTGCGCCAGACAGCACAGATTGTGCTTGCCCTGAGCATTCCTTCCATCCTGCAGCAGATCGTTGTTACCGCTATGGAATACATCGATGCAGCAATGGTAGGGCACATCGGTGCCAGCGCCACCGCCTCCATCGGCATCGTCAGCTCCAGCACATGGCTGCTCCACGGTATGCTGGCAGGACTCTATATGTCCTTTTCCATTCAGGTGGCGCAGTATCTGGGGGCGGACCGTCAGCAAGATGCCCGGGGCGTGCTGCGCCAGTCCATGATCTTCAATCTGGTGGTAGGTCTTGCCGCCGCTGTCTTGGGTGTGGGAATCAGTCCTTTCCTCCCCGGCTGGCTGGGAGCAGACCTCTCTCTGCAGGGGGACGCCTCCGCCTACTTTGCCATCTGGTCGGCATCCCTGCCCTTTGCTATGGCGATGGGCACCTATTCCTCTATGTTGCGTTCCACCGGCGACGCCCTGACTCCCGGTCTCATCAGCATTGGAACTTGTCTTTTGGACGTTGTTTTCAACTTTGTGCTCATCAACCCCACCCGCACCCTGCTGCTGTGGGGACACAGCGTCACGGTCTTTGGCTTCGGCTGGGGCGTGCCGGGGGCTGCCCTGGGCACCGCCCTTGCCAACGCAGCAGGCGGGACGGCGGCACTGTGCATCCTGCTGTTCCGGGAGGGAGTGCTCTGCATCCGGCGACCCGGTTCCTGGAAGATCACCCGTTCCTGTCTGCACAACCTGTGGAAGGTAGGGGTTCCCCTGTCCGCCGAGCGTGCAGCGCTTTCCTCTGCGCAGGTGCTGCTGGTGCGCATCGTGTCCGGACTGGGCACCACCGCCATTGCCGCCAACAGTCTGGGCATCAGCGCCGAAAGCCTGTGCTACATGGCTGGCTATGGCATACAGGACGCCTCCCTTGCCATGGTGGGACAGGCAGTGGGCGCACACCGTCGGGACATGGCAAAGCGCATTGCATGGCTGTGCACCACTATGGGCATCGGCATCATGGCACTGACCGGCATCGGCATGTTCGCCTTTGCACCTGCCCTGATGGGGATCTTTACCGCCGATGCTGCGGTGATCGCTCTGGGAGCACGGGTGCTGCGGATCGAGGCGTTTGCGGAGCCCATGTTCGGCGCAAGCATCGTGGCAAGCGGTGCCATGCAGGGTGCTGGCGACAGCACCGGTTGCTTTGTGCTCAATCTGGTGAGCATGTGGGGCGTCCGGCTCACCCTTGCTTCCCTGCTGGCTCCCCGTTTTGGTCTGGTGGGCGTATGGAGCGCCATGTGCACCGAGCTGTGCATTCGAGGCGTCCTGTTCCTGCTGCGGATGGCACGGGGCAAATGGCTGGACAAGGGTGCCCTGGCATAAATCTTACCCCGTGGCGTAAATACAAAAACTCCCCGGAAGGTCCG
This sequence comes from Faecalibacterium prausnitzii, assembly GCA_004558805.1. GTDB lineage: Bacteria > Bacillota > Clostridia > Oscillospirales > Ruminococcaceae > Faecalibacterium > Faecalibacterium prausnitzii_M. The sequence goes on along the minus strand of SFDE01000001.1, from coordinate 59,947 downwards.
CCGCATTCCTGCAGCGCTTTCCGGGGAGTATCTTTATACAGGGATCAGATCACTTTCTGCCGTGGAGAATGGGAGAAAGGGGCTTGTAGATCAGCACACAGATGGCGGCATCCAGCAAGCCCTTGACCAGAGTGAAGGGCATATTGAAGATCACAAGGCACTTAATCAGGCTGTTTGCAGAGGGAAGGATTGCCTGATACATACCAAGGATGGCTTCCAGCGGCATGTGGTAGAAACGCACATAGGCGGGATAGGTGATGAAGAAGTTGGAAGGCACGCTGAACACCGCCATTGCCACGGCACCTGCCAGAGCGCCAAGGATAGCAGTCTTGCGGCTCTTGTGGTTCCTGTAGATAAAGCCTGCCGTTGCAGAGAAGGCTGCGCCCAGCATAAAGTTGCACAGCTCACCTACGCAGGCGGTGGAGGTGCCCTTGATGATGATGTGCAGCAGGTTCTTCATAAAGCTGATGACCACACCGTACACCGGACCCAACGCAAAGGCACCCAGCAGTGCAGGCAGATCGGAGAAGTCCATCTTTACAAAGCTGGGGATCAGCATGGGAATGGGAAATTCGATGAACATCAGGATGAAGGCGACCGCGCTGAGCATGGCGGCAACGGTCAGGTTGTGAGTGGTGTTCTTTTTCATGGTAGTTGTCCTCCCCGGGGTATGCCCCGTTCAAATTTGATCGGAAAGCCCTTTTCGCACGATTTCGGGAACGGGTAAGACAAACAGAAAAACGCCCTGCTGCAAACAAAAATGCAACAGGGCACATAGACACAAAATTTGTCTGCCGTTTCTTGCATCCGGACTATACCGTTGGTCCCGGAGTTACACCGGGTCAGCACCCTTGCGGGTGGTCGCGGACTTTACCGCCAGTGGGGAATCTCACCCCGCCCTGAAACGAACTTTCTGGCACTGAGTATAGCGTGACAAGCAACGGTTGTCAAGACCTTTTTTTACATTTGTGGATTTTTTGACATTCCGGAGGACCCTCCCGGAAGTGGATGCACAAATGATGCCTTTTGACCCGCCGCAATAGCAGCCGGAAACCCTTTTTATTCTTCCCGGAGCATAGCAAGGAACTCTGCCTCTGTCAGCACCGGCACACCCAGTGCCTGCGCTTTGGTCAGCTTGGATCCTGCCGCCGCACCGGCGACTACATAGGCGGTCTTTTTGGACACCGAGCCGCTTGCCTTGCCGCCGTTTTTCACGATCAGCGCTTCCGCTTCGTTGCGGGAAAGGGTCTCCAGAGTGCCAGTGACCACCAGAGTTTTCCCGGCGAGTTTGTCCCCCTTAGGCTCTCCCTTCCACTGCATATTCACTCCGGCATCCGCAAGACGGTGTACAAGATCCGTGGTGCCTTCCTTGGCAAAGAACTCTGCCACGCTCTGCGCCATGACCCCGCCAAAACCATCGATCTGGCTTATTTTTTCCACATCTGCTTCCCGGACCGCTTCCAGCGTACCGAAATGCTCTGCCAGCAATGCCGCCGCTTTATTGCCGATGTTCCGGATGCCAAAGCCGAACAGCAGTTTGTCCAGATTGTTCTCCTTGGAGCGCTGGATCGCTGCCAACAGATTGGCGGCACTCTTTTCCTTGAACTTGTCCAGGGTCAGCAGCTGTTCCTGCGTCAGAGCATAGATATCCGCCGCCGAATGCACCATGCCCTTTTCCACCAGCTGGGTCGCCACCGCAATGCCCAGACCGTCAATGTCCATTGCATCCCGGGAGGCAAAGTGGATGATATTCCGCAGCGCCTGTGCGGGACATTCCGGGTTGACACAGCGCAGTGCAGCCTCGTCCTCCAGATGGACAACGGGTGCACCGCAGGAAGGACAGACCTCTGGCATCTCATAGGGCTGCGCATCCTGCGCATGGCAGGTGACCCCAATGACCTCCGGAATAATATCTCCTGCCTTGCGTACCTGAATGGTATCTCCGATGCACAGCCCGAACTGGCGGATGAAATCCTCGTTGTGGAGGGTAGCACGTGCTACCGTAGTTCCCGCAAGGAACACCGGGTCAAAGCATGCTGTGGGGGTCAGAACGCCGGTGCGCCCCACTGCGACCTCGATACTGCGCAGAGTAGTCTCCTTCACCTCCGGCGGATACTTGAATGCGATCGCCCACCGGGGGAATTTGTTGGTGGAACCCATCCGGTCCCGCTGGGCAAAATCGTTGACCTTGATGACAGCACCGTCCATATCGAAATCCAGTTTGGAGCGGTTCTTCCCGATCTCCTCAATTTCCCGGATCGCTGTCTCGATGTCTCTTACAACGTGATACCGGGGCGACACCGGCAGCCCCAGAGATCTCAGATAATCCAGGCTTTCTGCATGGGTGGTCAGCTCCTTGCCCCGGATCTGCTGCACATTAAAAATAAAGATGGAAAGCCCCCGGCTCCCAGTGATCTTTGCGTCCTTCTGGCGCAGAGAACCTGCCGCTGCATTTCTGGGATTTTTGAAGGGTGCTGCCCCCTGCAGCTCCTGTTCGGCGCACAGCTTCTGGAATGCTTTGTGGGGCATATAGACTTCGCCCCGGACTTCCAGAAACTCCGGTGCATCCTTCAGCGTTTTGGGGATGCTGCGGACTGCCAGAACGTTCTGGGTCACATCCTCGCCCACTACACCGTCGCCACGGGTAGAGGCACGGACAAGCTGTCCATTCTCATATTCCAGACTGCAGGAAAGACCATCGATCTTGATCTCTACCACATATTCCGGCTCTACCCCTGCCTCCCGGACCCGGTGGTCAAAATCACGCAGTTCATCGTAGGAGAAGGCGTCCAGCAGACTCTCCATTTTTACCGCATGGGTCACCTTGGCAAAGCGACCACTGGGGGTGCCGCCCACATGCTGGGTGGGAGACGTGGGAGTCACCAGCTGGGGAAACTGCGCTTCCAGCTCCTTCAGCTCCCGATTCAGCGCATCATACTCAAAATCCTCCAGTTCAGGAGCATCCTGATCGTAATAAAGACGATTGTTCTTTTCAATAATTTTGCGCAGTTCTTCTACACGCTTTGCAGCCTGTTCCAGTTCCAAAATATCCACTCTCCTGCCATCCAGATTTGCGGGCGACTTATCACCTGCCGCAACCGTTCCTAGTATACCACAAGACTCCCACCGCTGCAAAGCTCCATCTGCACAGCGGTACCCTCTTTTACGTCTGCCAGACACAAAAAGGACGTCATGCCGTAGAATACTGTTTGTATAAATTATGCTCTGGCACCACGGCACGTCTCTTTTACGGTTGATTTTAAATCACCCATGAAAGATACTCTCTGTTTATACTGTGAATTTTAATGCGGTGCATCATTGTTTTTCTGTACTGAAAATTTCTTTCTTTGAGAAATTACGCTTTGCGATCCGAAACCACCGGACAAACAAAAAGAGCCTGCTTCTTTTAAGCAGACTCTCCTTGGGGTGCCACTGCACCCTTTTACAGGCACAGGGTCCTTTGAGGCTGTATAGGCTTTGATCACCCGATCATGGTCTCAAAGCGCCTTTTCAATTTCTCAAATTCCGCATCCTCCACAGGGACCACTACACGGAACTCCATCTTGCCCTTGCTGTTGATGGCAGACTTGAGTTCCAGCGGACCTGTCAGACCTTCGTCATACAGCATACGCAGGCACATGCCCAGCTGCCGGTCTGATTTTGCTAAAAGTTCGTGCATCGTTATCACCTCCCATAATAGAAAATGTATTTTTCGCGCGGGAAATACAAAAGCAGAGACAAGCCGGATCTCTCCGGTCTGCCCCTGCTATTTGATTACGTAGAACGATTCCTACCGAACGGAGTATTTCATGGCTCAAAAGCGAGCTGGAAAAGATTCCATAATTTTCCTGTTGAGGTGTAGGAATAGTGTACGAATAGTCTGAATTTAAACTGTTTCAACCCAGCTCGTATACATCTATTTTGACGTATCTGCGCCGAATCGCATCCCGAAATCAGATAGAAATAGTGTTGCACACATCCAGCAGCACCGGATCAAGGCTCTTGGTCATTTCCAGTGCTTCATCCACCGGATAATCCACCAGCTTCTCGCCTTTCATGCCCACGATGCGGTTGTACTTGCCCTGCTCCAGCAGGCAGACTGCCTGATAGCCCATGGCAGAGGCGTTGACACGGTCACGCAGAGTGGGAGAACCGCCGCGCTGGACGTGACCCAGAATGGTGGCACGGGAATCGATGCCGGTGCGTGCCTGGATCTCGTTGGCGATCTCCTGTGCGTGACCTACGCCCTCTGCCACGATGACGATGAAGTGGCGCTTGCCGGTCTTCTGGGTCTCTGCGATCTTGTCCAGAATGTCTCGCTGCATGTCGAATTCCTTCTCCGGCAGCAGCACAGCCATAGCACCGGAAGCAATTGCAACATTCAGGGCGATGTAACCGGCGTTGCGACCCATGACCTCCACCACGCTGCAGCGGTCGTGGCTCTGGGTGGTATCCCGGAGCTTATCGATCATTTCCAGTGCGGTGTTCATGGCGGTGTCGTAGCCGATGGTGTACTCGGTGCAGGCGATGTCGTTGTCAATGGTACCGGGCAGACCGATCATGGGAATGCCGCGGTGTGCCAGTTCCCGGGCGCCCCGGTAAGAACCGTCGCCGCCGATGACCACCAGTGCATCAATGCCCAGCTCGCGGCACTTGGCAGCGCCCTTGTCCTGACCTTCCTTGGTCTTGAACTCCAGGCAGCGTGCCGTGTAAAGGATGGTACCGCCGGAAGAGATGATGTTAGAGACACTGCGCAGGTTCATTTCAAAGCATTCGCCGTTCAGCAGTCCGTTGTACCCGCGCTGAATGCCGATCATGCGGTAACCTTTGTGCAGACCGGTGCGCACCACTGCACGCACTGCAGCATTCATACCGGGAGCATCACCGCCGCTTGTCAGCACGCCAATCGTTTTGATTTGCTTTTCCATACGAGAGATTCCCTCCAATTTGTTTCTTCATTCACCCTTGAGCTGCGCCCTTCTTCTCCAACGCCGCTCAATGTCTTGCATTTTTATAACATGGAATGTTAGGACTAGCCTTTAACAATTATATCACAATCCAGAGCGTTTGAAAACAGCCTTTCTGTTTGTATTCGTGCGCGGAAATGTCATTTTGTTGCAACATTGCCGGTTCCCAGCAGTCTGTCCAGCTCTTTGAACAGCAGCGGATGCCCCGATGTGTACAGCCGCCGGGGTGCAGCAAGCTTTTGCCCCGTATCCTCCAGATACAGGATCACCGGAATATCGCCGTCAAAGATCTCCAGCAGATTGACCACCTTGGCATACTGGGGGCAGCTGCGGGAGGGCAGCCGGATAAAGATCTTCTTTGCAGCTGTTTTCAGGGGGTCCGGTCTGCCATTCTGAGGTTTTGCAGGGTTATAGCTGTCAATGGGTACGATACTGTCTGCCAGAAGTTTTGCTGCCTCATCCTCCCGCACCGACACTCTGCCGTCAATGACCACTACGGCGTTTTCCTGCAGAGCGTCCCGGAAGGTATCCAGCACCCGGGGGAATACGATGACCTCCATAGTGCCGGTCAGGTCTTCCACGCTGGTAAATGCCATCATGCTGTTGGACTTGGTGGTCATCATGCGGTTTTTGACCACGGCGCACACGATGCGGACCTTTTCGCCGTCTGTCACATGGGCGTCCTCGCCGGTCAACGCCTTGATGGTGTGGGAAGCGATCTGCGCTGTGCGCTGGCGATAGGCATCCAGAGGATGTCCGGACAGGTAGAGTCCGCTGACGTCCTTTTCCTGCTGAAGCAGCTCCGACTGGCGGTATTCTTCCAGCGGACGGATCTCGTAGCTGTCCTCCTGGGGCTCGTCCCCTGCCCCGCTCATCACCGAGAACAGGTCCAGCTGTCCGTCCAGATTGCGGCGGGTATCGGTTTCGATGCTTTTCAGGATGCCCTCCACCGCCTCCACAAGGCTGCGGCGGTTGTACCCCATGTGGTCAAAGGCACCTGCCTTGATCAGGCTTTCCACCGCACGGCGGTTCAATTCGGTACCGTGTATCCGTTTGCAGAAATCGTACAAACTGGTGTAGGGGCGTTCCTTCCGTTCCTCCACCACCCGGTCGATCAGGTTGCGCCCCACGTTTTTGACGGCGTTCAGACCAAAACGGATCTGTCCGCTGTCGTCTGCCGTAAAGCCGCCGCCGGAAACATTCACGTCCGGAGGCAGCACCCGGATGCCCAGACGGGCACACTCGCCGGAATATTCAATGACCTTGTCAGTATTGTCCAGCACACTGGTCAGCAGTGCCGCCATAAACTGGCTGGGATAATGGCACTTGAGGTAGGCGGTCTGGAATGCCACATAGGCATAGCACGCCGCATGACTCTTGTTGAACGCATAGGAAGCAAAACTGGACATCTCATCGTAGATCTCGTTGGCGACCTTTTCCGGGATGCCCTGTGCCACACAGCCCGGACATTCGTGCCCGGGGTCGGTGCAGCCATGGACAAAGTGTTCCCGCTCTGCTTCCATGACAGCGTGCTTCTTTTTGCTCATGGCACGGCGGACGTTGTCTGCCTGCCCGAAGGAAAAGCCTGCCAGCTCCCGGAAGATCTGCATGACCTGTTCCTGATAGACGATGCAGCCATTGGTAACATCCAGAATATGTGCCAGCTGAGGGGTCTTATAGCTGATCTTGTCCGGCTCGTGACGGTTGCGCAGATAGGTGGGGATGGAGTCCATGGGACCGGGACGGTACAGACTGATAAGAGCGATGACATCTTCCAGATTTTGAGGCTGCAGCCCCACCAGCACCTGTTTCATGCCGGTGGATTCCAACTGGAACACACCCTCGGTGTCTCCCTGCCCCAGCATCTTATAGGTATCCGGGTCGTCGTAGTCCAGCTTCTGGATGGAGAACTCCGGGTGGTACTTCTGCACCGCCATCTCTGCATCCCGGATAACCGTCAGGGTCCGCAGACCCAGAAAGTCCATCTTCAGCAGTCCCAGTTCCTCGATCTCGGTCATGTTGAACTGGGTCACCGGCAAGCCATCGTTGGTGGCAAGGGGCAGATAGTAATCCGTGGGTTCCGGCGTGATCACAACGCCTGCTGCATGGGTGGAGGCGTGCCGGGGCATTCCCTCCACCTTGGCGGCGGTGTCGATAAGCTCCGTGACCTGCGGGTCGGTATCGTAGAGCTTTTTCAGCTCACCGGACACCTCCAGCGCCCGCTTCAGGGTCATTTTCAGTTCCATGGGTACCAGCTTGGCAACTGTATCTACATTCTGGTAAGGGATGCCCATGACACGTCCCACGTCTCGGATGGCGTTCCGTGCTGCCATGGTGCCAAAGGTGACGATCTGCGCCACATGGTCTGCACCGTACTTCCGGTTAACGTAGTCAATGACCTCCTGCCGGCGCTCGTAGCAGAAGTCCACGTCAAAGTCCGGCATACTGACACGTTCCGGGTTCAGAAAACGCTCGAAGATCAGGTTGTACCGGATGGGGTCAATGTCTGTGATGCCTACGCTGTAGGCGGCGATGCTGCCGGCGCCGGAACCTCGTCCGGGTCCCACCGGGATGCCCTGACTTTTTGCGTAGTTGATATAATCCCAGACGATAAGATAATAGTTGGTGTAGCCCATGGATTTGACCACACCGATCTCGTACTGGAGGCGGTCCCGGTTTGCCTGCGGCACGTTGGGTCCATAGCGGCGCTCCAGACCCTCCCAGCAGAGCTTTTCAAAATACGCCTGATTGTCCATGCCGTCCGGCGCTTTGTAATACGGGATCTTGGTGTGCCCGAACTCGAAATCAAAATTGCACTGCTCTGCGATCTTTGCAGTATTTTCGCACGCCTCCGGCACCATGGAGAACAGCTCGTACATCTCATCGGTGGTCTTGACGTAGAATTCATCGGTCTGAAATTCCATCCGGTCTGCGTCCTGAATGGTCTTGCCGGTCTGGATGCAGAGCAGGATTTCCTGCATTCTGGCATCCTCCCGGCGCAGATAATGGGAGTCGTTGGTGGCTGCCATGGGGATACCGGTCTCCCGTGCCAGTTTGATGAGCTGAGGCAGAACCGTGTTGTCCTCTTCCAGACCGTGGTCCTGCAGTTCGATGTAGTAGTTCCCCTCCCCAAAGAGGTCCCGGTACCACAGTGCCGTCTGCTTGGCACGCTCATAGTCTCCTGCAAGGATCGCCTGAGGCACCTCGCCGGCAAGACAGGCGGACATGCAGATGAGACCTTCGTGGTACTGTTCCAGCAGCTGCTTATCTACACGAGGCTTGGAATAAAAGCCTTCCACAAAGGCAGCGGAGACCATCTTGATCAGGTTTTTGTAACCTGTCTCGTTTTTGCACAGCAGGATCAGATGGTTGTTGCCATCGATCTTGTTTACCTTGTCAAAGCGGGTGCGGGTCGCCACATAGACCTCGCAGCCGATGATGGGCTTGATGCCCGCCTTTTTTGCCGCCTTGTAGAACTGCAGGCAGCCGTACATGACGCCGTGGTCTGTGCAGGCAATGGCGGTCTGTCCGCACTCCTTTACCCGGTCCATCAGCTGGTCGATGCGGCAGGCACCGTCCAAAAGGCTGTACTCCGTGTGGATATGCAGGTGGACAAAGTCCCTGCCCTGCCGGTTATTTTCGCTGATCCCGCTCACGGTGTCACCTCCTGTTCCAAACGTTTGCGCAGGCTGTCTGCTGCTGCCTCCAGTTTTTTCATCCGGTGGGAAAGCCCGGATTTGCTCACCGCCGGGTCAAAGCAGGCGCACAGCGCCGCAAGGGAAAGGTCCGGATACTTCATCCGCATCTCCGCCGCCTGTTGCAGCACCTCCGGCATGGTCTCCAATGCGTGCTGCTGTTCCAGAAAGCGGATGGCTTTCAGGGTCTGCGCATTGGCACGGGCGGTCTTGCCAAGGTTGGCGGTGTCGCAGTTGGTCTGGCGGTTGGTCTGGTTCCGCACTTGTTTGAACGCCTTTAAGGTGCCCATCTGCTCTGCGGCATTCACCGCACCCATAAAGCTCAGCAGCCGCTGCACATTTGCCCCGGTCTTTACGTAGATCAGGTTCACGCCGTTGCGGCGGGTGCGGTGAGGGGCAAATTCGTGCTCCGCCAGCAGCGCCTCAAAGTCCTTTGCAAGGTTGGTGCGTGCAGTCAGAAACTCCAGGTTGTACTCCTTCTGGGGATCGGTCATGGTGCCGCTGCACAAAAAAGCTGCGCCAATGTACGCACTGACGCAGGTCTGGCACCGGATGAGACCGGGATCGATCTGCAGACTGGTCTCGCTGCCGGTGGTGCCAAACAGCTCGTGCATTCGCCTCACCTGCTCCGGTGTACGGATATTGAATTCATACAAAACTCCGCTGGGACGCTGCTTTTGCAGGATCTCTCCCTGCACGCCGCAGCGTGCAAACAGCTGCTGTGCCATCTGCACCGTATGGGGCTGTTCGGTCTGGATCACCAGACCCTTTGCGTCAAAATATTTGGCAAAGCATGCCAGACCATACGCCGCTGCCCGGACGCAGCAATCCTTTTGCAGACTGCGCTGTGCCATCTCCTCCCGTGCACGGGATGCAAAACTCATAGTGGTTCCTCTGTTTCTTTCAGCGCACGGCGTCCCGATGCTGCACCCCCGGGTCATAGCCCAGAGACTGGCAGTATTCTGCGATCTTCCGTGCAAAGGTAATGGAGCGGTGCTTGCCGCCGGTGCAGCCCACCGCTATGGTCAGCTGGCTCTTGCCTTCCTTGACGTACAGGGGCAGGGCGTACTGCAAAAAGTTTTCGTAGCGCTTCAGCAGTTCCTGTGCCTCCGGATGACCCATGACAAAATCCACCACATCCTGATCCAGCCCGGTCTTGTGCTTGAGTTCCGGCACATAGAAGGGGTTGGGCAGGCAGCGCACATCCAGCACCAGATCCGCTTCCTGGGGGATGCCGAATTTGAAGCCGAAGGACATGATGGTCAGCCGCATTGCCGCCTTTGCCCCGCCGGTCTTGAGAAAGAGGTCGCAGATGCGCTCTTTATTCTGGGCGGTGGACAGCAGTGCCGTGTTGATGCGGTAGTCCGCCCGTGCCCGCAGCGGTTCCAGGATCTGGCGCTCCTTCAGGAACGCTTCCCGGGTGGAGATGCCCTCCGCAATGCTGATGGGGTGACGGCGGCGGGTCTCGCTGTAGCGGCGCATCAGCACATCATCCGGTGCGTCCAGAAACAGGATCTTGTAGGGCGTATTCTGTTCGTCCAGCTGCTGCAATGCCTCTTCGATCTCTTCCCGGCTGCGGCAGCCCCGGACGTCCATAGACAACGCCACCCGCTCCAGATTGTTATTGCCTGCCTTGGAAAATGCGGTGATATTGGGCAGCAGCCCTGCAGGTACATTGTCGATGCAGAAAAAACCGATATCTTCCAGCGCATTCATAGCCACCGACTTTCCTGCACCGGAAAGCCCGCTGACGATCAACAGTTCCATGTCCGCTTCCTTGCTCCTTTGTGGTATGACCTCTTTACCGGACTACCCGGATCTCCTTTTCAAGGTCATAACCTGTTTTTTCTTTTACGATAGTGCGTACTTCTTCACACAGGGCAAGCACATCGGCACAGCTTGCGCCGCCCAGATTCACCACGAAGCCGCAGTGCTTGTCGCTGACGGCAGCGCCGCCGTGGCGATGACCCCGGAGACCGCACTGGTCGATGAGGGCTGCCGCAAAGGCTCCCGCCGGGCGCTTAAAAGTGCTGCCGGCACTGGGTTTGTCCAGCGGCTGTTTGTCCAGCCGCTTTGCCATCAGTTCTTCCATTTTGGCACGGATCTGGTCCTGCTGCCCCGGCTGCAGCGCAAAATGCGCCGAGAGGATGCAGCCGCCGTTCTCCTCAAAGATGCTGTGACGGTAGCTCAGATCCAGTTCGGTGGCAGCGGCTTCTACAATGCTGCCTTCGGCGGTAAGGTAGCGCACCCGTACCAGCACATCCTTCATCTCGCCGCCGTAGGCGCCGGCGTTCATGTAGACCGCACCGCCCACGGTGCCGGGGATGCCATAGGCAAACTCCAGCCCGGTGAGACCCTGTTCCAGCGCCGCCTTGCACAGGGCAGAAAGCCGTACCCCTGCCCCGGCAGAAAGCTCTGTGCCGGTGATCCCGATGCCGGTCTCCAGTGCAGTGATGTCTATGACAGCTCCATCGTAGCCCTCATCGGCAAACAGGATGTTGCTGCCATTGCCCAGCAGATAGTACCGCACGCCGCAGCTCTTGCAGATGCCAATGGCGCTGCAAAGCTCCTCTTCGGTGCGGGGCTGCACAAACAGCTTTGCGGGACCGCCGATCTTAAAGGTACAGTGTGCGGCAAGGGATTCCGCTTCCCGGCAGGGAATGCCTGCCTGCTGCAGCTGCTGCTTGAGTTCTTCCATGGAAAAACGCTCCTTTTCAGTCCATCTTGTCGTCCAGACCCAGACGGATCAGCAGCTCCTTTGCTGCATTGTAACCCATCTTCTTCTGGCGGTTATTGATCGCCGCCGTTTCCAGCACCACCGCAAGGTTCCGTCCCGGAGATACCGGGATGCTGGTGCTGGGAATGCTGACGCCCAGAATGTCGTAATATTCACTTTCCAGACCGGTGCGCTGGTAGTTCTTGGTGGGGTTCCAAGCTTCCAGCTGGACCACCAGATCCAGACTTTCGCTGACCTTGACGGCACCCACACCGTAGACCCGCGCCACGTTGACGATGCCGATGCCCCGCAGCTCGATGAAGTGCCGGATGTTTTCCGGCGCAGTGCCCATGATCTGCCGGTTGGAGACCTTGCGCAGCTCCACGGCGTCGTCTGCCACCAGACGGTGCCCCCGCTTTACCAGCTCGATCGCCAGCTCGCTCTTGCCAATGCCGCTGTCGCCCAGGATCAGGATGCCCTCGCCATAGACTTCCACCAGCACGCCGTGGCGGGTGATGCGGGGAGCAAGCTCCAGATTCAGCACACTGATAAGGCTGCCCATAAGGGTGCAGGTGGTCTCGTTGGAGCGCAGCAGCGCCACCCCGTGCTTGCGGGCAAGCTCCTGCATCTCCGGGAAGGGGGTCAGCTCCTCGCTGCGGCAGACGATGACCGCCGGGGGCTGCTGTCGGAACAGCTGGTCCAGTGCCTCATACCGCTTTTCTGCCGGGAGCCCGGACAGGAAATTCATCTCTGCAAGACCCATGATCTGCAGACGGAGCTTGTCAAAGTAATCGTAGTATCCTGCCAGAAACAGACCCGGACGATTGACCTCGGCGATCTCCACGTTGATCTGATCCAGTTCTCTGGGGGTGTAGACCACTTCCATACTGACCCGCTTGGTCAGCGTTTTCAGCGAGACATTGAATGTGCCCATCCTTGTTCCTCCCGTATCCTTCTGCCCTGTACCCCGGGAAAGCGCCCCGGACAAAGCCATGCTTTTTACTATTATAATAAAATCCGCCCGGAATTACAACGGCTCACCCTCATCTTTTTTGCCTCGGCTTCTGCCGCCTTTTTCAGAGAGCGAAACTGCGCCATATTTTACCAGTTTTTTACTCAGGTTTGCACTTTACAGGAGTTTTACATTTCTTCGATTTCGGATTTTACATTACATCCGTATACTTTTACACAGGAGAAAATAAGCTAGCAACATGTTAAATAAAAGTGAGGAAAACCATCATGACTATTTTCAACGTTTTTTCGCTTTTAGGCGGTCTTGCCCTGTTTCTGTTCGGCATGGACATTATGGGCAAGGCGCTGGAAAAGCAGGCAGGCGGTCAGCTGCAGAAGATCCTGAGCAAGCTGACCGACAGCCCTCTTAAAGGTTTCTTTCTGGGTCTGTGCGTCACCGCTGTGATCCAGAGTTCCAGTGCCACCACCGTTATGGTTGTGGGCTTTGTCAACAGCGGCATCATGGAGCTGCATCAGGCGATCGGCATTATCATGGGCAGCAATGTGGGCACCACTGTCACCAGCTGGATCCTGAGCCTTTCCGGTCTGCAGGGAGACAGCGTGCTGATCCAGCTGCTAAAACCCACTTCTTTCAGTCCCCTGCTTGCATTTATCGGCATTTTGCTGTATATGTGTAGGAGTGAGAAGAAAAAAGGCGTCGGCACCATCCTCATCGGCTTTGCGGTGCTTATGACCGGTATGACCACCATGTCCAACGCCGTGCTGCCGCTGCAGAACGAGGCATGGTTCACCAGCCTGTTCACCCGGTTCTCCAACCCGGTGCTGGGTGTTCTGGTGGGTGCCGTGGTCACCGGTATCATCCAGAGTTCCAGTGCCAGCGTGGGCATCCTGCAGGCACTGAGTGCCACCGGCGTCATTACCTACGGCAGCGCCATTCCCATCATCATGGGTCAGAACATCGGCACCTGCGTCACTGCCCTGCTTTCTTCTGTGGGCGCTAACAAAAACGCCCGCCGTGCCGCTATGGTCCATCTGTATTTCAACATCATCGGTGTGACCCTTTTCCTGGTGGGTTTTTACGGGCTGGATGCGGTGTGTCACTTTGCCTTTGTAGACACCACCATTGAGGCTTGGGGCATTGCGGTGGTCCACTCGGTGTTCAATATCCTTGCCACCGCTGTGCTGCTGCCCTTTGCTTCCCTGCTGGAAAAGCTGGCAGTCCTTACCATTCCAGACAGCCCGGAAAAGGAAAGCTACGCTCTGCTGGATGACCGTCTGCTGAACACCCCCGCCGTTGCCGTGGAGCGTGCCCGCAGCGCCACCGCCGACATGGCAGAGCTGGCACGGGTGGGCGTGGTGCAGGCGATGAGCCTGACCCACACCTGGAACGAGGAGCTTGCCCAGAAGGTACGGGAGCACGAAAGCAAGGTGGACCGCTACGAGGATGCGCTGGGCACCTATCTGGTAAAGCTCTCGGGACGGGAACTGAGCCACGCCGACAGCCAGAGCGTCAACACCCTTCTCCACACCATCAGCGATTTTGAGCGGATCAGCGACCATTCCGTAAATCTGCTGGAATCCGCCGAGGAGATGCACCAGAAGGACATTGCTTTCTCCCGGGATGCCCGGGAGGAACTGCAGGTGCTGGAAGATGCGGTGCAGGATATCCTGAACCGCACCACCGACGCATTCCGCAAGGGAGACCTGCACCTTGCCGGCAAGGTAGAGCCGCTGGAGGCGGTGGTCAACGAGCTGGTGCGCGCCATCAAGGCACACCATATTGCCCGGCTCCAGACCGGCAGCTGCTCCATTGAGTACGGCTTTGTGCTGGACGATCTCCTGACCAATTATGAACGCATCTGCGACCATTGCAGCAACGTGGCGGTGGCTCAGATCGAGGTGGCACAGGACAGCTTTGATACCCACGCCTACCTCAACGACCTGCGCCGCGGCAACGACACCAAGGAAAGTGAAGAATTCCACCGCCGACTGGACAAATACCGGGAACGCTATCTCTTCCCGGACACTTCTATGGAGGATATGGACAAATGATCTACATTGTGGAAGACGATGACGCCATCCGGGAACTGGAACAGTATGCCTTGCAGTCCAACGGCTACGAAGTGACCGGCTTTGGGGACTCGGAGCCTTTCTGGGCGGCAATGCGCAGCGAGGTGCCGGAACTGGTGATCCTGGACGTGATGCTGCCGGGAGAGGATGGCTTTTCCATCCTGAAAAAGCTCCGGAACACCCCTTCCCTGAAAAAGCTGCCCATCATCATGGTCACCGCAAAATCCAGCGAGTTGGACACGGTGCGGGGGCTGGACTGCGGCGCCGATGACTACATCGCAAAGCCCTTTGGCATCATGGAGTTTCTCAGCCGGGTCCGTGCCGCTCTGCGCCGTGCTGCCCCGGCGGCAAAGGCGGATGTGCTCAGCTTCCACGAGATCCAGCTGGACAATACCCGCCACAGTGTGACAGTAGATGGCAGCCCTGTGGAACTGACCTACAAGGAATACAGCCTGCTGCGTCTGCTGCTGGAAAACACCAGTCTGGTGGTGACCCGGGAGACCATCCTGCAGGTGGTGTGGGGCACCGACATCTCGGTAGAGAGCCGCACCGTGGATATGCACATCCGTACCCTGCGCAAAAAGCTTGGTGAGGCGGGGCGTTACATCTGCACCGTGCGGAAGGTGGGCTACAAGCTGACGGACGAGGAGGATAACGAAGAATGAAACTGCGCAGCATGGAAGAAAAAATCAGCTACCGGTTGTTCCTGATGGGGTTTCTCGGGCTTATTTTTACCGCTGTACTGTGCATCTTTGTCTTTCACAAGGCGTTCACCGCCCAAGCATGGACCGGCTTGGAACGGCAGGCGGATCTGGTAAGTGTCGGCTACGGTCTGACCGGGGATCCCCAGCAGCTTTCCGCCTTTGTGTCCGGAGACCTGCGCATCACCCTGATCTCGGATGACGGCAACGTGATCTTTGAGTCCGCCACCGACCAGCCCATGGAGAACCACCTCAGCCGCCCCGAGATCCTGCAGGCGATGCAAAGCGGCGTAGGCAAAGACATCCGGGATTCCCAGACCATGGGATACGAGACCTACTACTACGCCCTGCTGCTTCCCGGCGGCGAGATCCTGCGGGTGGCGCAGGATGCAGAGACCATGTGGTCCATCTACGACTCCTCCATTCCCGCCATCGTGCTGAGCTGTGTTGCCCTGATGCTGGCAGCGGCGGTGCTCTCTTCCCTGCTTACAAAGGCACTGGTGCAGCCGGTGCTGAACATGACCGAGGATCTGGACCACATTCAGGACAACGTGCCCTACAGGGAGCTGGTCCCCTTTGCGGAAAGCATCCACTCCGACCGTATCCTGCGGGAGAACAACGAGAAGATGCGGCAGGAGTTCACCGCCAATGTGAGCCACGAGCTGAAGACCCCCCTGACCAGCATTTCCGGCTATGCAGAGCTTATTGAGACCGGCATTGCAAAACCGGCGGATATCCCGGATTTTGCCCGGAAGATCCACGGCGAAGCCACCCGGATGATCCAACTGGTAAACGATATCCTGCAGCTGTCCCATCTGGACAACGTAAGTGAGACCGGTTCCGAGCCGGTGATGGAGACGGTGGACCTGCTGGAAGTGGCAAAGGACTGCGTGGAACGTCAGAAGCTGAACGCCCGTCACGCCTACATCACCCTGACCTACATGGGAGAAAGCGCCCTTGTGGAGGGCAACCGTCAGCTGCTGGATGAGCTCTGCCAGAACCTGTGTGACAACGCCATCCGCTACAACCGCCCCGGCGGCAAGGTACAGCTGGTCACCACCTGCAGCCGGGATGGACATTGCAGCCTTACCGTTGCCGACAACGGCATCGGCATCCCCCGGGAGGCACAGGCAAGTGTGTTTGAGCGTTTTTACCGGGTAGACAAGAGCCGCAGCAAAGCCACCGGCGGCACCGGTCTGGGTCTGGCGATCGTCAAGCACATTGCCCGGATCCACAACGCCCGGATCAAGCTGGAAAGTCAGGTGGACAAGGGCACCACCATTACCGTCACCTTCCCCACGGCACGCTGAATTTAATAAAAATGCACGTCTGCCTCCAGCCGGGGGCAGGCGTTTTTTGTTGGGGAAAGCATCCCCTGCCTGCCGTACCGCAGGGAAGATGCCTGCTGCAGATGCAGTACATCCACCTGCTGCCCCCACAGCTGCCGCACTGTGTCCTCGCAGAGTTGTTCCAGCTGTCGGCAGTTTTCTTCCCCCGGCAGGGCTCTGCCGTATTCGTTCTGGCAGTCCAGCCGCAGCCGGACAAGGCTTTTGGTCATGGTCACCGAGACGCTGCACCGGCGGATGTTCAGCTGCCGCCCTTCCAGCCGAAAACGATAGACCCCACCGGTGCCGGATAGGAGACGAAACATCACGGTCCGGGGTTCTTCCAGCTGTATTTTGTTTCCGTCAGCGGTCCACATCTGCTCCCAGTCTTTGAGGGCAAAACCGGTGTCTGCGATCTCCAGCACCGGCAGCAGAATGGTCTCCTGCCGCTGATAAAGCCGGGGCAGCAGCCCGGCAGACCCTTTGAGTTTGTCCAGAAGTTTATCCGGAAGGTCTCCTGTTTTCTCCGCAGCCATGCGCAATTCTTCCAGATCAAAGTCAGTGCAGATCATCCTTGCCGCTGTGCGTCCCCGCTGGTCTTTCAGCACCAGCGTCTCGTAGTCTGCAAGGGTCGTTCTGTCACTGTCCTCCGGGAAAAGAAGGTAGTCACACAGCCGGTAATCTGCCGTTTGGGGCAGGGACTCTTCTGCAGCAGACAGCGCCGCTGCAAGGTCCCCGCCCTTTCCGGTACCAACCCGGAGCGCCGCTGTTGCCTTTGACGCATCTGCCGCCGCTTCCGGTGCCTGATAGAGCAGCGCCGCTTCCCAGCCCCTTTCCTGCCGGGAAAGATACAGGGCACGGACCATGCTTTTCTCGGTGGTCTCGCAGCGAAGAAACAACAGGCACCACCCTGCAAGGACAAGAAACAGGATGGTTTTCTGCTTCATGACTCCACCTCGCTGCCGGATGGCGTGGGCAGTATCCTCCCTGCCAGCAGCCGGATGCAGCCGCAGAGAAAGCACATCCGGAACATGGCGCAGGTGAGCCAGACCCACAAAATCAGTGCATCCATGCGAGAAAAGACCCCGGCGCTCCACGCCCGCAGCAGCTCCTGCTCCGGATATCCGCCTCCAAACACCAGCGTCATGCCGACTGCCAGTGCCAGTTGCACCCCAAAGCCCAAAAAAGGCAGAAAGACCCCTCTGCGCAGCTTTGCCCCAGGGCACAATAGAGGCAGCAGAAGGTATTCGCCATACAGCGGTACCTGCCAAGGCTCTGCCGGAGCCTGCAATTCCATATCCCACAGGCGGTACCACTGCATCTGCCCAGCCAGACCGGCAAACAGCACGAGAAACCCCAGAACCACAAACCACCACAGTACCCTTGCAGGGGAGTTCCAGCGGGCAGGCGGCAGCTTCCACCCTGCCCACAGCAGCAGGGGCAGCAGTCCCACCAGCGCCATGGAGTCAAACTCCCGCCGGCACACCTGTTGTGCCCGGGCAAAGGTGGTGCACCATTCTGCCAGAAGGAGGAACAGCAGCGCAGTCTTTGCGGCGACAGCCGGAAAAGCATTTTGCTGCCCGCCCTGCCAGAGAGTGACCGAAAAAGCCGAAAGCGCCGTAAGCAGGACAGCGCCGCACAGCCCCTTCAGCAGAAACAGCCGGAGCGGGATGCCATCTGGGAGTCCTTCCGCCGCTACGGCGGTAAAAATGCTCAGCGCCGCCGCCTGCATGGAGAAGCGGTCCTGTTCCATTTCGGTTCACCTTCTTTCTGCCAGATCACAAAGTGCCGCCGGGAAAGCCGCCGGTAGTTGCGGCGGATCACCCCATCCTCCGACAAGGGACTTTGGGGAAAGGGATGGGGCGTCAGGTAGGGCACCCCCATGATGCCGGTGCCGGAAAGTGCCAGCAGCAGAGCAAAAAACGCCGCCGCCAGCCCCGGAGGACCTGCCAGACCCGCTGCCAGCACCACCCCCAGCCGCAGCAGGGTGGCGCTCTCGTAGAGGGCGGGGGTGACGAACACCGCAATGGAGGTAATGCTGGCAACAAAGATCACCGGGGTGCTCATAAGCCCTGTTGCGATCGCCGCATCTCCTAATATCAGTGCCGCCACCAGACTGACCGAGTGCCCCAAAGACTGGGGCATCCGGAGACCTGCTTCCCGGATCACTTCCAGCAGCAGCATCACCAGCAGCATCTCCGCAAACAGCGGCAGAGGGGTTGCCTTTTCTGCCGCCTCGATCTTGTACAGCAGCTGCGGTGGGATCAATTCCGGCAGGTACACCGCAAGGCAGACAAAGACCCCCGGCAAAAACACGGTGAGGTAGAACGCCGCATACTTCAGCAGCCGCAGAAAAGAGGAAAACACCGCTGTGGAGGCGTAGTCGTCCAGACACTCAAAATTTTCGCAGAAAAGAGCAGGCAGCACCAGTGCCGAAGGACTGCCGTTGACCAGGATCAGGATCCTGCCCTCGCAGAGTTTTGCCGCCGCCACTGCCGGGCGCTGGGTATAGCTCACCGGAGAAAACAGCCGCCACCTGCCGGGCAGGAGCCAGGGCATAAAATAGCTGGAATCCAGCAGCATTTCCGGTTTTGCCGTCGCCAGCAGCCGTTTTACCCGCTGCACCATAGCAGGGTCCGCCACGCTGCGGCAGTAGCAGACCCCGTACTCGGTCTTTGCCGGGGTGTCCGCCTGTGCAACCTCCTGCACAAGATCCCCGTTGCGGATCAGACGCCGCAAAAGGCTCAGATTGATACGCAAAAGGTCCGCAAAGCCCTCCCGGGAACCCCGCAGATTCCCCTCCCCTTCCGGCTCCTCCACCGAGCGGAACTTCAATCCCTGCACCGAAAAGGCAATGCCCTGGGGGCAGCCATCCAGAAGCAGCACCGCCATGCCCGCTGTCAGCCGTCGGATCAGGTCCTCCATATCTTCCACCGGCTGGCTTTCTGCCGGAAAGACCGAATCCTGCAGAATCAGCCGGAACACCTGTGGTCCGGTATGCTGCTCCGGCGGCAGGGTGTGACGGCTCGCCCCCTCCAGCAGCAGCTGCCAGAGGGATTCCAGACTTGCCATGCCGTCAAAGAGCACAATATTGCCCCGGCAATGATAAATGGTGATGGATTTGGAATAATAATCGGCAGAGGCACCAAAAAGTGCATCCAGTGCCGCCAGATTTTCCGCAAGTTCCCGGGATAACTGCTGCATCGCTTCTCCACTCCTTTGCTGTGCAGTATTCCCCCGCCGCCCGGTTCCTATCCCAAATTATCGCCCACAGGAGGACCCACCCTTGAAGCTGTTGATCTGCCGTACCATCATCATTTATCTCTGCGTTCTCTTTGCCATGCGGATCATGGGCAAGCGCCAGCTGGGAGAATTGCAGCCCGAAGAGCTGGTGTCCACCATCCTGATCTCCAATCTTGCCTCCATCTCCATCGAATCAGAGGATGTGCCGGTGACCGCCAGCCTGATCCCCCTGTTCCTTATTGCGGCTCTGGAGCTGCTGGGGTCCATGCTGAGTTTCCGGAGCCAGAAATTCTTCAATTTCCTCTCCGGTCGCCCCAAAACTGTGATCCTGGACGGAAAGATCGATCAGGATGCCCTGCGGACCCTGCGGCTGACCACGGCGGACCTGATGGAGGCGCTGCGTGGCAAGGATATCTTCGACCCACGGAAGGTGTCCTATGCGGTCATCGAGACCAACGGCACCCTTTCGGCAGCGCTGCGTCCGGAATATGAGACTGCTACTCTGGATGACCTGAAGCTCCGGGTCCGGCAGGTCAACGCCACAATTCCCTTTGTGGTGGACGGGCAGGTGCTGGAGGACAACCTGCACTGGTGCGGCAAGGACCGGGACTGGCTGCAGCGCACTGCAGAGGCGAACACCCTGCTGCCGGAGGAGATCCTATTGCTCATCGGCAATGAGACTGAGGATTATTTTCTGCTGAAAAAAGAGAGCCGCCGGAAGGGCAGCTCCCATTGAGGAGGCACTATGAAACGGATCTACGCCTGCATTCTCATTCTTGCCGCTCTGCTGCTTACAGCCCTTTACAGCAGCCGTCAGGTGCAGCGGTTTGCAGATTCCATCTCCGGAGACCTTGACCACGCCGTTGCCGCCGTCCGTGCCAGGGACCTGTCTCTGGCACGCCTTGCCCTCCGGAAGGGGGCGGACCGGTGCGACCGGATGCGGGAAAAGATGAACCACCTGCTGCCCACCGCAGACTTCACCGAGTTGGAAGCGGCGCTCCGTGCCGCAGAGGGGCAGCTGGAACAGAACGCCCCGGAGGAGGCGTTGGGAGAGCTGCGCCGAGCGCAGGTGCAGGTGGAAACGCTGGAGTGGCTGTCCCGGCGGCTCATCTGACCATACAAAAACACCGCCTGTATGCAGCTGCACACAGGCGGTGTTCAAGATCGTTTATCTGGTCTCTTTCCGGTCGCCCATAAGCTTTTTCAGCTCATTGAAGAAGCTTTCCACATCGGCAAACTGACGATAGACCGAAGCAAAGCGGACATACGCCACCTCATCGATCTTTTTCAGTTCCTGCATGGTAAGCTCCCCGATGCGCACACTGGGGATCTCCCGGTCGTAGGAGCTGAGCAGGGTCTGCTCGATGCTGCTGACCGCACGGTCCAGCGCCTCATAGCTCACGGGACGCTTTGCGCAGGCGCGCAGCATGGCGTTGAGCAGCTTCTGCCGGTCGAAGGGTTCCCGGGAACTGTCCTTTTTGACGACCACAAGCGGAACCGTCTCCACCACCTCGTAGGTGGTGAAACGCATGTGGCAGCTCAGGCATTCACGGCGGCGGCGGATGCGCTCGCTGTCTTCGGTGGGGCGGGAGTCAATGACCTTGGACTCCTCTGCACCGCAATAGGGACACTTCATGTTCTGTTCCTCCTGAAGTCCATTCGGGACTTTTATTCTGCCTTGTTTTTACGCTTGCTCCACATGACCCAAGCGGAGGTGGAAACACACAGGGAGGTGTACACGCCGCTGATCATACCCATCATCAGGGGGAAAGCGAAGGTGAAGATGCTGTCCAGACCGTACAGCTTTGCCACGACGCACATGACCGCCAGCGCCATGACCGTGGTGATGGTGGTGACCAGCGTGCGGCGGACAGACTGGTTCACCGAGTGATTCACCAGCTCCTCAAAGGATGCCTTTTTGCCCAGCAGCTTGCGGTTCTCCCGGATACGGTCGTAGACCACAACGGTATCGTTGATGGAGTAGCCCAGAATGGTGAGCATGGCAGCGATGAAGTTGCCGTCCAAGGGGGTGCGCAGCAGCACAAAAGTGCCAAACACCACCATCAGGTCATTGACCAGTGCCAGCACTGCCATCATACCGCCGGTGAGACCGCCGATATTCTTGAACCGCAGAGCGATATACAGCAGGATCAGCACCAGCGCAAAGACCACTGCCACCAGACTCTTCTGCAGGAACTTGGTACCCATAGCAGCACTGACGTTGCTGAGAGAGAGCTGAGAGAAAGCGTTGTCCGGGTAGTTCTCGTTGAGAGAATCCAACAGCGCTCCCACCTGCTCGGTGGTAACGGTCTCGGTGCCGGGCATGGAGATTTTCAAGGTCTGATCTCCGGTGGCGACATTCTCGCCGGTCTGCAGGGTCAGACCATTGTTATCCAGCGCAGATGCAGCGGTCTTCTGTACAGCGGACATCTCAAAGCTTCCCTCGTAGCGCAGGGTGATCATGGCACCGCCGGTAAACTCGGTGTCCAGATGGACCCCCAGCACCACAGCGCTCAGCAGGATCACTGCCATGAGGCAGGTAGAAATGGTAAGGAAACGCTTGCGCAGACCCACAAAGTCGATCTGTTTTTTCTCGGTCTCATCCTTGCCCAGCTTTGCAGCGCCATAGAGCCAGGGCTTGCGCAGGGCACGGATGGAAGCGGCACCCCGGATCATCACACGGGTAGCAAAGACGCCGAACACAAAGTTCAGCAGCACGCCAGTGAGCAGGGTGTAGCCAAAAGCGTAGATGGTGCCTGCAGTGGAAGGACCAAAGGCAAAGAACACAAAGTGCAGTGCCTTGGCAAACAGACCATCCGAGGGTCCAAAGGCACTCATCAGCACCACCGCCACAATGACGATGGTGACGTTGCCGTCAATAATGGGGGTAAGACCCCGGGCAAAGCCGCTCTTCAGTGCACCATCCAGAGATTTGCCGTTTTTCAGCTCTTCCTTGATGCGCTCTGCAGTGATGACATTGGCGTCCACGCCCATGCCGATCGCCAGAATGATACCGGCAATACCGGGCAAAGTCAGGGTAAAGCTTTCAAACACCGGGAAGTATCCGGAGACGAATGCCAGCGTTGCCGCCACCTGACCTGCCAGTGCGATGCAGGCAACAAAGCCCGGCAGACGGTACAGCACCGTCATGAACACCACGATGAGAGCAAAGGCAATGATGCCTGCCAGCACCATGGCTCTGAGGCTATTCTCGCCCAGACTGGGGCTGACAGTGGAATAGCTGTCCACCGTCAGCGCAAAGGGCAGAGCACCGGAATTGATCTGACGCGCCATCTTGATGACAGCGTCCTGGGTGAAGGGGTTGGATGCGGAGCTGGTGATGATTGCCTTGCCGTCCGTAATGGCAGTGTTGACCGTTGCGGTGCTGACGTTTTCATCGTCCAGCCAGATGCTGATGGTGCCCCCGTTCCCGGCAAGACGGGTGGTGGCATCACCAAACGCCTTTGCACCCTCTGCGGTAAACTCCAGCGACACATAGTATTCTGCCGTGGTACCGTTTACCGGCCCATACTGTGCTGCAGCGTTTTGGACCATAGAGCCGTCCAAAATCAGCTCCCCGTCCTTGCTGCTGCCTTCCCGGAAGGTCAGATAGGCGGTGGTGCCGATCTCTTCAATGGCAGCTTCCGGATCAAAATCCGTTTCGCCGGACTGCCAAGGGAACTCCAGGATCAGGCTGTCAGAACTGGGGTCCACATACAGCTCATAGTCGGTAACATTCAGTGCCACCAGACGATTTTCAATGACCAGCTGCGCCGCTTCCAGCTGCTCCTCGGTGGCATCGTAGTCCTCAGAGGGCACAAAGGTGACGTTGACGCCGCCCTTGATGTCCACACCGAACCGGATATCCTTTGCCCCCTTGATGTAGGTGGTGGTCACATCGCCATACTTTGCCGACACGCCGAAGAACGCCGTGTAGACAAAGACAAGGATCAGCAGCGCCGTGACGAACAGTTGCCATGCTTTACCTTTTGTCTTCATATAATCAGGAAAACCTCCAAGCGCCCCGGCAGAGCGGGACCTGTATTCTATTGCAAACCAGCCGTGAAACGCACAAGCAGCACCAGCGGAGAAACACCTCTCCACAGATGCTGTCGTTGTGCTGTATCCGTTGATTTGCAGCAAACCCCTTCCGGCGGTGCACCGCCCTCAGAAAGTTTTTACCATATTATGCCTGCTGTGCAAGCAGCTTTTCCACCACGGCAAGGCGCACGCAGACGCACAGCAGCTCCGATGCGGTCTCCACCTCGTCCAGACTGGGATAGGTGGGTGCGATACGCAGGTGAGAATCCTCCGGGTCCTTGTGGTAGGGATAGGCGGAACCGGCGCCGGTGAGCACCAGACCTGCATCCTTGCACAGAGCAGCCACCCGCTTTGCGCATCCGGGCATCACATACAGGCTGATGAAGTAGCCGCCCTTGGGATCGGTCCAGTGGGCAATGTCGCCACAGGGAGTCAGGTTGTGCTTGAAAGCAGTCTTGACCGCATCAAAGCAGGGTACCAGACGGCGGCGATGCTTTGCCATATGTGCCAGCACGCCTTCCTTGTTCTTGAGAAAGCGGACGTGGCGCAGCTGGTTCATTTTATCGTAGCTGATGATCATGATCCCGAACCGCTTGCAGATGTACTTCATCATTGCCTCGCTGCAGGCAATGGCAGAAACACCTGCACCCGGGAAGGTGATCTTGCTGGTGGAAGTGAACATGAACACCCGGTTCTCGGTGCCGTACTTCTTGCACTGGTTCAGCAGAACAGGGGTCTCGATGATCTCTTCGGTAAGGTGATGAACGATGTATGCCTCATCCCAGAAAATCTTGAAATCCGGGGCGGCAGTCTTCATCTTGGCAAAACGCTCGATGGTCTCATCGCTGTAGGTGTAGCCATCGGGGTTGGAATACTGGGGAACACACCAGATGCCCTTGATGGTGTCATCCTCTGCTACCAGCTTCTCCACAGCGTCCATATCCGGACCATTGGGGGTCATGGGCACGCTGATCAGCTCAAAGCCATACTCCTCGGTAATGGCAAAGTGACGGTCATAGCCGGGCACTGGGCAGAGGAACTTGCGCTTCTCCACCTGAGACCAGGGACAGGGAGACTCCGGGAAGCCAAAAACGTAGCCAATATTGATCAGATTATACATGAGCTGCAGGCTGGAGTTACCGCCCACAAAGACCTCGCTGGGTTTGACCCCAAACACATCTGCAAACAGCACCCGTGCCTCATGCAGACCTTCCAGCTCACCGTAGTTCCGGGCGTCGGTGCCTGCATCGGTGGTATAGTCGGTCATCTGCAGCAGACCCATGGCAAGGTCCATCTGGTGAGGACCGGGCTTGCCACGTGCCATGTTCAGCTTCAGACCCTTAGCCTGAAATTTTTTGTACTCTGCCTCCAGTGCAGCCTTCTCGGCTGCCAGCTGCTGCTGATCCATTGCAAGATAATTTGCCATTGAAAACACACTCCTTTATCGTACTTCCTGTTACCCACTTGTCCGTCTTTTACTGTTACAACGGGGCGTGTTCCTGCCAGAGAAACCCCTGCATAAAATCCGGACCTTAATATTATAACTCATTTTTGTGCCGGAAACAAGAATAATAAAGCAAAAAGCCCTGTCAAAAGCAAAAGCTTTTGAAACAGGGCTTTCCTTCCCTGCCGGACGCCGGAACGTCAGCTCAGGGAGGACTGATTCTTGTAGCGCTTGCGCACTGCGCCGTACTCCAGATGTGCTTCGCCGCTCTCCACGGTATCCTCATCCACGGTGACCCGGATGATGGTGGGGTCGCTGGGCACGCTGTACATGATGGGCAGCAGGATGCTTTCCATCACGCTGCGCAGACCACGGGCACCGGTCTTGCGCTCGATGGTCTTGCGGGCAATGGCGTGAAGTGCCTCATCGGTAAAGGCAAGCTCCACGTTGTCCATGTTCAGCAGTTCCTTGTACTGCTTGACAAGGCTGTTGCGGGGTTCCTTGAGGACCCGGACCAGCGCTTCTTCGTCCAGATCGTCCAGCACGGTGATCACCGGCAGACGACCGATGAGCTCCGGGATCAGACCAAACTTGACCAGATCGTGGGGTTCCACCTTCCGCAGCAGAGCCTTCTCTGCCTCGGCGGAGCTGTCCTTTAGAGCGCTGCCGAAACCCAGAGCGGACTTGTCGGTGCGGCGGAGGATATACTTATCCAGTCCGTCAAATGCGCCGCCGCAGATGAACAGGATGTTGGTAGTGTCGATCTGGATGAACTCCTGCTGGGGGTGCTTGCGTCCGCCCTGAGGAGGCACGTTGCTTACGGTACCTTCCAGGATCTTCAGCAGTGCCTGCTGCACGCCCTCGCCGCCCACGTCCCGGGTGATGGAGGGGTTCTCGCTTTTGCGGGTGATCTTATCAATCTCATCAATATAGATGATGCCCACCTGCGCCTTCTGCACGTCAAAATCTGCCGCCTGCAGAAGCTTCAGCAGGATGTTCTCCACATCCTCGCCCACGTAGCCTGCCTCGGTAAGGGTGGTGGCGTCGGCAATGGCGAAGGGTACTCCCAGCATCTTTGCCAGGGTCTGCGCCAGCAGGGTCTTGCCCACACCGGAGGGACCCAGCATCAGCACGTTGGACTTCTGCAGCTCCACATCGCCGCCCTTGCCGCTGAGGATGCGCTTGTAGTGGTTGTACACCGAGACTGCAAGCACCCGCTTTGCCTCGTCCTGTCCGATGACATACTGGTCCAGACCTTCCTTGATCTCGTCCGGAGTCAGGATGTTGATGTCAAGGTCCTGTGCAGCCTGCAGGCTGCGGGAGCGTCCTGCCCCTGCCCGGGACGGACGACCGCCTGCGGGACGGTCCGGATCATCGGAAAGCAGGTCGTGGCACAGACCGATGCACTCACTGCAGATGTTCACGCCGGGTCCGATGATCATGCGCTCCACTTCGTCCTGATGTTTGCCGCAGAAGCTGCAGACCAGATCCTTTTCGTTTTTATCTTTTCCGGAATTGTTATTTGCCATAGCTGTATTTCCTTATTCTGGATAGATTGATTTCAGCGGTGTGCGATGACCTCATCGATCAGACCGTACGCCTTGGCATCCTGTGCAGACATATAGTTGTCCCGCTCGGTGTCCATCTGGATCTTTTCCAGAGGCTGCCCGGTGTACTCGCTGAGCATACGGTTCATCTTGTCGCGGATATACACCATGTGCTCGGCGTGGATCTTGATGTCGGTGGTCTGACCGGACAAGCCGCCGCCCTGACCGCCGGCGATCAGGGGCTGGTGGATCATGATCTCAGCATTGGGCAGGGCAAAACGCTTGCCCTTGGTGCCGCTGGCAAGCAGGAATGCGCCCATGGATGCTGCCATGCCCATGCAGATGGTGGAGACATCGCACTTGATATACTGCATGGTATCGTGGATCGCCATACCGGCACTGATGGAGCCGCCGGGGCTGTTGATATACAGGCTGATATCCTTATCCGGGTCCTGCCCTTCCAGATACAGCAGCTGTGCCACCACAAGGCTTGCCGTCGTATCGTTGACATCCTCGCTGAGCACGATGATACGGTCGTTCAGCAGACGGGAAAAGATATCGTAGGAACGCTCGCCGTGTGCCGACTGTTCAACAACGTAAGGAACAAAACTCATAAAGTTCGCCTCCTGAAATGGTTTGATTCTATTTGCAAAATTGACCGATACGGATTCCCTTCCGGTTCTGCCGTATCGGTCAATTCTACAACCTTTGTATGAAACGCACAGCCAGCTGTGCGTTTTTACAGAGCCGACAGACGATTACTCAGCGTCAGCGGTCTTTTCTGCCTCAGCAGCCTTCTCCACCACGTTTGCGTGCTCCTTGATGAAGTCGATTGCCTTGGTGCGTGCCAGATCCTGCTTCAGGTCATCCATGTTGACCAGCTCGCGGACCTTGTTCTCTTCCATCTTGTACTGGTCAGCAATGCGCTTGATCTCAGCGTTGATCTCGTCCTCAGAAGCCTCGATGTGCTCGGCAGCTGCAACAGCCTCCAGAGCCAGACCGATCTTGACCTGCTTCTCAGCCTGAGGCATGAAGGAAGCACGGAACTGCTCCACAGTCTGACCCATGTACTTCAGGTAGTCCTGCAGACGCAGACCCTGCTGCTCCACACGGAATGCAAAGTCGTTGACCATCTCATCCATGCGGCTGTCGTACATAGCCTGAGGGATCTCGCCCTCCATGCTCTCGATGACCTGATCCACCAGAGCGTTCTCCACAGCCAGATCGTCCTGCTTGTCCAGCTGCTCCTGATTGTTCTTGCGGATGGAAGCCTTGAACTCCTCCAGAGTGTCGTACTCGGAGCAATCCTTTGCCAGCTCGTCATCCAGAGCGGGCAGCTCCTTGTACTTGACCTCGTGGAGCTTGATCTTGAAGACAGCTTCCTTACCGGCAAGCTCTGCAGCCTGATACTCGGTGGGGAAGGTTACGTTCACATCGAACTCCTCGCCAGCGGAGTGACCAACGATCTGCTCCTCAAAGCCGGGGATGAAGCTGCCGCTGCCCAGGGTCAGGTTGTAGTGCTCAGCCTTGCCGCCCTCGAATGCAACACCGTCCACAAAGCCCTCGAAGTCGATATCAGCGATATCGCCGTTCTCAGCAGCGCCCTCACGGGTCAGCTCACGGGCATTGCGCTCCTGCACACGCTTCAGCTCAGCGTCCACAGCCTCATCGGTAACAGTATGGACAGTCTTCTCCACGGTCAGACCGTTGTAGTTGCCCACCTTGACCTCGGGCTTCACAGCCACCTTAACAGTCAGGGTAGCACCCTCGGTCTCGCTGGCGGAATCCACGGTGACCTCGGGACGACCCACGGGCTCCACGCCGGCTTCCTTGACGGCAGCCTCGAAAGCCTCGGGGAACAGCTCGTTGATGGCATCATAAGTGAAGACATCTGCGCCGTACATCTTTTCGATCAGAGCCTTGGGAGCCTTGCCCTTGCGGAAGCCCTGCACAGGGTACTTCTTGCCCTCTTTTTTGAAAACATCGGCAACAGCCTTCTTGAAAGCCTCTGCGTCGATGGAGAACTGCAGTTCTGCCATGCTCTTCTCCAGCTTTTCACACTTGATGAGATTCATTTGTTTATCCTCCACTCAAAAATTCTATTGCCCGGGCAGGAAGTTTTTGCCCTGAGCAACCGCGCACCACGTCCTTGCTGTGTGCACACGGAATGCGGGGACGCGCGCGCTCAATTGGGTGCAACAATCGCGTCAAAACCTATTATAGCACGCTCCTGACACAATTGCCATACCAAATTTTTAAATTTTGTTGTTTCTGCCCTCTTATCCGGGGGCAAAAAGTCATTCTCCCTGCCGATCAGTTGATGCGGTAGGGGCAAAAGCGCAGCCCGTCTGCGCTTACCAGCTTGTAGCGGATGCCCTCCACATCCCCCTGCACGGCGTACCGGATGGCGTTGCCGTGAAGATGCCCGTAAAAGCAGGTCTTTATGCCGTATGCCTTCAGCGTCGCCACGATCTCCGGAGCACTGGTGCCGGTGTACACCGGCGGATAGTGCAGGAACACCAGCTTTTCCAGCCCGGGCTGTGCAGCTTCCAGACTCATGCGCAGCCGCCCGATCTCCCGGTTCATCACCTTTTCATCGTGCGCCTCCCCTACATCAAAGAGCCAGCCCCGGGTGCCGCAGATGGCATAACCCTCCGCTGTATAGGAGTTGTTGTGCAGGATGTGCAGTGTGTCAAAGCCCTCCGCCTTGAGGTAGGCGTTCATCTTGTTTGCGGTGGACCACCAGTAATCGTGGTTGCCCTTCATGAGGATCTTCTGCCCCGGCAGCTGCTGCAGAAAGGCAAAATCCCTGCGGGTATCGGTCAGGCGCATTGCCCAGCTGATATCCCCTGCCAGAATGATGGTATCCTCCGGGGTGATGAGCTTCCGCCAGTTTTTTTCCAGACGCTCCACATAGTTGTCCCAGCCGGGAAAGATGTCCATAGGCTTGGAAGCGCCCAGAGAGAGATGGGTATCGCCAAGCACAAAAAGTGCCATGTTTGTTTACTCCTGTTCTATTGCGGTCCGGATGCCCGGGGCAGTTTACCGGGTCGCTGTCCTGCAGCAGGAAGCCTTACTCCTGATAGCTCAGCGCCACCTGCGGGATCTGCGACGGGTCAATGACCGTGTCAAAGCGCTCCGCTTTCTGACGCAGTGCCGCAAGACTTGCAGGGGCGGTGTGCCCGGTGGCTGCTTCCAGCTGCTGCATTGCTTCAAAGTCGTTTGCCGGCGCAGTGTGTCCCAGTGCCTCCAGCACGCTGCGGGGGAACTTGAAGGGAGAGGCGGTGGAAAGCACCACCATGGGCACCCCCGCACGCTTTTTCTGTTCCGCCACATGGAACGCTACGGCGGTGTGGGTATCGCACAGGTAGCCGTCCTTTTCGTAACGGGTGCGGATCTCCTGTGCCACCTCTGCCTCGCTGCTCCAGCCGCAGGCAAAGGTCTCCTGAATGGCGGCAAGGGTCTCCGGGCGGACGCTGTAGCTGCCGGTCTGTGCAAGGCTCTTCATGAGTGCAGCGACCTCGGCATCGCTCTCCGTGACGTGATACAGCAGGCGCTCCAGATTGGAGGACACCAGAATGTCCATGCTGGGAGAGGTAGTCTTGAAGAACTCCCGCTTTGCGGTATAGGTACCGGTGGTGAGGAAGTCGGTCAGGACGTTGTTCTCGTTGGAAGCACAGACCAACTTGCCCACCGGCAGACCCATCTGCTTTGCATAATAGCCGGCAAGGATATCGCCAAAGTTTCCGGTGGGCACACAGAAGTCCACCTCGTCTCCAAAGGCGATCTTTTCTGCCTTCAGCAGCTGGGCGTAGGCGGCAAAGTAATAGACGATCTGGGGCACAAGACGACCCCAGTTGATGGAGTTGGCACTGGACAGACGGATGTTGCGCTGGGCAAGTTCCGCTGCGATGGCAGTGTCCCCAAAGACCTTCTTAACGCCGGTCTGGGCATCGTCAAAGTTGCCCCGGACGGCGTACACCGCCACGTTGGCACCTTCCTGAGTTGCCATCTGCAGCCGCTGGATTTCGCTGGTGCCGCCGGTGGGATAGAACACGGCGATCTCCACACCCGGGATGTCATGGTAGCCATCCAGAGCCGCCTTGCCGGTGTCGCCGCTGGTCGCCACAAGGATCAAGGTCTTTTCGGTGCGGTCCAGGTTCTTTTTTGCCTCCACCAGCAGTTTGGGCATCAGCTGCAATGCGTAGTCCTTGAAAGCGCAGGTGGGACCATGCCACAGCTCCAGGGCATAGGTATCCCCTTCTACCGGTGCAAGCCAGCCTGCCTTGCCTCCAAAAGCTTCCCCGTAGGTAGCGCGGGTCGCCTCTGCAAGGAACTCCGGAGAATAATCCGTAAGATATTCCCGGATCACTGCCGCTGCAAGGGCAGGATACTCCAGCCCGCACAGGGCTTTTACATCCACCTGCGGAAAGCTTGCGGGAACAAACAGTCCGCCCTCATTGGACAGACCCTGTGCGATCGCCTCCGAAGAGGTCACTTTGCGGTTGTTGTCTCTGGTACTGAAGAACTGCATATCGTCGCTCCTTTTTCGCCACAGGACGCACACAACACGTCCCTGTGTTGCTGCGGCAGAGGGAGTCCTCTACCCGTACATTTCCCACCGGGTGCCCCTCTGCCTACCCTTTGCAGAGAAAAGCACCCCTTATAATATGTACCATCCAGCGTCCGCTGTCAAGAGGTTTGACCTCTGCAACATCAAATCGGACCGGTGCATCGCTGCGCCCGGTCTGCTGCAGATAGAGCTGTGCGGTGCAGATGAGTCGCCGCTGCTTCGCTGCGTCCACCGCTGCGGCGGGGGAAGCCAGAGACCCCGGGCTGCGGGTCTTGACCTCGCAGATGACCACGGTGCCGTCGGGCTGCTGCACCACAAGGTCCAGCTCCCCCATCCGGCTGCGATAGTTGTGGGCAAGGAGGGTACAGCCCTGCTGCAGATAATACTTTGCCGCAGCCGCCTCTCCCCTTCGCCCGGTCTCGGCGGGGTTCACTTGTCCTGCTCCCAATAGCCCTGTTTTTTGAGGAAGCTGCGGCGATAGAAGGGCTGGATGCCGTACTGGGCGATCAGCTCGTAATGCAGCTTTGTGGGATAGCCCTTGTGCTTTGCCAGCTGGTACTGAGGATACTGGCGGTCCAGCTCCATCATGTAACGGTCCCGGCTGACCTTTGCCAAAATGGACGCTGCGCCGATGCTGGCGCTGGTGGCGTCCCCTTTTACCACCGGCTGTGCCGGGATCAGCAGCCCTTCCGGCGTGCGGTTGCCGTCCACCAGCACAAGGTTGGGTGTGAGGTCCAGCTCTTCCACTGCCTGCTTCATGCCGCCCATGGTGGCACGAAGGATGTTTTCCCGGTCGATGACCTCGGGACCCACAAAGACGATCCGGTAGGCAAGCGCCTTTTGCCGGATCTCCTCAAAAAGCACCTCCCGCTTTTTTTCGGTAAGCTTTTTGGAGTCGTTGATGCCATACACTGGATTCTCCGGGTCCAGAATGCAGGCGGCAACGCAGACGGGACCGCACAGCGGACCCCGCCCTGCCTCGTCTACACCGGCAAAGCAGCCGTACTGGGCACGGATGGCGGCATCGTACTCGTACAGGGGTGCGGAGATTTCCTCATCGGAACGGCGTTTCATTCCTCGTCCTCCTCTGCAAAGTCGGCAAGGTCGTCCCGCTGAGGCGGACGTTCCAGAGAGATGCGTCCCCACTTGCAGGCACGGAACTCGTCCACCAGCATAATGGCGCAGCGCTCCGTATTCACCTCGCCGCCCCTCACCAGCAGACCCCGCTTGCGACCGATCGCCTCCATAAGCTCGTAGGGGGGCAGCGCCATGGTCTCGGCGTCCAGCTTATACCGCTGTGCCACCAGATCCGGATAGTTGCGGCGCACCTCGTCCAGCAGATTCATGGCAAGCTCTTCCACATCCAGAATGTCGTCCTTGATGGAGCCGATGAATGCCAGATTGGAGGCGATGGTGCGGGAATCGAACTTTTTCCACAGCACGCCGGGCATGTCCAGCAGGTCAAACTTTTCGCTGCTGACCCACTGCTTGCCCTTGGTGACGCCGGGACGGTCTGCCGCCTTGGCACGTGCCGAACCGGCAAAGGTGTTGATGAAGGTGGACTTGCCCACGTTGGGGATGCCGCAGAGCATCACCTGAGTCTTGGCGCCTCCCATGCCCCGGTTCTGCCGGCGCTCCAGCAGCCCGGAAAGCTCCTTTTCGATCGCCGCCTTGACGGCATTGGCTCCCCCCTTCTGCTTGGCGCTGATCGCCACACAGCCTGCGTCCGCTGCCCGGAAGTAGCGGATCCACTCCTCGGTGACTGCAGGGTCCGCAAGGTCCGCCTTGTTCAGGACGTAGAGCTTAGGCTTCCGTGCCGTGATGCGCTCCACCTCCGGGTTCAGACTGGACAGAGGGATCCGGGCATCCAGCAGCACCAGACTGGCGTCCACGTGCTGGATCTCCTGTTCCATCATCCGCAGGGTCTTGGTCATGTGACCGGGGAACCACTGGATATTATATTGATTTGCAAATCGGGTATCCTGATTGTTCATTTTATCACCCCAAAATCCGAAAGAGGCAGAAAGCGCACCAGCACTTTGCCCAGAATATCACGCTCGTCAATGCAGCCGATGTAGGTGGAACGGCTGTCCAGAGACTCGTTGCGGTTGTCGCCCATTACAAACAGCCGTCCTTCCGGCACCGTGTAGGGAAAAACCACATCGTAGCCCAGATAGGTGGGCTCTGCAATGTAATCCTCCTGCAGCACCTCGCCGTTGACCTCTACCGTGCCGGTGGAGTAGTCGATGTCCACCGTATCTCCGCCGGCAGCAATGACCCGCTTGACCAGCGGCTTGCCGTAGGTAGTGTAGCTGTCTACGATCACCACATCCCCCCGCCGGGGCTGATAACCGGCGCCCCAGACGATGAGCTTGTCGCCGTTTGCCAGCGTAGGCACCATGGAGCGTCCATCCACCTGAATAATGCGGAAGAAAAACGAAAAGATCAGCACCAGCACCAACGCTGCGGAGATCAACGCCTCATACCATTCCAGTACGCCCTGTCCACGGACGGTTTCCGATCTCTGTTCTTTCATATGGGATACACCTCGCTTTGGGTTTTACGCCCCTTACCCGATAATAAAGAAAAAAGGGACAACAACCACGCAGGTAGAACAGCTTTGCGCGGCGGACCTTGCCCTTGCGGACAACGGTGACCTTCTCAACGAAGGGGCTGTTGATGGGGAAGACACGCTCGATGCCAACACCGTAAGCAACGCGGCGGACAGTGAAAGTCTCAGCAACGCCGCCGTGCTTCTTTGCGATCACAGTGCCCTCAAAAGCCTGGATACGCTCACGCTCGCCTTCCTTGATACGAACATCAACGCGGACGGTATCGCCAACGTTGAACTGGGGCTTTTCAGCCTTGATGCTGCCTTCGGAAATAATCTTCAGTGCGTCCATTTTTGAATCCTCCATTTGTTTTTAGACGTTCATGCACGGCGCTTTGCCGTCAGAGGACCGCCCGTTTAATGATATTGTCATTAACCCCGCTGTGGTATCAGCGGACACTAACGCCTAAATAGGATATCACAAACCGTCTGTAAATGCAAGCGATTTGCCGAAAAAACCTGCAAAAATTTTCCGTTTTGCCAAAAGGAAGGTCTTTTGTCCTTTTGAAAGGCAAATCCACCGGACTCCGGTGCGCAGGATCAGGCAAAAAGCTGCTTTTCTGCCGTCAGAAAGCAGGTGCGCAGGATGTTTGCATTTGCTGCTGCAGCACCGCAGTTTTCTTCCAGAAAGGCAGTGAGCAGCGCCGGGTTCAGGGTAAGCTCCTGTGCTGCCGGCAGACAGAGGTCAAAGTGAACCTGCTCGCCGTCGTGTTCCACTTCCAACCGGGGAACATAGGTCTTCAGCTCCACGACCTTTTTGCCGCGCTTGCTCTTTTTCTCCACAGGGGCGGTGTCCAGCGCATTATACCGTTCCAGCTGCTCTGCAAACTGCGCCGGATAGCTGACCCGGTAGCAGGCGTAGGCGATCCGGTCCGCCTTCATCTCCACCGGTGCCACCCGGGTCACCCGGATGCCCGCAGGCATGATGGCGTTGAGAGCGGTCTGCCACTGTGCAAAGTCCGGTGCTTCTGCCTCGGTCTTTACATCCACGCACTCGCACTCACTCTCCTGCCCCAGAGACAGCGGGCAGGCAAAGGTCATATAAATATGGGGGTTAAAGCCCAGAGTATGCCACACCGGCAGACCGCTGCGCTTGAGCACCCGCTGCATCACCCGCTGCATATCCAGCAGGGAGATGTAGGAGGCTTCGTTCTTTTTCTCAAACGAGATTCTTACTGTAATCAAAGCAGGGACCTCCTAACAGATGATTGGCACCGCAGGCGTTGCACACCCGGTTGCAGGGCGGGGTAGTCTGAGCGGCAAGCGCCTTGTTGTACTCCCGCACCAGATATTCGTGGGTGACACCGTAGTCCATGTGGGACCAGGGTGTCACCTCATCCAGACCAATGGGGCGCTGACAGTAGAAGGCAGGATCGATGCCCAGATCCGCAAAGGTCTGGATCCAGGTGTCGTACTTGAAGCACTCTTCCCAGCCGTCAAAATAACAGCCCCGCTTGTATGCTTCCACGATCACCGGTGCCAGACGGCGGTCACCCTTGGCGAACACTCCCTCCAGAAAACTGGTGGTGCTGTCGTGGTAGTTCACCTTGATCTTCCGGCTGTGGACACTTTCCAGCAGATGCTTCTGCTTTGCCTGCAGGGTCTCGGCAGTGTCCATGGGTACAAACTCAAAGGGGGTGTGGGGCTTAGGCACAAAGCAGGCACAGCTGATGGTCACCTGCACGCCCCGTCCCTTGGCGTGGTTGGGGTTGGAATAGTACAGGTCCACCACCTTCTGGGCGGTCTCGGCAATGCCCTCGATGTCCTCCATGGTCTCGGTGGGCAGACCCATCATGAAGTAGAGCTTGACCGATGTATAGCCTGCGTCAAAGGCGATGGTGCAGGTCTTTTCGATCTCATCCCATGTAACATTCTTGTTGATGACGTTCCGCAGACGCTGGGTACCTGCCTCGGCGGCAAAAGTCAGACCGCTCTTGCGGACCTTGGTGGTCTTTTCGATGAGGCTCTGAGAGAAGTTGTCCACCCGCAGGGAGGGTAGCGACAGGCTGACGTGCTCCTTGGGTGCCCACTCGTTCAGATCGTCCAGCAGTTCTTCCAGCTGACCGTGGTCGGAGGTGGACAGGCTGGACAGGCTCAGCTCCTCGTAGCCGGTGTTGGCACACAGGTCCTGCGCCGCCTTGTTCAGCAGGCTGGCGTCCCGCTGGCGCATGGGGCGGTACAAAAAGCCTGCCTGACAGAACCGGCAGCCCCGGACGCATCCCCGGAGCACCTCGATGCTGGCACGGTCCTGGATGGCACCCACCATGGGCACCACAAAGTTCGTGGGCGGGGCAAACTCGTTCAGGTCCCGGACGATTGCCTTGGTGACCCGTGCAGGGATCCCCGGCTCGTTAGGAGTGATGGACTTCACCCTGCCGTCCTCGTAGTATTCCACGTCGTAGAACGCCGGGATGTACACCCCGGGGATCTTTGCGATGTTCCGCAGCAGTTCCTTTTTGGAGATGCCGGTCTTTTTTGCCTTTTCGATCTCGGCACAGATGCCAGGCAGCTGGTTTTCGCCCTCGCCCAGCTGGATCACATCAAAGAAATCCGCAATGGGCTCGGCGTTGCAGGCGCAGGGACCGCCTGCAACGATGAGAGGATAGGAGCCGTCCCGGTCTTTGGAATAGAACGGGATGTGGGCAAGGTCCAGCATGGCAAGAATGTTGGTGTAGGAAAGCTCGTACTGCAGGGTAAAGCCCACGGCATCAAAAGCCGTCAAGGGGTCCTTGCTCTCCATGGTGTACAGCGGCAGGTCCAGCCGCTCCATCTCCGCCTTCATATCCAGCCAGGGCATGAAAGCACGCTCGCACCACCAGTTCTCGTGGCGGTTCAGCAGCTCATACAGGATCTTTTCCCCAAGGAAGGACATGCCGACCTCGTAGGTATCCGGGAAGCAGAAGGCAAAGCGCACGTCCACCTTTTCTTTATCTTTATACACACTGCCGGGCTCGCCGCCGGTATACCTGCCGGGCTTTTGCACCCGCCCCAGTGCTTCTTTCAATTTGGGATCAAACATCGGGTCCTCCATAAACAATCCATTTTTCACGGTCATTTCATTGTACCCCAAAAACGGACATTTTTCAATGATTTCCTCTCATTTTGCCGCCCCGGGGTCCGGCGGCTTCCAGTGCGGCGCACACCCGGGCAAAGAGCTCCGGGCTGGATGCCGCTGCCGTCTGCTGCCGGTCCTGCAATACCACTACGGTGTACCGGGGCTTTTCTGCGGGGTAAAAGCCTGCAAACCACAGGTTTTTGTACTCCGCTCCCTCCGGGGAAAACTGCCCGGTCTGCGCTGTGCCGGTCTTGCCCCCGGCACCACCCGGCAGCCCCTTTGCATCCTGCGCCGTGCCTTCTTCCACCACCTGTACTAACATAGACCGGAGCGCTGCCGTCGTCTCACCGGAAAGCACCCGCTTCCCCCGGGGGCGTGCAAAGGTCTGCAGCTGCTCCCCGGTGGTCTCCTCCAGCGTACCCTGCACTACAAAGGGCTGCCGGTAGACCCCTCCGGCTGCCAGCGTGTTCATCATTGCCGCCACCTGCAAAGGAGTGACAAGGAAACTTCCCTGCCCAAAGCTGAAATTTGCCAGCTGCCCCTTTTGCGCCAGTTCCTGCGCCGAAGGCAGCTGTCCCGGCTGTGCCGCCAGCCTTCCGGCAAGAGGGATGTTCTGCCCAAAGCCCAGCGCCTCGGCATAGTCCCGGAGCTTCTGCGCCCCCAGCTGCTGCCCCAGCTGCACAAAATAGCCATTGCAGCTTTTTGCCAGCGCTGCGGCAAGGTCCACTTCCCCGTGGGGCACCCCGCCGGCACAACGGAACACCTGCCCTTCCACCGCCACGGCACCGGTGCACTGGTACAGAGGCAACGACCTCTCCTCCAGCCCGGCGGCGGCGACCACCGGTTTGAACACTGACCCCGCTGCATAGCACGCCAATGGACGATCCAAAAAAGGACTGCCTGCCGCCTCAAGGCTTGCGGCAAGGTCCCGGGGGTCGTAGGCGGGCACACTGACCCATGCCCGGACGGCGGCGGTGGGCACATCCAGCACCAGAATGCAGCCGGTAGTCATATACTGTGCCGCCACCGCCTCTGCAGCGCTCTGCACCGGGCGGGAGATGGTCAGCTGCACCCCTGCAGCACCGCTGTCCCGCCTTATCCATTCCGGCTGCTGCCCGGCACGGAGGGTCCCTCGGGCAGTAACGCCGCAGTGGACCACGTCCTGCGCACCGGTGCCGGAAAGCACCTCGTCCAGTGCCTTTTCCAGCGCAGCAGCTCCCCTGCCCTCGCCGTCCAGATAACCGATGAGGTGACGGCACAGGGGTGCAGAGGGGTAGCGCTGCGCCGCAGGATAGCACCGGAACCCCAGTGCAGAAAGGTCCCGGTCCACCTCCAGCAAAAAGGGTGCTGGGCGGCTGCGGTTCCGGTACAGCAGCGCCTGCCCCTGAGGGTCTGTGTAGCTGTAGAGTCGGGCGTAGCCGTTTTCCCCCGGGAAGCACAGCGCCTGCCACCGCTGTTCCACGCCGGTGAGCAGCAGTCCATTGCAGTCGTAAAAATTGCCCCGCCGGGACGGCAGGGTCAGAGTCACAGTGGTCTGCGCCGCTGCATGGGAGGCGTAGCTGTAGTTCTGCGCCAGTGTATAGAGCCGACACAGCACCACCCCAAAACCCAACAGCAGCGCTGCATACAGTGCAAGGACCCGTCTGCCCGACATAAAACCACCTCTTTTCCCCCTAGCATGAGGCACAGAGGGCGGAGTTATGCACTGCCAGCGCAAAAATGCGGCTATTCTTTTTTCCGTTCCTTTTTTGTCAATAACGACCCGCTGACCGTCTGCCTCTCGCAGAAACTACCAGCGGGTACATGATTTTTCAAGGCACCCGGACACGAAAAAACGGCACCCGCTTTTCAGCGAGTGCCGTTCTTTATCCTATTATGCGCTTTGATTTTTGGCGTAAGTTTGGCGCAGATCCGCCTTTGCGCACTCCAAAAATCATGGATTCATGCGGTTTTTAGGCAGTCATTAGTACATGCCGCCCATGCCGCCCATGTCACCGGCGGGTGCAGCGGGAGCCGGGGGTTCCGGCAGGTCTGCCACAAGGCTCTCGGTGGTGAGGACCATCTCAGCAACGGATGCAGCGTTCTCCAGAGCGGAACGGGTGACCTTGGTGGGGTCCACGATGCCTGCGGCAATCATGTCGTCCACGAACACCTCGTTCTGTGCGTCAAAGCCGTAGTTGGGCTTGTTGGCAGAAATGATCTTGTCGATGATGACGCTGCCCTCCAGACCAGCGTTCTTAGCGATCTGGCGCAGAGGAGCCTCCAGAGCCTTCAGCACGATCTTGGCACCGGTGCGCTCATCACCCTCCAGAGTGTCGCACAGCTCACGGACAGCGGGGATGGCGTTGATGGGAGCGGTGCCGCCGCCGGCAACCACGCCTTCCTGCACAGCTGCCTTGGTGGCGTTCAGGGCGTCCTCGATGCGGAGCTTCTTGTCCTTCATCTCCACTTCGGTAGCAGCACCAACCTTGATGACAGCAACGCCGCCGGCGAGCTTTGCCAGACGCTCCTGCAGCTTCTCACGGTCGAAGTCGCTGGTGGCAACCTCGATCTGGTTGCGGATCTGAGCCACACGGGCGTGGATGGCTTCCTTGTCGCCTGCGCCGCCCACGATGGTGGTGTTCTCCTTGGTGACCTTGACCTGACGGGCGTGACCCAGCATCTGCAGGGTGGCGTCCTTCAGCTCATAGCCCAGATCAGAGGAGATGACGGTACCGCCGGTAAGGGTGGCGATATCCTGCAGCATCTCCTTGCGGCGATCACCGAAGCCGGGTGCCTTGACGGCGACCACGGTAAAGGTACCGCGCAGACGGTTGACGATGAGGGTGGACAGAGCCTCGCCCTCGATGTCCTCAGCGATGATCAGCAGCTTCATGCCGTTCTGGACCACCTGCTCCAGCAGGGGCAGCAGGTCCTGAATGACGCTGATCTTCTTATCGGTGATCAGGACAGCTGCGTCGTCCAGCACAGCCTCCATCTTCTCGGTATCGGTGACCATATAGGGGGTCAGGTAGCCACGGTCGAACTGCATACCTTCCACGATCTCGTTGTAGGTCTCGGCAGTGGTCTTGTTTTCCTCAATGGTGATGACGCCATCAGAGGTGACCTTCTCCATAGCCTCGGCGATGAGACGACCAATTTCCGGGTCGCCGGCAGAAATGGTGCCGACACGGGCGATGTCGTTGGCATCCTTTACCTTCTGGCTGTGTGCCTTGATGGTCTCCACAGCCTTGTTCACAGCCTTGCTCATGCCGCGGCGGATGTCCATGGGGTTGGCACCGGCGGTGACATTCTTCATGCCCTCGGTGACCATAGCCTGTGCCAGCACCGTAGCAGTGGTGGTGCCATCGCCTGCGGCGTCGTTGGTCTTGGTGGCGACTTCACGCACCAGCTGTGCGCCCATATTCTCAAATTCGTCCTTCAGCTCGATCTCCTTGGCGATGGTGACACCATCGTTGGTGATGACCGGTGCGCCGAACTTCTTGCTCAGCACCACGTTGCGACCCTTGGGTCCCAGGGTGATCTTAACGGTGTTTGCCAGGGTATCAATACCAGCGCACAGTGCCTTGCGGGCGTCCTCGCCCTGCTTGATCTGCTTTGCCATAATAAATCGCTCCTTTGTATAAAACAACTTTCAAAAAAGAAGGGAAAAACGGATATCAGTCTTCCACCACTGCCAGAATGTCGCTCTGACGGACGATGGTGCACTCCTCGCCGTCCACCTTGACCTCGGTGCCAGAGTACTTGCTGGTGAGGACCTTATCGCCGACCTTGACGGTCATCTTGACTTCCTTGCCGTCCACCATACCGCCGGGACCCACAGCAACAACCTCAGCCACCTGAGGCTTCTCCTTGGCGCTGCCGGTCAGGATGATGCCGCTCTTGGTAGTCTCTTCTGCTTCAACAGTCTTAATAACAACACGGTCTGCAAGAGGAATGATCTTCATAGTTCTTGCCCTCCTATAATAAATTAAATTTTGTACCTTGTTGTGCCCGCCGGGTTTTCCCCTTCATCAGGCTTCCTTAGCACTCATTTTGCTTGAGTGCTAAGAGTATTGTACTCATCTCACCCCGAAAAATCAAGGCTTTTTGCAATGTTTTTTATTAACTTTTTGTAACAAGCCAAAAACCAACCATGCACCGCACAAAAAAGCAGCAGCCCGCAAACTGCAGGCTGCTGCCTATGGGTACAGGACCGGACTTATTCCGCCGCTGTCACCAGCTGCCGGGCGGCAAAGCGCTGGTATGCCGGTGCAGGCAGCACGATGCGTCCCGCAAGGGGCTGTACCTGCACTTCTACCTCTTTGCAGGGTGCACATTCTCCGTCTGCGGTGGCAATGATGGGTCCCCTGCCGTCTGCGGCACGGAGGGTCACGTTCCGGGCACGGCGGTAGATGAAATAGGGCTCCGCCTGCGCCGTGAGCCGGCCGTCCTTAAAGTGTCCGCCCTTTTTGTACATGCTCAGAAGCCTTGCAATGGTAAGACGGCTGACGTTCCGCACGATAAACACATCCAGCCAGCCATCGTCGGGCTGCGCCTCCGGAGCGGCGCAGAAACCGCCGCCGTATGCCTTTCCGTTGCAGATGGCGCACATGAGGCAGTCCACCTCCAAAGTCTCTCCGTCAATGGTATATTCCACCCGGCGTCCGATGTGTCCGCACAGTTGCTCCACGATGGAGAGCAGATAGGACACCTCGCCGCCGCACAGGGGGATGCGCCGGAACTTGGGGATGCCGTATGCCACCTGTGCATCCAGACCGGCGGCGCAGATGGTGGCGGAAAGTCCCAGACTGGTCTTCATGAGGTCGATAGGCACCACGCTGCCTGCCAGCTGAGCATTCAGATCCAGAAACTCTTCCTTTGTGCCAAAGGTGCGCAGAAAATCGTTGCCGCTGCCAAAGGGCAGGCAGCCCACAGCAGTGCCGGTAAAGCCATAGGCACCGGTAAGTGCCTCGTTGAAGGTGCCGTCGCCCCCTGCGGTAAAGATCCGCAGTTCCTCGCCCTGCTGCTGCGCCTTTGCCGCTGCAGCCCGTGCCAGCTCCCGGGCATGTCCGGCGTGACTGGTGATGCGGATGTCGTAATCCTGCGCCCTCAGCCCCGCCCGTGCCGCCGCTGCGTTGATCTGTGCGGGCAGCTGCCGGGTGCAGTCCTGCTTGCCCGCCGTGGGGTTCAGAAGAAATAATACGTGCATGGGTCTCCTCCCTGCCAAACAGTTTTGTATTACCCCCTATGATAGTAGAAATCCGCCCCGGTTGCAAGAGGAAAAACAGAAAAAGGGGATGCCGCGCCCATTTGGTGCAGCATCCCCCTTCTTTCAGCCCATGGCGGCGTGCTGGTCCGCATACAGAACGATGCTGCCGTCCGGGGCGCAGTCGGCGGTCCAGCTCTGCCCTGCCGACGCCGTACCGGCGGCAATGCGGTTTGCCAGCGCCTGTTCCACCGCACGGTCCACCGCACGGCGCAGCTCCCGTGCCCCGTAGGCAGACTGTGCCTTTGCTGCCAGAGCGGCACCCACCCGCTCTGTGTGCCGGAGCCGGTAGCCGCTGCGTGCCGCCCGCTCTTCCAGACGGCAGAGCATGGTCTCCGCAATGGCGGTCATGTTTTCCTGGGTGAGGGGGTGAAAAACAATGGTCTCGTCCAGCCGACCCACCAGCTCCGGGCGGAACCACTTTTTTGCCTCTTCCACTGCCTGTGCCGCCTGCTTTTCAAACAGCGCTTCCGCCCCGGCAGCAAAGCCCAGAGGCGCATTCTGCCCCGCAAGGAACCGTGCCCCCAGATTGGAGGTGAGCAGCACGATGGTATTGCGGAAATCCGCCTTGCGTCCCATGGCGTCGGTGAGCTGCCCGTCCTCCAGGATCTGCAAAAGGATGTTCTGGATGTCCGGGTGCGCTTTTTCGATCTCGTCAAAGAGCACCACACTGTAGGGACGCCGCCGCACCGCCTCGGTGAGCTGCCCGCCCTCGTCGTGTCCCAGATAGCCCGGAGGCGCACCCAGCAGCCGTGCTGCGGTGTGCTGCTCCTGATACTCCGACATATCAAACTTCAGCAGTGCCTTTTCGCTGCCAAACCAACTCACCGCCAAAGCACGTGCCAGCGCTGTTTTACCCACTCCGGTAGGGCCCAGAAAGAGCATCGCTCCCATGGGACGGCATGGTTCTCCCAGTCCGGTGCGGCTGCGGCGGATCGCCCCTGCCACTGCCGCCACCGCTGCCTTCTGCCCGATGATCTCTGCATTCAGCCGCTGCTCCAGCCTGTCCAGCCGCTGCCGCTCCTGCTCGTTGACCCGGGCAGCAGGCACCCCGCTTGCCTGTGCCACCACCCGGGCGATCTGCTCCGGGGTCAGCACCGGGCGAGCATCCCCCTGCTGCTCGGCACGGATCCGCACTGCCGCACAGCCCTCGTCCACAAGATCGATTGCCTTATCGGGCAAGAACTTTCCCGGCAGGTACCGTACCGACAGTTCCACGGCGGCGTCCAGAGTCTCCGGCGGCAGGCTCACCCCGTGGTACCGTTCGTACCGGGGAGCAAGCCCCCGGAGGATATCCACTGCCTGCGCCGGGGTGGGCTCCTCCACCTGCACCCTGCCGAACCGACGTTCCAGTGCGGCGTCCTTCTGGATGTGGGTGCGGAACTCCTGACAGGTGGTTGC
This sequence comes from Faecalibacterium prausnitzii, assembly GCA_004558805.1. Classification (GTDB taxonomy): domain Bacteria; phylum Bacillota; class Clostridia; order Oscillospirales; family Ruminococcaceae; genus Faecalibacterium; species Faecalibacterium prausnitzii_M. Next base: position 16,338 of record SFDE01000001.1, on the reverse strand, counting down.
CCCAATGAGCTGGATCTCTCCCCGTGCCAGCACCGGTTTGAGGATACTGGCGGCATCGATCGCTCCCTCTGCCGCTCCTGCCCCCACGATGGTGTGGAACTCGTCCACAAACAAGATGGCACTGCCGTCCCGCACCAGCTCTTCCAGCAGGGTCTTGAACCGCTCCTCAAAATCTCCCCGGTACTTGGTGCCTGCCACAAGGCTTGCCATGTCCAGCGCCAGCAGCCGCTTTGCCTGCAGGGCACGGGGCACCCGGTTCCCGGCGATCCGCTGCGCCAGCCCCTCTGCAAGGGCGGTCTTGCCCACCCCCGGCTCCCCCACAAGGCAGGGGTTGTTCTTCTGGCGGCGGCAGAGGATCTCCACCATCCGGTCCAGCTCGGTCTCCCGGCAGAACACCGGGTCCAACTCCCCCTCCATGGCACGGCGGGTCAGGTCCCGGCAGTATTTGTCGCTGGGGCGGCTGCCCCGGGACACGCTGGCGGTCACCCGGGGCTGGGCAGGCAGCACGAACTGCCCGGACAGCTGCCGGCATTCCCGCACCGCTTCGGTAAGCTGCATCCCCATGGAGGCAAGTAGCAGCCCGGCGGCGCAGCCGTCGTCCTCCAGCATGGCGCAGAGCAGGTGCTCCGGCTCAGCCCGGGACTGGTGGGCGTTCTGCGCCCCGATGAGGGCATAATCCATGGTGCGTTTCAGGTCCGCCGCAAGGGCATTCCGGTCCAGATGCACCGCCGGGGTGCGGCGGGTCAGGGACAGCTGCCGCCGCACCTCCTGCTCCGTGATCTGCCGCCCTGTCAGAAACTGCGCCGCCTTCCCCTGTTCCTGCTGCAGCATCGCCAGCAGCAGATGGGCAGTATCCGCCTTTTCGCAGCCATAACTGCCTGCCAGCTGCAAAGCCTGCTGCAGCAGCTGCCCCGATGCCCGGGAAAAGCCCCGGTAACCGCCTATGCCCAATTTCTCCCAAATATCCATTTTCCTGCTCCTTGCTGCTAGCCATTGTGTTTCAATAGCAGTATAGCCCCCAGCAGCAGGAAAAAAACCGTTGTTTTTGTCGGGGGATGTGGTATACTCAAAGTACCTTTCGGGTATTGCCCGAAACACCCTTTACAACAAGGAAGGTCCCATCATGCCTGACGTCACACCTGAAACCCATCGTATCATGGAAAATCTCCTGAGGGAATATCAGGAAGCCGCTCCTTCTCCCTGCAAGCTTTTTCTGCTCTCTGAGCTGTCGGAAAAGCAGCTCCACACCCTTCTGGGTCATTTTGAGCCGCCGGTTATACCTTGCGCCCCGTTCCAGACACTCTGCACCGGTTCAGGTCTCTATGATCCTGCTGGTGAGCAACGCCTATACCCGGGCAGAGGACACCCGGGAACTGCTGTTGCAGCTGCCGGAACAGAAGGACTACGCCGACCTGCAGGCGAGGTTAGAGCAGGACGCCGAAAACCGGGTAAACGCCTCTCTTTCCGCCCGATGATGCCGGAAATACACAAGAAAAACCAGAGCCTCCCCGAAACTGCCGGGAAGGCTCTGGTTTTATACTTTCTGCGGGGCGCTCAGTCCATCTGGGCAAGCGCCTTTTTCAGGTTCTGGGCGATCTGGTCCGGGCAGCTGGTATTGCGGAAACCGCAGTGGGTGCCCTCAAAGCGCTCAATGACATGCTCCGCCTTCATGCCCACCACCAGCTGGCAGATGCCCTTCAGGTTGCCGTTGCAGCCCCCCAGGACCTCCATAGACTGGATGGTGTGGTCATCGTCCAGCACAAAGGTGGTCTGCTTGGAGCAGGTACCTTTATTCGGAAAGCTGAATTCTTTGCTCATGGTATCTCTATCCTCTCTTTTTTTCATCCGGACGGAAAACTCCGTGCTCCTATTATATAGCGGTTTGCGGGAATGTCAATGTGACCCCGTCACAGTGTGATGCCCCGGCGCCGGGAGGCAAGCTCCCGGATCCGGGCGATCTGGTCATCCGGAGTGGTGCAGGTGCCCACCGGGTGGGGCTTTTTGTGGTTGGAGCCGTGGAAGTCGGAGCCGCCGGTATGGATCAGCCCGTACTGCCGGCAAAGTTCCTGACACTCCGCCCTGTCCTCCGGGCTGTTCCGGGGATGGTCCGTCTCAATGCCGTCCACCAGCCCCTGCCGAACCAGCTCCCGCAGCAGAGGCATGCTCTTGTACACCGTGGGGTGGGCAAACACCACCACGCTGCCTGCCGCCTTGGCGATCTCCAGCACCTGCTGCACCGGCGGATACTCCGGCGAGTGGAGGATGATGCCCCGGGGGTTCCAGCCAAAGAGGTAGTGGTACTGTTCCCCGTAGATACCATCGCTGAGCCCCAGCTCCCCCAGTGCCTGCATGATGCCGCTCTTAAACAGCACACCGCTGTCTTTTGTGTATTCCAGCGCCTGCTCGGTGCGGAACTGGGGGTATAGCGCCTCCAGTTCCCGGGCGCTCTGCAAGCCGCACTCGTTGCGGCGCTGGCGCATGATATCGCAGTGCCGGAGCAGGGCGGCATTTTCTGTATCCGGGTAGTAGCACAGCAGGTGCACCCGGTGCTGACGCTGGTAGTCGTAACCGGTAAGCTCTACGGCAGGGATCAGCCGTACCCCCTCCTGCACCGGATGTTCGTAGCAGTAGCGGGCGCTGAGAACGGTATCGTGATCCGAGATCGCCATGGCGTCCAGACCGGCACGTGCCGCCATCAGGGGCAGGCGGTGGATGGTCACCGAGCCATCGGAACAGGTAGAATGATTATGAAGATCGCCGGGCATGGATTATTCCTCCAATAAGCCCCCCTCTGCCGCTCTTGAAGCCGCAGAGAGGGTCCCGTGTTTACATCAGTGTTTGTAGAAGTTGATCAGGCAGCCGTCTGCAAGGATCCGGCGCTCGTCCTCCGTCAGGGGTGCCATGTACATGCTGAACTCCTTAGCGGTGTCTCCCAGCACATATGCCTTGATGTCCTGCAGATCTCCCTTCAGCGCCTGACGGACGTTGGGGATCAGGATATAGTCCCCCAGACCAAAGGGAGTGGCACCTGCAAGCTGCAGGGGCAGCATACCCCAGTTGATCAGGTTGGAGCGGTAGCGCTTGGTAGCGTACTCGGTGACGATGTTTGCTCCGGCACCCAGCACACGCTGGCAGCTTGCCGCCTGCTCACGGGCGGAGCCGTCACCGGGCTTTACTGCAAAGATGGTGGAAGCGATCTGCAGATCCTTCCAGTCCAGAGTCTCGCAGCCGGGCACAGCGTGGACCTTAGCCAGCAGAGCCTCCGGAGCCTCTCCGGCACGGCGTGCTTCTTCTTCGGCACGGACCGCCTTGGCACGACCCACATACTCCGGATCCTTACGGCTGAGGGTAAACTCGGCAAGACCCAGAGGGTTGGAGCGGAAGGAGGAAGTCTCGCCGGAGGGGATCAGCTCGTCGGTGGTGGTGACCGGGTCGGTGATGTAGGAAGCCACCTTCAGCAGCAGGTTGTCCCCCAGCGGTGCGATCTGGGGCCAGTCCTTGATGTTGGGGCCCAGCTTCAGCAGGGCGTCGTAGTCCCCCTTGCCAAAACCCTGGTACACCCGGGTGTCGTAGCTGGAAGCATCATACTGGTACTCCGGCACGGTGGGATCGTAGTCCACATCGGTGGCGGGGGTCAGGATGCCGCCGTTGGCGGTGGTGGCAGCGATGCTGCGGGCATCCATCAGTGCCACTCCTGCCAGCTGCCCGTTGCCGGGCTTGGAGCCTTCCCGGCTGGGGAAGTTCCGGGTAGTGTGGCGGATGGACAGTGCCCCGTTGGCAGGCACATCTCCTGCGCCGAAGCAGGGACCACAGAATGCAGTGCGGACGGTGGCGCCGCTTGCCATCAGCTGGCTGATGACGCCGGTGCGCACCAGCTCCATCATGATGGGCTGGCTGCCGGGATAGACGCTGAGGGCGTAGTCGCCGCAGCCGCCGGTGTGACCCTTGAGGATGGATGCCGCCTCGTAGATGCTGTCGTACAGACCGCCGGCGCAGCCTGCAATGACGCCCTGATCCACCCGGAGTCTGCCGTTCTCAATCTTGCCGCACAGGTCAAGGCTCACGTCCTTGCGACCGATGAGCTTCTGGACGTCCTGCTCGCAGGCATGGAGGATGTCCTCCAGGTTGGCGTTCAGTTCCTCAATGGTAAAGGCGTTGGAGGGGTGCATGGGCAGGGCGATCATAGGACGGATGGCAGACAGGTCCACCGTCACCACACCGTCGTAGTATGCCAGCTCCGCCGGGGCAAGCTTTTTGTAATCCTGTCCGCGACCATGCACCGCCAGAAAACGCTGGGTGGTCTCATCCGTCTCCCAGATGGAGGACAGACAGGTGGTCTCGGTGGTCATGGCGTCAATGGCGTTGCGGGTGTCCTGCCGCAGAGATGCGATGCCAGGACCCACAAACTCCATGACCTTGTTCTTTACATAGCCGCTCTTGAACAGCTTGCCCACCAGAGCGATCGCCACATCGTGGGGACCGCAGCCTGCCGGCAGGCTGCCGGTGAGATAGATCGCCACCACGCCCGGGCGTGCCACGTCGTAGGTGCGTCCCAGCAGCTGCTTGGCAAGCTCGCCGCCGCCCTCACCGATCGCCATGGTGCCCAGCGCACCGTACCGGGTGTGGGAGTCGGAGCCAAGGATCATCTTGCCGCAGCCGGCAAACTTTTCCCGCATATACTGGTGGATGACTGCCAGATGAGGCGGGACAAAAATGCCGCCGTACTTCTTTGCGGCAGACAGACCAAAACGATGGTCGTCCTCATTGATGGTACCACCCACGGCACACAGGCTGTTGTGGCAGTTGGTGAGCACATAGGGAATAGGGAATTTTTCCAGCCCCGATGCCCGGGCAGTCTGGATGATGCCCACAAAGGTGATGTCGTGGCTTGCCATGGCATCAAACTTGATCTTCAGGTTCTCCGGGTCTCCGCTGGTATTGTGTGCCTGCAGAATGCCGTATGCCATGGTGCCGGTCTGTGCGTTTTCCACCGCTGCGGCGTCAAAACCCTTGGCGGCAAGGGCAGCAGCCGCATTGCCGTCTGCCGCCACCCATTCGCCCCGGGCGTAGTATGCGCCGCCGGTGCTGCATGTGATCTTATCCAACATCTCGATTCGCCTCTCTTTTTTTATTTCCCGCCCTCTTATGCGGGCATTGCCCCGGCAGGGACGGCGGTGCCGTCTGCTCTGCCTCATTCTGCCACCCGGCTCGTCTATACCGCCGGGCGCTGCCGGTGCACACCGGCATCTGTAGTTTATTATAACATGAAACCCCCGAAAGAAAAAGCTCTTTTTGCTCCCGGCGGCGAAAGGGCGCAGCTTACAGTTTTTCTTGACAAAGAAGGGGTTGTATTGTATTATTATTAGCGTTGTACGCCGCTGTGGTGAAATTGGCAGACACGAGGGACTTAAAATCCCTTTCTGGAGACAGAGTACGGGTTCGACCCCCGTCGGCGGCATAGCAAAAGCCCCTGTAGGATCGCAAGATCCTGCGGGGGCTTTTGCTTTTATGACCCCATGGGAACAGCCAGCCTCCTTCATCCCCCATACCTCCAACGGCTTGCAGTGGATTGCTCTGTCCGACTCTTATGGAGCTGCGCCCTGCGTTTTGGGGCAGTGCGCTTTTTTCATACCATTGCCCGGCGGTATGCACTCTGGAAAACAATGAAGCAGAAAATCCACGAAAAAAAGCAAAAAACTTTTAAAAGTCCCGTTTATGGGATATGTTCTCCGTTATACTGGGTCCAGAGCAAAGACCGGAGCCATAAAGGAAAGCGGCAGAGCATCTGCTGCCCTGCCGCTTTCCTCCGGAAGCCGACTCTTATCCGTTAATATTTCAATCCCCACAATAGATACATCTAAAGCGGATGTATCTTTGTGACAGCTCCATTATACATATTTTTCTGCGGATTGAAAAGTACTTTAAAGATATCTTTTAGGCTCACCGGGCTTTTAAGGGGTAGGTTTTCGCCTTCCACCCGGAATGAAGAGCAAAAACTTTTATCCTTTAATGAAGTTTTTATTGACATCTACTGGTTTGTGTGGTATTATCAGCCCAGAAGCTTATTTATCCTTTAATGAAATTTGAAACGAGGTGATTTTGATGATCCAGACCACGACCACGGGATCTCAGAACGAAAGGAGGTGGTGCAGATGTCGATGCTGATCGAAGTATGGGGTGACTACGCCTGCTTCTCGCGCCCGGAATTAAAAACCGAACGGGTCTCCTATGATATGATGACCCCTTCTGCCGCAAGAGGACTGGTGGAAGCCATCTACTGGCACCCGGGTATGCGTTACCACATCGACCGGATCTACCTGCTCAAGCCTTTCCGCTTTGCGGCAGAGGACGAGGCTTCCACAGCGGAATACACGGCAAATCCCATCCGGTTTGCCAACATCCGCCGCAACGAGGTCAAGTCTACCCTGCTGGCGTCTGCGGCGCTCAAGGCGGCAAAGGGCGGCGAAGCACCGGTGCTGTACACATCGGAGGATATCCAGCAGCGTGCCGCCATGGTGCTGCAGGATGTCCACTATGTCATCGAATGCCACTTTACCATGACCGACAAGGCAGCCCCCAGCGACAACCCCGGCAAGTTTCAGGACATCCTGCGGCGTAGACTGAAGCGGGGGCAGTGTTACCATCAGCCCTGCTTCGGATGCAGGGAGTTTCCTGCCAACTTCCGCGAATGGACCGGCGGCGAGGTCCCGGCGCTGAAGGGAGTCAACCGGGATCTGGGCTACATGCTCTATGATCTGGATTACTCCGATCCGGAAAACATTCTCTCCCAGTTTTTCCGTGGAAAGCTGGAGCAGGGCGTGCTGGACTGCCGTGATGTGGAGGTGTTCACATGATCCTGCAGGCACTTACCTCTTATTACGATGCCCTTCGGGAACAGGATATCCGCCTGAAGCAGAATAACATCTCCGCCCCCGGCTGGGAGAACAACTTCAAGGTCAGCTACGAACTGCGGCTGAATCCTGCCGGTGAGCTGGTGCGTCTGGTCAGCCTGTGTTCCACCGATGAAAAGAACCACTCCACCCCCTCAAAGCTCACGGTACCCAAGCACGAAAAGCGTTCTTCCGGCATTGCGGCAAACTTTTTGTGCGACACCACCTCCTACTTACTGGGGGCGGACGAAAAGGGTAAGCCGGACCGTGCCGTGGAGTGCTTCAAGGCGTGTGCAGAGCTGCACCGCACGGTTCTTGCGGGGGTGGACAGTCCTGCGGTCCGTGCCCTTCTCGCCTTTTTTGACCACTGGGACCCGGCACAGGCTGCCCAGCATCCCCTGTTGGCGGAACAGTGGCACGCCCTCAACGACAACGCAAATCTGGTGTTCGCCTATGAAGACACCGACGGCAGCCACTTCCGCTACACCGAGGACAAGGACTGCATTGCCGCATGGCAGTCCCACTACGACAATTGCGATGCAGACAGCCCTCTGGTGCAGTGCCTCGTCACCGGCAAAATGACTCCTATGGAACGGGTCCACCCCACCATCAAGGGAGTGCCCGGGGCGCAAAGCTCCGGTGCGGCTCTGATCTCCTTCAACGCCCCCGCCTTCTGCTCCTACGGGCACGAACAGGGCGAGAATGCCCCCATCGGCAAACACGCTGCCTTTGCCTATACCACTGTGCTGAATATGCTGCTGGCAGACCGGGAGCACCACTGCCGCATTCTGGGCAAGGACAGCGATACCACCGCTGTGGTCTGCTGGGCAGAAAGCGCTGACCCACTCCGGTCTCAGACCGGCATGGAGATGTTCTTCGGCTCGCCGGAAGGCATCCGGGAAGAGGACCTCTTCAGCGCCGTCAAGGCACTTGCTCTGGGGCGGGAATATCAGTTCGGTGCCATTACCCTGCTGCCGGAAGAGCACTTCTATGTGCTGGGCATTTCCCCCAACGCAGCACGGCTGTCGGTGCGGTTCTTCCTGCGGGATACCTTCGGTGCCTTTGCCCGGAACCTGCAGCGTTATCTGGAAGAGACCGCCATCGTCCGCCCGGCACAGGATACCCGGGAAAACCTGTCGGTCTGGAGTCTGGCACTGTCCACCGTCCGCACCGTAAAGGGTTCTGCGCCCCCTGCCCCCTCCCCACAGCTGGTGGGCGACCTGCTGCGTGCCGTCCTTACCGGCGGGCGCTACCCTGCCACCCTGCTCAACGGCGTGACCATGCGGATCCGTGCCGAACACGGCGTTTCCCGTGGACGTGCCGCCGCACTGAAAGCATACTATCTCCGCAACCGCCCCAACACGATCCCTCAGGAGGTTCTGACTATGAGCGTAAACGAAACCAGCACCTATCTGCCCTATGTTCTGGGGCGGCTGTTCTCTGTTCTGGAAGAAGTGCAGGAAGCAGCCAACCCCGGCATCAACACCACCATCAAAGACCGGTATTTCAACTCTGCCTGCGCCACGCCGGTGGCTGCCTTCCCCACCCTGATCAAGCTTTCCCAGAAGCATCTGCAGAAGCTGCCGGCGGGGCGTACCGTCTACTACAACCGTCAGATCACCGACCTGATGGCGCAGCTGCCGGACACCGGATTCCCTGCCCGCTTCAACCTGCCGGAGCAGGGTGCCTTTGAGATCGGCTATTATCACCAGACCCAGAAACGTTACACCCGTAAGAATGAGGAGGAATAAATCATGTCTGAAGCCATCAAGAACCGTTACGATTTTGTGATCCTGTTTGACGTGGAAAACGGCAACCCCAACGGCGACCCCGATGCCGGCAACATGCCCCGCATCGACCCGGAGACCGGCTATGGTCTGGTGACCGATGTCTGCCTCAAACGGAAGATCCGCAACTACGTTGCCACCGTAAAGGAAGGCACCCCCGAAGCGGACAATTACCGCATCTACATTCAGGAAAAGGTGCCCCTGAACCGCAGTGATGCCGAGGCGATCAGCGCCTGCGGTATCTCTGAGGACCTGAAAAAAGCAAAGAAGAGCGACCCGAAGATCGACGTCCGGCTGCGGGACTATATGTGCCAGCATTTCTTTGACATCCGCACTTTTGGTGCCGTCATGACTACCTTTGTCAAGGGCGCACTGAACTGCGGGCAGGTACGGGGTCCGGTACAGCTGACCTTTGCCCGGTCGGTGGACCCCATCGTGCCCCAGGAAGTCACCATTACCCGTGTAGCGATCACCACCGAGGCAGACGCCGAAAATAAGGGTACCGAAATGGGTCGCAAGCACATCGTGCCCTATGCCCTCTACCGTGCAGAGGGCTACGTTTCCGCCAATCTCGCCCGGAAGACCACCGGTTTCTCAGAAGAGGACCTGCAGCTGCTGTGGGAAGCGATCCTGAATATGTTTGAGAACGACCACAGCGCTGCCCGGGGCAAGATGGCAGTGCGGGAACTGATCGTATTCCGGCACGATTCCGAGCTGGGCAACGCCCCCTCCTACAAGCTCTTTGACGCAGTGGATGTGCAGCGGAAGGATGGCGTCGTTACTCCCCGCAGCTACCGGGATTACAGCGTCACCGTTTCCGATGCCCTGCCCGAAGGCGTCCACTGCCAGAGGATGCAGTAATGGATGAGTCGGACAACTACCTGCAGATGTCCGGCATCCAGCATTTCTCCTTCTGTCGTCGCCAATGGGCTTTGATCCATCTGGAACAGCAGTGGGATGAAAATCTGCGCACCGCCGAAGGAAAGCTGGACCACCAGCGCTGCCACGACGAGGTGCAGACCGAACGCCGTGCCGGTCTGTTGGTCACCCGGGGAATGCGGGTGGTGAGCCACCGGCTGCGGCTTGCCGGAAACTGCGATGTGGTGGAGTTCCGGGCAGACGAAAAGGGCATCTCTCTCCGGAATACGCCGGGACGTTGGCAGCCCATGCCGGTGGAGTACAAGCACGGTCACTCCAAGGAAACCGACGCCGACCGCCTGCAGCTCTGCGCACAGGCAATGGCATTGGAAGAGATGCTGGTGTGCGACATTCCGCAGGGGGCGCTCTTTTACTGGGAGACCCGGCGGCGGGAAATAGTGCCCCTGACCGAAGAACTGCGCCGGAAGACCCAGCGCCTTGCAGACGAGATGAACGGATACTTTGCCCGGGGCTATACCCCTAAAGTCCGCCCCGGCAAGCACTGCAACGCCTGCTCCCTCAAAGACCTCTGCCTGCCGGCGCTTTACCAGCGGGCGGATGCCATAGCATACCTGCGGGAGCATCTGGATGAAGCACTGCAGGAGGAAACGCCATGAGGAAGTTTGGAAACACTCTGTATGTTCTCAGCGAGGATGTCTACCTCTCTCTGGAGGGCGAAAACGTAGTGGTGAGCCGCAATCGCACTGAAGTGGGACGGGCAGCGCTGCACACGCTGGAAGCCATCCTCTGTTTCAGCTATCTGGGTGCAAGTCCCGCCCTCATGGGCAAGTGCGCTGCAATGGGCGTGGACCTGTGCTTTTTCTCCCCGCAGGGGCGTTTTCTGGCACGGACCGTAGGCGAAGAGCGAGGCAACGTGTTGCTACGGCAGACCCAGTACCGGATCTCAGAAAGCGAAGCCGCAAGCTGCAGCTACGCCCGGTATTTCGTGCTGGGCAAGGTATACAACGCCCGGTGGGTGCTGGAGCGTGCCACCCGGGATCATCCCCAGCGGGTGCCAGTGGAAAAACTCAAGCGTACCAGTACCCAGCTTGCCGCCGCCCTGCCGGTGATCGAGGGCTGCGAGGATGCCGACCAGCTGCTGGGACTGGAGGGAGAGGCCGCGCAGCGATATTTCGACTGCTTCAATGATCTGATCCTGCAGCAGAACGAAGACTTTGTTTTCACCTCCCGCAGCCGCCGTCCCCCGCTAGACCGGGTGAACGCCCTGCTATCCTTTGCTTACTCCCTCCTCGCCAGCGACTGCGCTGCTGCGCTGCAAAGCGTGGGACTGGATCCTTACGTGGGATTTCTCCACCGTCCCCGCCCGGGACGGCGGAGCCTGGCGTTGGACCTGATGGAAGAGATGCGTGCCATCTACGCCGACCGGTTTGTTCTCTCCTGCATCAACCAGAAGGTCCTTACCGCAAAGCACTTTGAGAAGCAGGAAAACGGAGCCATTCTTCTCACCGACAACGGTCGCAAGGCGTTTCTCAATGCATGGCAGACCAAAAAGAAGGAGACCCTCACCCACCCCTTTCTGAAGGAAAAGATTCCCTGGGGGCTCGTGCCCTATGTGCAGGCACTGCTTCTGGCACGGACCCTTCGGGGAGATCTGGAGATCTATCCCCCGTTTTTCTGGAAATGAGGTGACCGGATGCTGGTACTTATAACCTACGATGTGAACACCGAGACTCCTGCCGGGCGCAGACGTCTGCGGAAAGTTGCAAAAAAGTGCGTGGATCACGGGCAGCGGGTGCAAAACTCTGTATTCGAATGCCTGCTGGACGCCGCTCAGTATGCCGTCCTGAAGGCAGAGCTCGCCGCTCTCATCGACCCGGACCTAGACAGTCTGCGCTTTTATCAGCTGGGAAACAGCTACAAGAGCAAAGTGGAACACATCGGTCTTCATCCTGCCTTTGAACAGGACGGCGTGCTGATCCTGTGAAAGTCTTCTGCTCCCCTGTGCGAAGAGCAAGCTCTCACGAAATTGCCGGAAGCTTCGCACCATAAAATACCGATTCCGAACCGCAAAATGGTCTTTTTTGTGCCTCTACGTAAAAAAACTCTTTCAAAATTGTTCAGATTCGTGTATAATGGGACAAAAGCGGCGAAGTAATTCTCCGTTTTTGCTGTCGCCCTCCTCACGGAGGGCGTGGATAGAAATGAAAACTGTGGATTTACAGACGCTTCTGACCGGGGTCGCCCTCCTCACGGAGGGCGTGGATAGAAATGAGATTATTCCAGACAGAAAGGGGAAGCCATCAGAGTCGCCCTCCTCACGGAGGGCGTGGATAGAAATTGATGAGAGTGAGGACGAAAAGAAGGACGAAAAGCGTCGCCCTCCTCACGGAGGGCGTGGATAGAAATTGATTTTGTCAACTATGGTTACTTCAATCTTGACCATGTCGCCCTCCTCACGGAGGGCGTGGATAGAAATTTATCCTCAGACATATGTGTACCATATAACGGATGGTCGCCCTCCTCACGGAGGGCGTGGATAGAAATCAACGGTCGGGAGCGGTCAGCCGCTCCCAGACCATGTCGCCCTCCTCACGGAGGGCGTGGATAGAAATAAGAACCGCGCACGCAGCACGCAGCCGCCCGCCGCGTCGCCCTCCTCACGGAGGGCGTGGATAGAAATGTACATCATGATTAAACCTCCTTATCTGCCAAGGGTCGCCCTCCTCACGGAGGGCGTGGATAGAAATTAAAATTTCTGGGGAGAAGAACTATTGGTATGGGTCGCCCTCCTCACGGAGGGCGTGGATAGAAATGAGCCTGACCTGTTCCTGCAGAAAACCAAGCCCCTGGTCGCCCTCCTCACGGAGGGCGTGGATAGAAATCAGCAGGGTCTCACCAATGTTACCACCCAGGACAGTCGCCCTCCTCACGGAGGGCGTGGATAGAAATTACACGGTAAGGACCATTACACATCGTATCGTCATAGTCGCCCTCCTCACGGAGGGCGTGGATAGAAATACCTCTTCTACGTTGCGTTTCCTTAAACCCAGAAGGTCGCCCTCCTCACGGAGGGCGTGGATAGAAATGTCAGTATCACGGTGCAGACATTCTGGTAAAAAAGGTCGCCCTCCTCACGGAGGGCGTGGATAGAAATTAGTCACCGGATTGGTGTGCTTAGGGTCAAGGGGCGTCGCCCTCCTCACGGAGGGCGTGGATAGAAATTCATGGTCCCATCCCTCCGGCAGATCGTCAATCGTCGCCCTCCTCACGGAGGGCGTGGATAGAAATACGGCGCATCTAATACCGTCCAACCCCCGGCATAGTCGCCCTCCTCACGGAGGGCGTGGATAGAAATGCAAAAACCCGGCAGCAGTGCCCGTGGATTGACGTCGCCCTCCTCACGGAGGGCGTGGATAGAAATTTTATACGCAACAAATATAAGAGGGCATATTAACGTCGCCCTCCTCACGGAGGGCGTGGATAGAAATGTCTACGGCTTTTCGTGCGGCAGAAGCAGTTTCTGTCGCCCTCCTCACGGAGGGCGTGGATAGAAATATTTTCCCAAAACTTTTTGGAAAAATTTTTGAAAAGTCGCCCTCCTCACGGAGGGCGTGGATAGAAATTGCGCATTATGTCATCTGCGCTTATCCAGACAGCAGTCGCCCTCCTCACGGAGGGCGTGGATAGAAATGTGGATAAGAATGCTACCATGCCGAACACCTACGTCGCCCTCCTCACGGAGGGCGTGGATAGAAATCTGTTTGGCATAAACGGAGACGGGATGGAGGTGAGGTCGCCCTCCTCACGGAGGGCGTGGATAGAAATCTAACACGTTGGAAGTTGATGCCAACGGGCTGATGTCGCCCTCCTCACGGAGGGCGTGGATAGAAATCAAGAATGGTCGCGAGTACATCGCCTGCAAGGTCGGTCGCCCTCCTCACGGAGGGCGTGGATAGAAATATGTTATTAACAGATAACATAAATCACATCACCCGTCGCCCTCCTCACGGAGGGCGTGGATAGAAATTTTTCCTTGCAGATGAACAGTATGAGTATGAGGAAGTCGCCCTCCTCACGGAGGGCGTGGATAGAAATCCATGAATACCAATAGTTACTTCAAAACAACCAAGTCGCCCTCCTCACGGAGGGCGTGGATAGAAATCGGTCAGTCCTACTATGAAAAGCATGTAGATACCGTCGCCCTCCTCACGGAGGGCGTGGATAGAAATACGGCCGCAGCGCTTTCGCCGTGGGCCCTGACGAGTCGCCCTCCTCACGGAGGGCGTGGATAGAAATGCTAGGTTGTTGAGCCCCCGGTGTATGCGGTCGAGTCGCCCTCCTCACGGAGGGCGTGGATAGAAATACAAGTTGCGGCCTCGTTGGTCAAGCATTTCTCGGTCGCCCTCCTCACGGAGGGCGTGGATAGAAATGATTCCTTTTTGGAAGGCTTCGCTGTTTTGCCACGTCGCCCTCCTCACGGAGGGCGTGGATAGAAATCGATCTGCACCGCACTGGCACCGTTCAGGGTCTCGTCGCCCTCCTCACGGAGGGCGTGGATAGAAATACAAACGCCTGCATGGCATTGTCCACACCGCCGGTCGCCCTCCTCACGGAGGGCGTGGATAGAAATCGCTGTCGAACGTTGTGAGAATCGTCTGGTCTCGGTCGCCCTCCTCACGGAGGGCGTGGATAGAAATGGTACACAATTTTGGAACCAAGGTCGCACAGAAGAAGTCGCCCTCCTCACGGAGGGCGTGGATAGAAATCTTGATGGGTGAATAGATGCCTACATTGCCCTGTGGTCGCCCTCCTCACGGAGGGCGTGGATAGAAATTTACTTTACCCGGTATCTGGTGTTATGAACGCCGTCGCCCTCCTCACGGAGGGCGTGGATAGAAATGACGGAAAATGATGCTGCAGCACAACAGCCTGAGTCGCCCTCCTCACGGAGGGCGTGGATAGAAATCTTTTTCCTCTCTCTCTTTCTTTCTTTCTCCTTCGGTCGCCCTCCTCACGGAGGGCGTGGATAGAAATAACGTCACAGCGAGAAAAACGAAAGCAATCAACCTGTCGCCCTCCTCACGGAGGGCGTGGATAGAAATCTCGAAAATTTAACGAGATGGGACGAAAACAACGAGTCGCCCTCCTCACGGAGGGCGTGGATAGAAATTCTTCATATTGAAGGGCAACCACGGCAGCAGCCCGGTCGCCCTCCTCACGGAGGGCGTGGATAGAAATAAAGTGAGCTTTGGCGGCAACATCGCCATCCCTGTCGCCCTCCTCACGGAGGGCGTGGATAGAAATTACCAGCAGGCGCAGCTTGTCAACGGCGTGCAGCGTCGCCCTCCTCACGGAGGGCGTGGATAGAAATGCAAAAGAATACCCACACGGGATCTATGTTTTGGGTCGCCCTCCTCACGGAGGGCGTGGATAGAAATATGCAGCAGTTGTTTGCCATGCAGATGCAGCAGCAGTCGCCCTCCTCACGGAGGGCGTGGATAGAAATATCAGGGCGCGAAACTTTGTAGCTACGTTGCGCTGTCGCCCTCCTCACGGAGGGCGTGGATAGAAATGTCGAGTGTTGGAAAAATGAAGATGGGGGTGAATGTCGCCCTCCTCACGGAGGGCGTGGATAGAAATGGTTATGTATAGCCCACGGATTCCCTCCGGTTAAGGGTCGCCCTCCTCACGGAGGGCGTGGATAGAAATGTCGCAGGTAAACTCACCAATAACCCTGCCATCCATGTCGCCCTCCTCACGGAGGGCGTGGATAGAAATAGATAGTGGGCAATTTCGTCTCTATCGAGACAAGGTCGCCCTCCTCACGGAGGGCGTGGATAGAAATACAGATGATCAGGCAAGAGTCTACTCAGACGATGGGTCGCCCTCCTCACGGAGGGCGTGGATAGAAATTTGGTATCCAAAGACTTCTTTGTCTTCGGCGTTAGTCGCCCTCCTCACGGAGGGCGTGGATAGAAATCTGGCACTACGCCGACAATTACAGCACTGTGCCTAGTCGCCCTCCTCACGGAGGGCGTGGATAGAAATGCCGATAGGTGTATCGTCTGTCCCCTGCTGTCCGGTCGCCCTCCTCACGGAGGGCGTGGATAGAAATGATTATTTTGTATTTTTTTATCAGCTCTTCTTGGTCGCCCTCCTCACGGAGGGCGTGGATAGAAATCTTACAGTTTATACAGCCCCGGCACGCTGTAGAGGTCGCCCTCCTCACGGAGGGCGTGGATAGAAATCGCAGCTCATTTATGGTCGTTGCGTTTACTGATCGTCGCCCTCCTCACGGAGGGCGTGGATAGAAATTGACGCACCCTATGCGGCTTGGCTCTCTGACGTACGTCGCCCTCCTCACGGAGGGCGTGGATAGAAATAGGCAGACGCCACCATGGATGCGATCTGTGCCAAGTCGCCCTCCTCACGGAGGGCGTGGATAGAAATGATCCGGCGGGCACTACCCCCATTGCAGCGGAGGGTCGCCCTCCTCACGGAGGGCGTGGATAGAAATTTTTACGATTTTAGTCGGAACTCCCATGTAATCGTCGCCCTCCTCACGGAGGGCGTGGATAGAAATGTTCCAGATTTTTACGTATGCTCGTACTGGTAATGTCGCCCTCCTCACGGAGGGCGTGGATAGAAATTTGCACGCCTGCAGATCTATCTCTCGTGCAGCTGGTCGCCCTCCTCACGGAGGGCGTGGATAGAAATAAGGTATCGGAGGATGCCTATAACAGCGATACACGTCGCCCTCCTCACGGAGGGCGTGGATAGAA